>JBIIEO010000011.1:0-58547 GCA_044237775.1 Ilumatobacteraceae bacterium | reverse complement strand
GCGCGCATGCGCTACGCGCGGCGATTCTCCGGCCCACTGTTGGACCGATTCGATCTGCGGGTCGCAGTCACGCGGCCCGAGGTGGGTGAACTAATGGACACGCGCGCATCCGAGCCGTCGGCATCGGTGTCGCGTCGCGTGATCGCCGCGCGGCAGCATGCCATTGAGCGCGCGGGAATGCCGAATTCGGCGTTGGTGGGTGAGTTGCTCGAACGACATGCGCCGCTTACCGCCGCTGCAGCGTCATTACTGCGTACCCAACTGGAGCGCGGCGCGTTGTCGGGTCGTGGGTATCACCGCATTCGCCGGGTCGCGCGCACCATTGCCGACTTGCGCGACCAACCCGATGCAATCGACGAATGTCATGTCGCTGCTGCACTCGCATTGCGTGTGCGCCTCACACCCCAACGGGAGGCCTGATGACCACCACCATGTTCGACGACGCTGTTGTTGCCGCAACATTGGCCGCGATGCCGCAGGTGGGCGCACGCCGCTTATGCGGTCTACTCATGCGTCGTCGCCCGTGCGAGGTGTGGGAGATGCTCGATGCCGACGTGCGCGATAACGACTTGCTGCGTCGCATGGCTGACCGTCTAGCGGAGTCGGGTATTGGCGTGACGTACGTGGGCGACGGCGCGTACCCACCGGCATTGCTCGGCGACGGCGCTCGACCGTCGGTGTTGTTCTGGCGAGGCGATTCGTCTGTGGTGCGATATCGCCGCGTAGGCATCGTGGGCACACGCGCGGCGAGTGCTGCCGGTCGCTATATGGCCTCGCACCTGGCCTACGACTTGGCAGCGAGCGGTGTGTCGACCGTGTCGGGCCTTGCGCGCGGTATCGACGGCTGGGCGCATCGCGGGGCGATGCTGGCTGCGCAGCGCGATACCTCGAGCGCACCGCCAATTGCTGTCGTTGCATCGGGGCTCGACGTCGTGTACCCGAAAGAGAATCGCGAGTTGTGGGAGTGGGTGGCGACTCATGGGCTGCTGCTCAGCGAGTCGCCTCCTGGCACCATGCCCGAGGCCTATCGGTTTCCGATGCGCAATCGCATACTCGCAGCGTTGAGCGAAGTACTCGTCGTCGTGGAATCCAAGGCCGCGGGCGGCTCGATGATCACGGTAGAAGAGGCACAGAAGCGCGACATTGCGGTGATGGCGGTGCCGGGTTCGCCGCGCACTGCATCGTCGGCGGGCACCAATCTGTTGCTGCAGCAGGGATGCGCGCCGGTGGTATCGGTCGACGACGTGTTGATGGCGCTCGGCCTTGATCACCGTCGCACACATCCGTATGTCTATGACCCACGTACACCGCCAAGCGATAGCGATGCGCAACTCTTGGCGGCGATCGGCACCGAAGCGGTGACACTGGATCAAATTCTCGTGCGCACGGGAGGCGACATGGTGTCGACCGCGGTGGCGCTCGGACGCCTCGAGGCCGCCGGCTGGCTCGCTCAGACTGCGGGATGGTGGGAGGTGCTCGGTCGGTTGCCCGACGAACGGTACGGTTGATTCAGTGACGCGGTAGGTGCCGCGTCGACGTGTGAGGTGCGGCGGCAGTGGAATCATCTGCAGAGTGGGAGATCGACACCTTTGCGCAGTCGTTGACCCGCTCGTCGCCCAACACCGTGGCGGCCTACACGAGCGACATCGCCCAATTCGCCGAGTGGGTGTCGCGGCGCAGCATTGTCAACCCCTCGGACGTCACGCGTGACGTGGTGCGTCAGTTCGTGGCGTTCTTGGCCACCAATCGACGTTCGAAGCGCACGATTAGCCGCAAGGTGGCGTCACTGCGCAAGTACTTCGGATGGATGATTCGCGAGCATCGCATCGCAGTTGACCCCACGCTCGGCGTGAAGACGCCCTCCGACCAGGGTCGCCTGCCGCGTGTGCTGACGAACGACCAACTGGAGGCGCTGATTGCGCCGGCGGAGGGCGAAGGAGTGCCCGAATGGCGCAACGCTCGCGATACTGCGGTGATCGAATTGTTGTACGGCAGTGGCCTGCGCGTGAGTGAGTTGTGCTCGCTCGATATTGATTCCGTTGACGTAAAGCGCCTGGCCGTCACGGTGATGGGCAAAGGATCGAAGGAGCGCCGCGTGCCCGTGAGTGAACCCGCACTGGCTGCATTGCGCGGATGGGCGACAATGCGCAACGAGGTCGTGAACGACAGCACGATGATGGCGCTGTTTGTGAACAGCCGTGGCAAGCGACTGGCGCCCCGTGACGTGCGGCGCATTCTGGACGCGCGGGCATCGTCGCCCACGCATCCGCACGCGTTGCGCCATACGTTTGCCACGCACCTACTCGACAACGGCGCCGACCTTCGCGCGGTGCAGGAACTACTTGGGCACAGCGATGTGGGCACCACGCAGCGCTATACCCATGTGAGTAAGGAGCGGCTGAAGGCCGCTTACGAGGTCTCGCACCCGCGGGCATAATTGGGGTTCATGAATGCCCTGCCCGTGCGTCTCACCGTCGAGCAGGCATGGGAACAGTGGCACGCCGAACGCAGCGTCACCGCGCGTGAATGGTTGGTGGTGCATTACGCCTCGCTGATCAAGTTCGTCGCCGGACGACTCGCAGCAGGACTCCCCAAACGTGTGGACACGGGGGACCTCATTCAGGCCGGCGTGTTCGGATTGATGAACGCAATTGATCGATTTGACCCCAACAACGGCGCGAAGTTCGAAACGTATGCCATTCCCCGCATTCGCGGTGCGATTCTCGACAGTCTGCGGCAGTTGGACTGGGTGCCGCGATCGGTGCGGTCGCGTTCGCGCGACATTGAAGGCGCCATCAGTGCTCTGGAGCACGAGTTGGGCAGAGCGCCCACCGACGACGAGATTGCCGCGAAGTTGGGTATCGACGTTGCCGAGTTGGAGAAATGGCTCGCCGACGTTGCGGCCGGGGCAGTGGGTCCGCTCGATCACGTGGTGGCCGATTCCACGCCCACGGCCACACATTCCGACATGCACCTGTCCACTAATCCCGACGCGGTAATCGAGGCCGACGAAGTGCGCCGGGTAATGCGCCAAGAAATCAAAAAGTTGCCCGAGCGCGAACGCACCGTGCTGGTGTTGTACTACGACGAAAACCTCACGCTTGGCGAAATCGGCGAGGTGCTCGGCGTGACTGAGAGCCGCGTGTCCCAGATTCACACAAAGGCCGTGTTGCAGCTGCGTTCGCGTTTGCGCACGGCCGACGTCGCCTGATCACTGTCCTGCTCGCCACGTGTGGGTTGGTGTTGCCCACCCACCTTGCTGTCGTCGATGGCTTTCGGGCCCCCGCGTGTGTGTGGTGCCCGGGCAATCGCGGCATTGAGTACGCCAGCGAGCCGGGTCAGCCAGTGGGTGCGGCCGCTCGGGGCGTTGTCACCTTTGCGGGGCATGTGGCGGGCGTTGCTCATGTGGTGGTGCGCACGGCGCGCGGCGTGCTGGTGACCCACTCCGGTATGGACGCCATCGCGGTGCGGGTTGGCCAGCATGTCGGGGTCGGCGCCCCGGTCGGGGAGGCGCGGGAGACCTTGTATATAGGTGTGCGCGTTGGTGGCGCGTATGTCGACCCCAACCGTTGCAGTGTGGCGAGTGGGCGGCTTCGGCCACGGGCGGCGCTGGTGAGCGGCTGAACCCTCCCGATACACTCACCACGCCGTAACTACGCGGCAGAACACCATCATCTACATCCGCCCCATCCTGCGGTCGCCGTTTCGGCGCGTGGGCGGATGACACCAACTGCAGGGGAGGTAACTGTTATGGCAATCGTCAGTATGCGCCAGATGCTCGAGGCAGGCGTCCACTTCGGACACCAGACCCATCGCTGGAACCCGCGAATGAAGCGCTTCATATTTGGTGAGCGCAATGGCATCTACATCATCGACCTCGAGCAGACCCTCGACCGCGTCGAAAACTCCTATCGCTTCGTGCGTGACCTTGTCGCCAACGGCGGCAGCGTGCTGTTCATCGGTACCAAGAAGCAGGCACAGGATCCGATCAAATTCTTCGCCGAGAAGTGCGGCATGCCGTACATCAATGAGCGTTGGTTGGGCGGCATGCTCACCAACTTTGACACCATCTCGAAGCGCGTTGGCAAGATGCAGGAATACGAGCGCATGCGCGACTCCGGCGAGTTCGAACTCATGCCAAAGAAGGAAGCGCTGCTCATTTCGCGCGAGCTTGAGAAGCTGCAGAAAAACCTCTCGGGTATCCGCAACATGTCGAAGTTGCCTTCGGCTGTGTTCGTGCTTGACACGATGAAGGAGCACATCGCGGTTACTGAGGCGAACAAGCTCGGCATCCCCGTTGTAGCTGTTGTCGACACCAACGTAAACCCCGATGTGGTGCAGTTCCCGATTCCGGGCAACGACGACGCAATCCGCGCGAATGAACTCATGTCGCGCGTGATCTGCGAGGCGGTTATCGAGGGTCGATTCATTGCCGAAAAGACGCTGTCGCGCACTGCACCTGTGGCGGCTGCGCCAATCACCCGTACGGCCGAAGAGCAGGCCGCGTTTGATGTACAGCAGGAAGCCGCTCGCAAGTCGGCTGCAGAAGCCCAGGCCGCCCGCGATGCTCGCGTCGCGTCAGCCAGTGACAAGCCGACGGAGGCCTGATCGCAATGTCGTTTACCGCAAAAGATGTGCAAGCTCTGCGCCAGGCAACCGGCGCAGGAATGATGGACTGCAAGAAGGCACTCGAAACCAGCAGTGGTGACATGGAGGCCGCCAAGCAGTGGTTGCGCGAGAAGGGTCTCGCCGCGAGCGCCAAGCGTGACGATCGCGAAAACAATCAGGGCGTTGTTGCCCTCGTCATTGCGGGCAATGTGGGCGCAATCGTCAAGCTCAAGAGTGAGACCGACTTCGTTGCCTCTAGTGAACAGTTCATTGCCGAAGCCACTGCACTTGCGGAGCTCGTGATCGCCAAGGGCGAGTCTGCGGTGAACGATCGCGCCAAGGAGCTTGACGACCTGAAGATCTTGCTCAAGGAAAAGATCGAACTCGGCGACGTGATTCGGTTTGAGGCCGCGGCAGGCAATGTGCTTGATTCCTACACCCACGTGCAAGGCGGGCGAGGCGTTAACGGTGTCCTCGTGGAAATGAGCGGTGTATCGCAAGAACTCGCTCACGACGTGGCGGTACATATCGCGTTCGCACGTCCGAAGTACTTGCGCAGCGACGACGTGCCGGCCGAGGTGATCGCCGCAGAGCGTACGACGCTCGAGACAATCACCCGTAACGAGGGCAAGCCGGAGGCGGCAATCGGCAAGATCGTCGACGGTCGTATCCAGGGTTTCCTGAAGGACATCGTCCTGCTCGAGCAGCCCTATGCGAAAGATGACAAGAAGTCCGTTGCCCAAATCATCGGGTCGGGCGCAGTCGTGCGTTACGCCCAGGTCGAGATCGGCTAAACACGTAGCAGCAATATGACGAACCAGTCCCCAAAGCAGCCACGATGGAACCGCATCGTGCTCAAGCTTTCGGGGGAGGCGTTGGCGGAGAAGACCGGCTTCGGTCTCGACTCGGACACGTTGCGTCAAGTTGCCACCGAGTTGCACGAGGCGCGCGAGGAATTTGGCGTCGACATCGCAGTTGTGGTGGGCGGCGGCAACTTCTGGCGCGGCCTCAAAGGTGCTGGCCAAGGCATGGATCAGGCGCAAGCCGACTACATGGGCATGATCGCCACCGTGATGAACGGATTGGCGATTCAAGATGCACTTGAGCGTGTCGGTCAGCCGTCGCGCGTGATGTCGGCAGTCGAGATGCCCAAGGTCGCCGAGCCCTACATTCGTCGTCGCGCTGAGCGACATTTGGAAAAGGGTCGCGTGGTCATTCTTGCCGGCGGTACAGGGAACCCGTTCTTCACTACCGACACTGCTGCGGCATTGCGCGCCGCCGAAATTTCTGCGCAAGTGATCTTGAAGGGAACACACTCCGGCGTTGACGGCGTGTACACCGCTGATCCGAAACTCGATCCAAACGCCACCAAGTACGCTCGTATTTCGTATCTCGATGTGATCAACAAGGGCCTTAAGGTCATGGACTCGACTGCCATCACGTTTTGTCGCGACAACAATTTGCCCATTGTGGTGTTCAACCTGCTCCAGCAGGGCAACGTCAAGTCCTTACTCGGGGGCGAGGAAATAGGTACGCTGGTCGGGTGATTGAAGACACCCTGCTGGATGCCATGGACAAGATGGCAAAAGCCGTAGAGCACGTGCAGGGTCAGTTCACCGGAGTGCGCACGGGGCGCGCTAGCTCGGGCCTCGTGGAGAAGTTGCCTGTGGAGTACTACGGCAGCACGGTGCCGCTCCAGCAGTTGGCCACCTTTCAGGTTCCCGAGGCGCGGCAGTTGCTCATTAAGCCCCACGACCGTGGGTCGATTGCGGCCATTGAGAAGGCGGTGCAGGGCAGCGATCTTGGTGTCACGCCCAGCAACGACGGCGTGGTCATCCGGATTAACTTTCCGATGCTCACCGAGGATCGTCGTAAGGAATACGTGAAGGTCGTCAAGAACATGGCCGAAGACGGTCGTGTGTCATTGCGTAACGTTCGCCGCGATGCACGCAAGGTGTTGGAGACCGCCGAGAAAGATGGCGATATCTCAAAAGACGACCTCGATCGCGCCGAAAAAGAGCTCGAAAAGATCACCCATGAACATGTCGACATGGTCGACAAAGCATTGTCCCGCAAAGAGCAAGAACTACTCGAGGTCTAAGGGGGCCGCCCATGAGCGACAACAACGATCGACGCCCGCGTCGCGATGACGACAACACCAACGATCCCACCATCGACTTCGGCGACGAATTCGGTGTAGTGCGATTTGCCGACGAAGACGACAGCGGCCCCGCCTTGTCGTTTAGCGGTGGTGACACCGAGCAACTGCCGCATTGGACGGAGCCGCCTACCGGCGAAATCCCGCGTTTCCTGAAGGACCCGACTGGCGGTCAAGCACGACCCGTGGACGAGACTAAGGCTGCTGACTCAACCAGCGTGTGGTCGGCGTACCGCGATGAGTCACCATCAGCCGGCACGCGCCGTCCGCCCGTCGACTTGACGGGCGGGTCGTCACGCCGCTTTGACACCACCTCGCCGCCGCCGGTGCAGCGCCCGCGTCGGGAAGGCCGCATCGTGATTGGCACCGATCCCACGGGTGAGACGCGTCGTCCCGCACCTCGCGATCCCTCCACGGCGCAGCGTCGTCGGCCCACGCAGGTCACTCGTGCGCCGCGCCAAGAAGGTCGCACCGGCACGGGCCCGCGTCCGGTTCCTGGTCGCGACTTGCCGACGGCAACCGCTGTTGGTGCATTGATGGCAGCCGCCTTCATCGCGGCCACCGTGTGGCGTCCAGCCGCCGTGATGGTGATTGTCGTCGCAGCAGTGGGCCTCGCCGCCTTCGAGTTCCTCACCCAGTCGGAGAGCGCGGGCTATCGGCCAGCCACCGTGGTGGGTGTGGTGGGCGCAGTTGCTGCGCCACTCGCCGCGTATTGGATTGGTGACGCGGCGCTCCCGCTCGTGTTTGCTTTTGCGTTCCTCGCCACGGCGGTCACCTTCATTGCGGCCGATGGGGTCGAATCGGCGCCCCTCCCCAACACCGCCATCACGATGATGCCGTTGATCTGGGTTGGCCTGCTCGGCTCGTATGCGGCGCTCATTCTGCGTTTCTCCACATTCGGTGGCTCGTACGAAAACACTGGCACTGACACGTTCTTCATTCTCGTGATCGGCGTGATCGCACATGACATCGTCGCGTTCTTCGCGGGGCGCTCGGCGGGTCGCACCCCGCTGCGCGCGTGGATCAGCCCGAACAAGACGGTGGAGGGGTTGATCGGCGGCATTGTCGGCACATTTATTGCGGTTATTGCCGTGGGCATGCAGAGCACCACGTGGGACGATCCGAGTGAGTGGATCATGCTCGCCATCGTAATTTCCATCTTTGCGCCGCTTGGCGACTTGGCTGAGTCGATGTTCAAGCGCAACTTGAACATCAAGGACTTCGGTTCGGTGCTCAAAGGCCATGGGGGAGCACTGGACCGTTTTGACAGCCTGTTGTTTGCAATGCCGGCCGTGTATTACCTCACGCTGGTCATTCAGCCCTGGTCGTGACGTTCGGTTGACGCCCCGCATACCCATTACCCGTTCGCGGGTGGGATACTGAAGGTCATGTCAGCGGTGCGTGTAGCCATTGCCGGTTCGTCCGGATCAATTGGCACACAGACCCTCCAGGTCATCGACGACGCGCCCGGTGCATTCGAAATCGTGGCGCTCGGCGTGGGATCATCGGCTCACGTCGTCATCGAGCAGGCCAAGCGGTATCGCCCAGAGGTGGTCGTGGTGGTGGATGGTGCGGCGCGCCGCGAAGTGGCGGCAGCGCTGCCTGGTATCGAAGTCGTGGGCGAGTTGGAACACGTGGCCGAGGTCGCCGACGTGGTGGTGAACGGCGTGGTCGGCTTTGCCGGGCTCGCAGTGACTACGTCGACGCTTGCTGCAGGCAAGCGCCTCGCGTTAGCAAACAAAGAGAGTTTGATCGCTGCTGGCCCCGTGGTGCAGCCGCTGCGACAAACGCCTGGTGCCGAGATAATCCCAGTCGATAGCGAGCATTGCGCAATACATCAGTGCTTGCGCGCCACGAATGGCGGCATCACCGAGGTATCGCGATTGTTGCTCACTGCAAGCGGTGGGCCGTTCCGAGGCAAGAGTGCCGATGAGTTGCGCACCGTGACGGTTGCCGAAGCGCTCAAGCACCCCACATGGTCGATGGGCCCGAAGATCACCATCGACTCGAGCACGCTTATGAACAAGGGGCTCGAGGTCATCGAGGCGCACGAGTTGTTCGGTGTGGGCTACGACGCAATCGACGTGGTAGTGCATCCGCAGTCGATTGTGCACAGCATGGTGGAGTTCAATGATGGTGCCGTTATCGCGCAATTGTCGATGCCCGATATGCGCCTGCCCATTGCCTATGCGCTCGAATATCCGTTCCGGGGTGTGGTGAGTTACGGGGGAATCGACTGGACCACGCTGTCGCGCCTCGACTTTGCGTCCCCCGATCGCGCCACGTTCAAGTGCCTCGACCTCGCTTATGCGGCGGGTCGCGTGGGCGGCACCGCACCTGCTTGGTTGAGTGCGGCAAACGAAATAGCAGTGGAGGCATTCCTCGCTGGTCGCATCGCGTGGTCGGACATCGCCGGCGTTGTCGACGCCGCGTTGCAGCAACATGACGGCGCGACACCGACAAGTGTTGACGACATCCTCGAAGCAGACGCCGCGGCGCGGCGCATCGCACAGGGAGTACTGCAATGAGCGAGTTCTATCGCAAGTTTCGCGACGAGATCGTCGCGGGTGGTGACACAGTCAATCAGCCCAAACCGGTGAACGAGGGTAAGAGCAATTGGCTGACGTTTGCAGTGTTAACCGTGCTCGTGGTGTGGCTGGGTATGAACAATGCCTGGACACTGCTGTTTGTGTTTGGGCTGCTCATGTCGGTGTTTCTGCACGAAGTGGGCCACTTTGTCACCGCACGGTGGTCAGGTATGAAGGTGACGCAGTTCTACATGGGGTTCGGCCCGCGCTTGTGGAGCCGACAGCGCGGTGAATTGGAATACGGTTTCCGCGCGTTTCCCCTTGGCGCATTCGTGCGCATCATCGGCATGAGCAACCTCGATCCGGTAGAGCCGGGTGAAGAAGATCGCGCCTACATGAACAAGTCGTATCTGAAGCGCATGTTGGTGATTACCGCAGGATCGCTGATGCACGCGATCATCGCCTTTGTGTTGTTTGTCGGCGTATACGCCACCGCGGGTCGGTACGCCGAGACGGGCCGCGTTGCGGTAGTGGAATCGCCGGCTGTCGACTCGCCCGCCGATCGCGCGGGCGTGTTGCGCGACGACATCATTGTGGCCTTCGACGGCGTGCCCGTGGCCACGCGCGACGAGTTGGTGGCCGAGATCACCGCACGTGCTCCCGGCGACACGGTTTCGGTGGATCTATTGCGAGGCGACGCCCCATTGTCAGTGTCGGCAGAGTTGGCGGCCAACCCAAGTGATCCTGCGGTGGCGTTTTTTGGCGTGTCGACGTGGTCGCTCGACTACGTCGATCACAACGTGTTCGAGTCGATTGGCTACGCGGCCTATGACGTGGTGGATGGGGCGGTGCGCTCGGTAGTCGGCGTGTTCACGGTGCTCAATCCGCTGAACATCATCGACTCGGTAGTCAACGAGGATGCCGATCCCACCTCGCGGCCCAGCACGGTGGTGGGCGCCAGTCAGTTGGGCGGCGAGCTCGGTCGTCAAGAGGGGTTGAAGGGCGTGTTGATGCTGCTCGCCGGTGTCAACATCTTTGTTGGCGTCTTCAATCTCTTCCCGCTGTTGCCATTCGATGGCGGGCACGCCGCGATCGCCACGTATGAGCGGATTCGTTCCCGCAAGGGCGTGCCGTATCGCGCGGATGTGGGCAAGATGGTTCCTGTTGCTACCGCTGTTGTTGCCTTGTTGGCAATGCTGCTGCTCGCTGGCCTGTACTTGGACATCACCCAGCCCCTCGGCTGATGCGAGACTAGGAACATGGCGGTGTACGAACGCAGGAAGACCCGCACAATCACGGTGGGCAAGGTGGCAGTCGGCGGGGATGCGCCGATCAGTGTGCAGTCGATGACGACGACGAAGACCGCAGATGTCGAAGGCACGCTCCAACAGATTTACGCGCTTGCTGCCGCGGGTTGCGACATCGTGCGCTGCACCTGCAACGAGGCCGAGGCTGCGGAAGGACTCGCCAAGATCGTGCCGCGCTCGCCGGTGCCGATCATCGCTGACATCCATCATCAGTACAAGATGGCCCTCGCCGCGCTCGAAGCCGGCGTGCACGGTTTGCGACTGAACCCCGGCAACATTCGCAAGCCGGAGCACATCAAGGCGGTTGCCAGCGAGGCGCGCGACCGAAAGGTGCCCATCCGCATCGGCGTCAATGGCGGGTCGCTCGATCCGTCGCTCTACGACAAGTACGGCGGCCTCACCGCGGACGCCATGGTCGAGTCCGCGCTGCAGGAGATCGCGTATTTCGAAGAAGTCGATTTCGATCTCATCAAGATTTCAGTGAAGGCCTCTAACGTGCCCCTCATGGTCGAGGCGTATCGCAAGTTGAGCGCAGTCACCGATCATCCGCTGCATCTCGGTGTCACCGAGGCCGGCCCACTGCCCGGCGGACTCGTCAAGGCCACCGCGGGTATTGGCGCATTGCTCCTCGAGGGCATCGGCGACACCATTCGTTACAGCCTTACCGCCGACCCGGTGGAAGAGGCGAAGGCGGGACGACTGTTGTTGGAGTCGCTCGGATTGCGCGAGCGTAAAAACGTCGATCTCATCGCGTGCCCGAGCTGCGGCCGCGCGGAAATCGATGTGATCGATGTGGCGACCCGTGCTCAGGAGGCATTCGCCGACCGCGAGATTCCGCTGCAGATCGCCGTCATGGGGTGTGTGGTGAATGGCCCGGGCGAAGCACGTGAGGCCGACCTCGGCATCGCGGCAGGCAACAAGCGTGGACATCTCTTCGTGAAGGGTCGCAATGTGGCCGTCGTGCCCGAGTCGGAAATGGTGGACGCGCTCGTCGAGTGGGCGACCTACATCAACGAACACGGCGTCGACGCCGCAATCGCGCGTGTCGACACGGCGCTCGCCGAACGTGAGGCGGCAAAAGACCGCAACGCACTGCTGGCGGAAAAGGGCGAAGACGCCAACCACGCAGAAGATCGCATCGTCGAGATCCGCAAGAAGATCGAGAGCAATTAGCCCGCGACCGTCGTGGTCGTCGTGGTTGTTGTGTCCTGCACTGGCGGATTTACGATCTGCCACAGCGCAGCCGCCGCGTCAACGTAAAACGGCACGCGAGCCTGGTAGCCGACGGGCTGGAGGTGCAGTTTGTCGAAAGCCTGCCAACCGGGGTTAGCCCGAATGGCCGTATGCCAATCGATCACCGTGAGCGTGGGTGTGTCGGCTGCAACGCGTGTAAGCACGGCGTTGAAGGTGGCCGAACGGCGCACGTAGTACGGGCGATCGGAACGAAAGACGTTGATCCACGCCACGGGGCGCGACCCGGCCGCCGTTATCACTGCGCGAATCTGTTCCTCAAAGTAGGCGGGGCGAAACGAATGCTGTAGATCATTGCTTCCCAGCGCCACGATGACGGCGCTCGTCGCGGGACGCTTGCGAATGTACTCGGCGATCGTCTTGGCGCCGTGACGTCGAGTGCTTGCTAAGCCTGCGGCGTTGCGTGCATAGACGGCATCCACCGTCACGCGATCAAAAGTGCCGAGTGCGAGGAGGTCGTCTTCAAGACGGGCAAAACCGCGATAGCCGCGGCCACAGGTGGTGCTCGATGCGAGCATGCCGCAAGTGATGCTGTCGCCGATCACCAGTAACGACGCATCGCTTGCCGAGGCCGATGGAGCAGCAAACACCGTAGACGCAGCAAGTGCGACGGCGACGAGTTTCGCTAGTGGGTGCCCCATGTGCGAAATACCGTAGCGGTACCTCGCAGATGGGTCACGTCACCGCGCCGCACCAGTGCGGCCTGGCCGCGACGTAACACGTCGGCGTCGCCCGCGGTGCACAGAAGGATCTCGGAGTCGTGTTGCGCGGCAATGACGTGTTCGCCATTGACGTCGATGCGTTGCACGCCGAACCGATGCGTAGTGACGGGATACGACAGCGTGGTGGGCGACTCGCGGAGAGGCTGCATGATCGGCGGATCGATCGGCTGGATACGGGCAACAGCGAGAAACTCGTCGATATCGATGTGCTTGCGAGTGAACGCGGCGCGCACCACGTTGTCGCTCGACGACATGATTTCGAGGCCGGTGCCCGACAGGTAGGCGTGCACGTTGCCCGCGCCAAGAAAGATGGCTTCACCGGGAGCCAGGCGCACGTGGTGCATGAGTAACGCCACGAGCACGGCGCCGTTGCCGGGATACATGGCCGCGATTCGAGCGGCCCACGCGGGCATGTTGTCGGGGAGTTGCCGCGGCCCGGTGGTCAGTGCCCAGCGCACTGTCTCGGCGAGGCCATCGGCGCGAAGATGATCGGCAAGCTCGGTCCATCCATATCGCTCACAGAGCTGATACGTGAGGTCGAGTTCGCGGAAGCCGCACAGCGCGTCAAACGGCGTGAGCGCAATCAACAATTCGGGTTTGGCGGAGGTGTCGCGATAGATGCGATTCGGTGCATCGAGGGGAATCCCAATTTCGTTTTCTTGTTGGTAGCCCGACGTTGCCTCGTCGTCGTTGGGATGTGTCTGCAGTGACAGTGGCTTGGCTGCGGCGATGATCTTGACGAGAAACGACAAGTCGCCAGCGACCGTCGCGAGCGGCGTGGTGCGCTCGCCCGTGCGTACGAGTGACGGGCCGCCGCGATGGGTGCCGAACCACAACTCGGCCCACGGCTTGGCGTCGGCTTCGACGCCAAGGAAGTCGGGGATGGCTTGCTGGTCGCCCCACTCGTAATGCTGAACAACGCCGCGTAGGAGTTGCATCGTTAGTTGGCCTGTGCGTGGGCGAGCACCGTGGCGGGGGCATCGGCAATAGCCACTTCGTTCGTCGCCCCACTGATTCGGTTGCGCACTTCAACCATCCCACTGGCCACGCCGCGGCCGGCGACGACGATGCTTGGCATGCCGAGTAACTCGGCGTCTTTGAACTTGACGCCCGGTGACACGCCAACGCGGTCGTCGAGTAACACGCGCATGCCTGCTCGCTCCAACGCATCGGCAATGGTGGTTGCTGCTGCGGTGATGTCGCCGTCGTCTTTGCCGGCCATCACAATGTGTACGTCGTAGGGGGCAATTGCGCGCGGCCAGCGCAGGCCGAGCTCGTCGTGTGTGGCTTCGGCAATCGCGGCCACTGCGCGTGACACGCCAATGCCATACGAGCCCATGGTTACCACCTGCTGTTTGCCGTTCTTGTCAAGCACGCTCAAACCAAGTGTCTCGGCATACTTGCGTCCCAGCTGGAACACGTGGCCGATTTCGATGCCACGCTTGATGACGAGCGCCGAACCACATGCGGGGCAGGTGTCGTCATCACGTACTTCGGCCACGTCGATCGTGCCATCGGCCGTGAAGTCGCGTCCGTACACGAGGTACATGACGTGCTTGCCCGCCGCATTTGCGCCGGTGATCCACGCGCTGCCAATCGCGATGCGCGGATCAAGGAGATACCGAATGCCCGAGGTGCCGTGCTCGCCAAGTGTGCCCGGACCGATGTAGCCCTTGACGAGGGCGGGATGCTTGGCGAAGTGCGTCTCGTCGAACGCCTCCACTTCGGCCGGAGACACCTGCGCCTCGAGACGCTTCATGTCGACTTCACGATCGCCGGGTACACCAATGGCGAGCGGCTCGAGTCGACCGTCGGGGTGACGCAGGTTGACGACGACGTTCTTCAAAGTGTCGCGCGCCGTCCACGCGCGGTCGGCGCGTGTGAGATCGTCGCGTCGGTTGAAGAGGTCGACAAGCGTTTGGATCGTCGGCGTGTCGGGTGTGTCGACGACAACCAATGCTGGCGTCGCGGAGTCATCGATCGTTGCCGCTGCGCCGACGCGCACGGCTTCGGTGTTGGCCGAGTACGCGCACGTCGCGCACTGCACAAAGGTGTCTTCGCCTACTTCGCAGGGAAACAAGAACTCTTCAGATGCGCTGCCGCCCATGGCGCCCGACATCGCTGACACGATTGCGTACGGCAGACCGAGTCGATCGAAGATGCGCACGTATGCCTCGCGATGGGCGTCGTAGCTGCGCTGCAGGCCCTCGTCATCGATGTCGAACGAATACGAATCTTTCATGGAAAATTCCCGACCTCGAAGCAAACCACCGCGCGGTCGCGCCTCGTCGCGATATTTGTCCTGAATCTGGTACAGCCACACCGGCAGGTCCTTGTAGCTGGAGTACAGGTCCTTCACGAGCAGCGTGAACATCTCCTCGTGGGTGGGGCCGAGTAGGTAGTCGACCTTGCGGCGATCCTGCAGGCGAAACAGATTGTCGCCGTAATCGGTCCAGCGTCCCGTTGCCTCGTAGGGTTCGCGCGGCAACATGGCGGGGAAGTGCACCTCTTGCGCGCCAATGGCGTCCATTTCCTCGCGAATGATGCGCGCGACGCGTTGGTACACCTGCCAACCGAGCGGTAACCAGGTGTAGCCCCCGGGGGCCGCCCGGCGGATGTAGCCGGCCCGCACCAGCAGGCGGTGGCTCGGCACCTCAGCGTCGACGGGGTTGTCCCGCAACGTCCGAACGAACACCGTAGAGAGGCGTGCAACCACGGTTGAACCTTAGTTTGCGCGGTTATAATTCCTCTGTCCTTTGAAGTTCGTTGAACCGGAGGCGTGGGTTTCGACCCACGCCTTTTGTTCTTCATGGGGCCACGTTTGCGCGGGGCCTCACCAGAAAAGAATGGAGGTGAATCGATGTCCCGAGCCGCAATGAGCCCCGTCATCGACCGCGTCCATGCCTTGGTGGCGCCCATTGTCGGCGACCTGGGCCTCGATCTGTACGACCTCGACTACGTGGGTGGCGTCCTGCGGGTAGTCGTGGATACGCCTCCCGGTGGCGAATCGGGGGTCAGCCTCGACACGATCGCCCTCATTACGCGCCTGGTGTCGCGCGAACTCGATCACCAGGATCCGGTTCCGGGCCGCTACACCCTCGAGGTGTCGAGCCCCGGGCTCGAGCGCACGCTGCGCGAGCCGCGGCACTATCGGCGCGAAATCGGTAAAGACGTGTCCATCAAGTTGCTCGAACCCATCGCGGGTACGCGCCGTGTGCAGGGCATGTTGATCGACGCAACCGACCACCACGTCGTGGTGCGCGACGCTGCGCTCGTGGAGCACACCATCGCGTTCGATGTGATCGAAAAGACGAAGACGGTATTCCAATGGGGGCCCACGCCAAAGCCGGGCTCCAAGAAGTCGAAGGAGGTCAAGGCATCATGAGCAATCTCGATATGACCGAAGCCATCAAGATGTTGGCGGCGGATCGTGGGTTGTCGGTCGACTCACTGCTGCAGGTGTTGGTGGAGGCACTCGCTACTGCCTACAAAAAGCGTCCGGGTGCGGCCGAAGAAGTGATCGTGGGGATCAACCCCGAGAACATGGACATCACGTTCACCGCCTACGACGTCGACGACGACGGCAATTGGATCAACGAGCGTGACGACACGCCGAAGAAGGACGAACTTGGACGCATTGCTGCCACCACGTTCCGTCAGGTGATGAGCCAGCGCATTCGAGAAGTTGAGCGTGACCGCAAGTTCGAGGAGTACGCAAACCGCGAAGGCGACATCGTTTCGGGCATCGTGCAGAAGACCGACACCAAGTACACGTTGCTCGATCTGGGCCGCGTCGAGGCGCTATTGCCGCAGGCCGAGCAAGTGCAGGGCGAAGTGCGCGAACCTAACGCGCGCCTCAAGGCCTACATCGTCGAAGTGCGCAAGACCCCTAAGGGTCCGCAGATCGTCGTCAGCCGCACGCACCCGGGTCTCATCAAGCGTCTCTTCGAGCTGGAGGTGCCGGAAATCGCCGACGGCGTCGTCGAAATCAAGGCCTGCTCGCGCGAACCCGGTCAGCGCACCAAGATTGCTGTGTGGTCGAACGACAATAACGTCGACCCCGTCGGCGCCTGCGTGGGTGCCCGCGGTGGTCGCGTACGCATGGTGGTCACCGAATTGCGTGGCGAAAAGGTTGACATCATCCCGTTCTCGGAAGATCTCCGGGACTTCATCGCTAAGGCGATGTCGCCAGCCAAGGTCACCGACGTGCGCCTGAGCCCGGATGGCACGCAGGCCGACGTGATCGTTCCCGACTTCCAGTTGTCACTGGCCATCGGCAAGATGGGCGTGAACGCCAACTTGGCTGCGCGTCTGACGGGTGTGCGCCTCGACGTGAAGAGCGAGACGCAAGCATCGGAGGAGTCATCGGGCTTCGTGTCGGTTGCAGCCGACGAGCCGCAGCAGACATACGCCGAAGGCGAATGGATTACGAACCCCGAGACGGGCGCCATGGAGTGGCACGCCGCGGACGGTTCGGTGGTCAGTCAGGAACAGTGGGCGGCATCGTCCGGAGACACTCAGGAGTAAGAGGAACACTTGGCAAAGATCCTTCGCGTTCATGAGCTCGCTAAAGAGCTCGGCATGACCAATCAAGAGACGCTCGACTTGTGTAGCAAGTTGGGCATTGGTGTGAAGACGCAGTCGTCCACCATCATCGAGCAACAGGCCGACCGCGTACGTTCGCGTGCCGAGCGCGATGGCTTGAAGCGCGACGTGCAGCCGGAGGAGCCGAAGCCCGTCAAGAAGGCCGCAAAGAAGGCTGCGGCGAAGACGACCGATGACGGTGAGGCCAAGCCCGCGAAGAAGGCTGCGGCGAAGAAAGCGGTTGCGAAGAAGGCGCCGGCCAAGAAGGCTGCGGCGAAGGATGTCGCAGAAGAGGCTCCCGCTGTCGAGCCTGTCGTGTCTACAGCACCAGCAGAAGCACCTGCTCCAGTGACCTCGGCCAAACCAATTACGAGTGCCGCACCGATCGTGTCGTCAGGTACTGGCGCGATTCCGCGTCCGGTTGAACCTGCCCCTCGGGCTCCCGAACCACGCATCGCCGAACCGGCCGCACGCGCACCCGAGCCACCGGCTGCACGCGCTCCCGAGGCGCCTGTCGCGCCGCGTCCGCCTGCGTCGCCACCAAAGATGGCGCCAAGTGGTCGTCCGATCCCACCGCCCCCTGGTTCAGGTCGCCCCATTCCGCCGCCGCCCGGTGGTTTTCGTCGTCCCGGTGAACCCGGTCGTGGTCCTGCACCGCGTCCGGGCGCTCGCCCGGGCACCGGAGCCCGCATGGGTCGCCTGCCGGCCAGCACGCTTGGTCGCGGTCCCGTAGGCACTGGTGGTCCCTCGCGTCCCGGCGCGCCTGGAACGCGCGGCCCCGGCGGTCCGTCAACCGGTCGTCCCGGCGCACCCGGTCGGAGCTTCGGTGCACCCGGCGGCGGTCCGGGTCGCGGCGGCCCCGGTGGCGGCCCCGGCAGAGGCGGCCCTGGCGGTGGTCCGGGTCGTGGAGGCCCTGGCGGTCGGGGTGGCGGTCAGCGTCGCGGCCCGAAGAAGAAGTCGCGCGCACGGAGGCGTCAAGAGTTCGACGAGATGTTGCCGCAGTCGACCGCGGGATACACCGCGAGTTCGGCACCAGTGCCCGAGGGCATCGTCGTCATTGAGCGCGGTTCGTCAGCGCAGGAGTTCGCACCCAAGTTGAATCGCACCGCGGCTGACGTCGTGCGGTTCCTACTCGAACATGGCGAGATGGTCACGGCGACGATGACGTTGGCCGACGAGCAGATGGAACTTTTCGCACTCGAAATCGGTGCGGAAATTCTGTTGGTCGATCCGGGCCAGCAAGAAGAGATGGAGCTGCAGGCGCTCTTTGACGACTCCGACGATGACGACGAAGAGGCACAGGAACTGCGTTCGCCCGTCATCACCGTTATGGGTCACGTCGACCATGGCAAGACCACACTGCTCGACCGCATTCGCAAGGCCAACGTGGTGAGCGGCGAGGCGGGTGGCATCACCCAGCACATCGGCGCCTACCAAGTAGAGCGCAACGGCAAGCTCATCACCTTCATCGACACGCCCGGTCACGCGGCATTTACCAAGATGCGTGCCCGCGGTGCGCAGGTGACCGACATCGTCGTCTTGATGGTTGCGGCCGACGACGGCGTGATGCCCCAGACGATTGAAGCCATCAGCCACGCACGTGCCGCAGAGGTGCCAATCGTGGTGGCAATCAACAAGATCGACAAGGAAAACGCTGACGTGCAGCGCGTCATGGCGCAACTCGCCGAGCAGGAGCTCACGCCTGAAGCGTGGGGTGGCGACACCATCGTCGTCGAAATGGCTGCTGCGCAGGGGCTCGGCGTGGACGATTTGCTCGAACAACTGCAAGTAGTGAGCGAAATCGAAGAACTCACCGCCAACCCGACTGGTCGCGCCAAGGGCATCGTGCTCGAAGCGCAACTCGACGTGGGTCGCGGCCCAGTTGCCACGGTGCTCGTCGACAAGGGCACGCTCAAAGTTGGCGACCCGATGGTCGCTGGCGCGGCGTGGGGACGTGTGCGAGCGCTCATCAACGACCGCGGCGAGCAAATCAAGGAAGCAGGCCCGTCGTCGCCGGTGCAAATTCTCGGCTTGAGCGCGGTGCCGAACGCCGGCGACGAGTTCCGTTCGGCGCCCGACGAAAAGACTGCTCGCACGGTGGCAGAGGCCCGCGAGGCGCGGTTCCGCGCGCTCAACCAACGTGGTGATGCTCGCGTGCAACGCGGCGTGAAGTTGGAAGACATCTTTACGCAAATTCAAGCCGGCGAGGTGGCGACGCTCAACGTGATCATCAAGGCCGACGTGCACGGTTCGCTCGAGGCCGTCACTGAGAGCCTGCGCAAGCTCGATCGCGACGAGGTCCGCACGGCATTCGTGCATCGCGCGGTGGGTGCGATTACCGAAAACGACATCACGCTTGCTGCGGCCACGAACGCCACGCTGATCGGCTTCAACGTCCGACCCGATCGCAAGGTGCGCGAGATGGCCGAGCGCGAGGGCGTGGAGATTCGTACCTACGAAATCATCTACAAGTTGATCGAAGACATCGAGAAGGCCTTGAAGGGCATGCTCGCGCCAGAGTTCGAAGAAGTGGTCACCGGCGAAGCCGAGGTCCGCGAGATCTTCCGTGCGCCAAAGGTGGGCGCCATTGCCGGTTGCTTCGTTCGCTCGGGCGTCATTACCCGTGGTTCCAAGGTGCGCTTCTTGCGCGACGGCGTCATCATCTGGAAGGGCGCGATCTCGTCGCTGCGTCGCTTCAAGGATGATGTCAAGGAAGTGCGCGAGGGATTCGAGTGCGGTATCGGTCTGTCCGACTTCCAGGACCTCAAGCAGGGTGACCTCATCGAAACCTACGACTTGCGCGAGATCGCGAGGGACTAATCCATGCGCGAGAGCGACCTCGAGTTCTTTTTCGACCCGGTGTGTCCTTTCGCCTGGATCACCTCGCGTTGGGTGACCGAGGTGCAGGCGCTTCGCCAGTATGACGTTTCGTGGAAGTTCATCTCGTTGCGCATGGTCAATGACGATCGTGGATACGGCGACATGGATACGCGCTACAAGAAGTTGCACGACATCGGGCTTCAAGGTCTGCGCATCGCGAGCGCGGCACGCACCGCGAGCGGAAACGATGCAGTTGCCGCGGTGTATTCCGCAATCGGCACTGCCGCGCACACGCAGGGTAGGCGCGCGGAGGCAGAAGCCAACTCGCTGCAGTTTTATGCCACCGTTTTGGCTGAGGCAGGCCTGCCCCGCGAATGGGCAGAGTCGGGGGAAGACACCTTCCACGACGAGGTCATTCGGTTCGAGACCTTCCAGGCGCTCGAGCGCACCGGCAAGGACGTTGGCACGCCGATCCTGACGTTCAAACCGCGCACCGAGAAGGCGGCAAGCCTCTTCGGCCCCGTGGTGTCGCGCATTCCGCGCGGTGACGAGGCGGTACGCCTGTGGGACGCGGTAGTGGTGTTGGCCGAATCCGGCGTCGCCGAGATCAAGCGCTCATTGCGCGAGCCTCTGCACTTCGACTGAGGCTGCCATGAAGGTCGTCTACTCCGCCGCGCATTCGGGACACAATCCGGCGGCGGAGATCGCCGACTCGCAATCACATTCACCTCACGAGCACCCCGGCCGCGCCGACATCATTCAGAAGACGTTGGCCGCTGATCCGACCATGGAGATGATTGCGCCACGTGAGTGGGGAGTGGAGCCCATTGTGGCGGTGCATGAGCGGGGACTGCACGATTTTCTTGTCACCGCGTGGCGTGATTATCAAGTGGAGGTGCGCGCGACACGCGAGGTGGTGCCCGACTTTTTCTATCGACCGGCCATGCGCAATGCGATGACCGAAATGGATGAACCCACGGCGGTGAACGCGCGCCTGGGCTGGTGGTGCTTCGAGACGACGACGCCCATCACCGAGGGCTCCTATGTCGCCGCTCGCGGGGCGGTGGATACCGCGATGACTGCTGCCGATGTCGTGTTGGACGGCGAGCGCTTCGCCTACGGCGCATGCCGCCCGCCGGGCCATCACGCCACGCGCAGTTTGTACGGCGGGTATTGCTTCTTTAACAATGCGGCAATCGCCGCCCATCATGTGGCAACGACACGTGGGGTCAAGGTCACGGTGCTCGACGTGGATTACCACCACGGCAACGGAACGCAGGAAATCTTCTACGAGCGTGGCGACGTGCAGTATGTGTCGTTGCACGCTGACCCGCGTCGTGCGTATCCCTATGTCACAGGCTTCGCCGACGAGACAGGAGCCGGTGCGGGGCGCGGGCTCAACCGCAATTACCCGCTGCCGACTCGCGCAACCGATGATGACTTTCTTGCTGCCCTCGAGCGTGCGTGCAGCGATATCGCTCGGCATGCGCCAGAAGTGCTGATCGTGTCACTGGGCGTCGACACGTTCGATGGTGATCCGATCTGTGATCTTGCGCTCACACGCGACGGGTTTCGTCGCCACGGTGCCGCAGTTGGTGCGCTTGATTTGCCGACCGTTGTGTTACAGGAAGGCGGGTACGCGCTGGCCGAGTTAGGCAACAACGTGCAGGCGTGGCTGCACGGCCTCGCGTCTGCCTAGTAACCCGAGGTAGGCAGGTACGAGTCGATGCCGTCGGGCGACATGCCCATGTGTATCGACGGCAGTCGATCGAACTGACGCCAGTCCGCCGAGATCTTGCGGCTGGCCTCGAGCAATAACGGCAGATGAAACGAGGTGAGTTGTTCGCTGGTGACCTCACTCGCGTGCACCGCCATGCCGAGGGCGGCGACAATTGTGCCATCGCCGTTGCGAATAGGGGCCGCGATCGAGCGCACACCAAAGTGCAGTACTTCGTCGTTCAGGCTCCACCCGCGCTCGCGAATAGCGGCCAGCATCACGTCGACCTCGGGACGCTCATAGGTGACGCGCGGGGTGAAGCGCGATAGTGACGGCGTGGCGATCGAAAGGGTCAGTTGGTCCTCGCTTAACTCAGACAGCAATACCTGCCCCATCGAGGTGCCCATCGCCGGGAGGCGGCCACCAACGGTGACGCCCACGCTGATGATCTTGGGCACCTCAACGCGCACGATGTAGACGATGTCGCTGCCTGACAATTGCGACAGCGACACCGACTGATCGGTGGCCGCGACGAGGTGTTCCATGTGCGGCTGTGCAATACGTTGCACGCCACGTGACGACACGTAGGCCAGGCCGAGATCCACCACCTTGGGGGTAAGCATGTACCCGTGCGCGGTGTTCACCACGTAGCCGAGTTCCTCAAGGGTGAGGAGTAACCGGTGTGCGGTAGGGCGGGCGAGGCCCGTGCGTTCGGCTACCTGGGCGATCGTGAGTGCGGCATGGGCGGCATCGAATGCGGTGATGACTTCAAGGCCGCGCGCGAGCGATTCGACGAATTCTTTTTTTGCGCTCACACCCATAGACACCCCCACGCTCGTGATCAGATTACCGAGGGGGATGTTTCGGCTACGAATCCGATCGGTGCTGGCGGAGAAACTGTTCCAGTTCGGCGGCCAATTGGTCGCCATCGGGCAGTTCGTTGGCAAGCGTTCCGTCGGCGGCCTGTGCCGCATCGAACGCTTGCTCGAGCTGACGCAGCATTGCCGCGTGCTCGGAATTCTCATTGACGAGTCGGTCAAGCCGATCGCGTTGAACGTCGACGATGTCGCGCAACTCACTCACATCAATGTCCACGTTGCCCACTTCGGCCACCGCGTTCAACAGCGCAAGTGTCGATGCGGGATACGGCATCGACGACACGTAGTGGGGCACCTGTGCCCATAGGCCAATCGCATCGATATCCACTGCGGTGAGCGCGTGTTCGAGCACCGACTCCACGCCCGCCGGTGCATCCAACGAACTCTTGATATACGGCAGCGTGGCCACAATGCTGGGACTCGGACAGGTGCAGGACATCTTGACGTGGCGGGTGTGGGGCGTTGCCACGGGATAGGCACCGAGACCCAGCATCCTGCGCACGCCGAGCGAACGAGCGAGCGTGGTGACGTCGTTAGCGAAGCGCTGCCAGTTGGCGTCGGGCTCGGCGCCGGTGAGCAGCAGGATGTCGCGATTGTTGCGGTCGCGTCCGAGTAGCAATTTCGGGGTCACCCAATTGAGGCGGGTGTTCACGCCGAGCCGTAATTCCATGATCGGGCGGCGCGCTCGGTAATCGATATACGTATCGGCGTCGAACTCGACGATGGTGGTTGCTGCCGTCTTGTCGATGAGTGCATCCATCGCAGCCGCCGCTGCGTTGCTCGCATCGATCCAACCGGTGAGCATCACCACGAGCAGCGGTCGATCGGTCGGTGGCAGGACGCCGTGATAGTGCTCGGCGATGCGAAAGGCGTCGGTCATGAGGCGCTCAGCCTAGGCGTGACAGCGTGAGGGCGGCCTGCGCAGCGGCCATATCCACCTGCTCTTTAAACAGATAGAGCGCCTCCTGGTCGGTTGCGCCCATTGCGCCCGCTTTGTACCGCGCATATACACCTTCGAGAATGCATGCGAGTTTCCAGAAGGCGAACGACACATAAAAGTCAAGTTGTGAGATATCGCGACCCGACACTTCGGCGTAACGGCGCGCGAGTTCGTCGCGGTTCATAAATCCGGGAGCCTGCGTGGCAACGAATGCCTTGGCGGCAATTGGGTCGTCAGGTCCGGTCCAGTACACCATGAGCAATCCGAGGTCGGCGAGCGGGTCGCCGAGTGTGCAAATCTCCCAGTCGAGGACGGCCATCACGTTGCCACCGTCGTCTACCAAACAGTTGTCCAGCCGATAGTCGCCGTGAACAATCGTCGCGGGGCCTTGTTCGGGAATCTTCGTGCGCAGTGCCTCGTGTACCTCGTCGATCTCCGGTAACTCGCGCGTCTTGGAGGCGTTCCACTGCCCGTACCACCGCTTCAATTGGCGTTCGATATAGCCCTCGTGGCGACCGAGATCACCGAGCCCTACGTCGGCGGGCACCACCGCATGGATCTTGGCCATCGTTTCGATGAGCGAGACGCCCGCATGATGTCGTGCCTTGGGCGTGAGTGCACGCAGCGCAGATTCTTCTTCGCGAATGATGTGGCCATCGACGAATTGCATGACGTAGAACGGTGAGCCATTGACGTTTTCATCGGTGCACAGGCCAAGTGCGGGTGCCACCGGCACGGCCGAGTCGCGCAGTGCAGAGATAATGCGATGCTCGCGTGCCATGTCGTGGGCACTGGCGAGAGCGTGGCTGAGTGGCGGGCGACGCAACACGAAGCGGTTTCCTGCACTGTCGAAGACTGCAAACGTGAGATTGGAGTGTCCGCCTGCGATCAGTTCGTAGCGAAATGGCGCAGTTGCGCCGGTCACGTGGGCTTCGAGCCAGGCGCCAACTCGCGTAGCGTCGATCCCGGACGGTGCATTCATTGCCCAGCAACCTAGTCAGGACGGGCTTGCCGGCGCATACCCGCCGATATCGTGCACACCCGTGGCTATCGACGTAACAGACGCAACATTCCAAGTTGAGGTCATCGACAAGTCGCATGAGACCCCGGTGATCGTCGACCTGTGGGCCCCGTGGTGCGGCCCGTGTCGCACGATCGGGCCCATCCTGGAGCAACTCACCGACGACACTCGCGGGCAGGTCATATTGGCCAAGGTCAACGTGGACGAAAACCCCGCTATTTCGCAGGCGTTTCAGGTGCAATCGATTCCCGCCGTGTATGCCATGCAGGGCGGCAAGGTGGTGGATGGCTTCCTCGGCGCGCAACCCGAGCACATAGTGCATGAATTTGTGCAGCGTTTGATGCCCGCGGGCATCATCGCCGAGCCACCAGCAGAGGAGGCGGCCGCGCCCGCCGCGGCGCCTGATGACGAATTCGATGCCGAACTTGCGGCGCTGTTGCCGCGCGTCAAGACCGACGACGAGGCGCGTGCCCGCTATCTCGAGATCCTCGAGACGATGGGTTCCGAAGACCCGCGCACGGCTGGTCATCGCCGCAGGCTCACGGCCCAACTGTTCTAGGCACACATCGCGCAGGTGCGCGATCGGCTGCAGCAATCTCTTGGCGCGTTCATTGCCCGGGTGGGCATATCGCGTGTGCTGGGCACATCGATAGGCGTTGTCGTCACTGCACTAGGCGTGTGGTGGGTGGTGCGTGTGCCGCCCCCACCGGTGGAAACCACGATTCCCCTCGCCACGACGGTGTCGATTGCGGTGCAGCCTGTCGGGAGCGCTCCTGCGGTGCTCGTCGTGCACGTGGCCGGAGAAGTAGTGGCTCCAGGTGTGTACGAACTGCCGGCGGGTGCGCGCATGGTGGACGCGATCGACGCCGCGGGTGGCCCCTCATCACGCGCCGACACTGATGCGATCAATCTTGCGACGCCGTTGGCGGATGCGCAGCAGGTCTTCGTGCCGCGCAAAGGTGCGCCAGTGCGTCGCGTGACAGAGTCGGGCGCGTCGGCAGACGACGCGGCTCGCGACAACACGATCAACGTCAACACTGCTTCGGCATCGGCACTCGAGACACTGCCCGGCGTCGGTCCGCAGACGGCGCAAGCGATCATCGAGCATCGCACGAAGAATGGTCCGTTTCTTGCTGTCGACGAACTCCTCAACGTGCGTGGAATCGGACCGGCAAAACTCGCAGCGATGCGTGCAAAGGTGCGCGTGTGATGCGTTACAGCGCGCCGAGAATCAATGCCGCCACGGCAAGTGCGATGACGGCACCGAGCCACACACCGATTGCGAGCGGTCGAAATTCTCGTCGCCACTCCCGCCATCCCGACACCGCGCGGCGCGTCGCGCGGACTGCGCTCACATGACCGAGCGCAAACCACAAGCCGATGCTGGTGGTGGTCGCAAGCAGATACACGGTGGTGCCCGACACGGCGGGAACGCCGAACATGGGCAGGGTCGGCAGCGCCACGACGATGATCAGGAACCCGATGGCGCCGAAGAGTGAACCGGGTAGTCCCACGAGGACGAGTCCCACAAGCGCCATGCCAAGCGCCAATCCGCTCGCAACCAGACCACCCTTGGTGCGCACGCTGGTGCGGTGGGCGATGATGCCGTCGGGCACGACGCGTGGAGATGGAGTGGAACTCACCGCTCAATCGTACGGTCCCGTTGCGCGCCCACAGGTTCATGCCGATGGCGCCATGTTGTGGTGTGCCGCGGTGATGCTGATTGCCGGTCGAGTGGGTGGTGCATGGGTCGCCGCGGTAGGTGTGCCATCGCGGTCGCTCGTCTCACTGGTTACGGCGCTCGCGATAGCAGCAGCAATGCGGATGCGGCTCGCGCTTGCCACGTTGCTGTGCGCGGGGGTAGCGCTCGTTGGCGCGGGTAGTGCGTATGCCGAGTTGGATTTGGCCCAGCTTGGTCCATATGTGGGGCATGCACGTGTAGTTGCCGATGCCGAGTGGCGCTATGGCGGTGCGCACACGGTCGTCGCTATCGACGGTCAGCGATTCGTTGTTACTGCCCGCGACGATGCAGGCCGTCGTTTGGCCCATACCCGCATGGGCGATGTGGTGTGGCTGTCGGGCGAGCGCACGAGTATGACGCAGCGGTCGTATGACGTGTCGCGTCATATTGTGGGCCGGTTCGAAGTCGCCGTCGTGGGCGAGCGCGTGGGCGCCGGTGCGCCGATATATCGCGCGGCAAACACGTTGCGCGATCTGCTTGCGCGAGCAGCCGACCACATGCCACGCGATGAAGCCGCGCTGTATCGCGGTCTTATCGTTGGCGATGATCGTGATCAGTCGCCGGAGATGGTGGAGGCGTTTCGCGCGTCGGGATTGTCGCATCTCACGGCCGTGTCGGGGCAGAACGTGGCGTTCCTGCTGGCGATCCTCGCGCCGGTACTCACGCGAACCCGCACGTGGTGGCGCGTGGCGGCGACGATGGCGCTGCTTGCCTGGTTTGTCATTGTCACGCGTGCAGAGCCGTCGGTAATCCGCGCCGCAGTCACGGCGGCACTTGCCGCAGTGGGAGTGGCGCGCGGCGTGGAGGTGTCAGGAAAGCGGATGTTGGCCTTGGCAGTGATGCTGTTGTTGTGGATCGACCCGCTTCTCTCATGGTCGGTGGGATTCTGGATGTCGGTAGCCGCCACCGCGGGGCTTGTCGTCGTGTCGCCGCATCTCGAGTCGCGATTGCGCGGACCATCGTGGTTGCGCCTGGCCCTCGCCACCACGTTGAGCGCGCAGATTGCCGTTGCGCCGATTGCGCTCGCGGTGTTCGGTCGCATCAGTGTGACCGCACCGGCGACGAACCTGGTGGCGGTGCCGGTCGCGGGGGCGATCATGTTGGTCGGACTCCCGATTGGTGTGATGGTTGGCGCCATCGACACGGTGCTGGAATGGGGCACAGGCGCGCCGGTTGACCTGCTGGGCAATGTCGCCATGTCGCCCGTGGTGTGGGCGGTGCGTTTTGTGTGGTGGGTGGCGGTTGTTGGGAGTAGGCACCCGTAGATGCGCTGCCGCTACGCCTCTTTCTTCTTCGAGCTTGCCGGGGTCAAGTCGATAAACAGGCTCACGCTGCGCATCGATGACGGAGTCGTGAGTCGCTGCCAGTTCAGATTCTTTTCCATGGGATCATGCTCGCGTGGCTCGCGAATGGCGGTAAACGTCAACGTCCGCGTTGTGGCGTTGTAACTCGAGTCGGTGAGCTCGACGATCATCGAGGCGGGAGGTCTTCCGCGGCGATCAAAGGTGAGTGCTGCATTGGGTGGGTTGCCGGCAAACCAGGTGTCCCAGTTGGCATCAAGTGCCTTGGCGGTCATCAAGCGTGCGTCGCGAAACGGTCGGTCAGAAAACATCGTCACGGGGGCCATGTCGGTGAGGACGAGTCGAAAACGCTCGCTGTTTGGGCCATCTGCCTTGAGTTGCACTGTGGTGGCGCGTGTCGCGACCACCAAAAACATGAACTCTTCAGTCCCGGTCGGTTGATCGGCCGCCGCGGCCGTGTTGACGTGTGCGCTGACGGCGGCGATCACGAGTGCGGCAGCGATGGACGCGGTGGCGAAAAATTTGCGCATTGAGGCATGGTAGAGGCAAGGCCAATGCTCGAGGCGCCACGGCAGTCGTCGGGAGTCTGCAACAGTAGAGGCGTGGGCGTGTTTCTCGTTTCTGGCTCGGATGCGCGCCTCGTATCGGCGCGACTGTCCGATCTCGCCGAGGAGCTCGTCGCTGACGGCGATCGCAGCACGATGTACGAAAGTCACGACCTCGCCGACGCCTCGGCCGACGACAAGCCCGAAATCATCGCGGCGGCAGTGGTCGGCGCCCAGACGTCGTCCTTGTTTGCCGACAGCAGGGTGGTGGTGTTGCGGGGTGTTAATGAGGCCACGGTCGACCAACTCACGCCTCTCGTGGCCTATCTCGCCGACCCATTGCCGACGACCAATCTCGTGCTGACGGCGACGGGCAAGTTGCCGAAGTCGATTCACGATGCATTGAAGCATGCGGGCTGCACCTTCTTCGATACCAGTCCGCCCGGCCGTAAGAACGAACTCACCGACTGGTTCGCCACACAATTCATGGAGGCGGGCATCAAGGTCGAACCGGGAGCGCTCGCGCAGGTGGTGGAGTGGCTTGGCCAGGATCAAGCTCGCTTGCCATCGCTCATCGATGTGCTGGTCGCAACCTATGGTTCGACCAAGAAGTTGTCGATCGCCGACATTGAACCATTCCTCGGCGACAAGGGGAGCGTGTTGCCGTGGGACCTCACCGACGCCATTGATCGTGGCGACGCGGCAAAAGCGCTGGCCATGCTTCGCCGCATGGTGCGCAGTGGCGAATACCACCCGCTGCAGATCATGTCGCTCCTGCACAACCACTACGTGCGCCTGATGCGCTTGGATGGGCCCGACGTGCGATCGTCGCAGGACGCGATGTCGCTGATCGGCTCCAAGAGTGACTTTCAGGCGCGCAAGTATCTCGACACATATCGTCGGATGGGATCGCGCAACGTGGCCGCCTCGGTGCAGCTGCTGGCGCGTGCAGACGTTGACCTGCGTGGGGGTAAGGATCTAGAAGATGAACTAGTGATGGAGATTGTGGTCGCTCGCCTCAGCCGGCTGAGCGGCAGCGCCGTTACTTCGAAGCGGCGTTGATCTTCTTCATCAAGCGGCTCTTCTTGCGAGCCGCGGTGTTCGGATGAATGATCCGCTTGGCGGCAGCCATGTCAATGCGCTTGACGGCGAGACGCAGGGCCTCGGCGTTCTCTGCGGTACCAATGGTCTCGTTGGCGGACTTAACGCGGGTGCGCACTTCGCTCTTGGTAGCGCGATTGCGCTCGGTTGCCTTGGCGTTAGTGAGAATGCGCTTCTTTTGGCTCTTGATGTTTGCCACGTACCGTGTCCTTTTATACCGATGAACTTCGTCGAGTACCGACGTTTGCGAATGCGGGGGCCAAGGCTAACAGCGACCCTGAGGCCCCCCAACTGTAGGATTTAGGCGCTCTCACGCCCATCCCCACGCCTTGGCGCGGCCCCGACGAACGACACGGTCCCATGCTTCTCGCGAACATTCGAAATTTTTCGATCATCGCCCATATTGACCATGGCAAGTCCACATTGTCGGACCGAATCCTGGAAATCACTGGTGCCGTCCAGGCCCGAGAGATGCGGGCGCAGTACCTCGACTCAATGGATCTCGAGCGCGAGCGGGGCATCACGATCAAAGCCCAAAACGTGCGGGTGCCCTGGAAGGGAAACTGGTTGCACCTCATCGACACCCCCGGCCACGTCGACTTTGGATATGAGGTCAGCCGGTCGCTTGCGGCGTGTGAGGGCGTGGTGCTCGTGGTCGACGCCGCACAGGGGATCGAGGCACAGACACTTGCCAACTGTTATCTCGCGTTGGAGAACGATCTCGAAATTGTCGCGGTGCTGAACAAGATCGATCTACCCGCCGCCGATCCTGACCGCTATGCGATGGAAATTGAAAAGGTGCTCGGTATTCCGGCCGAAGACATTTTGCGGATCTCGGCCAAGACCGGACTCGGCGTGCCCGACTTGTTGGACGCGGTAGTCGAACGCATCCCCGCGCCGAAGGGTGACGCGGCTGCGCCGCTGCAAGCGCTTATCTTCGACTCGCAATACGACACCTATCGCGGTGTGGTCTCAAGTGTGCGCGTGATGAACGGCACGATGACATCGAGTAGCAAATTGCTGTTTATGCAGACGCGAGCAACACACGAGGTCATCGAAATCGGCGCGCGCATGCCGACGCCGACGCCGGTCGAGGCACTTGGCCCTGGCGAAGTGGGCTATCTCATTGCCGGTATCAAAGACGTCGGTGAGGCGCGAAGTGGTGAGACGGTCACGCTGGCATCGGCTCCCGCGACTGAGCCGCTTGCGGGTTACCGTGATCCGAAGCCCATGGTGTTTTGCGGTTTGTTTCCCATCGACGGCGACGACTTCGAAAATCTGCGCGAAAGCCTGCAGAAGCTCAAGCTCAACGACGCCTCGGTGACCTATGAGCCGGAGTCCTCCGGCGCACTTGGCTTCGGCTTCCGTTGCGGGTTTCTTGGGTTGCTGCACATGGAGATCGTTAAAGAGCGTCTCGAGCGCGAATTCAACTTGGCGCTTATTGCCACGGCGCCGTCAGTGGAGTATCGGGTGGTCAAGACCGATGGCGAGACACTCGTGGTGGACAACCCGTCGGAGTTGCCGCTCACCAACTACATCGACCACATCGAAGAGCCGTTCTTCAAGGTCAGCATCATTACGCCGAAGGAATACACCGGCGCCCTCATGGAGTTGTGTCAGGACCGGCGCGGCGAGCTGATCAAGCTCGAGTATCTGTCGCCTGAGCGCGTCGATATGCAGTACAACATGCCGCTGGCCGAGGTGGTCGTTGACTTCTTCGATCAGTTGAAGAGCCGCTCGCAGGGGTATGCCAGCCTCGACTACGAACTGGCGGGGTACCGCGACAGCGACCTCGTGCGGGTCGACATCTTGTTGAATGCGTTGCCCGCCGATGCGTTCAGCACCATCGTGCATCGCGACAAGGCCTACGACTACGGCAAGCGCATGTGCGACAAATTGAAAGAGCTCATTCCGCGACAGATGTTCGATGTGCCAATTCAGGCGGCAATCGGTGGACGCATCATCGCCCGCGAGACGGTGAAGGCCAAGCGCAAAGACGTGCTCGCCAAGTGTTATGGCGGCGATATTTCGCGTAAGCGAAAGTTGTTGGAAAAGCAGAAGGAAGGCAAGAAGAAGATGAAGTCGATCGGCCGCGTCGAGGTGCCCGGCGACGTATTCATCTCCGCATTGAAACTTGATGGCTGAGCGCTCGAAGTCGGGCGGCATGTTTCGGTCGTTGCGGTTTCGCAACGCGCGGCTGTACTTTCTCGGCCTCCTGCTGTCGAACATCGGCACCTGGGTGCAGTTCACGGCGACCTCGTTCTTGCTGTACGACTTGCGGGGCAATGCCACGGTGCTCGGGATCAACACCGCGCTGCAGTTCCTGCCAATGCTGGTGCTGGGTGCATGGGCCGGTGCGCTAGCTGATCGCATCGATCGTCTCACGCTGACGCGCGTTTCGCAGGTGCTCCAGGCAGTGCAGGCCTTTGCGCTGGCAGCACTCGTGTTCAGCGGCAACGTGTCAGTGGAGGCGGTGTATGTGCTGTCAGCCTTCCTTGGCATTGTCACGGCAATCGAAAATCCCTCGCGTCGAGGTCTGATCACAGAACTCATTCCGGTTGAGGACCTCACTAACGGGATGTCCCTGAACACTGCGACAATGACTGGGTCGCGCATCTTCGGCCCGGCGATTGCCGCTGCGCTCATTGGTGTGGTGGGCATCGGCTGGTTGTTCATGCTCAACGGTGTGTCGTATGCGGCAATGTTGATCGGCTTGGCGCTGCTCCGACGGAGTGAAATGTTCCCCGTGACGCATCGTGAGGCCGGCGGCACACCCGTGCGCGACAGCCTGCGCTTCATCCGCAACAACGAGCGACTTGCAGTGCTCTTCGCGGTATTCACGTTGGTGAGCACGTTCGCGTTCAACTACTCGGTGAGCCTGCCGAAGTTGGCCGATGAGCAATGGGGTAGACCCGAGGCGTTCGGTTGGGTACTTGGGGTTACCTCGATTGGCAGCCTCATCGGTGCGTTGCTTACCGCACGCTTGGCCTTCACCACCTATCGCTGGGTTGCGGTCAACGTGTTGGTCTTGGCCGTTTCCAACCTTGGTATGGCATGGTCGCCAAACGTCGTTGTCGCATTTGTGTGGGCAATTCCGCTCGGACTCGGCGGCGCGGCGATGATGGCGGGTATCACCTCGCTGACGCAGTTGGAATCACCTCCCGACATGCGCGGCCGCATGCTCGCGCTTACCGCAGTCGCATTCCTCGGCTCTACCCCCATCGGCGGGCCGGTGACCGGTTTCGTCGCCGATTTCATCAGTGTGCAGTGGTCGTTGGCTTACGGCGGTGTGCTTGCCTTGGTGGCCGGCTCGTGGATGCTGTGGTGGATCTCTCGGGATCCGTCGCGCAAGGTTTCGCCCACCCGTGCCCCGTCCAGCAAGACTGACCTGTAATGAGTGCACAGAGGGTAGTCATGTGGTTCCGGCGTGATTTGCGCCTGGCTGACAACGAGGCGCTGTGCGCTGCCGCGGCCGAAGGCGCCGTTGTGCCGTTGTTTGTCTTCGATCCTTCACTTGCCGATCGATCGGGCGCGCCGCGCCTGGCGTTCATGTTGCGCGCGCTGCGGTCGCTCGATGCCGCGACGGGCGGCGCGTTGGTGGTGCGTCACGGCAACCCTGCAGACGTTGTGCCCGCATTTGCCAAAGAGGTGGGGGCGAAAGCGGTGTTCGCCGCACGCGACTTTGCGCCGTACGGCGCCGAACGGGACCGAATCGTTGCGACTGCACTCGACAGCGTCGGTGCACCACTGCAATTGGTCGGCTCGAACTACGCGGTGCCGCCAGGATCGGTGTTCAAGAGTGACGGCACGCCGTATGCGGTGTTCACACCGTTTTCAAAAGTGTGGTTGTCGATTGGTTGGCCCACACCATTTCCAGTGCCGAACGTATCCTGGCATGGTCACCCACATGTCCACTGCGACGGCATTCCCGACGAACCCGCGTGTGTTGCCGAGTTGCCCGAGGCAACCGAAGAAGCAGCGATGTCGCGCTTTGCTGAGTTCGCCACCACTGCGCTCGATCGGTATTACGACATTCGCAATAACCCCGACGTCGACGGCACAAGCCGCTTGTCAACGTACTTGCGGTTTGGGCTCGTGCACCCTCGCACGCTGCTTGTGGACTTGAACGACACCAAGTCACAAGCCCACTTTCGCAGCGAGTTGTGTTGGCGCGAGTTCTATGCCGACGTGTTGTATCACCAACCTGCAACTGCGTGGCAGAACCTGCAACGCAAGATGGACGCGATGAAACTCGACACTGGTAAGCAGGCAACCGCGCGTTTCGACGCGTGGTGTAGGGGCGAGACGGGCTATCCGATCGTGGACGCCGGCATGCGCCAGTTGCTCGCAACTGGGTGGATGCACAATCGCGTGCGCATGATCGTGGCGAGTTTCTTGGTGAAAGATCTGCACTTACCGTGGCAGTGGGGCGCACGATTCTTTATGAAGCACCTCGTTGACGGCGACCTCGCCTCCAACAATCACGGATGGCAGTGGACCGCCGGCACCGGCACCGATGCCGCGCCCTACTTCCGAATCTTCAACCCAGTGTCGCAAGGTGAGAAGTTCGATCCGAATGGCTCCTACGTGCGCCATTGGATTCCCGAGTTGGCCGACGTGGAGACGAAGTTTGTGCACCAGCCATGGGAGACGGGAATGATGAACCCCTACATCGCCCCGATCGTCGACCACGCGGCAGAGCGCGAGGAGTCCCTGCTGCGTTACAAGGCCGTCTCCGGCAAGTAGCCCGTCGACATCTCCCTCGTTTTCGAGGGTGGGTATCCTTAAGGCCAGCCCATGCTTGATGAACGCAAGTCCGCGATCCTCCGTGCGGTAGTGGAGGAATACATCGCCACGGCGCAGCCCGTGGGCTCCGCGCACATCGCCAAGAACTTGTCCGTACAGGTATCGCCGGCAACGGTGCGCAACGACATGGCTGCCCTCGAACACGAGGGTTATCTGGCCCAGCCGCATACCTCGGCCGGGCGTATCCCGACTGACAAGGGTTATCGCTTCTACGTCGACCATCTGACGCCGAAGGGCGCGCTCGAGCGCAGTGCCCAGATGCGGGTGGGCGACTTCTTCGACCTGGCCACGGGCCGCCTCGAAGAAACCCTGCAGCGCACGAGCACCCTGCTCGCGCAGCTCACCAACTACGCCGCTGTCGTTGTCGGCCCCAAGGCCGAAGTTGCCGTTGTTCGCTCGGTGCAGATGGTGGGGTTGTCATCGCGTCTCGCCACGGTGGTGGTCGTGATGTCGAACGGTGTGGTGGAGAGCGAGCCAATCGAGCTCGCCATCGAACTCACTGACGACATGCTGTCGGCGGTGTCGATACATCTGTCGAAGATGATGGTGGGTAAGCCGCTGAATGAGACGGGCCCATTGGTGTTGTCAGGCCAGTCAACGGTCGACGAGGTGTCTCAACGCGTATTGAACGCAATGACGTCGCGGCGCGTAGATGAAACCATGTTCGTTGGCGGCGCGTCGGCAATGGCTGAGGCGTTCGACGCCGTCGAGATCGTGCGCTCGGTGCTGCATACGCTCGAGCAGCAATACGTGATGGTGTCGCTGGTGCGTGACATGTTGAACCGCGGTTTGTCGGTGGCAATCGGTGCCGAACACGGCGTCGAGCCACTTGCAGCATGTTCGGTAGTGCTTGCCCCCGTGGTGGCCGATGGCGCCACGGTTGGCACGGTCGGTGTGCTCGGGCCCACGCGGATGAACTACCCGCAGGCACTGGCAACGGTTGAAGTCGTCAGCGATCGACTGGGTCGTCGCCTGGCCGAAGGCTGATTCATTTCGATGGCTGAAGACTTCTATTCGCTGTTGGGCGTCTCGCGCGGTGCGCCCGCCGACGAAATCAAGCGCGCATATCGCAAGCGCGCCCGCGAACTGCACCCCGATGCCAATCCCGGTAACGCCGAGGCTGAGGCCAAGTTCAAGGAAGTGTCCCGTGCTTACGAGGTGTTGTCGGACCCCGAGAAGAAAGCGCGCTACGACCAGTTCGGCGAAGCAGGAGTGGGCGGCGCCGGTGCGGCAGGTGACCCATTCGGCATGGGTGGCTTTGGCGACATTTTTGATGCGTTCTTTGGTGGCGGCTCGCCGTTTGGCGGCGGCGCACAGCGCGGGCCTGGTGGCCCACCGCGCGGACAAGATGTCGAGACCGTGGCCGACATCTCGTTCGAACAGGCTGTGTTTGGCGTGCAAACCGATGTACGCGTAAAGACGGCCGTTGCATGCGACGACTGCGCAGGATCGGGTGCGCGCTCGGGCACGAAGCCGTCCGTTTGCGGTGACTGCGGCGGCAGCGGCCAGGTACGCCGCGTGCGCCAAAGCATGCTCGGGCAAATGGTCACCATGAATGTGTGTGGCCGTTGCAGCGGCATGGGCCAGATGATCGACTCACCCTGCAACACGTGCCGCGGTGACGGGCGCGTGATCAAGGAGACCACGTATACCGTCGACATTCCTGCAGGAATCGCTACGGGACAGACTTTGCGCCTCGGCGGCAAGGGCGCCGTGGGCATTCGTGGCGGTTTGGCTGGCGACCTGTATGTGCACGTGCGCGTGGCTGACCATCACACGTATCACCGTGAGGATGAGGACCTTGTCACCGACGTAGTCATTTCAATTGCACAGGCCGCGCTCGGTACCGAACTCACGCTCACCACGTTGGACGGCGACGAAGTGCTTGTCGTTCCACCGGGCACGCAGTTTGGTCGCGAGTTCGTGCTGAAGGGTCGCGGCGTGCCCCGCCTCAGCCAGGGTGGGCGCTCGCGTGGCCGTGGCGATTTGCGCGCACGTGTGGTGGTGGAAGTACCCACCAAGTTGAGTGATGACGAGCGAGATCTCCTGCGCAAACTTGCCGAGGCGCGCGGCGAGCATGTGGCCGAGTCGGAAGGTGGGCTGTTCTCCAAGATCAAGTCCGCGTTCTCGTGAACGCCGCACTGCGCAGCGCCAAGGCACACGTCTTCGTCGACAACCTTGCTGTTCCGCAACTGCACCCCGACGACGAGCATCACCTGCTCAAGGTGTTGCGGGTGCGCGAAGCCGACGCCGTGTCAGTAAGTGACGGTCTTGGCAACTGGCTGCTTGCCTCGCTCACACGCTCCGGCGAACTCGTCGGCCAGACCGATGTCGTGCATGAGCCCGCGCCGCCGTATGCAATCGGTGTGGCGTTTGCCCCGGTCAAAGGGGAGAAGCCCGAAGTCATCGTGCAGAAGCTCACCGAACTCGGCGTGGACGACATTGTGCCACTCACCGCAACCCGGTATGCGGTGGTGCGCTGGGACGAGTCGCGTGCCGATCGCCAGCATCAGCGCCTAGTGAAGGTTGCGCGCGAAGCGGCGATGCAGAGTCGACGCGTATGGTTGCCGCGTGTGCATGTGGGCACGACACTCGATGCGGTGATTGCCGAGGGTGTTGCCTTCGCCGAGCCCGGGGGTGCACCCATCACTGCCGCACATCGCATGATTGCCATTGGCCCCGAAGGCGGCTTTGCGCCTGATGAACTCGAACGCTCACGCGAGCGCGTTTCGTTGGGGGAGTCCATCCTGCGGGCAGAGACTGCTGCAATAGTGGCGGGGACGCTGATGGCCGCGTGCCGCAGAGAATCACGATGACCGACGACCTTGACGACGACACCGCCGAAAGCGGGTATGCGGCCCAGTTGGGTGAGCGCATGCGCTCGATCCGCAAGCAGAAGAAATTGTCGCTTGCCGACGTAGAAGCGCAAACGAATCAGGAGTTCAAGGCCTCGGTGATGGGTGCTTACGAACGCGGCGAGCGCATGGTGTCGGTGCAGCGCCTCGAGCGCCTCGCCCGCTACTACGGGGTGACCGTTGACCAGTTGTTGCCACAAGACCCGAAGCGCATTGCGGGAGACGGCCGCCAAGGCGCGGCGCCCGTCAAACTGCGCATCGACGTGGCCAAACTGTCCACGCGTCAGGGCGCGCAGTATCAGATGCTTGAGCGACTCCTGCGCATGATCCAAGTACAGCGACAGGACTTCAACGGCAAGGTCATCACCGTGCGCGAAAACGACATTCGCGCTATCGCCGTGATTCTCGATGTGCCGGTCGAAAACGTGGCAACCAAACTCACCGAGCTCGACCTGGTGTTCGTGCCGCAGACCGCGTAGGTGTCCATGGCTACCGACCAATTTGGCGTGTACGTGCATGTGCCGTTCTGTTCCAAGCGCTGCGACTACTGCGCCTTTGCCACGTTTACTGATCGCCATCACCTCGCGGTTGACTACATGCATGCTGTGAAAACGCACATCGAGCGCACGGTGGCCAGCGGCATGCCGAAGGCTGACTCGATGTTCGTCGGCGGTGGCACGCCGAGCATGGTGCCTGTCGAATTGCTGGCCGAGGTCATTGCCGCCATCCCGCGGTCGGCCGACGCGGAGGTCACCGTCGAGTGCAACCCCGACAACATCACGCCCAAACTCCTGCGCACGTATGTAGATGCCGGAGTCAATCGCATCTCGCTCGGCGTGCAATCCACCGTGCCGCACGTGCTCAGATCGCTCGGTCGTGAACACGACCGAGCCAACGTGGTGCGTGCAGTGGAGTGGGTGAGGGAAAGCGGCGTGCGTTCCTTCAACCTTGACGTTATCTATGGCGGCCATGGCGAGTCACTCGACGATTGGCGTACCACCGTTGAAGACGTGGTCGCACTCGACCCGCCGCACGTATCGGCCTACGCGCTTACCGTGGAACCCGGCACGCCCCTTGCCGACGACCATGCCCGTCACCCAGACGACGATGACCAAGCCGCCAAGTATGAATTGGTCGACGACCTGCTCGTGGCACACGGGCTCGCCAACTACGAAATCTCCAACTGGGCCAAACCCGGCCATGAGTGCCAACACAACCGCATCTACTGGCTACAGGGTGACTACGCCGCCTTTGGTAGCGCGGCCCACGGCCATCATGACGGGATGCGGTGGTGGAACGTGCGCACCCCCGAGCGCTACATCGAGATGGTCACGAACTCCGACGAGCCGGTGTCATCGAGCGAGCAACTCGACGACGACACGCGAGCACTTGAGGCGCTGCAGCTGCTTATTCGCATGCGCGAAGGGGTTCCGACTACGGCGTTCACGAACCACGATCTCGACGAACTTGCGCCGTTTCTCCAACACCATGGCGATCGCGTGGCCCTATCGCGTGCTGGACGGCTGATGGCCAACGCCATCAGCCTGCGCCTCCGCGCGGTGTAGTCACCCAGTAGGGTGAATCGCGATTCACTATGAAAACACCGCGCCGCGTTCTCCTCATCGTTACTTCGCTCCTTGCTGCGGCACTTGCCGTTGGCGTGAGTCCCACCGCGTCGGTATCGGCGTCCACATGTCAGGCCACGGGGGTGGGGTGTGCCGTCGGCATGACGGGCCCGAATGGCGGCATCATCTTCTATGACGCCGGCAGCCAACAGTGGTGGGGGCGATTCCTCGAAGCCGAACGTTCCTCGAGTCTTGCTATTTATCCGTGGGGGCCGATGCTCACCAACATGAATGCGAATGGTGACGTGGCGGCGGATCGGCAGTCGATGGCCATCGGCATGGGCGCAACAAACACCGCGAAAATGCGTGCGGCTCTATCGCCGTTGGCGATGCGTCATTCCCCCGAAGGAGAGGGTTGGGTCATCCCATCGAAAGACGAACTCGATGCGTTGTATGACTACTGGAAATTGAATCCTGCGGGCTTTTCCTACGGCGCGGTACCGGTATGGGCATCGTCAGAGTCCGAAGACACATTCATGTGGTATCAGCTCTTCCACGACGGCACGCAGTTCACCGATGCCAACGGCATCATTGCTGGCCTCAAGACGAACAAGCTCGCCACCGTGAGCGCCAAGCACTCGGGCTCCGATTTTCCGTCAGCGCCAATGCATGTCATCCGTGTGCGCGCGTTTCCGACAACAGGTGCACAGCCACCTGCTCCATCACTCGTGACTGCAACCACGACCAATACTGCGTGTTCGCAATTTGCGGTTGGATGCCAGGTGGGCAATGTTGGCCCAGGTGGCGGCATTGTTGTGTATGACGCAGGGTCGAATCAATCGTGGGGTCGTTATCTTGAAATTGCACCGAAGTCGTGCGAAGTATCTCGCGTGTCGTACTCGAATTCGGGAACCGGGTCGCTGTTCCCAACAGCTGAGGCACGCGTGCGCTCCAAGGCCATCGGCACTGGTGCGGAGAACACGCGTCGCTTGAGGATTGGGACGCATGCGACTTCGGCAGCTAACAGTGCGTCGCAGACGTGCAACGGTTTAGCCGACTGGTTTCTACCTTCCAAGGGCGAACTCAATGAGGCTTTTCGTTGGTTGTCACATAGTCGCAAGGGTCTGCAATTGACCCCAGTTGGACAGTTCGAACGCGGCTATTACTGGACGTCGAGTGACTACAACGGTCGCACCGCATGGACGCAGTATTTTGCCGACGGTCAGCAGTTTGATCGTGTGCAGACGTATTCGGGCAACCAGAAGGGCGCCGCGCGTCCGTTCTTGGTTCGGCCTATGCGTGCATTTACTGACGGCCAGGTCGCCACGTCGGTGACTACACCGTCGGTAAGTGGCGCACGTTTAATAACCATCATCGGTTCACGCACCACCGTGGGTGGAAAGCCTGGTATTCGAGTGGACGGAGTTTCAACTGGGTACCCAGAAGGAACGGTCCTCAAGTCGTGGTTCAGATTCCCCGGAGAGACCTCGTACACCGAAGGCACCGCTCAGATCATTGTTGGCACCGACGGCACGTTTACGTGGTCCCGCAAGACCGGCAAGAAGTTCTACGCATACGTTCAAGCTCCCGACAACACGCAATCCAACCGCGTCATCATTGCGGCGAACTAGTCACCGATTTTCCTCTCGGTGACAATCGTCGGTACGACCATCTCGCACTGAACCCTCATCGCCTTCGTAGCGTCCCGCGCTATGGAAACGTTTCGCGTCTTTCGAAGCGTGATCGTTGCGACCATGCTCGCAACTCTCTTCACGCTTGCGCCAGCGCCCATTAAGCACAGCGATGCGGCAACGTGTCGGCCAAACGGCGAAGGATGCGCAGTGGGCATGACCGGCCCTGGCGGCGGCATCATCTTCTATGACGCTGGCAGTCAGCAATGGTGGGGCCGTTTCCTCGAAGCGAGGAAGGTGTCCGAACGTGCGAACGGGCCGTGGGGCCCCACGTCTTCCATTTACGGCGCCGAGACCACGCAAGCAATGCAGCGTCGATCGACGGCGATCGGCATGGGCCGTCTCAACACCGAACAGATGCGTATCGCAGATGTGCCACTCGCTGCGCGATTTCCCGCAAATGAGGATTGGTATCTGCCGTCAAAGGATGAACTGAGCGCGCTCTACGACTTCTGGAAAACACGGTTTCCGCCGGGCGTCAACTACGGGGCAGTGCCGGTGTGGACGTCGTCGGAATCAGAGGGCACGTTCGCGTGGTATCAACTGTTTCACGACGGCACGCAATTCACCGATGCCAATGCAGTCATTCCGGTGCTCGCTACCAATAAGAACTACCTGCGCAGCCCCAAACACACTGGCTCCGATTTCGCCCCGGCCCCAATGCGCATCATTCGCGTACGCGCATTCCCGCCTCCGACTACACCACCTCCGACACCATGGCTGGTCACCTCACTCACGAACAACCCAACGTGCACACTCACCGAAACCACCTGCACAATCGGCGACATCGGCCCAGGTGGTGGCATTGTTGTCTTTGAGGCGGGCTCGCCGCAGCGATGGGGCCGTTATCTCGAAATCGCACCAAAGGCGTGTGAACTGTCGGGCATTCCGTTTGCCGTAAAGCCCATCGGCGCTTCACTCGCGACGGCTGTCGAGCGTGTGCGCGGCAAACGTATCGGCGCCGGCCCCATCAACACCCGCAAACTTGCGGTGCGTTGGCGCGTTAATGGCGCAGCATCTGCAGTGCGCGCGCTCACCTGCGGGGGACTCAACGACTGGTTCCTGCCATCAAAAGACGAACTCAACGAAGCATTCCGTTGGCTATCTCATACCCGCACCGGTCTGCAGTTGACCCCAGTGGGACAGTTCGAGCGCGGCTACTACTGGACCTCGAGCGACTACAACGGCGGCACGGCATGGACGCAATACTTTGCCGACGGCCAACAGTTCGATCGCGTGCAAACACTTGCCCGCAACCTCGCAGCACCTTCGCGACCATTGCTCATCCGCCCCATCAGGGCCTTTGGTCAACGCCTCGCGCCGTAGACACCACACCTTCCGCAATCCAGCACGGCACAGGTAGGCTTAAGGCGCTTTAGGGCGCGTAGCTCAGTTGGTTAGAGCGCCACCTTGACATGGTGGAGGTCCCGGGTTCGAGTCCCGTCGTGCCCACTGTCTTCGACAGTGGACCCAAGCGGGGCTTGGCGTCCACGCCTTCACGCTCTAGTCAGCACGGACACGAATGCTGGACGTTGAGCCCCTCCTTTCACGAGGAGAAGCACACATGGACAGGTCCCTACTCGGCGACTTCCAACTCGACTGGCGACTCGCCGGCAAAGCAGAGCAAACCGCCAAGAACTACGTCCAGCACCTCAATGAGTTGCTGGACCAATACCCAAATCCAGACCTCAACGACGTCAAGACCTGGCTCACACAAGTCCAGACACCGGTCGCCCGCAGGAAGCGAGGACAAGCCGTCCGAGCCTTCGGCAAATGGGCAGAGGAGTGCCAATACGACGTATTCGGCTGGTGGAAGCGAGTACCACTCGCAAAGGAAACACAGCGACCACAAGAGACGGCCACAGAAGCCGACTACAAGAAGGCGTTGACAGCAGCGACAACTCTCCGAGACAAGGCACTCATCGAAGTTTTGTGGTCGTGCGGTCTACGCCGAAGCGAACTAGCAACACTTCTCGTGGAGGATGTGAATCTTGCTGATGGCTTGCTCGTCGTAAGAAAATCCAAAACAGGAAAGCCAAGAATCGTGCCACTCGGTCTGGCCGCAAGAAACGCCGTGAGGCGTCAAATCGGCGTCCGAAAGAGCGGCTTGGTATTTGGGGTGACTCCTAATGGAATACGGCTCACTCTTCGTCGACTAGGCGCACCATCTGCGCATGCATGGCGTAGGGGATGGGCGGTTCAATCCCTCCGCATCGGGGTATCGGAGACGTCTGTGCGAACAATTGCAGGTTGGACCGGAGGCGCAATGGTCGCAAGATATACCAAAGCCCTTGCCGAAGAATTGGCACATGATGAGTTTCAGAGACTGTGGAGGTAAGTATCCTGACACTATGAGACACTCACGCCTCATTGCATTCGGTGTATTCATTGTTTTATCTATTGGGATACCAGTCGACGTAGTCCTAGCGAACAGCGCAGGCAAGAGTTGTTCGAAAGTTGGGGCTCTCTCCGGAACGGCGACTAGGCCACTCGTCTGCAGAACAGTGAAGGGCAAGCGTGTATGGGTAAGAACCACATCTACTTCGCAAGCATCAAATCCGGGTGTGCCCGGAAGTCTTTACGGCACTGTCAGCGCGAACTACTACCGGTCGCTCGGTGTTTCACTTGTTTGGGGTCCAGCAATAAGGCCTGGGCAAGCAGCGGTAAGTGGATTTCGACTTGAATTCTCCACACCGACGACTCCTTGGACGGCTGTCGCGACAATTCCTGCAGGCCAATATTTGCAGTACATCAAGGATGACCGCCTGAGTGGCACAAACCTCAAGTTCCGTATTGCGGCAGTTAATCGATTTGGTGTTGGGGTCTTTACGGAATCGAATTGGGTGACCTATGGAGTTGAAGGTGGCACACTCGCCACGGGGACTGTGCCACCGAGTGGTCAGCAGTCAGGGGCTGGTTCAACTGCGACGACGAGCCCGAGTTCTGAGACGGTGAGTCAGAGTAATGCAAGGAAGAAGGCAGCAAGTTACTTACGGAGTTCATCCTTCTCTCGCTCCGGTCTAATCAAGCAACTCGAGTTTGAAGGATTCTCCAATTCCGATGCTTCCTATGGAACTGATGCACAGAATGCTGACTGGAGGGCCCAGGCTGTCTTGAAGGCAGCGAGTTACTTGCGGAGTTCATCGTTCTCTCGCTCTGGGTTGATTCGACAACTCGAATTTGAGGGTTTCTCAAGTGCCGAGGCAGTCCACGGGGTTGATGCAAATCCCATTGATTGGAATCAGCAGGCCGCCTTGAAGGCGGCGAGTTATCTCCGTTCGTCTGCATTCTCACGGTCTGGACTGATTAACCAGCTTCTGTTTGAGGGTTTTACTCAATCTCAGGCCGAGTATGGAGTCAGTACAACTGGTCTCTGAATTCCAGAGAATGTCCATTGCACACTTGTCAGCGTCTCGCGGCTGAACAAGGGCGTACCGGATTGTGTCGGTGGTAATAGCCAGTTGGCATTCCGTATCGAGCACAATTGGTTCGACAAACATGACAACCGTTCTTGTCAGTGCCACCGGAGTGCGCGAACGCATCTGTTGATAGAGAACTGAAACTTACTGCAAGCACAAAGGCAATCAATACGCGTTTGATGTCTTTCTTCATACTGATTACCTTAGGTAACTTCGGGGCAATAGCGCGACACTTCTCTTCTATGCCACCATCTGCCGTGCTTAATCGGGTCAGCCGTCTATTTTCTCGTTCGAAATCAAAAAGGCAGCAATACGTGCGGTCACTACTGAAAGTGTTGCAATTCCAACAATCATTGTGAATGCAGCGATGACACGGCCAGCACCAGTAGTCGGGTAGATGTCGCCGTAGCCAACTGTCGTGATTGTTGCAATCGACCACCAAAGTGCATCAAAGAATGAGTCAATGCGGCGGCCAGCGCCAACATCTTCTGCAAGCGTGAACGCAACAGCAGACGTAACAAGTGTGAATCCAGCGATGCTGAAAGCAACTGAGGCGGCTCTTTTTCTGAGAAAGTCTCGTCCAGTTTGCCTAGCAACTATGGCAAGGCCGATTAGGCGAGTAACTGCAATCAGGGGACGGATGGCTCGTGCACCCCTAAGGACTCCGAGAACGCCGAGTGCAGGCAACAGTGCCAAGAGTTGGGCGACAACAATGAGGAGGCTGCCAAGGTGTCTACGGGCATAGGACAGCCGTGAATTGGTAAGCATCAGGCCGACTAGGTAGTCGGCCAGAAATGCAATGAACACGACCAGATTGACGGTGAATAAGAAGGCCTGGTCGACGCTGGTGAGGCGGTCTGAGATGAGGTCGAGTAGCAGGAGGGGCATAGTCCCAACTGCCAAGACCATCAGAAGGGTATTTGTATGCCTTTGCCAGGCTGTCAGCCGAGCCGATTCACCTCTGTCAGCCATCTGGCCATTATTGCCCCTAGTGGGGGCAAGAAGAGTTGAGGGAACGGCCTGCTTATAGGTGGGGGGCGAAGAATTTCCCCTCCAAATGAGAACTATTGCAGCCCAGTGGCCGTCTCGTCAGCGTGAAACGACGTATCGGGTGGAAATCCCGCCCCGCCAGGTCACTGGCGGGTGAGCCCCGTCAGATGGGTGAGTTTGTCGACATCCCGAATCCCTTCGAGAGGATTCGGGACTGAGAAATAGATGTCTGAAATGCGTCGAGCCGTACGAATAACGGTCGGGAACTTGGGTGTGGCAACCAAGTGGGGGGGGGTAGAGGAATATCCAAAATGCGGCATCTCAATGGAGATGCCGCTGAATTAATCCAATTCAACTGAGGCAATGACAGCATGGACAAAAGAGAACTAGCTAGAGGCGCTGTCCTCGCTGAACAAACGATTTTGTCAACGCCTAATGGTGCAATTTGTCGAATCTCAAGAGCGAATCTAGATGTTCTGAATTAATGAACTCTTACCAGGGGCTCTGGACCGGTGAAATTGGAGTCCCTGAAGGTCAACCGCCCAGTAGCCCCGTGCCCGGGGTAGCAGCTTGTTCCGTTCGCAACCTTGATAGTTCAAAGGAGTTCTTAGAAATGCAATCTTGAAGACGGGCGTCCGTGCCGCTCTCTGGCAAGGGGACTCGATGACGCGTCATATCTTGTGGATTGGGCGCGTAGTGAGCCTGTCCCTTGGTTGTCTCGAAGCACTATGCTGAGAGCAACAACCAAGAGGGGCAAGGCGAAGAGCGAAGCGTCTCAGTTGGTTAGAGCGCCACCTTGACATGGTGGAGGTCCCGGGTTCGAGTCCCGTCGTGCCCACTCCTGATTTGGCTGGAAATGCGGTTCTGCGGTTATGGAAATCGCTCGCGAAGTACAAGAAGATAGACGAGACACATCATCGAATATCTCTGCCATAGTTCTCTTTCTTTAATTACTTACACTCATCCATGATGTAGGTAATCCAAAAAGAGTCTGAGTTTTGCTCTTTAGACGGCCCCTTCGAGGCCATATTCAAGCGAAATTGCAGAGTTGAATCCTCGCCACAATCACCATCTTTAACGGTGTGTACGACACCCAGTCGAGTAACACCTTTCTTGTTGGTGGTTGCCCGACCACCCGTTGTCCATTGGCCTGTTACATCATCAAAAAATTGCAGAGCAATTGTTCGAGATGGAATTGCAGGTTTCACAGTCACGGTAAAGTCGCAAGTATTGCCATTATTCAGTATGTATTCGGTTTTTCCATTCTCGAACACATCAACACATGCTCCATTTGCTTTCCACCTAAGTGTCTGCTTGGCAGCACCAGAAGCTTGATCAACGGTCGCGATCAGTGGAAATAATGGAAGGCAAACACTGAGGAGAGTTTTCGTTTTAAGTCTCATGTGGGCTCGTTTCACTCTGAAGTTGGGACATAGAACCGAAGAAGAGTTGGGATCCACGTCTCCTGGTGTCAGGAAGACTATGTCGTGAGCCATTGGCTTTTGTTTATTCCGTAATCTGCGAAGACGCGGTCGTAGGGCATGAGTGCTGATACGGGTTGGCGAGGGATGCCCTCATCTGAGTAGTCCCAAAAAATCCTGGGGTTGGATTTTGGTATGGTCACTCTCGTGACCCTTGAGAAACGAAAAGTTGAACTAGACCGCCTTCGAGACGAAGGGAAAATTTCAGCACGTGAGTACGAGACACTTCTCGAATTGGCTCGAGAGGATGTTTCGGAGATTTCATCCGACTTGCCGCGGGGACAAGAAGTTGCAACTCAGCCATCTGGTTTCCGTAGACCGAATGCAAAAGTTCTAGGAGTTCTTATAGCGATAGTCGTTTTGCTTGTTGTATTGATTAGTCGTTCTTCAAAAGATCCAACAGAGAGTAATGAGTTTCTTAAATTAGTTGAGAGGCAAGAAAAACTCTTAAGTCAGAAAGGTGTCTTAGAAGGTGAACTAGCTGAACTCGAGGAAAAGTTGGCAACTCCAACTGGCAAACAAAAAGAATTGGACGACATGCTACAGAAGGTGACTCGATGGGAATTAGCGGTCATCACACTGAAGACGGAGTTAGGCAAATGAAAATAGGAAACAGTGTCGCAAGAATTTCATTCATGTTCGTGGCAGTGTCTTCATTGGTTGCATGTAGCGGGGTGAAAAATTCGTCGGAATATAAGAAACTTGATAGTGAAGTTGCAGCACTTTCAAAGAAGGTGGAGGAACTGAAGTCATTGGTGCCTTCCTATGAGGCATCAATTGATGAAAGAGAGCAATCTCAGGCAATTGAATTGGCAACTCTGGAGCAACAACGCCTTGACAGAATGGATGAGTTCGCAGGATTGCTTGATGAAATTGGGATAAGCAAAGTGATTTCACAGTTTGGAATCTCCGCCTGTAGGCGTCAGTCGCTCGAGTTTCTCAAAATGCAAGCCGTGCGAGATGTGGATGACCCTGAATACTGGGCTGCAGTGCAAAAAGAGCTGGATCCTGCGGAGGTGATTTTCAGCATTCAAGACCAGGGCGATGATTACCCAACTTCAGTGAATAGTTATGCCTCGCAACTTGCTAAAACTTCGTGTTGGAGAGACGGCGAGAATGACTTTTACTTTGACTACTGCGAAACGGTTGATCGTCTTCAGTTGAAGAAGAACCCGGAGAAATTTAAAGGTAAATGTATTCGTGGGTCTGTCAGAATTGCCCAATTAGATGCAAACACGGGCCCATGTTCTTTCCAGGGTTATTTGTCGGGAGATTATGACGTGAGGGCGCAATTTGGAACGACTTTGGACACATCGACACATAGCTCTGTGACGGATTGTGATTGGACGGAAAATCTGGTGGAAGGGAAATCCATCGAATTCTTTGGATTTGGATTGGGTTCCTACTCCTATTCGACGACGAGTGGTGGAAGTCAGACTGTGCCCGCATTCAATTTGGTTGCATGGCGATGACGCAGAAAGCCGGTTTGGCGTAATTGAACTGCGACTAGGTTTAAGCACAGCAAGACAACGTTGCTATTGCTGGCCGTCAGACCGTGAGAGTTTGTCATTATCTGGTTGCTACCTTGTCGTGACGTTTCGTCGTTTCGGGTAAGTAGCTCGGCTGGATAGGGCGCCACTTTGACTTGGTGCAAATTTGAGTCCCGTCGTGCCCACTGAAGTGGCATTGGTCATGAGACGTTCATGGTTATCTGTGAACGAATAGCGTTGTCGCCATGACGATTGAACGCGTAGGTGTTGCGGGTTGTGGCCTGATGGGCTCTGGCATTGCTGAGGTGTGTGCGCGTGCGGGCGTGGACGTGGTGGTGCGGGAGCGTGATGCGGCTGCTGTGGAGGCCGGGATGGCCCGCATCTTCAAGAGTCTGGAGCGGGCGGTGAAGGCGGGAAAGTTGAGCGATGTCGACATGGCGGCCACGAAGTCGCGCCTGCGTTTCACCACCGAGGTCGAGGAGTTTGCGGATCGCCAGATGGTGATCGAGGCCATTGCCGAAGATCAGGAACTGAAGACATCGTTGTTTGCCGACCTGGATCGGGTGGTGAGTGATCCAGATGCGGTGTTTGCGAGCAACACGAGCTCGATTCCGATTATGAAGTTGGGTATCTCTACCAAGCGTCCGAAGAACGTCGTTGGCTTGCACTTCTTTAATCCGGTACCGGTGCTGAACTTGGTGGAGGTGGTGCCGAGTTTGATGACGTCGCCAGAGACGATTGCCAAAGCAGAGGCATTTGCCACCGACACGTTGCACAAGGTGACGATTCGTAGTCAGGACCGCGCGGGTTTTGTGGTCAATGCGCTGCTCATTCCATTCATCTTGAGTGCGATTCGGATGTTGGAATCGGGCTTTGCCAGTGCCAACGACATCGACGAGGGCATGGTGCGGGGGTGTAGTCATCCGATGGGGCCGCTGCGACTAGCCGACCTGATTGGTTTGGACACGACGATGGCGGTTGCCGAGAGTCTGTATGCCGAGTTCAAGGAGCCGCTGTATGCGCCGCCGCCGATGTTGGCGCGCATGTGTGAGGCGGGGCTGCTGGGCCGCAAGACGGGCCGCGGCTTCTACGACTACTCCTAACGCTGGTGCACCCACCATCTAGGGTGCGCGGTGTGGAAGGGATGGTTGTTCGATGAGTGGTTGGCTGTTGCGCGCATGGCGGTGGTTCACCAACGATCAGGGCGGTAGCCGTTCACCTCAGTCGGTGCAAGCCGAGATTGTTGAACTCAACGAGGCACTCGAGTTCTTCGCCAATCACGAAACGCAGTTCAACGAAGCCGACAGCTCGGGTTTCATCGCCAAACGCGGCGAACACGTGGTGGCGTTGGTGTCGGAGGTGGGGTTGGTGGAGGCGCAGCGTGGCCCCACGCAGTTTTCGGGTGGTGCAGTGGGGTTTTCGTTTCGGGTTACCGATCGCATTGCGGTGGGCCCGTCGCGCTTTCGTGGCACCTCCACGCGTGGTGAAGAGCAACCCACGCTCATCGACTCGGGCCGGTTTGTCATCACCGATCAGCGTGCGGTGTTTCTGGGTGGCAAGCAGACGCGAGAGTTTGATTGGGACAAGTTGTTGGCCTACGAAATGGTGCCGTTAGGCAAGAACAACGCAATGGTGTTGTTGCCGGTGTCGAATCGTCAAAAGGTGTCAGGCATTGCCGCTGATGCGGCGTCGATGCGTCACGTGCACCAACGGGTGGCGTTTGGTGTGGCGGTGGCGACAGGTCGCAAGGACGACTTTGTGAACGGCCTTCGCGCGGCGATTACCGAGGCCGAGGCTGAGTTGCGCGCGCTCGACAACCCCTCAGCGTGAGCGGTTGACGACTGCTTCCGACTCGCGCGCCGCGGCTTTGTAAATGCCTTTGCTCATGAGCGACAGTTCGGCTTTGCGCCGGCGCTCGTAGATGACCGCGCGATCGGCATGAATTGCTGCGTCGTCGGGCGCTGCCCAGCCGGCGAAGTCGGCTAGGTGGCAGGCGAGTCGCAGGTCGGTGTCCTGCAGTTCGAGTGCACGATCCATGAGCACGCGAGGCCCGCCAGCAAGATGGGCGATCTCGCTCCCGACTGCGGCGTCCGGTGCAGGCTTCAAGCGCGAGGCGGCGCCGTCCCACCAGCCGCCGTACAGTCGCCAGATGCCGCGCACGACGAATTCGGGTTCGTCATAGAGGGGTCGCATGTAGGGCTTGGCGAGCACGTCGGCCGGCACGGTGACCGTGTGGATGATTTCGTCAAGCGTGGCGCCGGCGTTCATCAATTCGATTACCTGCTGCACAAGTGATTCAAGTGACGAGGCGATGTCGTCGAGCACGCCGGCGACGCGTGCTTTGCCTTCGATGGGCAGGCCGTGTGCGGGCACGAGTAGCTCGGGACCTTGGGCAATCATCCTTCGCAGTGATTGCGCCCATTCGAGCGCATAGCGCTGCACCTTTTGCGGGTTACCGGCGTTGGGGTAGTTCCAAATCACGAAGTCACCGGCCATGAGCCATTTGCGATCAGGAAACCACGCCCACAAATGGTCATCGGTTTCGCCGCGCCCGTGATGGAACTCGACTGGCGTATTGCCGAACGTGAGATGCAAGGTGTCTTCGAAGGTCTCGGTGGGGCGCAACGTGGCGCGGGGGAGGAAACGCGAGATGTTTTCGCTCATTTCGAGGCCCATGTCGGAGCGAATGCCACCGAATTGGCGCTGGTTGATGAGCACGTTCCACGCATTTGTGGTTTCATAGCGATCCATACGCGTGGCCACATTTTCGTGAGCCACGACGCGCAAAGGCGCGCCAGTAGCTACGGCATCGTTGTGAAATGCGGGGCTGCCGCCGATGTGGTCGGCATGGCCATGGGTGTAAACGAGGGCGTTAAAGGGCGCGCTGCGCCACGTGCGCACGGCACCTACAACGTTTGCCCCTGCGCCCACGCCGGAGGCGTCGAATGACACCAGCCCGTCGCCGGAGTCCCACGTGACGCAGTGACTGAAGCTCTCGACAATCGCAAGATCATCGGCCAGTTCGTACAGTTCGTTGGTGACACGGTTAACCGGTTGGTCAATGACGCCGGTGGTCAGAACGCGCTCGGAAAGTTCGAGTGGGTGCATTGGGTCCACCTTAGGGTCTGGCCTGCGGTTCCTTGGGCAGACCAAGCACACGTTCGGCGAGAATGTTGCGCATCACGTTCGAGGTGCCGCCCATGATCGTGTAGGCGGGGGCATACGCGAGGCCCTGGGTGATGTCGTTCCATAACAACGCCTCTGCGCCCAACACGCGCGACACAAACTGTGCGATGCGCCACTCAAGTTCGGTGCAGAAGCACTTGGTTGCCGCCGAAAATCCCGCCGGTGCTTGCTTGAGCACTTCGCGCACCACGAGGATGCGGCCGACTCGATAACCGATTTCAAGCGCCGCGATTTCTTGGCGCACGCGCAGGTCGGAGCGGTCGGCGCGAGCGATGGCCATGTCGAAGAGTGCTTTGTTCGACACCAGCCGGTCGACACCGCCGCGTTCGTGCTCTAACTGGCGCATTGTTTGGGCGAAGGCGCCGCCCTCTTTGCCGACAAGGTTGCTCACGGGCACACGCACGTCGGTATAGAACACCTCGCAGAAGTGCCGATTAGTAGTCATGTCGGTAATCGGACGCACCTCGATGCCGGGGGTGTTCATTGGCACGATGATTTCGCTAATGCCCACATGTGGTGGGCCGTCGTTCGAGGTGCGGCAGATGAGATAGCAGTAGTCAGCAACTTCGCCGAAACTCGTCCAGATTTTTTGGCCGTTGATGACCCATTCGTCGCCGTCTCGCTCGGCCGACGTCTTCAGTGAAGCAAGGTCGCTACCGGCGTTTGGTTCGCTCATGCCGATGCACCACGTGGTGTCACCCGACAACATGCCAGGTAGGTAGGTGCGCTGTTGCTCGTCGGTGCCATAGGTGATGAGTGCGGGTCCCATTTGGCGATCGGCGAACCACGAGGCGGCGATTGGTGCACCGACGGCGATCATCTCTTCGGCCACGATCAGGCGATCAATCGCCGGTCGCCCGCCGCCGCCATGTTCTCGAGGCCAGGTCATGCCGATCCATCCGCGTTCCGCGAGCTCCTTCGAGAACTCTTTGGAGTACCCATTCATCCAGGTGTCGTTGAATCGGCCGAAGCGGGAAACGGCGTCTGTCGCCATGGTCCGGGCTTCGCCGCGCAGGGCGCGTTGCTCGTCGGTCCAGGCGAAATCCACGCCGAAACACTAGGCATCGGGGCGGGTCGGGCCGTTTGTCGAGCGGGTCAGAGGCGGTCATGGGGTATTGTGTACAAGTCGAATACAAGTGACCCCCACCCAAGGCAGGAGAGTGTTATGGCTACGAAGATCAAGGTCGCCAACCCCATCGTCGAGCTCGACGGCGACGAGATGACGCGCATCATTTGGCAGTTCATCAAGGATCGCCTGATCCTGCCGTATCTCGACATCAACCTTGAGTACTACGACCTCGGTATCGAGCATCGTGACGCGACAAACGATCAGGTCACCGTCGATGCCGCAAACGCGATTCTCAAGCACGGTGTCGGTGTCAAGTGCGCCACCATCACGCCCGATGAGGCGCGTGTCAAGGAATTCAATCTCAAGCAGATGTGGAAGTCGCCGAATGGCACTATTCGCAACATCCTCGACGGCGTGGTATTCCGCGAACCGATTATCTGCAAGAACGTGCCCAAGTTGGTGCCGCACTGGACGAAGCCCATCGTGATCGGCCGTCATGCGCACGGCGACCAGTACAAGGCAACCGACTTCAAGGTGCCGGGTCCTGGCACGGTGACGATGACCTACGTGCCGAAAGACGGCAGTGCACCCGTAGAGATGAAGGTCGCCGACTTCGCCGCGTCCGGTGTGGTCATGGGCATGTACAACTTCGACGAGTCCATTCGCAATTTCGCACGTGCAACTATGAACTACTCGCTACAGCGCAACTATCCGCTGTTCCTCAGCACTAAGAACACGATCTTGAAGGCCTACGACGGAAGGTTCAAGGATCTCTTCCAGGAGATTTTCGAATCGGAGTTCAAAGACAAGTTCGCCGCCGCGGGCATCACCTACGAACACCGCCTTATCGACGACATGGTGGCGTGCATGTTGCGCTGGGAAGGTGGCTACGTGTGGGCGTGTAAGAACTACGACGGCGACGTGCAGTCCGACACCGTGGCGCAGGGCTATGGCTCTCTCGGCCTCATGACTTCGGTGCTCACCACACCAGACGGCCGCGTTATGGAGTCGGAGGCGGCTCACGGCACGGTTACGCGCCATTATCGCGAACACCAGGCCGGTAAGAAGACCTCGACCAACCCAATTGCATCGATCTTTGCCTGGACGCGTGGGCTCGAGCATCGCGGCAAGTTGGACAACACACCCGACGTCATCGGTTTTGCTCGCAAGGTGGAAGAGGTGTGCGTGGAGGCAGTAGAAGGCGGCGAGATGACCAAGGATCTCTCGCTGCTTGTAGGCGGCGAGGCGGCGCAGTGGCAGACAACCGAAGAGTTCCTCGCCACGCTTGATCGTCGCTTGCAACAGAAGATGGCCGGCTGAGCCCAACGTGGAGATTCGGCCGCTGACGCGCGCCGACAACCTCGCGGCGGCGGGGGAAGTGGTGCGATGTGCCTACTTTTCATTGCCCGACTACGTGCGCGACGAGGAATACGACGTCGTCATCGGCGACATTGACAGTCGTATTGATGACACTGTGGTGCTTGCTGCGCTCGATGGCGACCAGATCCTTGGGTGTCTCACGTTTGTGCCGCATCATGATGGCGCGCACGCAGAACACGGCGACGAGCAGGCAGCCTCGTTTCGTTACTTCGGCGTCGATCCGGCGGCGCAGGGGCGCGGCGTGGGCAAGGCGATGGTGGCATGGGTGCTTGCCGAGAGCCGACGACTGGGTAAGGCCCGCGTGTTCATTCACACCATTCCCTGCATGCACGCGGCAATGCGTCTATATGAAGGCCTGGGGTTTGTGCGCGCACCCGAGCACGATGAGCGATGGGGCGATGTCGACGGCTGGGCCTACGTGCTCGCCTTGTAGGCCTGTAAGAGTGGTGTCATGCGTGCAGTAGTGCTCACTCAATTCGGCGGCCCCGAGGTACTGCAAATTGTCGACATTCCTGCCCCGAAACCAGGGCCCGAAGAAGTGCTCGTACAGGTGCGGGCAACGGCGTTGAACCGCGCCGACTTGTTGCAGCGCCGCGGCTTGTATCCGAACCCGTTTCCCGATGCCCACGACGTACCGGGTATGGAGTTTTCTGGCACCGTAGCGAGCGTGGGGGAGCGCGTGCGCGCATGGCACGTGGGTGACGAGGTCATGGGCATCGTTTCCGGAGGCGCCTATGGCGAGCAACTCGTTGTGCACGAACGCCAGGCGATGCGCATTCCTGCGGGTGTGTCGCTTGCCGATGCTGCTGCGATTCCCGAAGTATTCATCACGGCATGGGATGCCATCGTTGTGCAAGGCGGCCTCACGTCAGGGCGATGGGTGCTCGTGCATGCGGCGGCGAGTGGTGTGGGCACCGCAGCGGTGCAGATTGCAAAAGCCATCGGTGCGCGCGTGGTGGCCACCTGTTCGGCGGGCAAAGTGGCGGCGGTGCGTGCGCTGGGTGCCGACGTGGTGGTCGACTACGCAGCACAAGACTTCGTTCAGGCAGTGCGCGACGCTACGGGCGGCCGTGGCGTAGACGTCATCTGCGATGTGGTCGGCGGTGACTATCTCGATCGCAATGTCGCAGCAATTGCGGTAAAGGGGCGCATCGTGCAAGTGGGGGTGATGGCTGGCGGAGCGGTGACGTTCAACGTGGGCGCACTGCTACCCAAGCGTGCGAGCATTGCCGGCACGGTGCTGCGCGCGCGTCCGCTTGAAGAAAAAATCGCCATCTCGCAGCGTTTTGCCACCGAGGTGTTGCCGCTATTCGAGTCAGGTGCGCTTCGTGTGGTCATCGACAGCAGGTATCGCCTCGACGACATCGCTGCTGCACATGCCTACATGGAGACGAACGCCAACGTTGGCAAGATTTTGATTGACATGACGCACTAGGCGTCGACCACCTGTCGGTTGGGCAAGAAGCGATAGGCGAGCACGGCGCCAACGAGGGCGACCACTGCAACAGTGGAGCAGGCGGCCTGAAACCCGTCCATGAACGCAAGGCTCGCCACGTTTCGAATTGCATCTGCAGCCTCGGTGGAGCCGGCCTGCTCGGCAACCGCATACGCGGCGCCGACTGATTCGCCGGCGATGTCGGCGACTTGCTTGTCGATGCCGAGCGGGGCGAGAAAGTCGGCGATGCGCGGCGCGTAGATCGTGGCGAAGATACTGCCGCTCACGGCTACGCCGAGCGTGCCGCCTACTTCGCGACTGGTGTCGTTGATTGCTGAGCCGATGCCCGCTTTCTCACGCGGAAGTGCTCCCATCACCGACTCGGACGACGGGCTGGTCACCAAGCTGAGACCCATTGCCATGATCACCATGGTGATGACGACGGGGCCGAAGTAGGCGGCGTCGGCGTCAAGTGAGCCCACCCAAAACAGCGCGATCGCCATGAAGGTGAGGCCGACCGGCACCACCCTGCGTGGTCCGTGGCGCAGTGCGAGACGGGCGGCAATGGGTGCAGTGATTCCCGCGCCGAAGGCGAAGGGAAGGGTCCGCAATCCTGATTCGAGCGGGTCGTAACCGCGGACGAACTGAAAGTACTGCGTGACGAGAAAAGTGAATCCGAAGAGCGCAAAGAAGGCGATGAAGATTGCCGATGTTGCGGCAGTGATGCGCATATCCGAAAAGACTCGAACGTCGAGCAGAGGAACGTCCGTGCGCGTCTCGCGCAAGATGAAGAGTGCCAGGAGGAGTGCAGCAACTGCGAATCCTCCAAGCGTCAATGCCGATGACCATCCGCGGTGCGGGCCTTCAATGACGGTGTAGACGAGTAGCGAAACGAACAAAATAGACAAGAGAAATCCGGGGCCATCCAGGCGGTGCGCGTTGTCATCGCGGGATTCGGGAACAAAGCGCCAACCAAGGATCATTGCAAGGAGCACGATCGGCACGTTGATGAGGAAGATCGAGCCCCACCAGTAATGCTCGAGGAGTAGTCCGCCGGTGACCGGTCCGAAGGCGACTGCTGCACCCGACACGGCCGACCACACGCCGATTGCCTTGGCACGCTCGGAGGGATTGCGAAAGACGTCGACGACGATCGCAAGCGTGCTGGGAAAGACAAGTGCGGCCCCGATACCCATGAGTCCACGGCCGGCAATCAATTCGCCGGTGGTGTCGGTGAACGCGGTCCATGCCGAAAAGATGCCGAAGAGCACGAGACCGATCTGCATGAGACGAAGGCGCCCGAAGCGGTCGCCGAGTCCGCCACCTGCGAGCAGGAGTCCCGCAAAGACGAGTGCATAGGCGTCAACGATCCACTGCAATCCGCTCGTGGTTGCCCCCAATTCGCGCGACAGCGTGGGCAACGCCACATTGATAATCAGGTTGTCGACAACAACCAGAAACACCGTGAGGCTGAGGATGCCAAGAATCCACCAGCGACGGGCATGGATACGGGGATCGGGATGGACGGGTGTCTGCGCAGTAGTCATGTAGACAGTGTCTAGTTCCCAAACTTGATAGTGTCAAGTTTGTGGCAAGAGGGCTTCGGGACCAGGTGTTGCGATCGGCGGTGGCCTACATTGCCAAAAATGGGCCTGACGGCCTGTCCTTTCGCCAGGTTGCAGCAGATGCGGGGGTGAGCCACCAGGCCCCGTATCACCACTTCGGCGATCGCAAGGCGATCTTTCAGGCGATTGCTCTCGAGGGGTTCACGCTGCTGGCCGAGTCTCTTGGCTCAGTCGATACGCGTGGCCCCGAACCGAGCGTGATGCTCTGCGAGCGCTACGTCGAGTTTGCGTTAGCCCACAAAGGACATTTTCGCGTGATGTTTCGAACCGATTTATGTGCGATGGATGAGTCACCCGAGCTGCAACGTGCGGGGGACGCCGCATTTCAGGCGCTACTCGACGAGGTGACGCAGATGGTGGGCGACGGTGCGTCGCTCGATGACGTGCGCATTCAGACCACCACCATGTGGTCGGTTGCGCACGGATTAGCGACGCTCTTGATCGATGGACCGTTGGAAAACAAAATCGGTCGCGTTGCCGACCGCACTGAACTGGTGAGAGCAGTTGCGCGTCGCATGGGCGACGGCTTGCTTCAGTCGCGGCGCGATATCTCGACGTAGTGACGCTCGTCGGCGCCGGTATACCACTGACGCGGGCGGCTGATCTTTTGGTCTTTATCGCTTAAGAGTTCGCCCATGTGGGCAAGCCAACCGACGGTGCGGGGGATGGCAAACAGCACGGTGAACATTTCCACCGGGAAGCCGAGTGCCTGGTAGATGAGGCCAGAGTAGAAGTCGACGTTTGGATAGAGCTTGCGTGAGACGAAGTAGTCGTCTTTCAGCGCCACTTCTTCCAACTTGAGTGCCACGTCGAGGAGCGGATTCTTGCCCGTGACTTCGAACACGTCGTAGGCGGTCTTCTTGATGATGGTGGCCCGTGGGTCGAAGTTCTTGTACACGCGGTGACCGAAACCCATGAGGCGTCCGTCGCCACGCTTGACGCTTTCGATGAACGCGGGCACGTTATCGACCGTGCCAATTTCGGTAAGCATGCGCACGACTGCTTCGTTGGCGCCACCGTGAAGCGGGCCATACAGTGCGGCTGCTGCCGCAGCAGTGGAGGAAAACGGATCGGCGTTCGAACTGGCCACTACGCGCAAGGTGGTGGTGCCGCAGTTTTGTTCGTGATCGGCATGCAAGATGAACAGGATGTCCATCGCGCGTGCGAGCACGGGGTTGACCTCGTAGTCCTCGCCGATGCGATACATCATGTTGAGGAAGTTCTGCGTGTATGACAACGCGTTGTTAGGCAATACGAACGGCAAGCCCATCGAGAAGCGATACGTCATTGCCGCGATCGTGGGCACTTTGGCAACGAGCCGCAGGGTCTGTTTGTCCATCGCATCGCGATCGAAGATGTCCTTGGCGTCGTCATAGAAGGTGCCAAGCGCGGCAACAGCAGAGATAAACATGCCCATGGGGTGGGCGTCGTAGTGAAAGCCATCCACGAAACGCTTGCGCATGTTTTCGTGAATCATCGTGTGATGGGTGACGTCGTATTGCCACTGAGCAAGCTGGGCGGTGGTAGGGAGTTCGCCATTCAGCAGGAGGTACGCAACCTCGAGAAAACTTGATTTTTCGGCCAACTGTTCGATGGGATAGCCCCGGTACCGCAAGATGCCGGCCTCGCCGTCAAGGTACGTGATGGCTGACTTGCAGGATGCGGTTGACAAATACGCCGGGTCGTACATCCGCAGATTGGGGTCGAGTTCGCGCAGTGCGGAGGACGGAAAGACGCCGTCAGTAATCGGAACGGTGATCTGCTTACCCGTCCGGTCATCGGTGATGGTGATGGTTTCAGCCACCGTGATTCCCTTCTCTTTTCGCGGGAAGCTTCCTCTTCCCGCGCCAAGTGTAGGCGGTGCAACGGTTTGGCCGGCTATTGAACGCTTGCTAGAGCGGGGTGTTGTCGTGCTTGCGCGGCGCGAGCCGCTCCCGTTTGTCCCGCAACATGGCAAATGCCGCGGCAATTTCGCGGCGCGTCTCGGCGGGATCAATGACGCCGTCGACATACCCGCGCTCTGCGGCCACGAACGGATTGAGTAGCCGCTCGGCGTAGTCGGCCTCGAAGGCTGCGCGTTCTTCTGGGGTGGCACGACGCTGCAAGATTGCCGCGGCCTGTCCCGCGCCCATGACGGCGAGCTCGGCGCTCGGCCAGGCCAGGCAGAGATCGTTGCCCATGGTCTTGGAGTCCATCACGATGTAGGCGCCGCCATAGCTCTTGCGCAGGATCACACTCACGCGCGGCACGGTGGCACGGGCATAGGCAAACACCAGTTGGCCGCCATGGCGAATCATGCCGCGCCACTCCAGGTCTTTGCCCGGGTAGAAGCC
>JBIIEO010000025.1:0-14851 GCA_044237775.1 Ilumatobacteraceae bacterium | reverse complement strand
AGTGGTGGCGCGAAGAAGGACTGCCGCGTTGCGCAGCGGGGCGTGAAGCACGCCCGGGATGTGTGCCCTAGTCGGCGGCAGGTGCTGCCGGCGCGGCTGCCGGCGTTGAGGTGCTCTCGCTCGACGTAGTGCTGGTCGATGCCGAATTGGTCGATGACGAGCTGCTCGATGATGACGAGCCGCCGCGGCTGTCGGTTTTGTAGAAGCCGCCGCCCTTGAACGACACGCCGACGGGGGTGAAGATCTTCTTGACCTTGCGCACGGTGCCATCGACGGGGTGTGCCAATTCGGTCAACGGCTCGTCGGTAAAGGCTTGCTGCACCTCGATTGTCTCGCCCGAGTCGATGAATTTGTACACGTACGTTGGCATGGCGGTTGAAATTCTAGGATGCATCTGTGGCGATACGCACTGCGGTGATCCCGGCCGCGGGACTGGGAACACGGTTCCTTCCCGCGACGAAAGCGGTGCCCAAGGAACTGATGCCCATCTTCGACACGCCAGCGCTGCAGTTGGTGATGGACGAGGCAATCGGCGCAGGTGTCGAGCACATCGTGATCGTGTCCAACGTGGCTAAGGCGGGTATCGAGGCCTACGTGCAGCCCGCGCCCGAGGTGGTGGCGCGCGTGCGCGATAGCGGGAGGGTGGAGCTCGCTGAGCGACTCGCCCGCATTGGCAACGACGTGCGCGTGTCGATTCGCTATCAAGACGTGCCGCGTGGACTGGGACACGCCATAACGTGCGCGCGCGACGCGGTGGGCGAAGAGGCCTTCGCCGTGCTGTTGCCCGACGAGTTAATGGGCGGGCCCGAACTGATGCAGCAGTTGGCTGCGATGCACGACCGCGATGGCAAGACCGCAGTTGGGCTGAAGCGCGTGCTGATGACCGAGGTGTCCAGTTATGGCTGCGTGACTACTACGGCCGCGCCAACTGCCGCCGGCGAGGTAACGATCACTGGCGTGGTGGAAAAGCCGCGCATGGAAGACGCGCCGAGCGATCTGATCATCATTGGGCGCTACGTGTTGGCCGCCGAGATGTTCGACTTGCTCGAGGGATTGGCCCCCGCGCCCAATGGCGAGATTCAACTCACCGATGCGTTGCTTGTAGGCGCACACAACGGCCGGGTGCTCGGGTTGGTGAGCGACATTGACCGCTTCGACACCGGCACACCGATGGGGTGGTTGCAGGCCGTGATCGAACTGGCGCGCCGACGCGAGGATGTGGGTGCCGAATTCGATGCGTGGTTACGTTCGCGATTTTCGTGACAGGGGGAAGCAATGGGCGAGTTGAAGGCGACGATTGATCCGAAGGAAGTGGGGTTGAGCGCCGAGCGACTTGCCCGCATCGACGATCACTTCCGTCACTATGTCAATGATGGTCGCTTACCCGGTTACACGGTGGCCGTCGCGCGTTACGGGCAAGTGGCGTATCTCGCCACCTATGGCATGCGCGACGTGGAGAATGCCAAGCCCACCACGCTCGACACGATCTACCGCATCTATTCGATGACCAAGCCGATCACTTCGCTTGCGCTGATGATGCTGGTGGAAGAAGGCAAGCTGCAGATCACCGACCCCGTTGCCAATTTCATTCCGTCGTTTGCCAACCTGCGGGTGTTCACCGGCGGTTCGTCGCTCAAGCCCATCACGGCGCCGGCTCGCGAGCCGATGCGGGTGTGGCACCTGCTTACGCACACCTCGGGCATGACGTATGGCTTCAACTACTTCGATGCCGTTGACGACATCTACCGACGCTCGGGTTTCGAGTTCGGCATTGGCAGTTGGCCGTCGCTCGCCGAGGCCTGCGACAACTTTGCGAAGTTGCCGCTGTGCTTTGAGCCGGGCACATCGTGGAACTACAGCGTGTCGACCGACGTCGTTGGCCGCATCGTCGAAGTGGTCTCGGGTATGACGCTGGATGACTTCTTCGCCACGCGCATCTTGGGCCCGCTCGGTATGCGTGACACGGCGTTTTACGTGCCCGAGGACAAGGCCGATCGTCTGGCCGGGCTGTATCAGTACGACGCATCAACCGGCGGCAAGACATTGGTGGAGGCCGCCACGAAGATGGCCTCGCGTCAGCCGCGGTCGTTGTCGGGTGGTGGCGGGTTGTATTCCACGTCGTACGACTACTGGCGCTTTCTGCAGATGTTGGAAAACGGTGGCGAGTTGGATGGGGTGCGCATCGTGTCGCCCACCACGCTCGACCTGATGACGATGAATCACTTGCCCGGAAACACCGACATCACCACGTTTGGTCGCACGTTGGGCGAAGAGGTGTTCTACGACGGGCTTGGCTTCGGCCTGGGGTTCTCGGTCGTGGTCGACCAGGCACGCACGCGCGTGGCATGCCCGAACGGCACGTATGGCTGGGGCGGTATGGCAAGTACGGCGTTCTGGGTGGATCCTGTAGAAGAAATCACCGCGACCTTCTATACGCAGTTGCTGCCATCTACCACGCACCCCATTCGGCCGTACCTGCGCAGCTTGGTGTATCAGTCGATCATCGAGTGACGTCGCGGGCGAAGCGCCCGTCGTCGATAACGAATCCGTAGTCATCCACCATTGCATCGGCGGTGACGCCTGCCGTGGCGTAGCGCCACGACGCATTGCCGACTCGTTCGTAAGTATGTGGGCGCACGGTGACGCCGAGGGTGTCGGTGTCGATGTGGATGACGTTTTGTTGCGCCGCGTGGCCCACGTGGAGTGGGAGGCGGCGAATGGCGACGACATGGCCGAACGGCGTGCCGTCGAGGGTGATGTCGACGCAGCCGTCGAGTTCAGTACGGTGCGCACCGTTGACTTCGCCCCAACGGCCGTGGCCGTCGGTGGCGAGCCACAGGTCGGGTTCGTCGAGATCGCGGAACAACATGAATTGCTGCACCATCCACGACGCTGAGATGCGCATCACGAACTGCACGTTGTTTGATTCGATGCGGCCGTCGGCCGTCCAGGCCTCGTTTTCCCAGCGCAACGTGACGTCGCTCAACGTGCCATCAATGCGGTTCGTCCATGCGGCATGCAGGCCGGAGGCGGGGAGCGGGGAGTAGTTGGTCATGGCTACACAAGCGTGGTGAACATGAAGGTACCGTCTGACGCAATGATTCCGATTGCCGACGCGCAACGCACGGTGTGGAGCACCTGTGAGCGGCTGAACACCATCGCGCTCGACCACGCGCAGGCCGTAGGGCGCGTGCTGGCCCGCGATGTGGTTGCTGCCGAAAACGTGCCGCCCTTCGACAATTCGGCAGTGGATGGCTATGGGGTGCGTGCCGCCGATGTGTCGGCTGCTCCGGTTGACCTCGCGGTAATCGACACGGTTGCCGCCGGTGCGGCCTCGTCGCGCACGCTGCAGGCCGGCGAGGCGATTCGCATTATGACTGGCGCGCCGATCCCAGGCGGCGTGGACGCCGTGGTCATGGTGGAAGATTCCGAGCGCCTCGAGAACAACCGCGTGCGCCTGAGCAAGGTGGCCGAAGTGGGTGCAGCTATTCGTCATGCGGGTAGCGATGTGCGCGCGGGCGAGGTGGTGTTTCGTGCCGGCACGGTGCTGAACGCTGCGGCTATCGGCGTGCTGGCCAGTATCAACGCCCGCACCGTGGAGGTGTTCGCGCGAGCGCGCGTAGCGCTGTTGTCCACGGGCGATGAACTCGTCATCGACGGCTCGCCGCTTGGCCCCGGACAAATTCGCGAAAGCAACCTCACCATGCTGGACGAGTTGATTCGCCGCACCGGGTGCGAACTCATCAATCTTGGCGTGGTGCGCGACGACGAAGCTGAACTCGAGCGCGTGCTGCGCGACGTGAGCACGCGCTGCGACGCCATCGTTACCAGCGGCGGTGTCAGCATGGGCGACTTCGACGTGGTGAAAGCCGTGCTGTCGCGCATTGCGGAGATGCAGTGGATGCAACTGGCCATCAAGCCTGCCAAGCCGTTTGCCTTTGGCCAACTGCGCGCAGCCGACGGCCGCACCGTGCCCATCTTCGGCCTGCCTGGTAACCCGGTGAGTTCGATGATCAGCTATGAACTCATGGCCCGCCCGGCGCTTAAGGCAATGATGGGACACGAACGCACCGAGCGTACGCGTATTGCCGCAGTTGCCGCGGCGCCGCTGCGCCGCAAGCGCGACGGCAAGGTGCATTACATGCGTGTGTTCGCGGAGTTTGGCGAAGACGGTCGCCTGCAGGTGCGCGAGTCGGGCCCGCAGGGCAGCCACCAATTGGCCGCAACCGCTATGGCCAATGGCATTGCCGTGGTGCCCGACGGCGACGGCGTGCCCGAAGGCGGCGCGGTCGAGGTGTTCCTCCTCGACTGACACGGGGCCTCGTGGCTTCCGTAGGCTGGGCCCGTGGAGCTGATCGATCCGTTTGGGCGCACGGTGCGCGACCTGCGCATTTCGATTACCGATCGTTGCAATTTCCGCTGCACCTATTGCATGCCGGCTGAGGGCCTGAAATGGCTGCCCCGCGAAGAAGTGCTCACCTATGAGGAGCTCTATCGCTTGGCGTCGATTTGTGTGAACACGTTCGAAGTTGACGGCATTCGACTCACCGGCGGCGAGCCCACGATGCGTGCCCATGTGTCATCACTGATTGAACAACTGGCCACGCTTACGGTGCCGGCGAATTCGTCGTCGCCTCGCGCGGGACAACCCATCGACCTCGCCCTCACCACCAACGGTGCCACGCTGCGCCTGATTGCCGGCGAGCTGCGTCGCGCCGGCTTGAAGCGCATCAACATCAGCCTCGACACGCTGCAGCGCGACCGCTTCCAGGCCATGACGCGCCGCGACGAACTCGACCGCGTGCTGGATGGCATCGACGCCGCGATTGCCACCGGGTTTGACCCCGTCAAGATCAACGCGGTCGTGCAAAAGGGCGTGAACGACGACGAGATCGTCGACCTCGCCACCTTTGGGCGCGACAAGGGCGTCGAGGTGCGCTTCATCGAATACATGCCCCTCGACGCCGAGGGCGGCTGGAGCAACAGCACGGTGGTGAGCCAAGACGACATCGTCGCCGCCATTCACGCGGTGTATCCGCTCGAGCAGGTGCCCGCGCGCGGCGCCGCACCCGCCGATCGCTGGCGCTACCTCGATGGCCGTGGCACGGTGGGCGTGATTCCTTCGGTGACCAAACCGTTCTGCGGCGACTGCGACCGCGTGCGCCTCACCGCCGATGGCCAGTTCCGCACGTGTTTGTTTGCCACAAACGAGTTCGACCTCCGTGCGCTGCTGCGCAACGGGGCTGACGACGCCACGATCGCCGCAGAGATTCAGCGCGCGGTGGGCACCAAGTGGGCGGGCCACAACATCGGCACCGTTGCCTTCGTGCGCCCGAAGCGTTCGATGAGTCAGATCGGCGGATGATGGGCGAGCCCACCTTTTCGCATCTCGATGAACGCGGCACGGCGCGCATGGTGGACGTGACGCCGAAGGACGTCACGCACCGTCGAGCCGTCGCGCGCTGCACGGTGACGATGCGGCCCGAAACCGTTGCGGCCATCACGGGCGGCACCGTGCCCAAAGGCGACGTGTTGGCCGTTGCCCGCGTGGCCGGCATTCAGGCCGCCAAGCGCACGAGCGACATGATCCCGCTGTGTCACCCGCTGATGATCGGCGCCGTACACGTTGACTTCGCATTCGGCGACGACCACATTGCCATCGAGGCCTCGGTCGACACCGTGGAACGCACCGGCGTGGAGATGGAAGCCCTGCACGCGTGTTCGGTAGCCGCCCTCACTATCTACGACATGTGCAAGAGCGCCGACCGCGACATGGTGATCGGGGAGCTTGCCGTCTGGCACAAGTCCGGCGGCAAAAGCGGCACATATCAGCGTTAGCGCGCTCGGCTGGGCGAGTTTTGGCCGTCGCTAAGGGCGGAGGGCCCGTTGACGAGGGCGGGTGGAACACCCGTTCACGAGGGCGCAAAGTGGCCCTGGGGTGGCGGTTTTGTTGCAATTCTGTAATACACTCAGGGAGTCATGAGTACGGTCATCCTGTTGCTCGTCGGTGCTGCCTGGTTGGCGGTACTGGTGCCACCACTCGTTCGTTCCCGCATTAACGGTTCGCCGTCGAACTCGGTGTCCAACTTCCGTCGTCAGTTGCACTCCCTTGAGTCGGCCGGCGGCCGCTACCCGCAGGGTCAACTGCGCAGCATGGCCCGCCCCTTGGCACCCTCGGGTCGCCCCGCCACCCGCGCGCCGCAGGGTCAGCTCGGTGGTTTGACCGGCGCGCTCGTGCGTCCGCAGGGCCAGCGTGTACATCGCCCCGCTGGGTATGTGTCGCCGCAGGCGCTCGTGCGCCAGCGTCGTCAGAACGTCGTGGTCGGCTTGGCCATCACAGTGGTGGTGACGTTGTTCCTTGCGTTCACCACCGGCTCGCAGGCATTCGTCATGCTCTTTGGTGCCAGCCTGATCGCACTCGTTGTGTATTGCTACGTGCTCGTGCAGTTGCGTGTTCGCCGCGACAACGAGCGCTACTACAACCAGTTCCGTCGCCGCTAGGCGTGCGCGGCGGCCGTGCCGCTAGGGTTTGGAGCGCAATTTGGGGCTGTAGCTCAGTTGGTAGAGCGGTACGTTCGCAATGTACAGGCCAGGGGTTCAATTCCCCTCAGCTCCACAACATCGAGGGGTGGGGGAGCACGAAGTGACGATGTCATGGGATGAAGCAACGGCGGCCGTAACCGGGCCCGGTCAATTGTTCGAATTGGTCGACACCACGGTGCGCGGCACACCACAGAAGGTGTTCAAAAATGCGCCTCCTCATCTGGGCGTGGTATTCAACAACGCGCGCAACTTCGGCGATCGCGTGTTCATGGTCTACGAAGACGAACAGTGGACGTTTGCCAAGGTGGTGGAGCAGGTGGACGCACTCGCCAACCTGCTGGTCAATGAATACGGCATCCGCAAGGGCGACCGCGTGGCCATTGCCATGCGCAACTACCCCGAATGGGTGATGTCATTTGCCGCGATCACCTCAATCGGTGCGATTTCGGTGTCGATGAACTCGTGGTGGACCACCGACGAGATGGAATTCGCCCTCGAGGACTCGGGCGCCAAGGTCTACATTTGCGACCAGCAGCGCTTTGATGTTGCGGCTGCCTACTGCGCGAAGCACAACATCACCACGCTTGTCGTGCGCGCCGACAACGGGCTACCCGCTACGGCGCAGCGCTGGGAGCAGGCCGTCAAGCCGGGAGCGCCGCACCCCGGTGCAGACATCGACCCCGATGACGATGCGACCATTCTCTACACCTCGGGCACCACGGGTCGCCCGAAGGGCGCGGTCTCCACGCACCGCGCGATTCTGTCGTCAATCATGTCGTTCTCTGCGCGTCAGTACGTGCTGGGTGCCTATGGTCAGCCGCCGAAGGGTGGCGACTTGCCCACATCGTTCATTTTGATCGTGCCGCTGTTTCACGTGACGGGTTGCGTGCCGGTGATGCTCGCTTCCTTCTTGGCCGGACTCAAGCTCGTGATCATGTACAAGTGGGATGCTGACAAGGCGTTGCAGCTCATCGAGCGCGAGAAGGTCACCAACTTCATCGGCGTGCCCACACAAGGCTGGGACCTCGTGAATGCACCCACCTTCGACAAGTACGACACCTCCAGCCTGCGCGCGGTGGGTGGTGGCGGTGCGCCTGCTCCGGCGACGCTGGTGAGCAAGGTGGCCAACACGGTCAAGACAGGGAGTCCGCAGTTGGGCTACGGCATGACGGAGACCAACGCGTTTGGCCCCGGCATCATTGGCAAGGACTACATCGATCGACCCACGTCAACCGGTCGCGCCATCCTGCCGATGCAGGTCGAGATTCGCGACGATGCGGGCAACGTGCTTCCCGCGGGTCGCTCGGGCGAGATTTGGTTCTATGGGCCGATGTTGATTCGTGGGTACTGGAATCGCCCCGAAGCAACCGCTGAAACCATCGTCGACGGCTGGTTGCGCTCGGGCGACCTTGGCCACCTCGATGACGAAGGCTTTCTCTACATCGAAGATCGCGTGAAGGACATGATTCTGCGCGGCGGCGAAAACGTGTATGGCGCCGAAGTGGAAAACGCCATCTACGAACACCCTGCGGTATACGAGGCGGCGGTGTTTGGCATGCCGCACGAGCGTCTTGGCGAAGAGGTCGCGGTGGCGATTTATCCCAAGGACAAGATGACGATCACCCCCGACGAACTGTGGGCATTCCTCGACGGCAAGATTGCCAACTTTAAGGTGCCCTCGCAGGTCATCATCATCAACGAGCCCTTGCCGCGCAACGCCGCGGGCAAGTTCCTGAAGCGCGAACTGCGCGACCAGGTGGTGGCGGGCACGCTCGTGCCCACTAGCCGCTGACGCCCGCCGACCACAGACCCCAACTGGGCTAGAGTTTCGCCACGTGCCGCCGGTCGATACCTCGAACGATCACTCGTTGACCTACGACGTGGTGGCCATCGGCAACGCACTGGTCGACGTCATCGGTTCGGTACCGGAGGACTTCCTTGCGCGGGAGGGTGTCACCAAGGGTTCGATGACCTTGGTGGATGCGCAGCGTTCGGCACACTTGTTTTCGCGCATCAGCGAAACCGTGCAAACCAGTGGTGGTTCGGCGGCCAACACCGCCTACGGGCTGGCAAGTCTGGGTGGCCGCGGGGGATTCATCGGCAAGGTTGCCGAAGATGACTTTGGTCGTGCTTTCGGTTACGACCTGAGCAAGGTGGGTGTGGGCTTTCATCCGGGTGGCGTGAGCACGACCGAGCCAACGGGTGCCTGCATCATCGCCGTCACCCCCGACGGCCAGCGCTCCATGAGCACGTTCCTCGGCGCCGCTTCGTTGCTGGAGCCCGACGATGTTTCCCGTGACGTCGTGGCCGCCGGCGCCGTGCTGTTCCTCGAGGGCTATCTGTTCGACCGCGATGCCGCCAAGGAGGCGTTTCGCATCGCGTCCAAGTACGCACACGAGGCCGGCCGCAAGGTGGCCCTCACGCTGTCGGACTCGTTCTGTGTGGACCGCCACCGCGCCGACTTCATGGACCTCATCCTGAACGACATCGACGTGTTGTTCTGCAACGAGTTTGAGTTGATGTCGCTGTATCAAACCGATTCGTACGAAGAGGCGCTCGCCCAGTTGCGCGACGATTGCGAGTTCGGCGCGGTCACCCGCGACAAGCGCGGCTCGGTAGTGATTAATGGCCACGACCTGGTGTACATCGAGGCCGAGCCCGTCGATCACGTGGTGGACGCCACCGGCGCCGGCGACATGTACGCCGCCGGGTTCCTGTTCGGCTTTACCCGCGGCATGTCGATCGAGGCGTGCGGGCGGCTGGGGTCGCTGTCGGCCTCGGAGGTCATCACCCACGTGGGCCCCCGGCCGCTCGTGAAACTCGATGCACTGATTCCTCACGAATTGCGCCTTACCCCCCAGTAAATTGGGCATTTTCTGCCCCAAATGATCGCTTGGGTGTATAGATACCGCCTAAGGTACGAGGCCGTGCGTACGCCGTTACACCCCCGTGACAGGGTGCCGCAATGACAACTGTTCGCCGGCTGGCAGACGTGTGGCGCACGCGGCGACCCGCGGTGCGAGTCGTGGTGTCTGATAACGACCCCGCCATTTGTGGCGCAATGGCGCACTTGGTGGGGGTGGCGTTCAAGACGCCGATGGTGGCCGCATCGCTGAGCGCACCCGTGCGCGTAGAGGTGCTCGGCGAGTATCAGTTGAGTTCGCCACTGATGGCTACGGCAATGGGTGAGATGTTCGCCGCAGAGCCAGTGACGAATTTGTCCGAAACCAGCGACGTGGCCACGGTCATCACGATGAGCGGATTAAGTCGTGTGCCGGCCGAGCGCGCGTTCATCCTCGACGCCAGTGCGCCGATCGTGTGTTTGTCACGGCTGCGCGATGTGATCACTCCACGTGAGGCGCCCCCCGCATTGACCACCGTTGCGTGCAGGCCCGACGAGGCATTCGACGAGCACGGGGCGTCCACTTTCTCAATTGTTGAGATGGCCGATGTGTGTTTTGCGTTCGCCGCCATTTTGGCAAACGAACTGCAGGGCTGACTTACGACAGAAAGTCAGTCACCGGCACGCGCATCACCATCGACAACCGCACCAGCGTGTCGACGGACGGCGCAAAGTGGCCGTTTTCGATGCGGTTAATGGTTTTGCGGTCGATGCCTGCAAGGACCGACAGCTCGGTCTGCGTCAGGCTGCGCTCGGTGCGCAGGTCATAGAGACGCTGGGCGAGTGATTGCTGCGTCTCGTCGATCATCTTTTGCATCTGCTTTTCCGGAGCCTTTTTCATCGTGCGATACGTTACAGGGATTTTGTTTTCAGTATGTGCGCATACGAACCGGTACATCTGTCACTCATTGGGGTAGCGGGCCGCCTACCGCTTGGTCAGTTGACGGTGGCTAGGGCTCGTCGGTCTCGTCGGGGGGTACGAACGCCAGAGGCAGGTCGCCCAGTTTGACGAGCGTGGAGGCAACCCAGGCGCCCAGCACCCCGAAATGCTCATCCAGTACTGAACTCGTGCCGTCCTGCAAGGTTTCCTCGGCCAGTTCGTAGGCCCCTTCGTACGAAATCTCCAAGGCGTATTCGACGGCGCCCACACGGGGGTGGCCAATTTCGACGGTGATGATTTCTCGTTCGAGTGCGCCGGCGCCGATCATCGGGCTGCGGTCGACCGCAATGGCGGCGACGATGTCGGGCTGCGGTTGGGCGACGAGGCGCTGGAGTCGAAAGACGATTTCGATTTCGATCGCAGGATGATGGTCAAGGATCTCCTCGACATACCAACTGCGGTAGGTGGCCTGACTCCAACTCGGCCAGTTGAAGGTGATGTGGGCCACCGCGCGTGGCGGGAGACCTTCGCCCGGAAGGCCGTAACTCGTTTCCCAGACGAGGTCGCCGAGCAAGATGTCGGACTGGAAGTGTTCCTCGAATGCCTGGCGCTCGAGGAACGCGTTGCCGAAGGCGTCGCGCAGCGCGCTAATGGCGTCGGTGAACACATGATCCAACATCGCCCTCAACGGTACAGTTGGGCGATGTCTCTGGTGTCCCTCGAGGTGGCAAATGGCGTGGCGACGCTGACGCTGAATCATCCCGAGGAGCGCAACACGCTGACGGCACCAATGGTGGCCGAGATCGTGGCGGCGATGGATCGCATCGAGGCCGATGAGCATGTTGGCGCGGTAATTGTGACCGGGGCCGGATCAGCATTTTGCGCCGGTGCCAACCTTGGCAACTTGGCCGAGGCCACGGGCGAATCGCTTGGTGTGATCTACGAAGGTTTCTTGCGCATTGCGCGATGCCCGCTGCCGACGATCGCTGCGGTAAACGGTGCTGCGGTGGGAGCAGGCATGAACCTTGCGTTGAGTTGTGACGTGCGCATTGCGGCGCGCCGCGCACGCTTCGATACGCGCTTTGCCCAACTTGGTCTGCACTCCGGCGGCGGCCACACGTGGTTGATGCGACGCGCGGTGGGCGAGCAGACGGCTAAGGCGATGATTCTGTTTGGCGAGGTGCTGGACGGCGCCGAGGCCGCGCGCTTGGGGCTGGTGTGGGCGTGTGTGGACGACGTCCAGTTGCTCGTGGCGGCGGGTGAGTTGGCCCAGCGCGCGGCGAGCGTACCGCGGGCGTTAGCAGTCGAGCTCAAGCGTTCGATTGCGGCTATGGCTGATATCGACACGCACGCCGACGCAGTGGCGTACGAACTGGTGCCCCAAGTGTGGTCAACCACGCAGCCATGGTTTGCCGAGCGCTTGGCAGCAATTCAGGCGCGCATCTCCCAAAAGTCCTGATTCGTCGACGCAGGCAACCCCCTCACGTGGGGAGGTGTATGGTGGCGCCCAAGGGGAGCGAGCACATCCAATTCGTCGGCACCTGCGGGTGCTGGAACGGAGGGTTACATGAGCAAGCGTCACAACCGTCGCGAGACGATCCTGCCACCAAAGGTGGAAACCCGGGCCCACGCCCACAACGAACGCCATCGGGTAAATGCCATGCTGCACGAGGTCACCAACCTCGTTGATCATGGTGTTGAGCCTGAAGACGTCGTTGAGCCTGGTCCCAACTTCAAGCCGGGTCATCGTCACGATGCCGAGGTGGGTCGCCAGCACGCACAACGCAAGGCGTTGCGTCACTGGAAGACCAAAAACTGGAAGCGTCGGTCGGCGGCCCGCAAACAGCGGGCGATTGCCGACATGCGGCTGCGGCGTTCCGCCTAGTCGTTCGCTGCAGGTGTCGTGAGCCAGTCGAGCGCGAGCTCGCTGCGCCGCGTCTCCCACTCTTCGACGGTGAGGCCGTAGCGCACGTGGTCTTCCCAGACTCCGTTGATCTCTAGGAAGCGTTGTGCAACGCCCTCTTCGCGCATGGCAAGTTTTTCCATCACGCGGCGGCTGTTGTGATTGCGCGGGATGATGCAGATTTCGACGCGATGCAAGTTGAGTTGATCAAAGGCAAACTTGCTCACTACGACAACGGCTTCCGACATGTAGCTGTTGCCGGCTCGCGCTTTGTCGATCCAGTAGCCGATGGTGGCCGTTTGAATCGCACCCCGCAGCACGTTATTCAGGTTGATCTCACCGGCGAATGCGTGGTCGACGAAGATGCCAAACGCATAGGCGCTTCCGGATTGTCGTTCGCGATCGCGGGCCGCGCAGCGGTTGGCAAACGCGTCGCGATTGACTGCGGGATCGGGTGCTTTGGGGTGACGCAGCGGCTCCCATCGCGTGAGCCATTCGCCGTTGCGTGTGCGCACCTCGCTCCAGGCCTCGAAGTCGGCGGGCACCAGCGGACGCAGCAGGATGCGGCGGCCGTACAGGCGTAACGGTGAGGACACGACTGCTCCTGAGGGGTGGGGGAAATGCTGCGTGTTCACCCGTGCAATTCTTCCATCACCATGCCGTCGAGGATGTTGTCGATGGACACGGTCAGATGTGCCACCTGCAGTCGGCGGAGCAACCCGACGAGGATGCAGCAGCCGCCGACGATGATGTCGGCGCGATCCGCAGGTAGCCCGGGATTGTGGCGACGGTCGGCCAGCGATTCGGTGGCCACCGTGCGGAACACGTCTTCGATTGCTTCACGCGGCAACACCAGCCCATGCAGCGCAGCGCGGTCGAAGGACTGCAGCCCGATTTCAATTGCGGCAACAGTGACGATCGTGCCCGCTACGCCAATCACGCGATCGACGCCAAGCACCTCGGGGTGTTGCCGCAGAAAATCATCCGCGTAGTCGGCGGCTAAGCCGATGGCGTTGGTGAGCTCCTCCGGACGTGGGGGATCGTGGCGCAACTCGGTGTCGGTGAGCGTGACTGCGCCGACGGGAAAACTCATCGTGGCGCGTAGGGCATCGTCGCCCAGCATCAGTTCAGTAGAGCCGCCGCCGATGTCGATGACGAGTGTGGCGCCGGATATGTTGCCAAGCGTGGCAGTCGCACCGCGGTAGGCGAGGCGACCCTCGTCGCCGCCGCTCAGTACGTCGGGGCTCATGCCGAGGACTGCGGTGGCGGCCTCGGTAAATGCCGCAGCGTTGCGAGCACGACGGCACGCTTCGGTGGCCACGACACGCACGAGTGTGGCGCCATGATGCGCGATGAGGGCGTGGTAGTCGGTGAGACATGCAAGCGTCTTGGCGATTGACTCGTCGGCAAGTGCGCCACTCGCGGCAATGTCACGCCCGAGACGTGTGACGGTGACGCGACGTTCGAGTGTGGCGCCATGTGCGTCTGCTATGAGCAGGTTGGTCGAGTTGGTGCCAATGTCGATGACGGCGATCGGGCTGCGTGGAGCGTTCGTCATCGTGACTCGATAGTTGTCGCGCGAAATGGACGCACGCTCAGCCGCCCATGCGCCCACCGGGTCATCGTTGCCGGCGAGCCAGTTGCCGAGGTGCGCATGCAGGCATTTGACGCCGATGCGGGTGCCGCCCACACCGCCGGTAGGGCGGGGGCCGCTGTGGCCTTCGGGAATCGTGGCGTCGCGTTCGGCGGCATAGCGCGCATGCGTAGCGGCAATCGCGGCGGGGTCGATCGCCGCTTCGGCTTCGTTGACCCCGCCGGCCGACTCGAGACGCCCCATGTGCACACCCTCGTGTTCGCCCACCAGCCAGTAGCGCGTGGGCATGGGTGTGCCGTCGTGGAGGAGTGGCGCGTTGCGAACGACCACGGGGTCGCCGTCGCGCGTGCGTACGACGACGTCGAAGTCCCCCCGCGGCGTGCGCCCGAGGAGTTCGACGATGCGCGCGGTGTCGCGGCGGCGTTGGTCGTCAGAAGAGGATGACACCGATGACAAGTGCTGCGGCGACGAGCGCCACGACGAGGGGCAGTGCACGCTTGAGTAACGGCGCGCCGGCGGTGTCGAGCAAGTTGATCGGTGCCACCTCGGCGGTGTCGAGGGTGCGCACGGCGCTTGCTGGTTGTTCGGTCGCGGGCGACGTAGTTGAAGGTGCTGGTGGTGCTGCGGTAGGCGACGCGGCAATCATCGTGTTCAGATTGTTGGTGAATTGTGCGAGTAACTTGTCGCTCACGTCGGCAAGAGCGCCGCGACCAAATTGTGCAACCTTGCCCGAAATCGTGAGGTCGGTCGTCACCGTACACGCGGTGCGCGCATCGCCCACCGGCGTGAGGGCCGCGGTGATCAGCGCCGACGCATTGCCCTTGCCGCCCGCGTCGCGGCCTTCACCCTTCAACACTGCGGTGTACGTCGCTTCATCCAGCGACACGAACGATGCCTGTCCTTTGAATTGGGCGAGGATCGGGCCCACTTTGACCTTCACATGCCCGCGGTACACATCGCCCTCCACTTCGGTGAGTTGCGCGCCGGGCAGGCATGGCGCAATGCGCTCGACGTCGGTGAGGATGCCCC
>JBIIEO010000039.1:0-4357 GCA_044237775.1 Ilumatobacteraceae bacterium | reverse complement strand
CAGATGGTTACGGAGCCTCAGAACACCCCAAGCTTTAGCGTTTCAGGTCGGTGACAACGCCACCGGCGACACGCACGATGTCTGCTGGTGCTGCACCAAATTGGATCGAACAACTGACTAAAAGACTGACTTTGATGGAGAATTAGACATCAGGTGGTCTAAATCCCTTTAAACAAGTGCGCTCGGACGGACTCGAACCGCCAACCCTCTGATCCGAAGTCAGATGCTCTATCCATTGAGCTACGAACGCTGGTTGGCAACAGCGTAATGGCGAAATCGCGTTACGGAATTGCTCAGGGTCGAATTGCGTAGAAGGCGTTGACAGCGTGGTCGATGTTGAGGCGCTCGAAGTGTGTGAAGCCAGCATCGCGGGCCATTGCTTCGGCTGTTGATGCCGAGAGGCCGAGTGTGCCGAGGCCGGCGCCATCGGGTGCTGACATTGCCGACGACATGCACGACAGCACACTGATGCCATACATCAGTGAGGCCATTGGATTCTTGGTGGCGTTGAGTTCGAACGTATCGTGTGCCTTGATGTCCACAAGCAGCCACACGCCGTCATCGGCAAGTGATGCACGGATGGCGCGCATCATGTCGGCGGGATGTGTCATGTCGTGGATGCAGTCGAAGGTGGTGACGAAGTCGAGGCAGTGATCGGTCGGGAGTGGAGTGGTGCGGTGGTCGGCGAATTGTGCATTGGTGAGGCCAGATGTGGCGAGACGCTCGTTGGCGCGGGTAAGTGCGTGTTGCGAGATGTCGTAGCCAATGAAGGTGCTCGCAGGGAATGCTTTGGCCATGAGCAGCACGGCGCCTCCGGTGCCGCAGCCGACGTCGGCAACGTGTGCGCCGGCGGTGAGTGTGTCGACGAGTCCGTCGACTGCAGGCAGCACTCGATTAATGAGGTTGGCGGTGTTCCACGGCTCGAAGCCGCGTTCGATGCCAACGGCGCCGTCTGGGCCGTGGCTGTCGTAGTTGCGCCCGACGCCCGTACGAAAGGTGTCGGGCATGTGGTCGAGTGCGGCAATGGTCTGGGGGAGCCGATGGAAAAGTCCCATGCCGAAAGCGGGGTGGGTTTCGTCGGCAAGCACCGCGCGTTGTTCGGGTGTGAGGAAGAAGCGATCGACGCCTTCGTTGTCGGTAGTAAAGGCAATGAGCCGGGCCGATGCCTGGTTGTAGGCCCACTCGCGCACCCATCGCTCGTGGAGTGTGAGCGAAGCTGCGAGTTCAGCAGTAGTAGTCGGGCGATCCAGTTGGGCAAGGGCGTGATACAGCCCGAGACGATCGCCGAGGTGCACCATGGCGGATGTCATCGCGCCCTCAAGTTTCGAAAACAAGAGGAACGAGTAGAGCTTCAGTGCATCGGGGTCGATGGGCTCGGTCATCAGCCCAGTATTGCCGTCTTGGGGCGAAGCGCCCCTTGTGCGCTAGCGACCGATGACGCGAGACGAGCTGGCGCCGGCCAAGAGGGCCGACACCAAAATGCCGAGCGGCAAAGTACCCCAGTACGAAAGGTTGGTACCAAGGTTGCCCAAGAACAGCATCAGCATCCACGTTGCGGGGAACGTGGAGATGAGGAACACCATGACAAGTCCAAACAATGCTTTGATCATGTTGACGAGCATAAGACGTTCTCGTACACAAGAATGGTGAATATGAACCGTAAAAAGTCTTTACTTGTTGGTGGTGTGGCGGTGTCGATGGTGCTTGCAGGATGCAGCATTGGCGGCGACACGTTCAATGGGGTCGAGTCACCGAATCGCGGCGTGACGGTGCAAGCCACAGGAACTGCCGAAGTGGTGCCTGACTCGGTGTTGTTGATGTTTTCGGTAACTGCTCTGGCCGATTCAAACGAGGAGGCGGTGCGGCAGGTGGCCGACTTGGCCGACAAGGCGCGGGAGTCACTGCGCGAATCAGATATCGATGATGACAACGTCCAAACCCGCACCGTGACGACCTATCCCGAGTATCAATATGGTGCCGACGGGTCGCAAACATTGGTTGGCTATCGGGCGACGCAGTCGTTCACGGTGGACATTGACGATGCAGGCGCGGCTGGTTCGGTGGTGGATGCTCTGGTTGTTGCGGTGGGCGACGGTCTGCAGATTGAAAGCGTGACGCCAGAGGTGGGCGACAACAAAGATGCGCTTGAAGTGGCGCGTGAGTCGGCTATCCGTAATGCGCGCGAGAAGGCCGAAGACTACGCCGATCTCTTGGACGTTGATCTCGGTGACGTGCAGTCCGTCGTAGAAGTGACGAGTCCGGTCACGTTCGAGCCTCGAGCGGTTGGGGAGAGCGCTGACTCGTCAATGGCAAAAATCGGCATCGATCTGGGCACACAAGAGGTGTCGGTGACGGTTGACGTGCGGTGGTCGCTTAAGTAACAAGAGCGAGGCGCATCACGGTGATGTCGAAGTGGTTGAGCGTGCTTTGCCGCACTGCTTGCCAACCTGATCGCGTGTACCAGTCAACTTTGTCCTCGGTATAGAGGTAGACGGCTGAGTGGCCGAGCAGTCGAGCTCGGCGTTCGGCGTGGCGCACGAGTGCGGAGCCAACGCCGCGTTCGCGGTGGCGAGGGTCTACCCACACCGCAGCGATCCAGGGGCCAGGTTCACGTAAATCGGGGAGTTCGTCATCGTCGACGAGCGTGGCCACGCCCATGAGCTCGTCGTATGGCGAGACCGCTGCGTACACCTCAATGGGTTGGGCGGAGTCAATCACTGCGTATTGATCGAGGTATGTCTGCACGGTGTCATGGGGGAACTCGTGCTGCCAAGCGCGATGTGACCATTCGGCGGCGAGATTCCAGTGGCGTCGCGGGAGCGGCATAACGGTGAATGAGTCAAACCCCGGGGGCGCCGTAAAAGTCGCGTCTGGCCCCTTGTGGACCGTTGTCGTTTCAGTAATCGCCGCCAGATCGATAGGACCATATACATGGGGGTAGAACTCGTCGTGGACGAGTGCGGCACTGCCGTCTGGGTGGGCAGGTGCCTCCCACTTGATGGGGCTCACGAGTTGCGTCGTGTCGACATGGGCGACGAGGAGTTCGCGCTCATGAACATAAAACCGGTTGGCGACTCGGATCACTTGATGACGATCGGAGCAGTGGGTAAACCCCTCGAGGTCGAGCGAGGCGGGGCGAATGATGCGATGCTCAGATGCGCGTCGCCACTCGTCTGGCGTGAGCAAGTGGTAAATCACCGCAGTCAACTGACGTGGTAGTTGGGCGCCTCGTGCGTAATGGTCACGTCGTGCGGGTGGCTTTCTTCACGTCCAGCAGTGGTGACGCGCATGAAGCGAGCCTTTTGATATAGCTCGGGCAGTGTGGCGGCTCCGGCATATCCCATGCCGCTGCGCAGACCGCCGACAAGTTGGTACAACACGTCGGAGAGCGAGCCCGCATAAGCAACGCGACCCTCGATACCTTCGGGAACCAGCTTGTTGCGCTGTCCGCCTTGTGCCGAGCCGTATCGATCGGCACCAAGCCCTTGCATTGCGCCGAGCGAACCCATGCCGCGGTAGCTCTTGTATCGGCGGCCCTCGAAGAGTTCGACTTCGCCTGGCGCCTCGTCGGTGCCAGCGAGCAGGCTGCCGAGCATGACGACATTTGCGCCTGCAGCGAATGCTTTGACGAGATCCCCCGAATAGGTGATGCCACCATCGGCGATGAGCGGTATGCCCAACGCGTGCGCGCGCTGGGCAGTAAACCAGATCGCCGAGAGTTGCGGCATACCGGCTCCGGCAATGACGCGGGTGGTGCAGATCGACCCCGCACCGACACCGACTTTGATGGCATCCACGCCGACCGCATGCAGCGCGTCTACGCCCTCTTCGGTCACCACGTTGCCGGCAACAACGGCCACTTCTGGCCAGCTCGCCTTGATGCGCTCGACAGCCTTGAGCACGCCCATGGTGTGGCCGTGAGCAGTGTCCACGACGAGAGCATCAACGCCTGCGCGAATCAACGCATCTGCGCGTGCTTCAAGGTCGTCACCCACGCCGACTGCTGCGCTCACGCGTAGCCGTCCCTGCGTGTCGCGTGCAGCGTTTGGAAACTCCTGTCGCTTCATGATGTCTTTCACCGTGATGAGCCCGCGCAACCTTCCAGCGGCATCGACGAGCGGCAGTTTCTCGATGCGATGCTCCTGCAAAATGTCTCGCGCTTCGTCGAGGGTTGTCCCTTCCTTTGCGGTGATGAGGCCCTCGCCAGTCATGAACTCGCTCACGGGTCGTGAGTAGTCGCTTTGCTTGCAGAAGCGAATATCGCGATTGGTGAGAATGCCGACGAGCGTCCCGTGTGCATCGGTAATCGGGACACCAGAAAACCGGAAGCGATTCATGAGTTGTTCGGCATCTTCGA
>JBIIEO010000038.1:0-4393 GCA_044237775.1 Ilumatobacteraceae bacterium | reverse complement strand
ACGAAGAGCGCGAGTCGACACAGCCAAATGCGCCCAGAGTTGCAATCGTGGGTAGGCCGAACGTGGGGAAGAGCACACTCTTTAACCGACTTGTCGGCGAAGATCGGTCAATCACGCACGATATGCCAGGGACAACTCGCGATGCGATCGACACTCTTGTTGAGACACCAGATGGGAGCATCACATTTGTTGACACGGCGGGCATGCGTCGCAAAAGCCGCGTCGATGAATCCGCCGAGTATTACTCCTTTGTGCGCGCGTTGCGTGCGGTTGACGAGTCGGATGTCGCGTTGTTGGTGATCGACGCAACCGAAGGAATCACCGGACAGGACCAGCGCCTTGCCGAGCGAATTGATGCCGCTGGAAGTCCCATGATCGTGGTTTTGAACAAATGGGAGATGTTGGATACGGATGCGAAGGATCAACTCGATGCAGATGTGCGTCGCCAGCTCTACTTCATCGGAGACACTCCCGTACTCAAGATTTCAGCATTGACGGGCAAGGGAGTACATCGCCTTTTGCCGCTTATTGGAGAAAGTATTGAGGGCTACCGGAAACGTGTGGCGACTACGGACGTCAATCGTGTTATTGCTGAAGCGCAGCAACGCCAACCGGCTGGGGCCGGTGCTCGTGTGCTGTATGCGCTTCAAGGCGCATCGGATCCACCGACTTTCACGCTCTTCGTAAACCGCGAGTTACCTCAGCACTACCTTCGGTACCTTGAGCGCTGTATTCGTGAACGATTCGAATTTGGAAGTACGCCGATCAAGATGCGCGTGCGCAAGCGCACGCGGTAGGTGCGAGCATGCCGTGGTGTGAGTCTTGTTCCAAGTATCTCGCACCTCCAGCCATCACCAAGGAGGGCACGTGTCCCGTGTGCGGTCGAACGGTTGATCCGGTGCACGCCAACACGTTGGACCTCAAACAGATTGCCGGGGACGACACTGGTGTGCCGTGGCACTTCACTTTGCTGGTGGTGTTGCTTGTCGCATATCTCGGGTGGCGAGTCCTCGCACTGTTTCTGTGAGGTGACGATAGGATTGAGCGTTGCTACGGGCTGTAGCGCAGCTTGGTTAGCGCGCTTGTCTGGGGGACAAGAGGTCGTGGGTTCAAATCCCGCCAGCCCGACCATACGATGAGGCCAATGCCGGGTCTCGGAACACTGATCAATACCGTGACCGTTCTGGTGGGGGGAGTACTTGGACTCCGCTTCGGTGCACGAATCCCTGAACGTGTACGCACCTCTGTGGTGCACGTCATCGGACTTACCACGTTGGCCATTGGCATTTCTGACGTCCTAAAGACCCACAACATCGTGTTTCCTCTCGTGGGTATGGCGCTCGGCACCGTGATGGGGGAGTTGCTAAGGATCGAAGATCGTCTGTTCGGACTTGGTGAATGGTTGCGTAATCGATTCGCGCGATCCTCTGAAGCGTCAAAGTTTTCGACTGGTTTTGTCAATGCGACGATGTTGTTTTGCGTGGGACCTTTGACAATTCTCGGCGCTATTCAAGACGGCCTGGGCGTAACGCCTCAGCTCTACATCATTAAGGCTTCCCTGGATGGATTCATGTCATTGGTGTTCGCGTCGGTGTACGGAGTCGGCGCGATCTTCAGTGCGGTAAGTGTGTTCTTTGTTCAGGGAACATTGACGCTCTTCGGCTCTCAGCTTGACGCTCTGTTGAATGATCGTATGCAGATCGAGATGTTCGCGGCCGGTGGTCTGGCAGTGCTCGCTATCGGCTTGAATCTCCTCGGGCTTACCAAGATCCGTTTGGGATCGCTTCTGCCCGGGCTTGTCGTCACCCCGCTGTTGGTTGCACTGTTTGCCGACACGATGCGTCCCTGGTAGCAGAATATGTGTGGTCGTTTCGTGCGAATGGCCTCGGCGCAGGACATCGTGGACGCCTTTGGTGCGTCAGGCAACAGCGTGTCTGTGCCGCCGTCCTACAACGTGGCGCCATCGCATCCCATTCTGGCGTTACGTGAGGAGCGTGCTGGCCGCGAAGCATTTGTTCCAACGTGGGGATTTCAGGCACGTTGGAAAGGGTCCTCGTCGCTTGTGATCAATGCACGCATTGAGGGCGTTCATGAACGTCCATTATTCAGGAATTTGGTTACAACCCATCGCTGCGTTATCCCGCTGTCCGGCTATTACGAGTGGGTAAGCAACGCGGACACCCTTCGTATCCTTGGGCACCCAAGTAAGAAGGTGCCGTATTACATCACTTCATCCTCGACCGAATCGGGAAGTGCCATCACGCTGTCGGCTGCCGGCTTGTGGCGACGCGAAGGAGATATGGCATTCGCCGTCATGCTGACTACGTCCGCCGTGCAATCGATCGCAACCGTGCATGACCGAATGCCGGTTCTGCTGTTCGAAGAGCAAATCGATTCGTGGTTGTCATCGTCGGCGGCCGTTGACTGGGAGGCCCTTGCTCGCCAAGAAATATGCGATCTCGTCGCAACGCGCGTAGGGAATTCAGTTAATTCGACACGAAACGATTCGAGCGACCTCCTCATTCCGTATCGCGGCGACGAGCAAGAACGACTCTTTTAAGAGAGATGATTTGTGAGTGTGCTGGCGTGTTGAGCCAGCTCGTCGTGATTAATGTGTGTCGCTGCGCGACTGAAGTCCATGTCCTGCATCCCTCTGGCTGGTATGACGTGAAGGTGGCAGTGGGCAACCTCAAATCCGGCAATGATGAGCCCGACTCGCTCGCATGGAAACGCTGTTCGGAGCGCACGACTAACTCGTTGAGCAACGACCATGAGATGGGCGGCGACATCATGTTCGAGATCGCTCCACTGGTCAATTTCGGTCCGCGGAATGACCAAGCAGTGTCCGGGCGCAATGGGATTGATTGACATCAACACGAAACACTGGTGGTCGCGGTACGGGACATGTCCAGGAAGTTCGCCGTTGATGATGCGAGTAAACACACTTGCCATCGCTTCAAACTAGCGAGTACAGCAATGCTCTTCGGTACCATGCTGACGTGCGCATTTTGACCGTCCCCAATGCGTTCACACTGATGCGGTTGCTCCTGTTGCCGGTTTTCCTGTGGATGTTGCTTGTTGACGACAATCGAGCCGGTGCGGCCCTACTACTGGGCGTTCTCGGCATGACTGATTGGGTGGACGGATGGCTCGCGCGTGTGCTGCACCAGCGGTCCGATTTCGGGGCCGTGTTCGATCCGGTTGTGGATCGCATGTTGTTCATTGTGAGTGCAGTTGGCGTGTGGATTGATGGCGGAGTAGCGCACTGGTTTCTTGCCGCTCTGCTGTTCAGGGAGTTGGTGGTGGGCACGGCGATGTCGATAGCAACCCTTTTTGGCATGGAGCGCTTTGCGGTATCGACGCTAGGCAAGCGATACACATTCCTCCTGATGACGAGCGTGCCATTCCTGCTTTTGGGCGCGAGTGATCACCCCACGGCCCAGTTGGGCACGGTGATCGGATGGGTCCTCGGACTCCCGGGTCTCGCGCTGAGCTATGTCACTGCAATTGCCTACATACCCTCTATTCGGCTCCACCTCCGGCAGGGGAGGGCTAGGCGCAGGCTACGGTAGGGCTATGTCCTACGTGTTCTGCAATGCATGCGGACATCGCAATCCGCCAGCGTCGGCTTTTTGTTCTGCATGTGGAGCAGTGCTCGATCATCCGCAGCAACACACAATCGTCTTGCCCAAGTCGGACCCGCTGCAAGATTCTCCCGGTCCGCAAGACAATGTCAGCATTGACCTCGCGGATATTGCGCCAGGTACGGGTGTGCTGGTCATTCGTTCGGGTGATCGCGAGGGGGAGCGGTTCGTGTTGCGTGGCGAGCGTGCGGATATCGGACGCCATCCGGACAGTGCGATCTGCCTTGAAGACGTCACGGTTTCGCGCCGTCACGCCGAGATCGTGCATGAATCGGGCGATTATCGGGTGTTTGATCGGGGTTCCCTGAATGGTTCCTACATCAACCAGGAACGAGTAGACGAAGGCGCCCTGCGACATGGCGACGAACTGCAAATTGGCAAGTTTCGTATGGTGTTTTTTGACGGGCGTTGAGTCGCCGTTCCGCGTTTTACTGGCAGACTGTGGGGCGTGGTGACCGACAACAAGTCGTATCTTTCGATTGGCGAGGTGCTCGGATTGCTCCTTGAGGAGTTTCCTGATATCACGATTTCGAAAATTCGGTTTCTCGAAAGTCAGGGTTTGATCGAGCCAGAACGTACTGCATCAGGGTATCGAAAGTTCAGTACAGCGGAAATCGAGCGCTTGAAGTTCATTCTTCGTGAGCAACGCGAGAACTATTTGCCGTTGAAAGTCATTCGTACTCGTTTGGAGGGTGACACCAGCGATGGAATGGTGCGTCCCTACGATGCAAGTGCGCCGCGCGGCATTC
>JBIIEO010000010.1:0-66591 GCA_044237775.1 Ilumatobacteraceae bacterium | reverse complement strand
CAGCACTCGGTGCAACTATCGCCGATCTGCGCGTGCCCTTCTTCGCACGCAAGGGCGCTCAGTCGATTCAGAGCGAGGACATGGGTTTTTCCGACTGGCGCATCGGCCTACGTGTTGACGTCGAGGTTTTTCGGCGCGAAATTCGCGCGCTCTTTGCGATCTAACGTCGCTGCGGGCTGAATCCTTCGAGCCCGTCGCGCAACTCGATCCACGGTCCACCAATGAGCTCGATGCAATAGGGGGTTGCCGGCAACACGGCGGCCAGACAATCGGCGATTGCCGACGGTTTTCCGGGCAGGTTGATGATGAGTGATGAACCGCGAATACCCGCTGTTTGACGCGACAGGATCGCAGTTGGCACCTGCCGCAAGCTGACTGCACGCATCAACTCGCCGTAACCGGGCATCATTGTGGTGCACGCTGCCTCTGTTGCCTCGGGGGTTACGTCACGCGGTGCTGGGCCGGTGCCGCCAGTCGTGACAATGAGACAGCACCCCTCGTCGTCGGCGAGTGTGCGCAGCACGGTGGCAATATCGTCGACGTCGTCGGCAATAACGCGGCGTACGGGTTCCCACTCGGTGGCGATGTGTCGGGTAAGAAAATCGAGGATGGCAGGGCCACCGAGGTCTTCGTATTCGCCGCGCGACGCGCGGTCGGACACGGTGACGACACCGATTTTTACCATTGCAGGAGCTTCTGTTCGTCGGTGCGACGTCCGTAGCGCAGACGATATTTCGTTGACTTGAATATCTGCGTCACGCCGTAGCGGAACCCCACGCGGGCGAAGGCCGCGCGTGACAGGAAGATCAATCGTTCGGTGGTGTCGCGCAGGTTGCCGAGCAGCGCCTGCTGGAGCGGATCGAGCACCAACTGCGGTGTGGTCGCGGAGAAGGAGTGCGGCGTGAAGCCGTACCACTCGTAGTCGCGGGCGTAGATCTCGGTAGCCAAATCTGCCGTTGCTTTGTCGTACACCTGCGGGGGCTTGATACCGAGGCCACTGTTGAGTCGCTGCAGCGGCACGTTGGTGGCAGCACGTGTGTTGAGCGCGTCGGCGAGTGCCTGTAGTTGGCCAGGCACATCGACACGCACGAGGTGGTGGTACTCGAGTTGATTGGAATACAGCGTGTTGTATTGCGGTCGAAAGTGATCGTCAACCATGAACGCATGGGGGTCAGCATGGAACTCGCGCACAAATCGTTGGAAAGTGGCGGCCACGTCCACGCGGCCATCGACAAGCACATCAGGGCAGCGCTCGAAGATCACCTCTGGCGTGCCAGGAGCACGCAATAGGACGCGGTTTTCCCATGACGAATAGAGGCGCGAGAGTGGGTCGCGCAAGGTGCCGATACGGAGCCACTCCGGGGATTGCAGGATTTCCCATTGCCGCTTGGACTTCAGTTCGAAGAAGCGTTCCAGGCCGTGCACGCGGTAGTTGTGCACCGTCTGTTCCTGCGAAATGTTGGGCGAAATAATGACATTGGCCGCCGACTCGTCGTAGGACCCCTCGATCTGGGATACGAGCAACTTGAGCGTGCTGCACGCCACTTTGGTGGTGGGCACATACAACACTTTCATCCTCGGTGCGACGAGGCCGTAGCCGAGCAATTCCGGCAGATTGGGCTGTGGGTCAAGTGCGCTCACGATGGCGCTCCGTCGCGGAGGCGCGCGATGAGCGTGACCACCTGCTCAACGCAGTCTTCAACTGATGTGGCACCGGCATCGAGCACCAATTCGGGTGCGGTCGGCGCTTCATACGGTGCATCGACACCCGAGACGCCCTGCATCGCACCGCTGCGCACCTTGGCATACAGGCCTTTGGTGTCGCGGCGCTCGCATTCGGCAAGCGTCGTGGCCACATGGACCTCGGCAAAGGGGAGGCCGGCCGAGGTGTGCGTCGATCGTGCGTGCGCCCGGCCGTCGGCGAAGGGACTAATGATGGGCACCAGCGTCACTGCGCCAGCGTCGGCAAACAAGGCAGCAACCTCGGCGACACGGCGCACATTTTCGCGACGCGACGGATCGTCGAAGCCCAGGTCGGCATTCAAACCGTGACGAAGGTTGTCGGCATCCAGCACATAGGCGAGTGTTCCTGCTCCGGTGAGGCGGTCGGCAACCGCGTGGGCGATCGTTGACTTGCCCGATCCCGACAATCCCGTGAGCCACACGGTGACGCCACGGAGGCCGAGTGCGGACCAACGAGACGTGCGCGAGACCTGTGGTTCGTGCCAGACCGGTTGGTTCATGTGCGGGGCGACAACAGCATGCCTGCGGCAGCAGTCTGGCCCGTGTCCTCGTCGACGATGATGAAGCAGCCGGTGGTGCGGTTCTGGTGGTAATCGTCGAAAAAGAGCGGCGAGGTCGTGTGCAGTGTGACGCGCCCGATCTCATTCATGGTGAGTGCATTGACACCCGTCTCGCGATGCAGGTTGGAGATGTTCAGTCGATAGAGCACCTGGTTGATCTTGGTGCGCGCCACCTTCGTGGTGTGTTTGATCGTATAAATCTTGCCGGGCTGTAGTGGCGCAGAGTTGTCCATCCAGCACAGCATGGCTTCGAGTTCCTGCGAGCTCCGCGGTCGGTTGTTGGGCCGACAAATCATGTCGCCGCGCGTGATTGACAGGTCATCGGCCAAGAGCAGCGTGACTGCCTGTCCGGGCCCTGCTTCTTGTCGTGGGCCGTGGGGTGAGTCGATGCCGACAATCGTCGACGTCAGACCCGACGGCATCACCATCACATCATCGCCGACACGCAACATGCCGCCCGCCACGCGACCGGCGTACCCGCGGTAATCGGGAAACTCCGCCCGCTGCGGTCGGATCACGTACTGCACGGGAAAGCGCGTGTCGATCCGGTTCTCGTCACTCGCGGTGTAGACGTTTTCAAGGTGATGCAGCAATGTCGGGCCCTCGAACCAGTTCATGGAGGTCGACCGGCTCACCACATTGTCGCCGGCGAGTGCGCTGATGGGCAGGAAGGTCACATCCTGTAATTCCAGCCGTGACGCAAAGGTTTCGAATTCCTCGCGGATCTCGTCGAAGCGCGCTTGGCTGTAGTCCACCAAATCCATCTTGTTGACGCAGATCACCAGGTGCGGCACGCCAAGGAGCGACACCAGCAGGCTGTGGCGACGTGTCTGTTCGACAACGCCCGTGCGGGCATCGACGAGCACGATGGCGAGGTCCACGTTGGAAGCACCCGTAATCATGTTGCGGGTGTACTGAATGTGGCCGGGGCAGTCGGCAATGATGAACGACCGTTTTGGGGTGGCAAAGTAGCGATAGGCAACGTCGATCGTGATTCCTTGCTCACGTTCGGCGCGCAGTCCGTCGGTGAGCAGCGAGAGATCCACGTAATCGTCTCCGCGTCGTTTGCTCACGCTTTCGATGTGTTCGAGTTGATCTTCGAAGATGCTCTTTGAGTCGTAGAGGAGCCTGCCAATGAGGGTCGACTTGCCGTCGTCAACCGATCCGACGGTGGCGAAACGCAGTCGCTCCATCAGAAGTACCCCGTTCGCTTGCGGTCTTCCATGCCGGCTTCGGACATGCGGTCGTCGGCACGGGTGGCGCCACGCTCGGTGACCCGCGCAACCGCCGTCTCGGCGATGATGTCGTCCACTGCAACCGCGACCGACTCAATCGCGGCCGTGCACGTGGCGTCACCCACCGTGCGGAAGCGCACCATCTTGTCGACGACCTCTTCGCCAGCTTCTGGCTGCAGAAAGTCGGTGACTGCCATCCACATGCCGTCACGCAGAAAAACTGGACGCTTGTGCGCGAAGTAAATACTGGGCAAATCGATGTGGTGCTCGGCGATGAACGTCCAGATATCGAGTTCGGTCCAGTTTGAGAGCGGAAAAATGCGGAAGTGTTCGCCGGGCTTGTGACGGCCGTTGTAGATGCCCCACAGTTCGGGGCGTTGGTTCTTGGGATCCCACTGCCCAAAAGAGTCGCGATGCGAGTACACGCGCTCCTTCGCCCGTGCTCGCTCCTCGTCGCGGCGCGCACCGCCAAAGACGGCGTCAAAACGATGCTCGGCGATCGAGTCGAGCAGGGTGACGGTCTGCAGGGGGTTGCGGCTGGCGCGAGGCCCCGTGGCATCAGCCACACGTCCGGCGTCGATAGAGGCCTGCACCGATCCCACAATGAGTTGCACTCCGAGATCGGCTACGCAGCGATCTCGGAACTCGATGACCTCAGGAAAGTTGTGTCCGGTGTCGATGTGCATAACGGGAAATGGAATGCGGGCGGGATCGAATGCCCGCGCAGCCAGATGCAACATGACCACGGAGTCCTTGCCGCCCGAGAACAACATGACGGGACGCTCGAACTCGGCGGCGACCTCGCGGATGATCGTTACCGACTCGTCGATCAGCGCGTGGAGCGACGAATGCATAGTCGAAAGATTACTTCACGACAGAAGTGTGAACTTGTTGTAAAAAGCCGCAGATTGCGGATTTGGTGCTTGATTGAGCGTGTTATTGTCGGGGCGCCGACAGGCGTATTTCACCACCAACACGGGCTATGCACCTTGCATAGGGGGAGAGCAACTACATGAGGAAAAAGCACATCAAGGGCATGGCCCTTGCCGCCGCTGCAGTCTTGGGACTCGCAGCCTGCGGTGGCGACTCGTCCACGACGGAGGAGACCACTGCGCCGGAGGAGACCACTGAGGTCACCGAGGGCGAGGACTACAGCAACCTGAAGGTCGCCGTCGTCTATATCGGTGTTCCCGGTGACGAAGGCTGGACCTACCAGCATGAGATCGGCATCCAGCAGTTGGAGAGCGAACTCGGCATCGAAGTAACCCGTCTGGAGAACATTCCAGAAGGCGCCGAGTCAACCGCAACCTTCGACCAGTTGGCCCGCGATGGCTACAACCTGATCATCGGTACGTCGTTCGGCTATATGGATCCGATGTTGGAGACGGCCGGCAAGTATCCCGATGCATGCTTCCAGCACGCCAGTGGTTACAAGACGGCAGAGAACATGGGCAACTTCTTCGGTGCAATGGAAGAGGCGCGCTACCTGAGCGGTATTGCTGCGGCGAAGGCTTCGCCGACCGGCAAGCTCGGTTACGTGGCCGCCTTCCCGATTCCGGAAGTGATCCGCGGCATCAACGCCTTCACGCTAGGCGCGCGCTCGGTGAACCCGGAAGCAACCGTGCAGGTTGCATGGACCAGCACCTGGTTCGACCCGGCAGTGGAGAAGGAAGCCGCTGAGTCGCTCCTGCAGGCGGGCGCTGACGTGCTCGGCATGCACCAGGACACCACCGCAACGGGTGAGGCCGCACAAGAGGCCGGCGCCAAGTGGGTGGGCTACAACTCCGACACCATGGCCGACAAGTTCGAAGGCACCTGGTTGACCGGTCCGGTTTGGGACTGGGGTCCGCACTACGTGGAGATGGCCAAGGCCGTCGCTGCGGGTACCTGCCTCACCGAGCCCTACTACGGCAACATGGCCGATGGCATGATCACCTTGGGCACGTTCGGCATTGACGTCGACGAGGAGACCCAGGCTCTGATTGCCGAGAAGGCAGCCGCCATCATCGACGGCTCATTCGCCCCATTCACTGGTCCGATTAAGGATCAGGATGGCACCGAGCGGATTGCGGAGGGCGTCACGGCGACCCTCGGGGAACTCCTCGGTCAGGACTACTTTGTAGAGGGTGTCATCGGTAAAACGAGTTAAGCAGTGAGTGCCTCTCACGAGGCCGTGAAAGGGTCGCACCGTGATGGTGCGACCCTTTTCGCACTTTCGGCACGAAACGTCACCAAGCGTTTTCCCGGTGTAGTCGCCAATGACGGCGTCGACTTTGATCTTGCGCCCGGGGAAGTACACACGCTGCTCGGCGAAAACGGCGCGGGTAAGAGCACGCTTGCATCCGTGCTGTGCGGTTTGTACAAGCCAGACGAAGGCGCGGTGCTACGCAATGGCACGCAGGTGCGCCTGACGAGTCCACGACATGGACTGCAGAACGGCATCGCGATGGTGCACCAGCACTTCCGACTTGTCGATCGATTTTCGGTTGCCGAAAACGTCGTGCTTGGCGATCGATCGTTGCCGTTCTTTTTGAAGACGAACACCCTCAACGATCAAGTTGCCGAGGTGGCGGAGCGATTCGGCCTGCCGCTCGATCCGAATGCGCTCGTCGGTGATCTCTCTGCGGGCCAGCGTCAACGAGTGGAGATTGTCAAAGCCCTCTATCAGGGTGCAGACATTTTGTTGTTAGACGAACCAACCGCGTTGCTCGCACCTCCCGAGGTAGAGAAGTTGTTCGAAACGGTGCGCAGCATGGCTGCTGCCGGCAAATCGATCGTGTTCGTCAGTCACAAGTTGGGTGAAGTGGTGGACATCTCGGATCGCATCACGGTGATGCGCGATGGTCGCGTGACCGGATCGGTCAACCGCGGCGAGGCGGACGGCCGCAAACTCGCCGAGTTGATGGTGGGTCGCGACATCGATCTGTCGCCACGACGTGCCACGGGTGCGTGCGGCGACACCCTGCTCACGTTGCACAATGTGAGCCTCTATCGCGATGGCGTTGCCCTTGTCGACAACGTGTCGTTTGATGTGCGCGCAGGTGAGATCCTCGGTGTTGCTGGCGTGTCCGGCAACGGTCAGCGTGAGTTGGCCGAATTGGTGGCCGGTCTCGTGGCTCCTGCCGGCGGGGTCATTTCGGTGTGCGGCAATGAGACCAATGGCCAAGGCACACGCTCGGTGCGCCGCGCTGGCCTCGCATATGTGCCGGAAGATCGATTGGGTACCGGGCTGTCGCCCTCGTTGTCGATTGTCGACAACATGGTGCTCACAAAAGAGCGCGGCTTCGTTGTGGACCGAAAAGGTGCACGCCTCGAGGCTGACAAATACATCGCCCACCTCGAAATCAAGACCCCGAGCGCGTTGACGGCCACACGCAAGTTGTCGGGCGGCAATTCGCAGAAGGTGCTGCTTGCTCGTGAGATATTCGCTGCAGGCGACGACGCCAAGGTGTTGGTCGTGTGTTCGCCAACGCGAGGCCTCGACGTGGGCGCTGTGGAGACCGTGCATAAGTTGCTCGACGAGGCCCGCACGCAGGGCAAGGCAATTTTGTTGATTAGTGAAGATCTCGACGAAGTGCTCACGCTGGCCGACCGACTGCTCGTGCTGTATCGCGGCGCAGTGGTGTACGAGTCTGCTGGTGCAACGGCCGACGTAGAGGCCGTGGGCCTGGCGATGGCGGGGCTGGCGTGATTGTCGGCAACGTGCGCATCGATTTCGAGCCGCGGCTCAAATCCCCGCGTTGGCTGATGTTTGCGGTGCCGGTGTTGTCGTTGGTGTTCGCACTTATCGTTGCGGCAATCTTCCTGCTGGCAACGGGGCACTCGCCGATCACTGCGTACGGACGCATCCTCGACAAGGGGTTTTTGTCGTTCTACGGCATTACCGACACGCTCGGCCTCGCCACACCGCTGATATGCACGGGTCTTGCCGCCGCCTTCGCGTTTCGCATGAACCTGTTCAACATCGGCGAAGAGGGGCAGATGTATTTGGGCATGATCGGTGGCGCATGGGCGGGCATCGTGCTCGTCGAGTCGCTGCCCACGCTGTTTGCCGTGCCGATCGTGTTGTTGGTAGGTGCCGCGACCGGCGCACTGTGGGTGCTCGTGCCGGCGTTGTTGCGGGCCAAGCTGGGCACGAGCGAGATCGTCAGCACGCTGCTTCTCAACTATGTAGCGCTCAATCTTGTGAACTTTTTCATCTTCGGCAGCCGTACGGTGTTGCGCGATCCGTCGCCATTCCCTGACGGTCAGGCAGTGGCCGACGCGGCGCGATTGGATCGCTTCGGCACGACCAACACCTATCCCACGCTGGTCATTGCAATTGCGTTGGCAGTTCTGCTGTGGGTCTTCATTCGCTACTCGAACTATGGCTACGAAACGTCGGTGTTTGCCGATTCGCCGAACACCGCGCGCTATGCCGGCATGAGCGCGGGTTGGCTCACGTTGTCGGTGCTGCTTGGCTCGGGTGCGCTTGCCGGCCTCGGCGGCGCGATGTATGTGGTTGGCCCGGCGGGCAAGGTAGATCCAGGCCTCTTGCAACTCGGACTCGGCTATGCCGGCATCGTGGTGGCGGCGCTTGCGCGCTACAACTTCCTCGCCGTCATTCTCACCGCAGTCTTGTTCGCCGGTCTGCGCGTGGGTGGCGCAGCGCTGCAGGTCTCGTCGGATCCTGTGCCCATTTCGATCGCAGTCGTCATTCAGGGTGCTGTGTTGCTTTTTGCACTCGGCGGCGAAATGTTCCGTCGTAATCGTTTGCGTGTCAGGCGCGTCGCTGCTGCGGGGGGTGTGGCGTGAACGCCAACGTTTGGGTGCTCACCTTTGCTGATGCCATTGCAATTGCCACGACGCTGATCTTGGCATCTATCGGCGCAATGCTCACCGAGCGCTCGGGCGTGATCAACCTTGGTGTCGAGGGCTACCTGCTCATGGGGGCCGTGAGTTCATTTCTCATCGGTATGTCCACCGAAAATGTGTGGTTGGCATTGTTCCTGCCGATCCTCGTAGGTGTAGCCATGGCTCTGGTGCACGCCGTGCTCACCATTTCGCTGCGGGCGAATCAAATCGTGTCGGGGCTTGCGATGGTGATATTTGGGACAGGTCTGTCCAGTTTTCTTGGCAAGTCGGCCGAGGGTAATCGTCGCCCCGTCACCATCACCGATATGGACTTTGGTGCGCTGTCCGATATTCCGTTTGTCGGTCCTGTCATTTTTGGCCACGATCCAATCACCTATGTCACCTGGTTGATCGCGATCGTCGCCTCCCTCTATCTCAATCGCACACGCCCTGGCCTCGTGGTGCGGGCCACGGGTGACGCGCCCGCCACGGTGGACGCGCAAGGCGTGTCCGTCACCGCGGTGCGCTACGCCCACACGCTCGTCGGCGGTGCCTTCATGGGTTTTGCCGGCAGTTGGTTCATGCTCGCGCGCGGTACCGCCTGGAGCCAGGGCGCCACCACCGCCGGTATCGGCTGGATTGCGCTCGCCCTGGTCGTGTTTGCCGCATGGCGCCCACTTCGCGCAGTGGGCGGTGCCGTACTCTTCGGCTTCACCCTGCAGGTGCCCTTCACGCTGCAGGCGCAGCAAATCAACGTGCTGGCTCCCGAGATCGTCAAGATGCTCCCGTATGTGGTGACGTTGGTCGTACTCGTCGCGCTCTCCACGCCACGTGCGCGCAAGGTGCTCGGTGCGCCGAAGATGCTGGGTATTCCATTCGTTCGCGACGAACGATGACTCTTTCTCGCGCGAGTTCAGACGCTGACATCCTCGCCGTCTTGCATCGGGTAGCGGACGCGGTGGGAGAGGTGCTGGCGACGAATACCGACTGGTCGCTGTCGGGCAAACGCAAGACGCAGTACCAGGTGGACGTCCTTGCCGATGATGCGGCGCTGGCCATCTTGCACGAGGCCGGCTGCACGGTGCTGTCTGAAGAAAGTGGTGTCACAGGAAGTGGCGTCACCGGCAACGGTGACGGACTCTTCGTTGTGATGGATCCACTCGACGGTTCAACCAACGCCAGTCGTGGCGTGAAGTGGTTCGCAACGGCGTTGTGCGTGCTTGACGACCACGGCATGCGCGCAGCCCTCGTTGCCAACCAGGCCGGCACTGGCGATCGCTGGAGCGCCACGCGCGGCGGTGGCGCATTAAAAAACGGTGCGCCCATCGCACCCACCACGTGCGACGACTTGCCGCAGGCCATCGTCGGCGTGTCGGGCATTGTCAAAGTGCGACCCGGCTGGGCACAGTTCCGCGCGTTTGGTGCCGCGGCGCTCGACCTGTGCCTCGTGGCCGAAGGTGTGCTGGATGGATGGATCGATTTCAACAGCCACGGCGGCTGGGATTACATGGCGAGCCTGTTGATCTGCAACGAGGCTGGTGTTGCCGTGCGTGAGATTGAAGGCCGCGACCCCGTTGTGCGTGAGCACGCCGAACGACGCACGTTGGTCGTAGCCGCAACGCCAACGCTTGTTGACGCGTTGTTCGATATCCGCGTGCGCCACGCGCAAGTGTGAACACGCTTCGCCGCGCCGCCGAGCACACGGCCATGGCGTGGGCTAACGGCAGAGGAGTGAGCTATGAAGTCGCGCGCGACAACGATGCGGCAGGCGAGTGGCGCTGGCGTCTCGCCATCGCGCCGATCACCGAGGAAGGCCCGTTCTCGCCGCTGCCCGGCGTGCATCGCGAACTCACGCTCATCGAAGGCGATGGCCTGGTGCTCACCATCGACGGCAACATGGTCGGCTGCCATCCCGGCCTCGTGGTCCGCTTTGCCGGGTACTCCCACACCCATGCCGCCCTCACGAAGGGACCCGTGGTCGACCTCAACGTGATGTCGCGTGAAGACGCACCGATGACCATGTCGATTGCCCACGGCCCGTCGGCGATCGATGCCTTCGCCGCGCTGGTAGCAATCAGTGCTTGTGCGGTGATGATCGACGACGCCGAGAACATGCTGCAGGCACGCGACGCGCTAGTGGGGTCAACCCGCTCCGTTCAACTGGTTAGTGGCACCGCTGCCGTCATTCGCCCTATGCGCTGAGTGCGGCCTTGATGGCGTGTGCGCCGTCCACGAGCGCTGCGCGCTGTGCATCATTGAGCACCGCATAGGCGGGCATCACGATGGCATCAGTAAGGCGTTCGGCGGCCTCGAGTGCTGCGCGCGTCGAGTCATCAATGTGTGGCGTGTCTTCCGGCGTCCAGCCGAACATCGCCACATCGTTGGGGCGCTTGATGAAGTGTGCCTGCTTGCCGGTGAGCCCTGATGCGCGAATCGCAATCAGGTGTGCCGAGCCACGGAACTCGCGCAGGATTGACACGAGTTGCATCGCGCGACCCGGCAGGTCGTCAACGAGCGGCGCACTCGTGAATGCCGCATACAGCGCCAATCCCTCTGGGTCGGCGGCATTGTTGACCGCATCAGCAGCCTCCACAAACGCCGCCAAGTTCGGCACGTTTGCCAGCTTCACGCGACCTGTTTCGGCAGAGCAGAGCCAATGGGCGAGTCCTGCCTCGCGCGGTGTTATCACTGCACAGGACGACTCCCATGCCCGTCGAATTACATCGGGATTGAAGTAGCCGAACGCTGCAGCCACCACAGATGCATCACAGTCGCCGAGCAAGCCGCCGCGTCCGATGAAATAGAACTGCGGGCCCTTGAGGCCAAGTTCGCCGCCGCGGGCCACGGTCTCCGGCGCGAAGTAATACGCCCATCCCGTGTCGTTAAACAGAGGGCAGGCCTGCGCAACAAGTTCTTCGTTGGTCATGGACCAAACCGTAGTCGGGTCAGGCTATTGCGGTGCCGAAGAGCCAACCGATGGCCATCGTGAAGGCAATCGCAATAAATCCACCGACCACCACACGGGCGATCGGACGCTTTGCACGCGCCCCGCCGAAGCGAGCGCCGAAATACCCGAGCCCCACGAGCGCCACCAGCACCAATGCAAGCGTGGCCCAAATGCGCAGTGCCTCGGAGGCGATCACCACCGCAAGCAATGGCAACGATGCGCCTACGGCAAACGCCAAGGCGGAACTGGAAGCAGCCTGAAACGGGCGTGCCCGGTTGTGAGGTGTGATGCCCAGTTCCTCTTCCAGGTGCACCTTCAATGCATCCTTCTGGGTCAGTTCGATCGCCACCTCCGACGCCAAACCGTCCGACAACCCCTTTGCCTTGAAGATCGCCTTCAACTCCTCGAGCTCATGCTCGGGCTGATTCTCGAGTTCCCAGGTTTCCTTGCGAATGTCAGCCAGTTCCGAATCGCGCTGCGAACTTACCGACACATATTCACCAAGACCCATCGAGGCTGCTCCGGCCACGAGGCCCGCCACACCAGCCGTCAGAATCGCATCCCGCGACGCGCTCGCCGCAGCCACACCCAAGATGAGCGCTGCCGTTGAGATGATCCCGTCGTTGGCGCCGAGCACCATGGCTCGCAGCACATTGCCGCGGTGCGTGAGATGGCGTTCATCGTGGGGCTTCACACCCCCAGTCTCGCATGCAGACTCACAAGCAATGCGGTCCACACGCCATAGAATTGCTGCTGTTATCGGGCGTTTAGCTCAGTTGGCTAGAGCATCTCCCTTACAAGGAGAGGGTCGGGGGTTCAAGTCCCTCAACGCCCACCATTATTCATGTAGGGATTGACTCCCAGCGTGATGTCCGCGTTGTATCGCCGTCTGACGCGACATGACTGAAGCGAGAGGGAGTCAGGCCAGTCGATGCAGTTTCAACAACAAGCCGACAGCGACTCCTACGAAGGCGGTAACGCCGAATACAAGACCAGAAAGCGCAAATGCCTGGGTCCCAGAGAGCAGGACGCCAACGGTGCATCCCAATGCGGTCATCGATCCCCAACCAAGGAGGACGCCACCGGCAAGAGCGGAGAGAGCGCTAGTGGGGCTGGGGAGCTGGGGCGTGAAACGGTCGCCGCTGAGCGCCGAGGCGAACGATGCTACGACGAGACCGATGATGAGCCAGCCGTTATTGGTGATGGCCGATGAGACAACGCCAACGCACCCCTTCATGAGATCGATGCCGTGCATCACTTCGGGCAGGGCCCCCCGGGAATCCAGAAACGTGCGAGAAATCGTGCTGAGTTGCGACGTCACGCCAAGTGGTGCGACGCGCAGGTAGGCAAAGACACCAATCATGCCGACGAGCGCACCCGTGACAAGTGGTCCCCAACGCCGGACAATGAGTCGCTCGCGCAGATCGATAAGCGTCTGACCGCTGGGTGAAAAACGCGGTTCGTCATCGCCTCGATTCATGCGGATGAGAACCACCGCGAGTAGTGCGAGGACGCCAAGCGTGATGAGGACGGAGCCGCCGTATCCAAACCAGCGGGGGAGCCAGAGGGTCGGTCCTTCGCTGATGAATCGCAGGTACAGGGTGTTCCACGTGAAGAAGCCAAGACCGAAGCCGACAAGGGCACCGATGAGTGCAGGAATTGCGCGAAGGTAACCCTGGCCCAGTCGATAGAGATGGCCACTGATACACGCACCGGAGAGTGTCATGCCGATGCCGAACGCGAATGATCCCGCCACGAGCGGAAGGCTGATAGGTGAGATGTGCGCCCCGGGCGGGAGTCCTTCGCCGTCAGGATTGGGAAGAAAGAGACCGAAGAGCACCGCATAGCCAATTGCGCCTGTCGCGATGGCAGCGAGAATCGACAGCGTTGCGGTCGTCTTGCGCTCTTCTATTGCTTCACGAAAGATGCAATAGAAACAGAAACGTCCCCGCTCAAATACGATGCCGAGGCTTGCGCCTACGAGAAGTGAAAAGGCTGGGCCTGTGTCACCGTCGTTTGTCGCATTCACGATGAACGCGGCGGCAAGCAAGATTGCGATAATCAGCGCGGCAAAAATTGTGCGCCGCGTGTCGGATTGTGTCCACGAAAATGTGCCGGTGCCCCCGGGTGTACCGGGGGCACCAACTGCTGGTGAGGAAGTGGGCATCAGCCCTTGCCCCATACCGTTCCGGCTGGGTTGGCAATGGGAACGCCGACGGAATTGCCGTACTCGGTCCACGAGCCGTCGTACAACTTCACGTCGTAGCCCAGGATCTGGCTGAGCACGAACCATGTGTGAGCAGCTCGTTCACCGATGCGGCAGTAGACAATGACTTTCTTCTTGCCATCAATGCCAGCGTCGGCATAAATCTTCTTCAGATCAGCAGGAGACTTGAAGGTGCCATCACTACCCACCGCAGTTGACCATGGCACATTCTTGGCGCCGGGAATATGGCCGGCTCGGATCGCCAGCTCCTGGAATCCTGCCGGAGCGAAGATCTTGCCACTGAACTCGTCTGCCGAGCGGATGTCAACAAGCGATGTCGTTCGGTCCTGCTTCTTGGCGATCTTCACCACATCGGGAAGAAAGGCGCGCAGTGCGCGGTTCGCCGGCGTTGCCGTGAAGTTGCCCTTCTTTGCAGGTGCAGGGATTGGTGTGAATGCACGACCTTCCTTGATCCACTTGTCGCGGCCACCGTTCAGAATCCGAACGTCTTTTGCGCCATAGGTCTTAAATACCCAAACGCCCCATGCCGAAAACCAGTTGTTCTTATCTCCGTACAGCACGATCGTGGAGTCATTGTTGACACCGGCAGCACGGGCAGCCTTTTGGAATTGCTCGCGTTGAGCAATGTCACGGTTGATTGGGTCCACGAAATCGGTGTGCCATACAAACTTGGCAGCGCCAGGAATGTGGCCCTTTTCGAACAGTCCGGGCTCCGTGGAAACCTCGATGATGCGAACTTTCGGGTTGTTGAGGTTCTGCTCAAGCCACGACGTCTCCACGATCGTGGGAGTCGAACTCGTCGTGGTTGGTAGCGTTCGCGCGCTTACTGTCGAGGCTCCGAGGAGGCCAATCGACAGAGCGAGTGCTGCGACGACCCCGATTGATCGCCGGGCAGATAACCGTCTATGCATGATGTTTTCCTTTATTTGGTGGGTTTCACTAATTCCCGACAAATATAGTCAGGTTTATCGACTATTCCAAACGCAATGTTTGAGTGAGTAGGGCTGCACACCGGATGGTCCCAATCAGGTGAGTCCGGCTCTTCGAAGACGGACGCAATTTAGATGCCCTCCTGACGGGGCCATAGCGGCACATCCCGTGATGCCAGATGGGACGGGTGCGTAGTCAGTAAACTTTGCGAGTCGGTTCCGGTATTTCGTAAACCGCTCGGCGTAAGTCTCTAAACCTTTTCGCCGGAGTGGTACGGACATTTGACTAGCGTGAGGGCGTGTCACCACTCGAAATTGCCATTGCGGCGGGATTCACATCAGGTGTCGGAACGCTGGGCGGTCTTGGCGGGGCGATCATGTTGGTGCCGCTGTTGGTGCTTACTGGTATGCCGGTGTCGCAGGCTGCGCCACTTGGTTTGATTTCGGTAGTTGCTGCGTCGTCGGCGGCAGCACGTCGCCAGATGCGCGAGCACACTACGAATCATCGCTTGGGTGTGGTCACGGAATCTGCGTCGACGGCGGGGGCAGTGGCAGGTGCGTTCGCAGCGGGAGTGATCTCGGACGTGGCATTGACGTATGTGTTGGCAGGAGTGGCCGTAGTAGCCGCCTTGGCTGGCGGTAAGCGCAAGGGGATGCGCTGGAAGGTGGACGAGCGCTACGGCACAGACGACGTGGGCGAGTGGATCGGCACGATGAACGGTGCGTATTCACTGAATGGCGGCGTGGTGCCCTATTACCCGAAGCGCGTGAGTCTTGGTTTGTTGGCCATGGGTGTGTCAGGGATCGTTACCGGCATCTCGGGTGTGGGCGGCGGGTTCATCAAGACGCCGGCCAAGAGTGAGCTCATGCATGTGCCGGTGAAGGTGTCGTCGAGTACGACGACGTTTTCAATTGGTATTACCGCAGCTGCGGCGTTGTTGGTGAAGGCCGTGCATGGCGACATTGACGTGGAGTTGGCGGCGATGGTGGTACTAGGTTCACTCGTCGGCGGGCAGGTGGGGTCGTTGGTGCAATCGAAATTGTCGCCGCCAACGGTGCGTAAGTTCTTGTCGGTGTTGCTGCTCGTGGTGGCAGTCATCTTGGTGGCGCGGGCATGAGCGATCATCGTGTAGACCCGACGCAGGCTGGCGCAGAGGAGCGCGTCGGCCTTGCAATCTCGGCCACGCTGCTCGTTGCCGCCGTATTGGCCCTGGTTGGTGTGGTTGTGCCGGGTGACTGGGGTACCGGTTTGGCCACGGCGGCCATCGCGATTGTTACGGCTATCCCCATCGTGCGTGTGGGCTGGCTGGTCAAGCGCTGGGCGGGTCAACGCGACACGAAGTACGCGTGGGCGGCGGTGGTGTTGCTTGCCCTCGTGGCCGTTGGGCCGGTGATTGCCCTGTTGCAGCACTAGCGCGTTGGTGCGTTAACGGTGCGGTGATGTGGTGAATTGCGACGTGGTGTGGGCGCTCGACCAGTTAGTAAGAAACGTGTAGGCGTCACCGCGGATGATGGTTTCGCGCCATTCCAGCGGTCCGGCATCGTGCTCGGTGTAGCGCTCGACGACAAATACCGCATCGGTGGCGGTGATGCCGAGTAACTGTTGGCACGCATTGTCGGGAATGCCGGGATGGATGCGTTCCCAGCCACTTGTTGGGCGCAGACCAGTACGTTGTTCAAGCTCGGCATACAGCGCGGTGTGGTGAAAGTCGGCGTTGAAAAGCGGTCCAGCAAGTTCGGCTGGCATCCATACGTCGTCAACAGCAAAGGCCACGTCGTCGGCCTTGCGCACGCGACGCAGATGGAAGAGCGGGGCGGTGCCGGCGAGACCGAGGCGTTCGGCGACATTCGTGTTTGTCGTGAGGTCAAGGGCGAGCACATCGCTGTCTTGTCGGTAGCCCTGGTCTTCGATCGACCTAAACAGGCTGTAGAGCGGGCCAACGGGCTGCTCGAGTGCGAGGTTGCTGACAAAGGTGCCGCGACCGCGCTGGCGTGTGACGACACCGTCTTCTTGCAGTTCGCGTAATGCTTCGCGCACGGTGTGGCGACTCACGCCATATTCATCCACGAGGGCGCGGTCGGAGGGGAAGCCTTCGGCAAACTCGCCGGCTGCAAGTCGACGACGCAGGTCGTGACGCACCTGCGCCCATAGCGGCGTGTCCGCAGTGCGCGAGACGCGAGATGTTGTCCGACGGTGCGCCGTGGCGCGAGCAGTCATCGCGATGCGCCAACCACCGTGCGATGTTCGCCATCACCCTGCGTTGGGCCAGCCGTGTTGCCGCGAGCCGTTTGTGCGTCGCGCAGACCGAGACCGATGAAGAGGCCAGCAATCGTGACGACTGCCAGTCCGGCGCCGGAGGCAAGCATGACGAGTGCGGGTGCGGGGCAGGTACCCGACACCGCCCAACCGATACCGAAGAGCGCGCCGCCCACAATGTGGTGACGCTGCGGCTTGGAACGCGACAGCGACAGAGTGCCGGCGAGGGCAGTCTTCACGCGGCGCTTTTCGAAGATCCACAGCAACGGCAGCGACACCGCGATTGCCGAGCCCATGAGGAAGAACACGTCGAACTCTTCGAGCGACAACATGCGGTGAATGGTGGTGTATTCGTGAAGGTTTGCCGCTGCAAGCACGAAGCCAAAACCGGTGCCGAAGAGTAGACCGACAAGTTTGAATGCGATCGAGTTTTTCATGGGCGACTCCTTAGATGAGATTGATGAAGAAGGTGGTGATGACTGCGGTGGCCATAAATGTCATGGTCACTACCCAGCTGGCCGCCGAGCGTTGGGCGGTGCCGCAAATGCCATGGCCCGAGGTGCAGCCGCCCGCCATGCGTGCGCCGTAGCCCATGATGACCGCACCGACGAAGATGACGATGGCCGCTACGGGCAGCGAGAGCCCGATGTCGTCGGCCGACGTGAGGATGTCATACCCTGCGCGTGGGTCGAAGCCGACATCTTTGAGCGAGACGGCGATGAAGCCGCCGAGTGCGATGCCGACGAAATAGAAGGCCCGCCAGACCACTGCGCCGGGAACACGGCGTACCGTTCGTGCAGTTTCGATGTAGGCGCCGGTGGCGCCAAGAGGTTGGTTGGTGAACAAGAAAAAGCCCACCACAAGAAGCCCGAGCGCTGGCCCCGCGAAATACCACGGCAGTCGGTCGGGCAATACTGATGCAAACATAATGATCCCCCTGATTTTCCTGTCGAAGGTGTCATCCAACGACCAACGACGTGGTTGCACGTTATGTCATTGCAGGGAACGACGCGTCGACCCCCTGACGGGAATGGTACGGACATTTAGTGGTTTGGGCTAGGGTCTTTTTTAAGATCAGTTCGGTGCCGTTACCGCCTGGGTGACGTTGCCGAAAGGGGGTGAGTGGGGAGTATGACTCGGTACGCGTTTCTCATCGACCACGACACGTGCATTGGCTGCCACGCCTGCACGATCGCCTGCAAGTCTGAACACGATGTTCCCTTGGGCGTCAATCGCACCTGGGTGAAATACATCGAAAAGGGCGAGTTCCCCGATTCGCGTCGCTTTTATTCGGTCAATCGTTGCAACCACTGCGAAGACGCACCGTGCGTGTCAATCTGCCCAACGAACGCACTGTTTTCGCGCAAAGACGGCATCGTCGACTTCAACGACTCCAACTGCATTGGCTGCAAGTCGTGCATGAATGCTTGCCCCTACGACGCGCTCTACATCAATCCCGAAACGCAAACGGCACACAAGTGCAACTTCTGTACGCATCGTGTTGAGCTTTCGCTCGAACCCAGCTGCGTGGTGGTATGTCCCACGCAGTCGATCATTGCGGGCGACATTGAGGATCCGACGTCGAAGATCTCCCAGATGCTTGGCCGCTACGACACCAAGGTGCGCGCGCCGGAACAGGGCACGAAGCCGCATGTGTTCTATAAGGGCGCCGATGAGGCAGCGCTCGATCCGCTGCGCACCAAGATTCTTGAAGACGGCATGATTTGGGCCGACACCACGAAGCATCATCCGACCGTGCCGGTGAGTACGCCGAGCATCGACAAGAACATCGTCGCGCGCACCGCCTACACCACTAATCACCCAATGGCGTGGAAGGGCAAAGTGTCGTCGTATCTCGTCACGAAGGGCATTGCCGGTGGCGCCCTGATGGTGGCGGGATTGCTGTCGCTCATGGGTCACAGTGACGAGCGTGCCTTCGTCGGTGTGTATGCGCCGACGGCCGCATTGTTCTTCGCCGCAGTCACCGGACTGTTGTTGATTCTCGACCTCAAGCAGCCGACGCGGTTCCACTACATCTTCACCCGCCCGCAGTGGGGCTCGTGGTTGGTAAAGGGGTCCTTCATCCTGCTGGCAATGGGCCTCGTCGGTTCACTGTGGTGGCTGGGTGGCCTGTTCGACATGGCGAGCCTCGTGCGCGCAATGGCGATACCGGGCATCATCTTTGGCGCAGGTACTGCGGGCTACACCGCATGGCTGTTTGCACAATGCGAGGGTCGCGACCTGTGGCAGACGCCGCTGATGTTGCCGGTATTGCTCGCTCAGGCAGTGTCGGCCGGTGCCGCAGCGTTGATTATCCCGATTGCTGCGTTTGATGTTGATCCCGCAGTGGACACCATCGTGCTGTGGTCGCTGTTTGGTGGACTTGTTGCCCAGGCAGTGCTTGTGGCAATTGAGGTCACCTCGCATGGCTCGGTATCGGTCGAGATGGCCACGGCAGCGATGATGCGCGGCGAGTACCGCGGTCGCTTCTGGTTCGGTGTCACGGTTGGCATGGTGGGCGCGGGCGTGCTCGCGTTGATTGCCGCCGCGCAAGGCAACGTGGCGCTCGGCGCAGTCGCCGGCGTGCTCGCTCTTGCCGGGCTCGGGGCTTATGAGGATGCATTTGTTCGTGCCGGCCAATCGGTGCCGCTGAGCTAGGGGAGACGACCATGTCGCTACGCGAAGAAATGACCACGGCTGCACGGGCCGACCTTGAGCGTCTGCTGCCCGGCTCTTCGCTCACCAATTACCCACCAATCGACAAATGGCAAGACTGGGTCGAGCTTGACTCGAAGGACTGGGCGCACGGCAAGAAGACCAAGCGTCGCTTCAGTCTGATTCCCACGACGTGTTTCAACTGTGAAGCCTGTTGTGGCTTGTTGGCCTATGTCGACAAAGACACCGGCGAGATTCAGAAGTTCGAGGGCAACCCGCACCATCCAGCCAGCCGGGGCCGCAACTGCGCGAAGGGTCCAGCCACGATCAATCAAGTACACGATGCCGACCGCATCCTGTATCCACTAAAGCGAGCCGGCAAACGCGGCGAGGGCAAGTGGGAGCGCATCGACTGGGCGCAGGCGCTTGAGGAGATCGGCTCACGCATCGGCAAGGCATTCCGCGAGGGCCGACGCAAGGAAGTCATGTACCACGTGGGACGCCCCGGCGACGACAGCTACATGGAGCGCGTGTTGCACGCGTGGGGTTTGGATGGCCACAACAGCCACACCAACATTTGTTCCTCTGGTGCGCGCGTGGGGTATGCGGCATGGATGGGCTTCGATCGTCCGTCGGGCGATCACGCGAACGCCAAGGTGATCTTCCTCATCTCGTCGCATCTCGAGGCGGGGCACTACTTCAATCCGCACGCCCAACGCATCATCGAAGGCAAGATGCGCGGCGCCAAGGTGGTGTGCGTCGACCCGCGTCTGTCGAATACGGCCTCGATGAGCGACTATTGGCTGCCGGTGTGGCCGGGTACCGAAGCATTTTTGTGTTTGGCGATCGCCCGACAGTTGATCGTCAACGGCACATGGGACCGCGACTTCGTGCGTCGCTGGGTGAACTGGGATGTCTTCCTGCGCGAGACGCGTCCCGATCTGGAATGCACGTTCGACAATCTTGCGACGGCGCTGCTCGATTTGTATGCCGACTACACGCCGGAGAAGGCCGAGCACATGTGCGGCATCGATGCGCGCAAGATCTACGAGATCGCCGAGCACATCGGGCGCGCGGTGCCTGGTCGGCTCTCCACGCACAACTGGCGTGCATCAGCCGCTGGCAACGAAGGCGGGTGGCAGACGTCGCGCACGCTGTTCTTCCTCAACGTGCTCACCGGCTCGGTGGGCACCGAGGGCGGCACAAGCCCGAACGGTTGGAACAAGTTCATTCCGGTGCCACCAAAGAACCCGCATCCGCACGGCGACTGGAACGAACTCACCTGGCCGAAGGAATACCCGCTGTCGCACCACGAGTTGTCGATTCTCTTGCCGCATTTCTTGAAGGACGGTCGCGGCAAGCTCGACACGTACTTCACGCGTGTGTACAACCCGATCTGGACGAATCCGGATGGTTTCACGTGGCTCGAGGCGCTCACCAACGAAGACATGGTCGGTTGTCATGTGGCCCTCACACCGATCTGGAGCGAGACCGCATGGTTCGCCGACTACGTGCTGCCGATGGGTGTTGCATCCGAACGGCACGACGTGGCGTCCTATGAAACGCACATGGGTCGCTGGATTGGGTTCCGTCAGCCAGTCATGAAGGTGTACGCCGAACAGCAGGGCAAGTCGGTGGAGCGCACCTACGACGTGAACCCGGGCGAGGTGTGGGAAGAGCACGAGTTCTGGATCGACCTCTCGTGGCGCATCGACCCCGATGGCTCGCTCGGCATTCGCGAACACTTCGAGTCCATCAAGCAGCCCGGTACGCCGTTGTCGATCGACGAGTATTACGCACATCTCTTCGAGCACTCGGTGCCCGGGCTTCCTGAAGCCGCTGCTGGCGAAGGCTTGACGCCACTTGCGTATATGCGTAAGTACGGTGCGTTCTCGTTGCCCGGCAATCAAGAACGCGTGCATGAAAAGGTCGTCACGCCGCACGAGTTGGAGGCAGCAAAGGCGGTGCGCGACGCCGAGGGCGTGTACCGCGTGCCCGGCACAGCCGGTATGCATTCGTCGATCGATGAGGTGAACGGCCACATGCCGTTCATTGGCGATGGTTCGGTGGGCGTGGACATCGAAGGCGAAGTGAAGTTCGGCTTTCCGACGCCGTCGCGCAAGTTGGAGTTGTTCTCGCCAACCATGCGCGACTGGGGTTGGCCCGAGTACGCCTTGCCCACGTGGATTCCGTCACACGTGCACTGGGAGAAGCTCAACTTCGAGGCCGGCGAACGCATCCTCGTGCCAACTTTCCGTTTGCCCACACTGATTCACACGCGTTCGGCGCAATCCAAGTGGTTAGCGGAGCTGAGCCACGCGCATCCGCTGTGGATTCATCCCAGCGATGCTGAAAAGTTGGGTATCGACGTCAACGGTCTCGTGCGGGTGACGACGCAGACGGGCTACTTCGTGATCAAGGCGTGGCGCACCGAAGGCATCCGACCTGGTGTCGTGGCGGCCTCGCACCACATGGGTCGTTGGCGTCTGGATGAGCACACGGGCACGCCGGGCTGGACGGCAGGCGTGGTGTCGTTGTCTGGGCCGCATGGTGGCTTCGGCTCGGGTAACACCTCGGGCGATGGCCAGTGGCATATGCGTCAAGAGCACGGTATTCAAACGTTCGAATCTGGCGATCCCGACTCGCAGCGCGTGTGGTGGAGCGATGCCGGTGTGCATCAAAACCTCACGTTCCCCGTGCAACCAGACCCGATTTCGGGAATGCACTGTTGGCTGCAACACGTGACGGTGTCGCCCGCGCGTCCAGAGGATCGTTATGGCGATATTGCCGTGGACACTGGTCGATCGATGGAGGTGTTCCATGAGTGGCTGGCCAAGACGCGTCCCGGTCCAGGCCCCGGCGGCCTGCGCCGACCATTGCACTTCGCGCGGCCGGTCAAACCGTTGGCATCTGCGTACCGCGCGTAGACCGTGACCGTCGATCTCGCCGATCGGGCGGAGAAGCGCGCAGCGTTTGCTGCGCTTGCCGGTACGTTGTTGCTTGCCGAGCCAGGACCTGCGCTGCGTGAGCACGTTGCTGGTGTTCCCGCGCTCGCTGCGCTCGCTTCAGCGGCAACGGCGGTCGATTTTGAGCGCATCTTCTTGCGCAGCGTTCAACCGTACGAGAGCGTGTTTCGATCCGATACGGCAGAGCGGGGTGGGGCCGTTGCGTTGCGCGTTGCAGACACGTACGACGAGCTCGGCTTCGATGAGCATCGCACGCAACGGTGGCGCGTGGCGGGCCCTGATCATCTGGGTCTCGAACTCCGTGCACACGCTGCCGTAATCGCACTTGAGGCAGCCGCGTGGCGCGGAGAGCGACCGGACGAAGCGGCGCGTCATGTTGAGACGGAGCGGCGATTCTTTGCCGATCATCTGGCGTGGTGGGGACAGGTCGCACTGGATGCGCTTGCTGAGGTGGCTGCTGGCACGCCCTATGCACCGTTGATAGATGAAGTGTCGTCATTTCTTGCGGAAGAAATCGATCTCCTCCGTCCCTTGCCGCTGCTTGACACGTCGCAGTTGGCCGAGGTTCATGCACTCGGCTCGATGGGCCCTTCGCGCTTAGCGCGCCACCTGCTCGCTCCCGCGCGTAGCGGTATCTGGCTGTCTACGCAGCACATTGCTGTTGCTGCTGGCGCGCTCGGTTTCCCGTGGCGGCCGATGGACGGACGACAGAATCTCACGCCGCTCGTGGCTGCGGCGTTCGACGCCGGTGAGATCGCCGAATTGGTCACGCCGTGGATAGAGGTGACTCGCTCGACATGTGCGTTACATCTGCAGCGCGCCGACGAACAACCGGGCGCCGAGGTGGCCTGGCGTCACGCGGCGCAGCTGGCCGAAGCCACGTTGCGTCGTCTCGAGACGATGGGTGAGTCGTCGCTTGACGCCCGCTCCGATGACGAGATCGTCGTGCGGATCGCGGGGGCCGACGTGCACATGGCCGTGGAGTTGTTGCGTGAACGCGGGTTCAGCGTGGAGGTGCTTGCCGATACCGGTGACTAGTGGGCGACGACACAAACGGTCGCGCCCTGTCTAGGGTGAAGTGATGGCGAAGGGAATTAGTCGCTCGCTGGTGGTTGCGGTGGTGGTAGCCCTTCTTGTGGGGCCCCTCGCTGGTAGCGATCGCGTGTCGGCGGAGACGCCTTGGACGAAGGTCAAAAACAGGGCTGCACACGGTGGCGCCACGATGCAGACACAGAACCCTGGTGCAGTCGTTGCCTATCAAGTGCAGGCACGCAAGTTTGCGATCTGGTATGTGGCGGGCCCTGGCAACGGGAGAATTGCGGTGTATTTGAATGGCGCCCGTGTACGGATCGTCGATCAGTATGCGCCTAAGCGTGAGCAGCGCAGCATTGTGTTGAAAAGCACTCGTCCCGTGAACTCGGTAATGGTGGTGGCACTCGGTACGAAGCGACCTAAGTCCACGGGCGCGCTCGTCAACGTGGATGCGATCTCGCCAACGCCAACGAAGTGCACAAAGGCGTGTTTGCGCGCTCCCGAGCCGACCATGATGTTGTCGTCGCTGAGCGAACTCGCCCTCGATCCGGTGTGGTATCCGGCCGCGGCGCTGACGCCTGACCAGCCACTCTTCAATGTGGCGATTGGAAGTTACGTGCGCGGACAAGACGTGTTGCCGCTTGAGGTCAACGCACCGCTCATTCGACAAGCCGCATGCGAGCACGCGCAACGTGTGCCGCAGGGAATCATGGTGTTGTCGTTTGGCAAGCAGGTGGAGGGCGGCTCAAGTGGCTTTGGAATTGCACTTACGGCAGCCGACATTGTCGCCGCCACCGCCCAGGTGGCTGGCGGTCTTGCCGAATGCGCGTCGGGCCCGTGGGAAGTCGCTGTGGGAACTAGTAACTCTGGCGGTGCGACGCCCTTCAATGGCTATGACGGCGGCGTCTTCTGGGCGCAGATTGTCGAACAGGCGCGCGCGGCATCCGACCCCCGTGTACTCATATCGGGTGCAAACGACATTGAGCCCAGTTGGGGCCCCGTGGCCCAAGCTCGCGCGTGGGTGAACGGTTTCGTTGCATCCTCACCGCGTCGACTCTGGAACTTCGGTTCGGCCGATGGATGCCCACAAAGCGTTGGGGGTACGCGGTGCAACAACGGCTGGTCGATCGACGACGTGTTGTGGGTGTCGTCGCACGCCGGGCCCACGGTCATGGTTATGCCACAGATTCACACGCAAAGTGGTTCGCAGGCGCGGCAGTGGGCGGTGATCGCTGCCCGCGGGCTCGAGTTAAACAATCCCGTACGAATCGGCGCCGTTGGATTCCAGACGTCGGCCTGCGCGCAAGTGCGGGGTGGGTGCCCGACAACTGGCAACACGGCATGGCAGGCATGGCAGCAATTGCGCGACGCCCTTGATGCGATACCGGTTACCGCAGGCATGGCTATTGGTGCGCCGCGTGACGTTCGGTGGAGTTGGCGTTAGTCGGACGATTTGGTCCTGCGCGGGCGCGGTGCTGCCATCGCAACCGCCACGCCGACCGCGAGGACACCCGCAAGAAGCAGGCCGATAGCGGCGATCGACGCAAGCGAGACCCCGGTGTCGGGGAGTACAACTTGGTCGTCTTCATTGAGGTCGGGGTATCCAACAAGGTCGTCTTCAGTGAGGTCGGGGTACAGGTTGAGAAAGTCGTCGGGCATGTTGGGGTCAAGAGTTACCGCGGTGGAGTCGGTGGTCGCCAAAAGGGTGGAGTCCTCAGGTATGAACGCGAATCCGATAACGAATAGTGACAGAGTCGCGACAGCGATAGTGATTGCAAAACGTTTCATGCCGTCACGCTATGAATCGCACTCGTGAGCGAGGACGAATACATGTACTTGATGTGCAGATCTCTATCCGAACTCGCATTCGTGGCATTGAATGATGACCATGAGATGGCGCGAGGCAAGGGTGATGCTTGTGGCCGTAGTTTTCTTTGTCGGTTTTGGCTCGAATCAAGTGGCGTCATCGACGCAGAGTGATCCACCCGGCGAATACGTGACGGTTCAACCGATTGTCGGTACCTCGGCGAGGCCGATCCGGGTGTTTCTCACGTCCGTCGAGAAGCGAGTAATTAGGAAATTGGAACAGGTGACGGCATTGGTAGTAAATCGACCAGCGCGAAACGATGCGCTCATTCGCTGGTACATCGAACCATCCGCGCGATTGTCACCCACGATGTTGCTGCAACGGCGCATCCTTACGTCGCTTCGGGAGATGTTGGAGGGAGCGGACGGCGTGACGGCAGGGTGGCCGGTGAGCATTGTGATCGGACGATCGCAGGACTTCATTCTCTCAACATTGGAGAAACTCGATTGTCGGCCGAATCTGGACTCACAGGGTGGACAGATTTTGATGGGTGCGGCAGTGTGCGGCAGGCGCGTAATCGTGTCAAACCTTTCTGGGTATCTATTTCTCTCTCGGCCAGACCAGGGGGTGACGCCTGAGATGGAGAGCCTTCCTGAAACACCCTTGTTCAAGACGCCCTTCAAGATCGTCTTTAGAAATTCATCAGCGCTCGCCCATGAGTGGATGCACATCTTCCGGGCTGCGGGGCTGGACGGGAGGATTGCGCCGGATGAGCCTGCTTGGTATCGCGAGGGTTTTGCCGAAATGTGGGCCTACATCGCCAAGATCCGAGAATTTGATCGCAGTGATGGATTTCTGCGGATGCATGTGACGCGCTTGCGCGATTTCAGCAACTGGGCTCGTGATTGTCCAGGGCCACTCGTCCGCTATCGCACGGGAAGTTCGCCCAACGGTTGCGAGTACTACCTCGGCGCGCTCGCTACGGAGTACCTCATTGCCACCTATGGAGGCTTAGACAAAGTGCTCAAGGCCTTCGAAGCGGGTGATTCGAAACCCTCCTTCGTCGAGGGGTTTCAGTCACTGTACGGGTTGTCATTGGAGCAGTTTGAGGCCGAGGCAAATCAATACATCGAAACCATACGGGCGGCCGAGCAACGCTCGTGAACCAGTCCACTTGCTATCGACACATCTAGTCTCGATGCGTGAAGGTACGCATTGGCTTTGGTCTCGGCACACGAAATCAGTTGCATGACGGATCGCTCATCACCGTTGTCGAGGCCATGGAGGACTTGGGGTACGACAGTCTGTGGGTGAGCGAGCGGGTGTCGTCGGGTTGTCCGGATCCGATTGTCGCGATGTCAGTTGCCGCCGCGCGCACGACGCGCATGAAAATTGGCATGAGCGTGATGGTGTTGCCGGGACGCAATCCTGTGTTGCTTGCCAAACAGTTGGCAACGCTCGATCGGATTTCCGATGGTCGTCTGTTGCCAGCGTTTGGTCTTGGCGCGGTTGACGAGGGCGAACAGCAGGCATTCGGCGTTGAGCGCGCGACGCGTGGCGCGCTCTTTGATGAAACACTCGAGGTGGTGCGCAAGTGTTGGGCCGACGCTGACGTCCACCATGAGGGCACGCATTTCACCCTGCGCAATGTGCGCGTAGAACCCAAGCCGGTGCAGCGCTTTCCCGAGGTGTGGCTGGGTGGCGGGAGCCCGAGCGAACTGCGGCGGGTGGCGCGGTTGGGCGAAGGGTGGTTACCAAGTTTCGTTACGCCCGAGCAGGCAGCAACGGGATGGGCCGAGTTGAGCGCACTTGCCGCAACGCACGGTCGCAGCATTGATCCTGAACACTTCGGCGTGGTGATTCCGTATGCGCTGCAGCCGCTGCCGAACGCGACTGTCGAGGCGTTACGGCAGCGCGCAAAGGGAGCGGTAGATGACGTCGTGCCACAAAGCGTGGAGCATGCCGAATCCTTGATTCGCCGCTTTATCGACGTGGGGGCAAGCAAGTTTGTGCTGCTCCCGCTTGCCGACCCAGGAACGGCAGGAGCATGGGTTGAGGAGATGTCGGCGTTGGCGACACGGCTGCTGCCACTGCAAACGTGACGTGGTGATGGATCGCTCCTACGCCGTGAATTGATGAAGCGAAGGAACGTCGCTTTCGATTGCGACGAGGATCTGCTCTGCAACGACCAATGGTTCGAGGCCGACGGGCAGCGAGGGCGCTGAGCCGAACATGGGATGAGTAGCGAGTCCGGTCTCGGTGTGGGGCGGTCGCACGTCGAGGACGGAAATCTTGCGCGATCGCAGCTCGCGTCGAAGTACTGAGGCAAACCCCGAGAGTCCCGCTTTGGTAGCCGTATAGGTGGACATGCCAAGGGTGGGCATGTCCACGACCGCACCGGACAACACGGTCACATTGCCACCAGTACGAATGAGTGGCGACAGGATCGCCATGAGCTGCAGTGGGGCAGTCAGGTTTGTGGTGACCATCGCATCAATATCGTCGGGTGAAACAAGATCATGTTGAGTAAAGCCGACCACGCCACTTGCAAGGATCACCACGTCAATGCCCTCAGCCTTGACCGCATCGACGATTCGGATGCGATCGTCGGGTCGGGTGATGTCCGCTTGGACACACTGGTCAAGTCGGATGTCATCGGGGGATCGTCGGCCGACCCCGATCACGCGGGCGCCACGGGCGAGGAGCCGTTCCGTGAGCGCCTGCCCGAGACCGCCTGTGGAGCCCACGAGCAAGACACGGCAGCCGGCGAGGGAGGTCACATACCAAGTCTGGACGATTGTCCGCAGCGATGCGCCAGTAAGTGAGGTGAATTTCGTCCCCTTTCGGCCCCCGTCGTCTTGACAGAAGATACCCAGGGGGGTATCATCATCGGTATGAGCACGTCAACCATGGTTTTTGAGCAGTTTTATCTGGAGTGTCTCTCGCATGCCTCGTACCTCGTAGGCGACAAGTCGAGCGGCAAGGCAGTAGTTGTTGACCCGCGCCGCGACGTGCAGGAATACATCGATGCTGCTGCCTCGCATGGGTTAACCATTACGCACGTGTTGGAGACGCATTTTCATGCAGACTTTTTGTCGGGTCACCTCGAGATGGCCAAAGCCACAGGTGCGAAGATTGTTTATGGTTCGAAGGCCAAGCCGCAGTTTGCCGCGACACTCGTGGAAGACGGGGAACGTCTCTCGCTGGGTGAAGTGGTCTTGGAGTTCCGTCACACGCCAGGTCATACGCCTGAGTCAATGTCGATCGTGGTATTCGAAAAGGCGAGTGATACAGCCCCTTATGGCGTGCTGACAGGCGACACCATGTTCATAGGCGATGTTGGCCGCCCCGACCTGCTGGTGTCGGTGGGCAAGACAAGTCACGAATTGGGACAGATGCTGTACGAGTCGCTGAACACGAAGTTGCTGACGCTGCCCGATTCGACGCGGGTGTATCCGGCCCATGGCGCCGGCTCGGCCTGCGGCAAGAACCTCTCTACTGAGACATCGTCGACAATCGGCGAGCAGCGCAAGACCAACTACGCGCTGCAGTTTCCCGACGTGGAGTCGTTCGTTGCGGCAGTGACGGAAGGGCAGCCCGAAGCCCCCGGCTATTTCGTCTATGACGCGATGCGCAATCAAGAGCAACGAGACGTGTTGGACGAAGATCATGCGACACAGCGGCTGAGTTTCGACGAGGTACTTGCCGCGCGGTCGCAGGGTGTGCAGGTTATTGATACGCGCGAACCGCAATTCTTTGCAACAGGTCACTTACGCGGTTCGGTCAACGTAGGTCTTGCTGGTCGATATGCGGAGTATGCGGGCTCGGTCATAAATCCGAAGGAAGACATTGTCTTGGTCACTGACCCTGGCTATGAATCCGAAGCACGTGTGCGCCTCGCCCGCATCGGATACGACCGCGTCATTGGCTGGTTCCCAGCAGACGAACTCGGCGAACACGAGAGCGAAGTGGGACGTGCTTCGCGCCTCACGCCTGTCGAGTTTGCACAACGTCGTGCGGGCGATGCGCCACTACAGATCGTCGATGTACGCAACCAAGGCGAGTTTGCCCTCGGCCACATTCCAGATGCCACGCATATTCCTGTTGCGCAGTTGCGCAAGCGTGCAGGGGAACTCCGCAAAGACGTGCCGACTGTGGTGTACTGCGCAGGCGGTTACCGCTCGTCCATTGGTGCAAGCGTGCTGCGCGCGCAGGGATTCACCGACGTCTCTGACGTGCTTGGCGGATTTCAAGCAATGCTGCAGTCAGCCTGACGTGCTCGCGTAGATCGTGGTAAACATGCGTTGTCGAGTCTTGGTGGCGTCTATAGGCGCAACCGTGGTCCTGGCGGCGTGTGCTGGTGGAGGGGATAACGAGTCAGTAGTTGAACTCGTCTCGGTCTCGTCGCAAGAAAGCGCTTCGACTTCTACTGCGTTAGCCCAACCTGACGACACGTTCGCATCGCTTGCGGCGGCTGTAGAACGCGCCGGTGCCAATTGTCTCGTGATCGAACGCGAAGGCCGGGTTGTGGGCGAGTGGTTGTGGCAAGGCTTCGGACCAGAGGCGCTCCAGGAGGGTTTCTCGACCACCAAGTCGGTGGCCGCCACATTGGTGGGTATCGCCCAGGATCAGGGGAAACTGTCGATCGATCAGCCAGCATCCGATTTCATCACTGAGTGGAAGGGCACGGCGAGCGAAACCGTGACGATTCGCCAACTGTTGTCGAATACGTCGGGGCGCTTCCACGACGTGGTCGCCGACTATGCCCAGTTGGCGTTTCTTGAGCAGGATAAATCGGCATTTGCGGTGGCGTTGTCTCAAGAGCACGACCCGGGAAGCCGTTGGGTCTACAACAATGCGGCAGTCCAAACCCTGGAAGTGGTCCTCGAGCGAGCGGTCGGAACCTCGGTCGCCGAGTTTGCGCAGCAAGTGCTATTCCAGCCACTTGGCATGACCTCGCGGTTGTCGCTCGACGGTGTGGGCAATGCAGGGTTGTTCGCGGGGATGCAGACCAACTGTCGCGACCTCGCGTCATTCGTGCGCCTATTCATGAACGACGGCAGGATTGGCGGCGACCAAGTCGTGTCAGCATCCTTCGTCGCTGAGGCGCTCGAGCCGTCGAGTGCACTCAACGAGGCCTACGGCTACTTGTGGTGGCTCAATCGACGCGGCACGGTGCAGTCGAGTGCGGAGGGCAGTACTCGTGTGGGCTCAGCGCTGCTTGGGGTGCTTGATGAGGACGTCTTCTATGCGTCCGGCGCGTGCGGGCAGGTGGCCATGGGGTTCCCTGCGGACGACGTTGTTGTCGCCGTCATGCGCCCCGTTGCGGCAACATCGATCACGGCACTTGCCGGGTGTGGGGCGGTGAACATGGAGGCCACGGTGGCCGACGCCATTGCGCCGATACTGGAGCAGTTACGACAGTGACATGAAAGCCTTCTGCAGCTCGATTCGTCGAAGCTCAGAGGACTTTTTGTTGTCCGCGACGCATTCCATCAGTGCGCTGGTCAACAGCAATATGCCGGCTCGCTCGAGTGCTTTCTTGGTTGCTGCTATCTGGGTCACGATGTCGGTGCAGTCGCGTTCCTCCTCGATCATCGTCACCAGACCGCCAATTTGGCCCTGGACGCGGCGAAAGCGATTAATGAGTTCGCGCCGTTCTTCCTCGAGGGTGGCTGCGGACTTGCCCGAACGTGAGGTCATGGTTCCAGCATACCCCCTGGGGTAAGGGTGGCTGGGGAGGTGCGAGGGCTTCTACCGGCGTGGCTTGAGGCGACTGAGCACGCGCTTGACCACGGACGGCCTGGCGCTTTCGAAGCGCACGGTCGAGTTAAAGCGGACACTGCTCCACGCGGGAAGTTGTGCAATGTCGTCCACGACGTGGCGCATCAGGGCCGGAATGACGGAGCCAAATTGGGCGTTCGCAGATTCATAGTCCACGGTGATCATGCGGTCTGGACCGAAGGCCGTGGCGTAGGCATCGATGAGGTGGTCATAGCGGGCTAGCCATGAGTCCTCCTTGACGTAGGCAAAGGAGATTGGATCGTCACTCAATTCGTACCCGGTGCGTGTGAGGTGGCGTTGCCAGGATCCGAGGTACTCGAGGGGATTGCGCAGCGTGACCAGAATCGTGACGTCGAATCCCTCGAGCAGGTTCTTCACGCGCTGCAGTTCTTCGGGGGCGCGAAGAAAGCTGAGCGCCTCGGACGAGATGACCATGCTGGAGAAGTCGCGCGCAAGTTGCGTCTGAATGGTTTCGCCCACGTGCGCACGCCATGCGGGGTCATTCCATTGGGGAAGGTTGCGCACGGGAAGGAGCCGGTCGATGTTGGCACAGGCAAGTCCCACCTCCCGGGCATTGGGAAACGCCCCCTGGTACACGGCGAGGCCGAAGTGCTCGAGGAGCAATGGTTCGTTGTCCAGTAACCACTTCTGGAATGACGTCGTGCCAGTTTTATGGGTGCCGATGTGCAGAAACAGTCGACGGCGTTCGTGGGGGGACACAACCCCTATTCTTGCCGACATGACCACACCCGCCTGGACCCAGTCGGCACTTGAGATCGCAGAATCGATTCGTAACGGATCAGTCACGAGTCGAAGCGTCGTCGAGTCACACCTTGCTCGCATTGCTGCAGTAAATGGCCACGTCAACGCAATCGTTCGCGTACTTGAAGCTGACGCCCTCGCGATGGCAGACGAGGCTGATGCACGCGTGAAAAGCGGCATGCCCCTGGGGCCACTGCATGGCGTTCCATTTACGGTGAAAGAAAACATCGATATGGCCGGTTTGCCTACCACGCAGGGAATAGTGGCATTGCGTGAGGCGGTTGCGGGTCGCGATGCGCCGGTGGTCGAACGCATGAAGGCAGCGGGTGCCATCCCGATTGCACGAACCAACCTGCCGGACTTGGGCCTGCGTATTCATACCGATTCGTCGCTGTATGGGCGCACGAAGAACCCATGGAAGTCCGATCGCACGGCGGGTGGCTCGAGTGGCGGTGAGGCGGCTGCGCTGGCGACGGGCATGTCGCCACTCGGCCTCGGAAACGACATTGGCGGTTCGCTGCGCAACCCCGCGCACTGTTGTGGGGTTGCATCAATTAAGCCCTCGACGGGTGTGATCCCCGATGCCCAGACATTTCCGATTGAAGACTTCGGGCTGAGCTCACAGTTGATGCTGAATCAAGGGGTAATGGCCCGGCGTATGGCAGATGTTCGGGCGGGCTTTACCGCGGTGGCCGGGGCACACCCACGCGATCCGGTCAGCGCACCCGTGCGGTTAACCGACCTTGCTCCTGGGGAAAAGGTGCGCGTGGCGGTAATGCCGACACCGCCTGGTGGTTCGACACATCCGGAGATTGCTGACGTCGTACGACGTGCGGCAGAGGTGCTGGCGAATGCAGGACATCGTGTTGACGAGGTGCAACCACCGGACTTCGAGGCGGCATGTGCGGTGTGGTCAATCCAACTCGTCGGCGAGCTGTCGCTACAGATTGACTTGCTCGATGCGGTGATGGGCGAGGGCGGTCGCCGCTTTCTGCATCTCACGCGTGATGCCAACCCAACAGTTGGGCTCGCGGAGTGGTCGCAGGCGCAGTACCAGCGCAACGGCATTGCCCGGCGTTGGTCGGAGTGGTTCAGCACCTACGACGTGTTGGTTTGTCCGGTGTGGACCCAGCCGCCCTTTGTTTTTGACAGCGACATCGCCGATGCTGCTGGAGCAATGGCCACTGTCGAACTTATGCGTGCGGTTCTGCCCGCAAATCTGTTGGGGCTCCCGGCGGCCGTCGTCTCAGCGGGAAGTGCTGGCGGGCTCCCTGCAGGAGTGCAGGTGATTGGTGCTCGATACACCGACTTGCGATGTATGGCAATCGCCGAGCAGATCGAATCGGCGTGCGCACTTCGCACGCCGATCGATCCGATCGACTAGTACCTCAGAGAGGTGTGACGTTTTGGGCTTCTTCGCCCTTGCGGCCCGGGGCGACGTCGAACTCCACTGCCTGACCTTCGAGGAGGGTTCGATAGCCCTCTGCCTTGATGTTGGAGAAGTGAACAAACACATCACTTCCGCCTTCACGTGAGATGAAGCCGTAACCCTTCTCAGCGTTGAAGAACTTGACTGTACCGCGCATTACTTATCTCTTTTCTGAAAATAGAACCACCCGTGTGGTGATTCGGATCCAAGGCTATGACACGAAGGGTGTCGCGCAACGGTATTCGCATAATTTTGTGCGTCGGTCACTTGCCGGCAAGCGCTGCAACGACTGGGGCGAATTTGTCCACGTCCTCTGCGCCCACAATGACGTATGAAAAGCCCCAGCGTTCGCGCCGAGCAAGCAAATCCTCAATAAGTTGGGCGGGAGGGCCGATGAGCGCAAACGGCGAGCTGCGGACCATTTCGGCTGAAACGCCCATTGCCCCGGTCAACACCGCGATGGCGCTGTCGCGATCGTCGGTGACATTGACAAGAAATGCGCGCACATTGAGCTCGATATCGGCAAGTCGGTGCGCACCGGCCTCACGCACAATGGCAACCTTCTCATCGACAGCCTCGGCAGTCATGTTGGCAATGGCCTCGGGGCCAACCGCTCCAGCTGTGAGCGTGGGATTGATGCCAACAATGTCGGCCTCGCGTGCGGCGTAGGAGAGCATGCGTTTGCCACCGCCTCCAATAAGGAGTGGAATTGACGGTTGTTGGACGGGCAGTGGAAGCCCGTCGTAGTTGGTGATCGTGTAGTGCGCACCGTTAAACGAAAACGACCCCGGCGCCATGCAGCCACGGATGACGGTGATGGCCTCAATCATGCGATCGATGCGTACCTTCGGCGAGTCGTAGGTGATGCCGGATTGGTCGTAGTCGGTGCGCATCCATCCGGCGCCAATGCCCAGTTCGATTCGGCCCTCCGAGAGCACATCCATGGTCGCGATTTCCTTGGCGAACACAACGGGATGCTTGTAGTCGTTGTCCCATACCAGCGCGCCAACGCGCAGATGCGTTGTGGCGTCGGCGGCAGTCATTAGCGCGGGCAGTGGAGCGAGTTGATCGGTGAAGTGGTCGGGCATCGTGAGCGTCGAATACCCCAGATCCTCGGCGCGGCGAGCAAGATCGACCCATGATCGTCGATCAGGTGCTGTAGAGGCCTGGATGCCAAAGCGAAAGGGTCGAACGGGGGCCTGACGACTGGTGGTCATGGGGGCAGAGTAGCGTTTAGTGCGTCGTGAACCCCCATCTCCGACTGAGTCTGCGCCTCGTTATCACGGTCCTTGCGGGGGCATTGATGACCACTGCCATTGTCACTGCCATGGCGCCGCCTGCCTGGGGAGTGTTGAACAGCCATCGCGAGATCCCAGTGAATCTGTCGCAGTTCTCGGGCCTTGCACAGCGCAGCGTGGTGTATGACATCAACGGTCAGCAAATCGGCGTGTTCCAGATGGAAAACACCCAACGCACCCCTGTGGATACGGTGCCGCAAGACGTAATCGGTGCCTTTCTCGCGGTGGAAGACGCCGCGTTTTACAGCCATAAGGGCGTCAACCTTCGTGCAACGGTGCGAGCGTTGCTCTCGAATTATCAATCCAGCGCAACGCGACAGGGCGCGTCGACAATCACCCAGCAAGTGGTCAAGAACGAGTTTCTTGCGGGTCTCAGCCGCGACGGTCGGTACAAGATTTTGCAGGCCCGCTACGCCACCATGCTCGAAAAGCAGTTGCCGAAGCGTCAGATTCTCGAGCGATATTTGAACACTGTCTTCTTCGGCAACAACGCCTATGGGTTGCGTGCCGCCGCCGAGGTGTACTTCGGTAAACCCGTGCAGCAACTGTCGGTCATCGACGGTGCATTCCTCGTCGGCCTTGTGCAGGCGCCATCGAGTTACGACCCGATTCGTCGCCCAGACAGTTCACGGAGTCGATACAAGACCGTGCTCGGCCGATTGGTAGAGACCGCAGTGATTACTCCTGAGGCCGCCACCGCGGCGTGCAAGGGGTGGGAGACGCCGCGCCTACGAACAGTGGTCGAAGCCGAATGCCCAATTCCTGAGGAGGTCAACAGCATTCCTCAGGAAGACGTGAACCGAACGTATTTCACGGAGGAAGTGAAGGACTATCTGCTCAATCGCAGCACGGTGCTTGGCGCTACCTATCAGGAGCGGTACAACAAACTGTTCCGCGGCGGCCTGAAGGTGTACACCACCTTGGATAAGGGTGCACAGGCTGCGGCAGAGGCAGCGGTTCGCGAGCAGTTGCCGGTGAATAGAACTGGTATCACGGCAGCCGCGGTGGTGTTGGACAATGCCAGCGGCGGCGTGCGTGCGATGGTGGGCGGCACCGGATTCGTTCCCGGGCGCAACGAGATCAACTTGGCGATGCGACGGCGTCAGACGGGTTCGAGCATCAAGCTCTTTATCCTGGCCGCTGCGCTGCAGGCAGGCGTATTGCCCGAGGACGTCATCGACGGCACGTTGCCCTGCACGCTGCCGAACCCGGGCAAGCCGGAAGAACCTTTTGCAATTACCAAGGGCGTGAGCCGAGGTGTGTCCACGTTGCGCTCGATGACGGAGTTGTCCATTAACTGCGCGTATGCGCGCTTGTCCCAGGTGGTGGGTTTGGAGCGCACGGTGTCGACGATCTACAAGATGCTCGATTCCGAGTGGACCAATCCGACGACATTCGCAATTCAGCCGTATGCGTCGCTGGCAACGGGCGCCAACGAGCTGAGCCCCCTTGACATGGCCGCAGGCGTGCAGAGTGTGGCCAATGGAGGCGTGCATCTGCGTCCGTATCTCGTCGAGCGGGTCGAGGACGCCAACGGCGAGTTGTATCGTCACCAACTCGAAACCGCCCAAGTGCTGACACCCGACGTCGCCTTGCGTGCGGTGGACACGTTGAAGGGCGTATTGGTGCGTGGCACTGCGCGGCGCACGCCGCTTGACGGGGATCGTCCGGCGGGTGGCAAGACAGGCACACAGGACAACAACACCAATGCGTGGTTTGTCGGTTTCACCAAGCAGATGTCGGCTGCGGTATGGGTAGGCGACCCGAAGGGCTATACGCCGATGGTCAATATTCCCGAATTCGTTCGCGAGGACAGTATTACGAGGGTGCAAGGCTCGATGTATCCCGCGCGCATTTGGAAAGCGTTTATGGACCCGATTCACGCCGACTTACCGGTGCTTGATTGGGATGCGCCGCCGGTCGCAGTTGCTACGGCCACCCGCCTTGACGTGACGCCGAAGCGCATTTACCTGCCAGGAAACGAATGTCTTGCGCGAGTGGTGTCGGGCACCATTCCGCAACAAGCGACGCCGGGTTCGAAGCAACCCACAACAACGATGCCCGCCGAGGTGACACCGAATACGGTGGTGGTCAGCGTCATGGACCCTGGTACGACAATCTCGCCGAGTGATACGAATCCCTATTCACCGGTCAACACGTTGCCGATCGGTGAGTATTGGGTCTATGACTGCAACAAGCCGTTCCCCGCGTCGGTACAGACGGTCGTAGGGCAGTAGATGTCTGCGTTGCACGACCTGCTTTCCGTGCAACGTACCGACATTGCGGTCGCTCAGGCCAATCACCGTCTGACGCATCTGCCTGAAATTGCCGAACGGGCAGATGCAATGACTCGTGTTGCGGCTCTCGCCGCTCAACGCTCGGAAGTTATCGAACGACAGGGCTCGGCGCTGGCGGCAATTGTCGTAGCCGAGGAGCGAACGCGTGCAATCGATGCTGCGGTCGCACGTCTTGAGGCGCAACTCAAGACTGTCATTGCGCCCCGCGAGGCAGAGGCGCTGCAGCACGAGATCGCTACCCTGCGCGACGAGCGCTCGACGCTTGATGACGATGCGCTTGCCGCGATGATGCGGGCAGAGGAAGACGAGGCAACCGCAGCGGTCCTGAACACGCAACTTGCAGCAGCCGAGGTCGCGGTGACCGCAGCCCAGCAGGCGCTGCGCGAAGCGCAGGATCACGAGCAGAGTCAAATTCGCCAACTAGTCGAGCGACGTGATGCGCAGGCACTAGTGGTGCCGGCCGATCTAATAGCCCGCTATGAAGCCCGCCGCGTTAACCGCAAAGATGCCGTCGTTGCCGAGTTGCATGGGGCCACGTGCGATGCCTGCCATCTCGATCTTTCGCAGACTGAGCGCGACGATTTGCGGCGGCTCGCCGCCGACGAAATTCCTGAGTGCCCGCACTGCGGGTGCATTCTGGTGCTCTAGGGGACCGCGATGTTGGTGTGGTTTGTTGGAGCGTCGTTGGCTGCGGTGTGGTTCGTGTTCCGCGATCCGCATTTTGCCTTTGGGTGGGTAGTTGCAGGCGTGTTGTTGCCTGATGTGGTTGAAGGGATCGCTGGCCAGGTGGGCCCGCTGCACAGTGTGGTGACGATTGTGGTGTTGATGGGTGTCGTCATGTTGGCGACCATTGGCAAGCGTGGGCGACGCAAGAAATGGCTTGCGCTGACAATTGGCATGTTTCTGCATTTGGTTTTTGACGGAGTGTTTGCTGAGACGGAGGTCTTTTGGTGGCCACTCGGCGGCATAGACGTAGGGGAGAGCACTATTCCGTCGTTTGAGCGTTCGTGGCAAATCAACGTGGCACTAGAAGTGGTGGGCGCTGCGCTGGTGCTGTGGTTCCTGCGTCAACTTGCAGTCGCACGTGGTTCGCGCGAAATACCAGCACCACCCACATGCTGATGGGGTGACGGTGAGTCGGTCTGTAAGCGGGGTTCTGTAACGCAGTCGGTTCCCCGACTGCGCCGATGACCATCCCTCTATGCAACCTACCCGTGGGTTGTTCGTTGCCGAACGGACGGACCGCCCATGCCCACTGCTTGGTCTTGCTTCGAATGGGGATACCGAGCCACGCAAGTTGCCTCACGTGCTGGTGCGCTCTTACCGCACCGTTTCATCCTTACCTGATCTGGCATCGTGAGATGTCAGCCATCGGCGGTTTGCTTTCTGTTGCATCCAACGTCAGGTCGCCCCGACCCGGCTCTCGCCGGCATTCTGTCCTGTGAAGCCCCGACTTTCCTCAGATTCGACGATTCGACGAACCCGCGGTCATCCGACTGACTCACCGTCGCAGACGAGTCTACGGGCGGTCATTCATGCGTTACCCGAGACGGCGATACCGAACAACGGGGATGATGGTCAGCAGGAGACGTAGTCGTATGCGAGCGAGTTGAGGCTCGGTGTTTCGAGAATCAGGTTGGTCTTCTGTCCTTCGGCGCTCGGTGTGCCAATGGTGAGTGACACGCTGCCTAATCCACCGAATGCGCTCGGCACCGAGGCGATGTTGGGGCGGCCCGTGGCTTCATTCACCGTTGGACCAACACTCGCGTAGCCGGGGTTCAGCACCTGGGCGAGCACCACGGCGTGGCGTGCCTCGTCCTGACCAATGCGCATTGCGTCGGCGCGCAGCGCGGGCGTCGACAACATGCCAACCACGCCCTGATACGTCTGCGCGGCAATGTTCTCGAGCGCATGAGCAAGCGCGACGGTGTCCATCGCAGCATCCGGGTTGCCCTCTGCGGTGATGAGTTCAACCGCCGGCTGGATGTACACCTCGTTGATACGTGTGTTGGCACAGGTGAATGGTTTGCCACCCAGCGCAACGATCAACGTGTTCACCGCATCTGCGTGTTCTTGGTGATCGTCGCGGAACCGCTTGACCGCGTCGGCGAGACCGGCATAGTCGCCGGTGAGGAGCCCAGCGCTAAGTGCGAGCTCGTAGGTGTCAATTGCGTTGTATTCGAGCGATGCGGCAGTGCGCAGCAGCACGATGTCGTTCACTTCGGCGGATGGGAGCGCGGTCGTCGGCGGCACGGTTCCCGCGCTGGCAATGTTGGATGACTCTTCAACGTCGGCTTGCTTGCCGCATGCAGCAAGGGCGATAGTGCCCGCGATGGAGATGCCGCTGATGCGCAGCAATTGGCGTCGTGAAAGGTGGAGGTCGCTCATTGGCTCACCGTCGTTTCGGTTGTGTCGGTCGTGGCTGTCGTGGCTCCTGCTGGAGCGAGTGAAAGCGCAGCGTTATCGAGGGCACTTGTCAACGACAGGCTTGGCAACGTGCCAAACGCGGCGGCGTGACGTGCTTCTACGGTGATGATCGACGCCACAAGCGAGGCGCCATCGACGCCCTCGAGTTGTCCGAGCACGTCGGTGTGCGTTGAGGCCAGTGTGTTTTCCAGTGTCTGCAGAATGCGGTTCGAGGACGCACCCCCGGTGAGCGACGACGCAAACTGTCGATAGAGGTCGTCGTTGCGCGTGTTCGGTGCATCGGCGCCGAGAAGGCCGCCGATCGACTGCGCATAGGCGAGGTGATGCTCGCCGAAGAGCGCGACCATCGCCGCCTCGTCCTCGCCGTAGCCACCTTTCTCCAGTGCTGTGGCGTAGAGGTCATGCACAGCGAGCTCGGCCGATTGCGCAAATGCCAGCAATGCCTTGTCGCCTGCTGTCGGTCGAGTGGGGGGCGCGGCCTGAGGGCGCCGCTGAGATTCGAGAGTCACGGTGGGGATCCTTTCCGATGGCTGCACCATTCTGGCCGAAAACAACCTGCTCAATCTAGAAATCAAGCGTCGACAAACCGGGGATCCACCCAGCGGCCCGTTCGACGGCATCGGCCCAGCGTTGGCGGTCGAGATGTGCAGTGGGCGCGACACGGGCCGAGGGGGACCACAACGCACATGCCTCGGTCAGTGAGGACCACGTTCCGCAGGCCGCACCCGCCAAGTATGCAGCGCCGAGGGTGGTGGCCTCGGTGACGGGTGACACGTCGATTGGGCGGGCGGTGGCGTTCGCAAGCACCTCGATGAACGTGCTGTTTCGGCTCATGCCGCCATCTACACGTAACGATTCGATGCTCACGCCCGTGTCTGCCTCAGCGGCATCGACAAGGTCGGCGCCGCGCTGAGCGATGCCCTCGAGCACTGCGCGCACGACGTGGGCGCGCGAGCTGCCGCGGGTGAGTCCGAGCAGTGTGCCTCGTGCGCCGTAGTCCCAGTGCGGGGTGCCCAGTCCGAGTAGCGCGGGCACGTACATGACCCCTGCGGAGTCGGTGACGCTGGCCGCGACTGCGGCGCTGTCCTCTGGGCGCTCCAGAATCCCCATGTCCGAGCACAACCATTCGATGTTGCTGCCGGCGGACAGCATGATCGCCTCAGCTCCCCACGTAAGTCCCCGGGCGTCGGCAAACGCAACGATGGGGAAGGTGCCACCTGTCGAACGGGCCTGCGACTTCGGCGTTGCATGGCCCGTGACTACGTCGAGCATGCCGCCAGTTCCGAATGTGATTTTCGCTTGCCCGGGTTGGATGCAAGCCTGACCGACGAGCGAGGCCTGCTGATCACCGACGAGACCGGCGATCATCGGGGCGCCCGTGAGAACGGTTGCCTCGCCGAGCGGTCCGCTGGAGTCGACGATATGCGGCATCATCGATCGGTCGATTCCAAATGTGGCGAGTAGCAAATCCGACCAGTCGCCGGTGGACGCATCGTAGAGACCGGTCACAGCGGCATTGGTGTGGTCGGTGATGTGTAGTCGGTTGCCGGACAGGACGAACGCCGCCCACGAGTCAACGGTGCCAATGCGTATCGACGAACGATCAACTGCAGCGCACGCCTGCAGGAGCCATCTGGCCTTCGTGGCGGTTTGATTCGGCGCGACGGCGATGCCGGTCTCCGCCCGAATGGTGAGGCAGTCACCAACGGTGCGCAAGTCTTGCCACCCGAGTGCGGGGGCCAAAGGTTCGCCAGTGCGGGCATCCCAGGCGATCGTGGAGGCACGTTGCGCGGCAATGCCGATGCCGGATACGTGATGGTCGGCCAACACGCCGCGTGCGAGTCGAAGAATCGTGTCGCGCATCGCCGCCGCATCGAATTCGACAAGGCCGGGCGATGGCGAGTTCGGTGCCGACACCTCATGGACGAGACCTTCGATGTGGCCATCGGGATGCACGATCCCGCAACGAATTCCGGTCGTGCCGATGTCGATGACGAGGATGCTCACGGCCACCGGTAGTCGTCGCCGAGTTTGCCCGGGTTCATCACCCCATCTGGGTCGAGGGCGTGTTTTACTGCCTTCCACGTGTCATACGCAGGGCCGAGCGCATCGCGCATGAATCGGGAGCGATTGAGACCAATACCGTGATGGTGGGCAACCGTTGCACCAGCTTCCATCGCAGCGCGCTGCACCGTGTCCCATGCCTGCACGTAGCGCTCCTCGACCGGCGGGTCGTGAGCCTCTGCAGGCTGCAGCACGAAGGTGAAGTAAAGGCAGCCGCCGTCGAGGTAGCTATGCGACTGGTGGCATGAAACAACGCGGATACCGGAAAGCGTCGACGCCGCAGACTTGACCGCTGTAGCGACGCGGGTGAGCGCAGACCATGACGAGGCAACTTCCATGGTGTCGACAATGAATCCGCGGCGGGTCAGTGCCTGAAGTGCCTCAGTGTCGTTGCGGTGTTCGAGCCAATGCGCCACTCGGTCGTCGGCGTGTGGCGAGCCACCGTGGCGTGCGGCAGATTCAGCGACAACATCCATTGTCGCCTCAACGATGCGCGGATGCCCTTGATCGAGCACCAGCAGCGTGCAGGTTGTGCCGTCGCCGCCGTGGCTGCGTGCACTCTCGATCTCGTCATAAAGGCGCAGTACTGCCGGTGTCGCGTCCTGGCGCACCGAGTCGCGCATGGCGGCAATACCCGCTTCGAACGAGGGGAATACATGTGTTGCCCGCATCTCGCTCGCCGGAAGAGGATGACAACGAAGCCACACTTTGGTGATTACACCCAGAGTCCCCTCACTGCCCACGAAGAGTTGTCCGATCTCCGGTCCGGTTGCGGATGCGGGGTGCGGCCCGTACGTCGCTACAGATCCATCTGCGCCGACCACCTCAAGACCCGCCACCATCTCGCCGATCGTGCCGTAACGCGTGGAGTACTGGCCGGCGCCGTTGCCTGCAACCCATCCGCCAACTGTTGAAATGGCAAACGATTGGGGAAAGTGCCCGGCAGTCAGCCCGTGATGCGTGCGAAGTTCGTTCTCCAGATCGGGTCCGAACGTGCCGGGCAGCACGCATGCGACACCCGACTCGACATCCACTTCAACGATGCCGGACATTTCTGTCATGTCGATGACAATGCCGCCGCGAACGGGAATCGCAGCGCCGCAGACTCCGCTGCGACCACCTCCCGCAGTCACTGCAACGCCGGCAGCCGAACACGCCCGCACGATGCGAACCACATCGTCGGTCGTGCGGGGGCGACAGACCGCGTCCGGTCTGGACACGGTTTCGCCATCGAGGGCCCAGTGCATGGCCAGCGGCCACCAGTCGCGTCCGTGCTCGCTTCGATCGACTTCATCGGTCGAGGTTGGACAGACTGTATTCAGCACGTCTAACAGCGCACGTGGCGCAGAAATGCCAGCGGGGAGACGTTCACCAATCTGACCGGATGTACCGCCGAATTCGATCGGACGGCGTGGTGTCGTCATAGGGACGAAAGATACTCGGCTTCGGTCACCATGGCCGCAGCCTCTTCGCGCGCGCAGATGTCGTGAAATGCCGACACCTCGGCGTCAATCCGTGTTGCGTCCCATCCCAGTTCAGGAGCGATGAGTTCAGCCACGCTCCGCGCGGCGCGCTGAGTGGCGCGTCGATCGATGAGGAGCGCACGCGTGCGACGCGACAGCACATCGTCCACAGTGAGCGCCATTTCCTCGCGGACCGCATAGAGCGCCTCGGCCTTTCGGTAGGGCAGCCCATCGATGAGTGGCTGACCAAGCGATGCGTCGGCATTAATCAATGATGCAACTGCGACGGCGTCTGAGCCATACCGTTCGCGAAGGCCACCGTCCAACGATGACTCTTTCTTCTTCGGCGCATCCGCGCCATGTAACGCAAGCCGCTTGGTGCGACACGACGCGCGTTTGCCCTGTTGTTTGAGCACGGCATCGACGGTGTGCTCGGCCATCTTGCGATAGGTAGTGAGCTTGCCGCCGATGATCGTGATCAACCCACTCGTGGCGATCTCGACGCGATGCTTGCGGGAAAGGTCCGCGGTCTTGGCAGAGGCGTGCTCATCTGGCCGAACGAGAGGGCGCAACCCCGACCAAACGCCGGTGATGTCGTCGCGCGTCACGGTCGTGGTGATGGCGTCGTTCAAGGCCTCCAGCGCGTAGTCGATGTCGTCACGACTGCATTGGGATTCGTCGACGTCTCCAGCAAAGTCAGTGTCAGTGGTGCCGATATAGGTGTAGCGGTAGGTGCCATCTGCGTTCTGGATCCACGGCACGACGAAGAGGCTGCGTTTGTCGCGACGCACCGGAATGACGATGGCAATGTCGTTACGTACCTTGTCCCAGGGCACAGTGAGATGTATGCCTTTGGCCGGTTGAATGGACCGTGGGTTGGTGCCAGTGTCGGCTTCATGGATGCGGTCCGACCACACACCTGCTGCGTTTACTACTGATGTTGCCTTGATAGTGAACTGCGCGCCTTCCATCGTCGTGACCACGGCTCCGTCGGCGCGTCCATTTACATCGTGCGTGAGTCGCTTCACGGTGCAGTGATTCACTACTACCGCACCGTGATCTTGTGCGCTTCGCGCGAGTGCGACGCATAGTCGCGAGTCATCGGCAGTGGCATCAAAGTACAGGTATGCAGACGACAGTCGTTCGCGAGGCATCGTCGGCATATGGCGGTGTGCATCGTGTGCCGTGAGTCGACGATGAAACTTGCCGATGCGCCACCCACCCGTGAGGTCGTACATCCACAGCGCGCTTCCGAGCGCCTTGGCGATTTTGCGCGAGATGACACCATCCTTCGTGAGTATGGGGATCATGAACGGCAGAATCTGCACGAGGTGCGGCGCGTTGCGCAACAGTCGCTGCCGTTCATGGAGCGCTTCGTACACGAGGCCGATCTCACCCTGCTGCAAGTAGCGCAGGCCACCATGGACGAGTTTGCTGCTCTTCGACGATGTGCCCGATGAAAAGTCGTTCTTTTCCACGAGCGCACAGCGCAATCCGCGCGACGCTGCGTCGAGGGCAACACCGAGCCCGGTGACGCCCCCGCCGATGACGACAACGTCGAAGGTCTCCGATGCCAGCCGATCGAGCATCTCCTGGCGATTGGCGGGCACCCGCCAAGGATAAGCGTCGCAGGACTGGTCCATCGGCTCGAGGGTCAAGCAGGGCAAGGGTTTGGTGGCTGTGTCAATTGGCACGGTGCTGGCCGACGGTCGTATTGTCGCCCCTGGGCGCGGGCGAGGGGGCGAGGCGTGACGAAGACGGATGAACAATGGCGCTCACGGGGAGCGTGTCAGGGCCTTGATCCCGAAATTTTTTATCCCGACAATGAGGACCATGCCGACGTCGCCAAAGCCGTGTGCGAGGAATGTCAGGTGCGCATAGCGTGTCTAAACCATGCGCTTGACAACAGGGAACATCAGGGTGTGTGGGGAGGCGCAACCGCACGTGAACGCCGCAGGTTGCTGCGCCAACGTCGCCGCATCGCCTAGTACCGGGGCGTGATGTCGGGTCCATCACCCGTGTTCAACGGCTGGCCTCCGGTATTGGAGGCGCTACTGGCACACGAGTCGCTGCATCTCGAGACGGTCGAGGCGGCAACGGAAGAGATTCTTGCTGGGCGCGCCACGCCCGCACAGATTGCTGGGTTTTTGGTGGCGATGCGCGCCAAGGGACCGAACGCAGATGAACTGCGTGGCATGTTGCGTGCAGTTCGCAATGCATCCACGCGAGTGGAACTCCCGTTACCCCTCGCGCAACGCGCAATCGACATTGTTGGAACGGGAGGCGATCGCTCTCATTCGGTAAACATCTCTACGATGGCGGCCTTAGTGGTTGCTGGAGCCGGAGTACCGGTGTGCAAACACGGCAATCGGGCATCGTCGTCGCAGTGCGGAACTGCAGATGTGTTGGAGGCCCTCGGCGTATCACTTGACGTCGGCGCCGCGGGAGTGGTGTCGTGCCTCGAGGAGGCCAACATCGCGTTCTGTTTCGCGCCGAGCTTTCACCCCGCGTTCCGCCACGCTGGCCCAGCTCGCAAAGAGATGGGGATTCCCACGGTGTTCAACCTGCTCGGCCCAATGGCAAACCCCGCCGACGTGTCGTTCATGCTCGTGGGCGTGGGCGACCCCACTATGGCATCGGCGATGGCGGAGGCGTTGGCCGATCGACGAGTGCATCGTTCGTGGGTGGTGCACGGACACGGTGGACTCGATGAACTGTCGCTCGAAGGGGAGACTGTGATTGTGGAGACGCATGGCGACACGCGCTCAACATTCACGATTGATCCGCTGACCTACGGACTGCAACGCGCAGACGTGACGCGAATCAGGGGCGGCGATCCCGCACATAATGCAGACGTGGTGCGTCGCATCCTGGCAGGAGAGTCGGGTCCAGTGCTCGACATCGTGCTCCTTAACGCTGGTGCCGCGCTGGTAATTGCCGGCGACGTACCGGAGTTGGGTGAGGGCATCGAGCGCGCACGTCACAGCATCGATTCAGGCAATGCGAATCGTGCGTTAGAAGCGCTGGTGAGTGTAAGTAATCGCCACCAACCGTGAGTATGCGACGATGGTGAGGATGCATCCTGTGACGTGCGTGCGCGTGCCGGCAAGTTCCGCAAATCTCGGGCCGGGGTTCGACACATTGGGGATGGCCCTGACGATGTATCTCGACGCGGGAGTGGTGACAACTGACGACGACGTTCCTGATGGCGGCCGTTTGGTCGACGAGCATCACCCCACGCACATCGCTTTTCGATTCAATGGCGGCGAGGGTCGGTTGTGGGTGCGCAGCAGCATTCCCATGGGCCGTGGACTGGGCTTCTCGGGCGCCGCGCGTGTGGCCGGAGTGGTTGCCGCGCAGATTCAGCGCGACGGCCACGAGTCGCTCCCCGCGGCTCGTCGGCACATGCTGCACGTGGCGACCGAACTCGAGGGGCATCCGGACAATGTCGCCGCATCGCTAGTGGGTGGTGTGACGGCAAGTGCAGGAGGCGACGTGGTGCGCCTACCCATGTCGCTCGACCCCGCAGTCGTGGTGTGGGTGCCCGAGACGCAGACGTCGACCGACAAGTCGCGCTCGTCGATTCCGGCGCAAATTCCCCTCGCCGATGTGGTGTTCAACATCGGCCATACGGCGTTGTTGATGGGCGCACTTGCTGCAGGCGATGTATCGGTATTGCGCCACGCCACCCAAGACCGACTCCACCAAGACCGCCGTCTCGCTGCCGCGCCGTCATCGAAGGTGGCACTTGATGCGGCACTGGCGACGGATGCATGGTGCGCCTGGCTTTCCGGATCGGGCCCCACCGTGGCCGTGTTGTGTGATCGCGCACAGTCCTCGGTGATTGCTGCGCGGCTCCCCGCCGACGGCCGTGTGCACGAGCTGTCGATCGACAGCGATGGCGCCCGCGTGCTGCCAACTCCATAACACCCCTGCGCCACGGTAGAGGGGTCGGGCATTCCCGGCACCGAATGCATCCCATACATCACGAACAGCGCACACAGTCAGACACCAGTACCGAGAGGGTGACTTCATGAACGACAACACGCCTGCCGCATCGCGGCTTGTTATTTCCTGCGATACCTGCGTCATGCGCCACAGTGCCGCATGTGACGATTGCGTCGTCACTGCGCTGTGTGGCCGCGATGACGACGAAGCAGTCGTCTTCGACATGCAGGAGCAGCGTGCCCTGCGACTGCTGTCAAATGCCGGATTGGTGCCTACCATTCGGCACCGTGCAGTCAGCTGAGCCCGACCACTACACGGCCCACATTCTTGAGGTCGGTCGCCGTGCAGGATTGCATCATCTCGGCGTAGCTCGTGCCGATGCCATGCACGACGTGCGAGCGGTGCTGGAGTCGCGTAAGGCGCTCGGGTTGCACGACACCATGGCGTTCACCTATCGCAACCCCGCGCGTTCTACCGATCCGTCGCGTACCGTCGAGGGTGCTCGCTCGCTCGTAGTGGCGGCAATGCCGTATGGGTTCGATACCCCCGAGCCGCCTGCCGGGCCGCATGGTCGTGTTGCGCGTTACGCACGGCGCGATGTGTATCGCACGCTTGCCGACGCTCTCAGGGTGGTGGCAATGGAACTTCGTCGTGATGGGCATCGTTCGTTGGTGTTTGTAGACGACAACGCCGTCGTGGATCGCGCAGCAGCACACCGAGCGGGACTGGGGTGGTACGGCAAAAATGCGAACATTTTGGTGCGCGGTGCGGGAAGCTTCTTTGTATTGGGGTCGGTGGTCACCACGGCCGAGCTGCATGCCAACACCACACCGGTTGCCGACGGATGCGGCACATGTCACCGATGTGTGGATGCGTGCCCCACTGCGGCGATCGTGCAACCCGGAGTGGTGGATGCGCGTCGTTGTTTGTCCTGGTTGTTGCAGAAGCCGGGCGTCTTTCCTCGCGAGTTTCGTGAGGCCCTTGGCGATCGCATCTATGGGTGCGACGACTGTCAGGAGGTATGCCCGCCCTCGGTTCGCATGCACGAGCACGTGGCGATGGACGACACCGACCGAGCTTGGGTGTCGATACGTACGCTGCTGACGGGCGACGATGACGCCGTGCTTGGTGCGATCGGTCGCTGGTACGTGCCGCAGCGCGACCTCAATGTGGTGCGGCGTAACGCGCTCGTGGTACTCGGCAATATTGGTCATCCCACCGATGAAATCCGCGCGATCCTCGTGCGTTACCTGCGGCACGAGGATGCCACGCTGCGTGCACACGCGGTATGGGCGAGTGCCCGACTGGGGCTTGTCAATGATCTGCCCGCTGATGATGAACACGACATCGTGCGCGATGAACTGCGCAGTTTGCCCTGCGCCCGCTGAACCGCGGCGCGAGGTGCAAAGATTGTCGGGCGCCCATATGAAGCATCTGCTCGTCACGAACGATTTTCCCCCCAAGGTGGGTGGCATTCAGAGCCTCCTATGGGAGTGGTGGAGACGGCTAGACCCTTCGTCGTTTGCCGTGTTGACCTCTCCGCACCCCGATGCCGCGGCATTCGACGCGGCGCAACCGTTTCGCATCGAGCGCACCCGCGAACCCGTGTTGTTGCCGCAGCCATTTCTTGTCAAGCGCATCAACTCCCTTGCCACGGAGATCGGGGCCGACTACGTGGTGCTCGACCCAGCAGTACCGCTGGGGCTGCTGGGTGCGTCATTGACGTTGCCGTACATGGTGGTCGTGCATGGCGCCGAGGTAACAGTGCCTGGTCGGTTACCCGTCTCGCGGTTGGCGTTGCGTCGGGTGTTGTCGCGTGCGACACACGTGATCGCGGCCGGTTCGTATCCGGCGGCAGAGGCACGTCATGCTGCCCGTGGAGACCTGCCGATCACCGTGATTCCACCCGGTGTGGACACGAACAGATTCGTTCCGTTATCTGCATCCTCGCGAGCCTCGGCGCGCAGAAAGTTCGACGTCGACGACGATGCGGAGGTCATCGTGGGGGTGAGTCGTCTCGTGCCGCGGAAGGGATTCGATGTCTTGATAGAGGCGGCCGCAATTGTGGGGCGCCGTCGCAGGGCGCTACGCGTGTTGATTGGGGGAGCAGGTCGCGACCACGACCGTCTCGCCAAATTGATCACTGCAACGGGAGCACCGGTGACGTTGCTCGGTCGTGTGTCGGATGTTGACTTGCCGTTGTTGTATGGATGCGCCGATATTTCAGCAATGTTGTGTCGGTCGCGTTGGGCGGGGCTCGAGCAGGAGGGATTTGGCATCGTGTTTGCCGAAGCGGCCTCATGCGGCGTACCGCAGTTGGCCGGCGACAGCGGCGGTGCAGCAGAAGCGGTAAGTGATGGCGAGACCGGGTTCGTGGTGCGAGATCCTCGCGACGTACATGCAGTGGCCAACGCCATAACCCGCATGTTGGACGACGCAGCGCTTCGTGAGCGCATGGGAATCGCTTCGCGCTTACGCGCAGAAACGACGTTTTCCTACGACGTGCTCAGTCAGCGACTGGGAAAGGTGCTCAACTCGTGAACTCCGCCATCGTCCGCCTCAACATGGTGGCCACTGCGGTGTTCGTCGTGGCCACAATCGTCGCGACATGGGTGTTTGCGCCATGGATGCGCGTCGGCATCGTGATAGTCGATCTCGTCCTCTTTGCGATCGGTGTGGTGGGTTTCCTGTGGGGCTATTTCGCCGCTGTGCAGCGCAGCCGTACGGATGAGATTTCGGTAGCCGAGCTGTTTTTGCTGATGGGCTCGGTGGCGCCACGCTCGGTGCGGCAGGTGATGTCGTGGTGTTTGGGTGCGCAGGTTGTCGTCGGATTAACGGGCGCGATCGTGCGCAATTCGACGGACGGTAAGCCAGGAAGCACCCTGGCTTTTGGCGTGCTTGTAGGCATGTGCGGGCTCGGCCTGAATGGCATGTGGGCTGCCAAACACGGATACTTTGCACCACGGCGTCGTCCAGAGGAATCACCGGAAGGCCCCGCGATCGGTAAAGATGGGAACCATGGTTGACGCCGGTTCAGACTCCATCGCGATCAATGCGTCGCCCCAGCGTTGCGCCGAAGTGGCATGCGACTTCGCTTCGTATCCGCAGTGGGCAGGAGACGTCAAGGAGGCCACGATCGTGGATCGCGACGCAAGCGGTCGTCCCTCAACGGTGGAATACCGAGCGTCTGCCTTAGGTCGCAGCACGCATTTCACCTTGCAATACGACTACTCCCAGTTGCCGAGCCGTTTGTCGTGGCACATGGTGGACGGCGACATCATGCGCAGCATTGTCGGCTCCTACACCTTTACGCCCGAAGGCAGCGCAACGCGGGTGGACTACGCCTTGGCAATTGAACTTGTGTTGCCGCTTCCCGGTTTCGTCAAGCGGCGCGCAGAGAAGCGCATCCTGAGCACGCTCAAGGAGTTGAAGACCCGCGTCGAGTCGTGAACTGGCGCATCGGTATCGATGTTGGCGGTACCAAGTGTCTCGGTGTTGTTGTTGACGAAAACGCGCGGATCATTCGTGAGATCAAAGTGCCGACGCCTTCGCACGAGGCACTCGTCGAGACACTTGTCGACGTCGTGTACGATCTCGGTGATGCCGAATGGGTTGGCGTTGGTCTCCCCGGCCTGATTACCCGCGATGGGGTGATTCGTTCATCGCCCAACCTCCCTGGCGCGCACGAACTCGCGGTACGCGCGCCACTCAGTGCTGTGCTTGCTCGCGAGGTGCGTGTTGCGAACGATGCAACGTGTGCGGCACTGGCGGAATGGCGCTCTGGTGCCGCTGCGGGCCTTGATCACGTGTGCATGGTCACGCTCGGAACGGGTATCGGAGGAGGGCTCGTGATCAACGGGCAACTGGTGCTCGGCGCGCAGGGATTCGCGGGAGAGATTGGCCACATGGTGGTCAGCCCTGGTGGGGAGGAGTGTGGATGTGGCATGCGTGGGTGTTGGGAGCGCTACGCATCGGGTCAGGCCCTCGCGCGCATTGCGGGCGTCGCCACAGGTGAAGAAGTCTTTGCGCGTTTGGCGGGAGGTGATGAGGCGGCGGGTGCTGCCCTCGCGCAGTGGGCGACGTGGGTGGGGCGCGGTCTGGCAAATCTTGCCAACGTCATCGACCCCGAGGTGTTTGTGATTGGTGGTGGCGTGGCCGATCACGCGAGCCTGTACATCGAACTCGTGGAAGCGGCGATGGCCGAGTCGCTGTACGCGTCGCGTCAGCGCCGTTTACCAAGCGTGCGTGTTGCGTCGCTCGGATCGCGGGCAGGTGCTATCGGTGCTGCGTTGCTCGCTCGGGACTAGTTTGTTCGTGTGGAATTTCGTCGCATCACCAATCTCCCGCCGTATGTCTTCACAATCATTAATAATCTGAAGATCCAAGCCCGTCATGATGGTGCAGATGTCGTCGACCTCGGTTTCGGCAACCCAGACATCCCTTCTCCGCAAATCGCGGTGGACAAGCTGACCGAAGCCGCGCATAACTCACGTAATCATCGATATTCGCTCTCCCGAGGATTGCCGAAGCTCCGCGAAGCGGTGGCCGACATGTACCAGCGCAACTGGGGCGTGACGCTGGACCCCGAGTTGCAGATCACCAATACCATCGGCTCAAAAGAGGGTTTCAGTCATCTGATGTGGGTGCTGTTGGATCGCGGCGATGCGGCAATCGTGCCGAGCCCGAGTTATCCCATTCATATCTTTGGCCCGTTGTTCGCTGGCGCTGATGTGCGCGAGGTGCCGATGCGCAGTCAGCAAGTGATCGATGATCAGCAATATTCGGATGAGTTTTTCGAGAATCTCACGGCTGCCTACAAACTCGGGTGGCCGCGCCCGCGCATCTTGGTCGTGTCATTTCCGCATAACCCGACTGGTGCAACAGTTGACCTTGCGTTCATGCAACGTGTAGTCGATTTCTGTCGCGAACGCGACATGATCGTCGTTCACGACTTTGCTTATGCCGACGTTGGATTCGACGGCTACTCGCCACCGTCGATCCTGCAGGCCGAGGGCGCGATGGACTGCGCGGTGGAGTTGTACTCCATGACCAAGAGTTTCAGCATGGCAGGGTGGCGATGCGCTTTCATGGTGGGCAACACTGCGGTGGTGCAGGCACTCGTCAAGTTGAAGAGCTATCTCGACTACGGCACATTCCAGCCCATTCAGATCGCCGCCACGGTCACCCTCAACGAGGCACCCGACTTTCCGAAGGAAGTCAGCGCAATCTATGAGAGTCGACGCAATGCGCTGATCGATGGACTCGACCGCATCGGCTGGCACATCCCCAAATCGCGTGGGTCGATGTTTGTGTGGGCGCCGATTCCAGACCAATACGCAGACATGGACTCGGTGGAGTTCTGCAGCCACCTGGTGCGGGACTGCAACGTGGCGCTCTCGCCAGGCTCGGGTTTCGGGCCCGGTGGAGAGGGTTTCGCGCGCTTTGCACTAATTGAAAACGAACAACGCATCGCCCAGGCAGTGCGCAATCTCAAGCACGGGTTGACCAGGCTGGGGTGATGGCGACGCCCTTTTTGCTCGGCCTCCATGAGGTTGGGGAGGGCACGTATGCCTATCTGCAGCCTTCGGGCGGATGGGGCTATAGCAACGCCGGTCTTGTTGTAGGCGACGGCACATCTCTCTTGATCGACACGTTGTTCGACTTGCAGTTAACTGCAGCGATGCTGGAGTCGATGTCGGCAGTTACCCGTGCGGCAGCAATCGACGTCGTTGTCAACACGCATGCGAACGGCGACCATTGTTACGGCAATCAACTTGTTGCTGACGCCGAGATTGTCGCCTCATCTGCCACAGCGAAAGAGATGAGCGAGGTGCCTCCCGCGATGATGGCCGCGCTGAACAAGGTGGAAGGTGAAGTCGGCGACCTGTTTCGGTCGTTCTTCGGCGACTTCGCATTCGATGGCATCGACTTGACATTGCCCACGCGTACCTTCGACTCACGTTTGGATCTCGAAGTGGGCGGTCGCTTGGTCGAGTTGATCGAGGTCGGTCCTGCCCACACGAAGGGCGACACGATCGCCTACGTTCCCGATACACGCACGGTGTTCACGGGAGACATCCTGTTCATCGGGGGTGCACCGATCGTGTGGGCCGGCCCATTGGAAAACTGGATCGCCGCTTGCGACCTCATCTCTGCGCTCGACGTCGAGGCGGTGGTGCCGGGGCATGGTCCCGTCACCGACAAGACCGGTGTCGCCCGCGTGCGTGACTATCTGTCGTATGTGCTGCATGAAGCAGGTGCACGCCAGGAGGCGGGCCTTGACGCATTCGACGCGGCTCGTGAGATTGCTGGTGAAATTGGTGCCCGTCGCGAACTGGGATTCGACACGTTGAATGAGTTCGGTCGTATCAGCGTCAACGTCGATGCGGTGTATCGCTCCCGCGATCCGCAGCACACGAGCCCAGACGTCATTGAGCAGTTTCGTCGGATGGCTGCTATCGAGCAGACCGCCCGCGGGTGAGTGTGATGGCGGATGTCTGTGACGTTGCGGTAGTGGGAGGAGGCCCTGCAGGCCTTGGGCTGGCGGCGTCGCTGACACGTCGAGGTCTCGACGTTGTCGTGATCGCTCCTGAGGCGCCGTGGACACAGACACTGGGTACGTGGGTCGACGACATCGGCGCATGCGACGATCATGCATTGATCGAGCGATGCCTGCGTACGCGATGGCCGCGTGTCACCGTGAAGGGCCGTATCGAACAGACACTCGACCGTGAATACGGTGTCTTTGACAACGGTGCGCTGACTGCGGCCTTGCGGCCCGATCGGCGCGTCATGGCAGCTGCACTCGGCGTCACGCGTACCGGCGATTATCACGTCGTTGCTCTTGCCGATGGCGCCTCCGTGTCGGCGCGCGTGGTCATCGACTGCGGCGGTGCATCGTCGTCACTGCTCGCCCGGCATCGTCGGGGCACGGCGCCTGTGCAAAGCGCCTATGGCGTGTTCACCTCACGGCAGGATGTGGTGCCCACGGGATCGTTCATCATGATGGACTGGTCGAAGGACTTCGCGGGACATCCCACCTTTTTGTATGCAATGGATTTTGGTGATGGGCGTGCACTGGTGGAAGAAACCTCACTGGTGGGTGAGCACGCGCTGCCCCTCGTCGAACTACGACGTCGACTCTTCGAACGTCTCGGCCTTGACGCGCTGGAAGGCGAGATCGAAACCGTATCGATACCGATGGGTGGACACATCCCCGAACGATCGACCACCGTTGTCGGTTTCGGGGCGGCAGCCGGGTTTATTCATCCCGTTACGGGGTACTCGGTGGCGGCATCACTGCGTGCCGCACCACGCTTGGCTGATGCCGTGGTGCAGGCCTTGCGCGAGGGACGCCGGGGGCCTGCGTTGGTGTCGTCTGCATGGCAAGCCGTGTGGCCCGCGGATTTGGTGCGAACGCGCGCGTTGCACGACTACGGGCTTGCTGCGCTGCGTCGGCTCGACGCCGCGAGTATCGCGACGTTTTTCGACGCATTCTTCGCGATGCCAGAGACTGACTGGTCGGACTATCTGCGGATCGACACCCCTGCACAACGCGTTGCCGGCATCATGACGCGATTCTTTGTTGCGATGCCGGCTCGAACACGATTGCGCGTGATGGGCACATCACCCCGTGCGCTTGGGCGCTTGCTGGCTCGTTCGGCGTGATTTGATGATGCGCCGTCGCACCACGACGACCCATCCGAAGACTGCAAAAGCCGCGAAGATGAACCACTGCACCGTGTAACTCAGATGCGGTCCAGTAGTGAAGTCGGGGCTCGCGATACGCGACAGCGCTGGTGAATCTGCCGGTTCAGAAGCCAATAGTTCGACATACACATCGACAAGATCGCCGTCGATCTGTTCGTTAAGGCGGTCGATGTCGATGCGCTGCACTTCGGTGAGCGTTCCCGTGCTTGGGTCGGCAATCTGGCCGGCTTTGCGTTGAGCGCTCGTGCGCACAGTGCCGGTGATGTTCACCTGGCCAGTTGGAGCGGGTGGGAATGCGGCGTCGAGGGGCACAAAGCCGCGGTTGATGAGCACAATGCGCCCGTCTGACATCACCAAGGGGCTTACGGGGTCGTATCCAGCGCGACCATCTTGCGAAACATTGACGACGCTGACGTCTGCACCAGACAGGTAGGCGCCATTCACCGAAACGGTCCGCCATTCAATGGCGGCGGGGTCCTGGTCGAGGAGCGCGTTAAGCGGCACGATCGGCTCGTCGAATCGACTGATCAACGTGGCGTTGAATGCCTGGCGTTGCTCGTGGCGGTCGAGTTGCCAGAACGCGAGGTTGATCATCAACACGATGAGTGCCACCACGAGGAGATGGAACGCGATCCATCGTGGTCGCCAGAGATCTTTCAACATCGCCCGTAAAAACTACCGCGACAAGCATTAGCGTCGCCGTCGTGACGGCAACTCCGATCGTGGTGTTCGACGGCGAATGCGGGTTTTGTCGATGCACGGTGTCGTGGGCGAAGCGGAGATTGCGCACTGAGGCGCAATTTGCTGCGTGGCAGAACATCGAAGTGGAGGCTGTTGGACTGACAGTAAAGGCGTGCCAAGACGCGGTGCAGTGGGTGGGCGCAACCGGGATCTTTGGGGGTCATCGAGCAGTTGCGCTCCTGCTGCAAAGCGCGCAATTTCCATGGCGCCTCATCGGACGCCTCATCGACGTGCCAGGGTTACGACTCGTGTCTCGCGTGGCCTACGCCATCGTCAAGGCGAACCGATCGCGTCTCGTTCATTTCTGCCGCCAGTCGATCGAATGAAGCGGTCTCGCCGCGAGCGAGCGACGAGGCATCGGGGAGCAGGCCAATCAGCGATTCCCAACTGGCATGGACCCTTCCGGTGGCAATGCGGAGGGCGGTGGTGAGCGCAGCAACTGGATCGGCATCGTAAGAGCCCAAGAGATGCTCGACATCGCGCTTTGTTAACTGGCGTGCGCGCTGCTCGGCCGCGATGCGTCGCGCTACGTGCGGGGCGAACCACCCGTCGTAACGCTCACGCAATGCGGCGTTCTTCCAGTCGTCAGCGCGCACGTACTGTCGACATTCTGCAGTGCCACAGGTACACGCAAACTCGTCGTAGGGCACCGAGTCAGTCGTCGCATAGTCAAACGTCAATTCCTCGCCCGGCGTGATGTCGCGCATAGTGATCACTTGTGTGGCGTTTCGCATACCGCAGTTCGGCGTGCAGGAATGGTTGATGCAGTCGCCAGGCTCGGTGGTCTCAGGTCCGACCAAGAACAAGTCGTCGTCGATTTGAATTGAGCGACTCACACGATCGGCCGAGTACGTGCGTAAGCCGCTACCACGGGTAGCGGTACCGCCGAACGTGGCAACAACGGTGCCGCGGCGAAGCGCTTGCTCGGCGAAGGCAGCGAGGCCCGCGCCGGCTCGTTCGCGAATCGCGACGAATGGCCACAGGAAGTTTTCCACTCCAGCAATTGTGGAGGATCCGAGGCACGCAACACGGACAACCCCAACTCCGCCCGTCAAGGTGGTGTCACGCTATCGGGCGATACAGTGAGGGAGTCGTTTTCGTGCATTCCCATCGGATGTGCGGTTTCGGCGGAAACATCAGGAGTGACCAATTGGTCCGGCAACCGGGCAATGCCCACGGTGCCTCCCGCTTCGGCGGGGATGTGGTTCCGCGTCAGCGGAGCAACGGGCCGGCTCAGTTGGGCGAGCGAAACGGATTCGATAATGGCCCGACATGACTATCCCGCGACTGGTGCGTGGAAACCTGGTCAACCAGCAGGCAGTCGCAAATTTGTGCATTTCCCTGTTGATCGTCCGTTCGCACTTGACGGCGGTGCCCAGCTTCATGACGTCACCATCGCGTACGAGACGTGGGGCACGCTCAACGCAGACCGCTCCAATGCGGTCTTGTTGTGTCACGCATGGACGGGTGACAGTCACGTCGCAGGACCGGCCGAAGACGGTCATCCCACACCCGGTTGGTGGGAAGGCGTGGTCGGGCCGGGTAAGGCAATAGACACAAACGAGTTCTTCGTCGTATGCACGAACGTGATCGGTGGATGCCAGGGTTCGACGGGTCCGGCGACACCGCATCCAACAGACGGTCGGCCATACGGCTCGCGCTTTCCCGTGATCACTATTCGCGACATGGTGCGTGCGCAACTGCGACTCACCGACATGCTCGGTATTCCTGCCTGGCACAGCGTGGTGGGTGGATCAATGGGCGGCATGCAGGTACTGGAGTGGGCAATTACATTTCCCGATCGCGTCCGCAGCATCGTTCCGGTGGCTACATGCGCGCAGGCAACCGCACAGCAAATCGCCTGGGGTGCAATCGGTCGTCGTGCCATTCGGCTCGACCCGAAGTGGCGTGGCGGCGAGTACTACGACACGGTCGACGGCGATGGCCCGTGGGAAGGTCTTGCTATTGCCCGCATGATCTCGCAAGTCACATTCCGAAGCGACAACGTCTTTACCGAACGTTTCGGCCGCGAGCTCGCTGACTCCAATGCCGAAAACAACGGACTTGGTCTGTGGGATCACTTCGAGGTCGAGAGCTACCTGGAGCACCACGGCGATCGATTGATTCGTCGCTTCGATGCCAACAGCTATCTGATAATCGGCAAAGCTATGGACCTCCACGATGTTGCACGTGGCCGCGGGACACTTGAACGCGCGATGGCCCGCATCGCGGTGCCGACGCTCGTACTCGGTATCTCGAGCGACATCTTGTACCCCACGTATCAACAGCGTCAGATCGAACAATTGGTGAAGGCCAACGGCGTGCCGTGTGAGTACGTGGAGATCGACTCGCCGCACGGCCACGACGCGTTTCTCATCAACCTGGACCAAGTGGGGTCGCCAATCAAGCGATTCGTGGAGTCGGTCGGCAAGTAACCTAAGGCGCGGATGTTTGCCGCAATTGACCTGCAAGTCGCCCTGATCGCCCTGGTGTGTCTGGCTGCCGGTATCGGTCTCGGCGTACTCACGTGGTGGTTCTGGCAGTCGGCACAGCCCGAGTCGCCCGCGCTTGCTGCACTCGAGATCATGAGCGAACGTCGCTATGCAAAGGCAGACGACGAGGAGCGGGCTCGCATCTTGGACGCCGCCCGCATCGACCCATCTACCGTTGCGCCATTTGCGCGACGCGAAGCCAAGGATCGAGGGCGTGATGCGGAGCCACCCGAGCCGCACGATGAGGATCTCTACGATGAGAGGACAGACTTCGGACCGATCGATCCTCTTTTGCGTCGGTAGTCGGGGTAGTTTCGCAGTCGTGACGAAGCCATTTGACCCTCAACACATGATTGACCGCTTCAAGGAGCGTGCCGCGGCGGTGAAGCGTCGCCCACTTCCGCCAGTTGCCGGCGAAGAACGGCAGCTGTTTATCGCGCAGGCGCAGGAGGATTTTCAGGATTTCGCCATGATCGGCGACGCGCAGGCCGCACTCGAAGACGGTGTGCTGACACTGCGCATTGACTTGCGGCCCGACTCCGCCAAGTCGTGATCAGCGCGTTGTGACCACCACGTCTGTCGCAAGACAAACGAAGCCGATTCACATCGGTGCGGTGCTCTTTGCCGTCTTCGCGTGGGGGATTGGTCCCATCCTCACACTCGCCACGAGCGTGTCGATCAACGCAACCATTTTCTATCGGGTCATCATGTGGCCGCCCCTGTTGTTTGCGGTCATTGTCTGGCGTCGCGTGCCCTTTACTGCAGCGGCGCTACGCGTGGCGTTTGTGCCCGGAATCTTCTTTGGCTTATCGACGATTTCTGGTTTTACTGCCTTCGTCGAAACGTCTATCGCCAATGCCACGGTTATCGGCAACGTGTCAGCGGCACTCTCGTTGCTTCTTGCGCCGCGGTTTCTTGGCGAACGTATCTCGGCGATCCAGGTGGTCTTCGCTGCGACAAGCTTTGCCGGCATCGTCGCCGTGGTGTTTGGCGCTGGGGGAACGGGTGGGGCAACGCTGTGGGGCGACTTCCTCGCACTCCTCAATGCGTTTCTGTGGACGGGGTATTTCCTCGTCGGCAAGCGGGCACGTCTCGACGGCATCAACACGTGGGCCTTTCTTTTCGGCGTCAGTGTGGTGCAAGTGGTGGTGGTCGTGCCTTGGGTGCTCGCGACCACGAACGACCTCGGCGCAGTCACCCCGCGCGACCTCTTCATCGTGTTGTGCATGACACTGCTGCCCGGCACGGCGGGGCATGGGCTGATGGTGTGGTCACAACGGTTTGTCCCCGCTGGGGTGATCTCGTTACTTGGTTTGCTTGGGCCGGTAATCAGCATGGTGTTGGCCTGGTGGTTATACGAACAGGGAGTCGCCGCCGTGCAGCTCCTTGGCGCCTTCGTCGTGCTGTTGTCATTGGCGGGAGTAGTGCGTTATGGCACTCGTGCAACGGTGAAGCCCGACATGTTGGGCGCAGCCGACCCCTTGCTAGACTGATCAGGCAATACGCGGACGTGGCTCAGTTGGTAGAGCATCACCTTGCCAAGGTGAGGGTCGCGAGTTCGAATCTCGTCGTCCGCTCCAATCGCTAGTCTGCCGTCATGAAAATCGGCGTCCAATTACAGCCTCAAGCCACTTCGGTAAAAGAGATGCGGGTCGCCTGGCGGGCTGCTGATGCCCTCGGCGTCGACAGCATCTGGACCTGGGATCACTTCTACCCGTTGTACGGCGACCCGGAAGCCACGCACTTTGAGGGCTACTCCCTGATTGCGGCAATGGCGGCCGACACGTGCCACGCCTCGGTGGGTGCGCTGGTGACGTGCTTTTCGTATCGCAATCCACAACTGCTGGCAGATATGGCGCGAACAATCGATCACATCAGCGACGGTCGCTTCGTGCTCGGGCTTGGTTCGGGATGGTTTGAGCGCGACTACACAGAGTATGGCTATGAGTTCGGCACTGCAATTGGTCGCCTGAAGCTGCTCGAGGCAGGGCTCCCCGTCATCAAGGAGCGACTTGCCAAGTTGAACCCGCAACCGGTGCGCGGATCAATTCCGATCATGATCGGCGGCAGTGGCGAGAAAGTCACGTTCCGATTGGTGGCCGAGTATGCCGATCAGCTCAACACGTTTGGTGATCCGGCAACGGTGCGTCACAAGAACGCGGTGCTCGATGAATGGTGCGCGAAGCTCGGCCGCGACCCGAAGTCGATCGAACGCACGATTGCGATCAAGCCCGAAGACATCGACAAAGTGGACGAATACGCCGATGCGGGAGCCGACCACCTGATTCTGATGACCCCCGGACCATTTGATCTTTCGGTTGTCGAGAAGTTTCTGGCGCGTCGCGGCTAACGCGAGAACGAGGCGATGGCCTCGATGATCACGTCGAAGGCGGCATCGTCGTGCACGCTCCAGATGACGTTGCAATTTGGTGCGAGGCGCTCGATGAGCCCGCGACGATCGATCAGCGTCATACCGCGGGTGTGGTCGCCGCTTGTTTCCACCACGACGTGCTGAGGCGTGATCGAAAACAGATGAGGGTGAGTGAGCGCCATGATCGCAATGGGGTCGTGTACAGCGCCGCCCCGCATGTTGTCGTGGCGGCGCACATACACGTCGCTGAAGAACACGAAGAGATCCGCAAGCACCGATGCCAATTGGCCCGGGAGTGCACGTACGCGAGCAATGCGTTCGGGAGTGGCCTGTAACTGGTGCGTGACATCAAGTCCGGCCATGGTGAGCGGGCCGCCGTAGTCGAACACCATGGCTGCCGCTTCGGGGTCTGCCCATATGTTGAACTCGGCCGCTGCCGAGCGATTGCCAAACGAGCCACCGCCCATGAGCGAGATCCCAGCGATGCGATCCACCAGATCGGGGGCCGCGCGAAGGGCGAGTGCAATGTTGGTGAGCGGACCGGTAGGAACAAGCCACAGGCCCTCTTCGGCGCGACAGGTGTCGATAATGAAGCCCACAGCGTCAGCCGAGTCGGCCGGCTTGGACGGTTCGGGCAGGTCGGCGCCGTCAAGGCCACTCTCGCCGTGCACGTATTCGGCATGACGGGGTGGTGCGACGAGCGGCCGGTGGGCGCCCTGATGGAGTGGAGCGGTACTGCCGATGAGGTCGAGCACGATGCGTGCGTTACGCGTGGTTGCCGTAATGGGGGCATTGCCAGCGACTGTGGTGACGCCGACGAGTTCGGCGAACTTGGCGGCTACAAGCAGCGCGATGGCGTCATCGTGACCGGGATCGCAATCGACAATCATCCTGAGTGGTCGAGTCATCTCGCCGACTCTAGTTGCCATATGTCAAACTCGACTCGTGACTGCACCCGCCGATGCCGCGACGCGCTTCGATGTCGTTGTCGTTGGCAGCGCCAATCTTGATCTGGTTGCGCACCTTGACCACTTACCGAAGCCTGGCGAAACACAACTCGCCATTGGGTATGAAGAACATGCTGGCGGCAAGGGATTAAACCAGGCGGTTGCATGTGCGCGAATGGGCGCCAAAACTGCGTTCGCCGGATGCGTGGGTGACGACGACGCAGGCGCGATGCTGCGGGGCGTTCTGGAGCGAGAGGGAATTGACACCTCAATGTTGCTTACCGTCGACTCACCCACTGGTCGGGCGTTCATCAACGTCGACAGACATGGCGAAAACGAGATCGTGGTGGTGTCGGGTGCAAACGCGCGCGTAACCGTGCCGGCGTTGCCGGCAACCGCGGTCGTTTTGCTCCAGCTGGAAATTCCACTCGACGTGGTGGACGGCGTGCTTCGCGCTGCGAAGGCAGCCGGCGCGACAACGGTGCTCAATCCTGCGCCGGCCGCGGCGGTGACGTCCGAGACACTCGCTCTCGTCGACGTATTGCTCCCAAATGAAACCGAATCTGCAGCGCTTGGTGGTACGTCAGCATTGTTGCAACGTGGCGTGCGCACCATCGTGACCACCTTGGGCGAGCATGGTGCGGCAATCGAAACCGCCGAGGGTCGCATCACCATCGCATCGCACCGCGTGACACCCGTCGACACGGTGGGGGCAGGTGACGCCTTCACGGGTGCGCTCTGCGCGCAGCTGGCGATGGGTCATTCGCTCGAAGATGCCGCGCGCGTCGGGGCCGTTGCTGGAGCACTGGCCACGACGAAGAAGGGTGCGGTGCCGTCGCTTCCGACCCGCGACGCCGTGCTTGCAGTGTTGGCGGGCGAGTGAGCGAGGCGTCTCGCTCGATGCACTTCTACGACGAAGAGAGTGCGGAACTCGCTGACAAGATCCTCGAGTACGCCATGTTGCGCGTACAAATGGATCCGCCTCCACTCGACAAGCCCTACACACTGAGCGAATTGCAGGAGATCGTCGGCCAAACGATTGTGCCGGAGGGGCGGAACGGTCTTGAGGTACTGCGCGAATTTGTGGAGGAACTCGCGCCCTCGTGCATCAGCGTCGACCACCCGCTCTTTTTGGCGTTCGTGCCGGGCGCGCCCACTGAGAGTTCGGTGCTCTTCGATCTTGTTGTTGCCGCGTCCAACATTTATGGCGGCTCCTGGATGGAAGGCGCCGGCGCGGTGTATGCCGAGAATCAAGCGCTTCGATGGGTTGCCGACCTCGCAGGACTGCCACCCGAGGCTGGCGGGGTGTTCGTCAGCGGAGGCACGGCGGGCAACCTGTCGGCACTGATTGCGGCGCGTTGGCGTTGGCGGTCGCGCGCCGGCGGGGCGTGTGATCGCGTTCGACCATTGATTGTGGCGAGCGGTGGTTCGCATTCTTCCGTAGCGCAGGCGTGTCGTGTGATGGACGCCGATGCGGTGTTTGCCGAGACGGACGAGACGGGTCGCACCGATGTTGCGGCAATGCGCGCGGTGGTGAACAGGCTGTCGGAACAGGATCGCGTACGAGTCTGTGCGGTAGTCGCCACATCGGGCACCACCAACGTGGGTGCTATCGACGACCTTGTTGGCATCGGCGAATTTGCTCACTCGCTCGAGACATGGTTTCACGTCGACGGCGCATATGGCGCAGCGGCGCTGTGTGCGCCGAGCGTTCGGCATCTGTTCGTGGGTATTGAGTTGGCCGACAGCATGATTGTGGATCCGCATAAGTGGTTGTTCGGTCCGTACGACTGTTGTGCGCTGCTTTACCGCGATCCTGCTATCGCGCGACGCGCTCACACGCAGACGGCCGAATATCTCGACGTGTTGCAGCAGGATCGACCAATGCCCAACGAACAGTGGAACCCGGCCGACTTGGCGCATCACCTCACACGGCGGGCGCGGGGATTGCCATTTTGGTTCAGCCTTGCGATGCACGGCACTGAGGCGTATGCCGATGCAATGGAAGAAACCCTTCGAGTCACTCGCGAGGCAGCCGAGGTGATCCGCGCCGCCGATCATCTCGAACTATTGCTCGAACCCCAATTGTCGATCCTCGTGTTTCGGCGTCGCGGGTGGTCGCCTGACGACTATGCCCGTTGGAGCGACACGATCCTGCAAGCAGGACTTGCGTTTGTGGTGCCCACGCAATGGCGCGGCGAGACGGTCTTGCGTATGTGCATCGTCAACCCACGCACCACGGTGGAGGCATTGACCAAGGTGTTCGACTCGTTACGAGCGAACCCCACCTGACTTACTTTTTGGTGGGTTCCTTCTTGGTGACAGCCTTCTTGCGGGTGCCGTAGCGCTTATTGAAACGCTCGACGCGACCGGCGGAGTCGATGATCTTCATCTGGCCGGTGAAAAATGGGTGGCTGGCGTTCGAAATTTCCAACTGCACCAAGGGGTAGGTGTTGCCGTCATCCCACTGCGTGGTCTTGGCGGCATCTACCTTCATGGTGGTGCGGGTCAAGAAGCGGTAGTTGGCCGAGGAGTCCTCGAAAACAACGAACTGATAGTTGGGGTGGGTGTCGGCCTTCATAGGGTGCCCAAGTGTATCGGGGCCAAGCCCTGCCTATACTTGCCGGATGCCAAATCGCTGTGACGTCCTCGGCAAGGCCCCTTCGACGGGCCATTCTGTCTCGCACTCCAACATCAAGACCAAGCGTTGGTGGAAGGTGAACGCGCACAAGAAGCGTTTTTGGCTGCCTTCGGAGAAGCGTTGGGTCACTCTGCATGTGAGTGCCAAGGGTCTGCGCACGATCGACAAGGTGGGTATTGAGCGCGTGGTTGCCGACATCCGCGCAACGGGAAAGAAGGTCTGAATCATGGCCGCGAAGAGCAAGGACAAGCGCCCGATCATCAAGCTGCGCAGCACCGCCGACACCGGCTATGTCTACGTCACGCGTAAAAACAAGATCAACTCGCGCGAGCGTCTCGAGCTGAAGAAGTACGACCCAGTCGTACGCAAGCACGTCATCTTCAAAGAAGAGCGCTAAAGCTTCTGGCCGTCAGGCCAGTGCCGCAGAAAAGTCAGCGATCACGTCGTCGATCGCCTCGAGTCCTACTGACACCCGCAACAGCGATTCGGTAATGCCACTTTCGCGTTGCGTGTCCGGGCTCATGCCTACATGCGTGCTGGATGCGGGATGACACACCAACGTTTCGGGGCCACCCAGTGACACTGCGGGACGCACGAGGCGCAGTCGATCAAGGAGGCGCGATGCTGCCTCGCGACCTCCCGATACCTCAAAAGACAGCACCGATCCGAAGGCGCGCATTTGGGCGCGCGCCAAGTCGTGTTGCGGGTGACTCTCAAGCCCGGGGTAGTTGACGGTTTGCACATGGGGGAGCGCACTCAGCGCGCGAGCGAGAGTAAGAGCGCTATCACATTGGCGTGCAAAACGCACCGCGAGCGTGCGAATGCCACGCAGGCCGTTCAGTGCGTCATGTGCTGAGGCCGTTGCACCATGCACGACGGAGTAGCCCCAGAGTGCGTCGATGAGGTCCTTGTCGCCAGCGACAACACCGAGCATCGCGTCGTTGTGTCCCGCGATGCCTTTTGATGCCGAATGCATCACCAGATTGACACCGTGTGCAAGTGGGCTCTGCCCAAGTGGTGTAGCAAGCGTGGAGTCGACAAGCGTGTACGGCCCCGCGATGGAACCAATCTCATCCAAACTCACGACGCCCATCTGTGGATTCGAGGGCGTCTCGGCAATGACGAGCATTGTCTTGCCGGGTCGCACAGCGCCGGCAAGTGCGCCTGGTGTGGTGCCATCGACAAAGGTGACGTCGATACCGAAGCGTTGACATGGCCCATTAAGTAATGCGATGGTGCCGCCGTAGAGCTGCTTAGTGGCCACAATGTGGTCGCCCGATGAGCACAAGGCAAAAATCGTGGTGGCAAGTGCACCCATGCCTGAAGCGCAGGCCAACGCATCCCCTGCGCCTTCAAGTGCCGCAACCGCGCGTTCGAATTCGCGAACGGTGGGGTTGGCGTAGCGGGCGTAATTGCCGGTCTGGTGTGTGGCAAGCGCATGTCGCGCACTCTCCTCAAGGCCACTGGACTGCCACGTAGTGGACGGCCACAATGCCGGCGCAAGCGATCCCGAGCCGTCGCGGCCCGCGGTGATGGCGGTCGTCTCCTGACTGGGATCGATCATCGTTTCAGGCTAACGATCAAACTCTCAGACGTGAGGGAGGACGCGAGCGCCAATTTCATCGACGTGATCGAGGTCGTCGAGGTCGAGAATCTGGAGATACAGCCGATTCACGCCGATCTGTGCCCACTGCGCAACCTTGGTGCAAATCTCGTCCGGCGTGCCGCAAAGACCATTGAGTCGAAGCTCGTCGACTTCGCGGCCGATCGCCCGAGCTCGGCGAGCCAGCGTGGCGTCGTCCTCTGCGCACACCACCACTTGTGCGGCACTCAACGTCAACGAGCCAGGGTCACGGCCAATTAATTCGCATGCTGCTCGCACGCGGTCACGTTGCTGCACATAGTCCTCAGGCGAGACGAAGGGCATATTGAATTCAGCCGCATGTCGAGCAGCCAACAGTGGCGTGCGTATCGTTCCGCGCCCACCAACGATGATCGGCGGCGGCGATTGCACCGGCTTCGGTAGTGCGGGCGAATCGGTGAGTGTGTAATGACGTCCCGAATAACTGAAGCGGCCGCCTTCGGGCGTGCGCCACAGTCCATCGATGATCGCCAGTTGTTCCGTGAGTATGTCGAAGCGCGTCCCAAGGTCGGGGAACGGAAATCCATAGGCGTCATGCTCTGCCTGGTACCAGCCCGCGCCTAGTCCTAACTCCACGCGGCCATTTGACATCGCATCCACATTTGCCACGGCTATGGCCAGCAACGCTGGGTGGCGAAACGTGGCTGCGTTCACGAGCGTGCCAAGACGAATGCGTGTGGTCTCGCGCGCAATACCGGCAAGCGTGGTCCACGCATCACTTGGACCCGGTAGTCCTGTCACATCACCCATCTTCAAGAAGTGATCGGATCGAAAAAACGCGTCAAACCCACGAAGCTCGGCGAGCTGAGCAAGTGCAACTAGTTGTTCGTATGAAGCTCCTTGTTGTGGTTCGGTAAAGATGCGAAGTTTCATCGCCGAAAGGCTACGTCTGCGGGGTATTGCGAAGCCTGTTGGGTAGCCTGTTCAACGGCGACGTGGCCGAATGGCTTAGGCAAGGGCCTGCAAAGCCCTGTATCCGGGTTCGATTCCCGGCGTCGCCTCAATTGTTTATTGGGTTATATCGCTAATTGGTACGAAATGCGGTACGACCAAAGGTGCGTAGTAGTAAGAACTTATGGAAATACTTTTCGTCGCCGGGTTCTCTCCAATTGTTCCTAATCCAGCCGATGGTGCAAGTTTCTATCGCGACGCTCTCGGACTCCCTTTGAAGGTTGTATCAGGTGACTATCTGGCAGTAGATGGGTTTGATGGCAGTAAGCACCTTGGTGTGTGGCCGCTATCAGATGCTGCATTGTCATGTTTCGGTACTCCTGAATGGCCTGATCATGTTCCTGTTCCTCAAGCGACAATCGAGTTTGAGGTCAAAGATGTGGACGCTGCGGTTGAGGAATTGCTTGCGATGGGTCATTCTTTGATTCACGGA
>JBIIEO010000009.1:0-69589 GCA_044237775.1 Ilumatobacteraceae bacterium | reverse complement strand
TGATCTGCGGACTGGAAGCGCCGAGTGCTGGACAGGTGATCATCGATGGCCACGACATGACCGCTATACCCCCGCATCGTCGCCCAGTTGGCATGGTGTTCCAAGACAATCAGCTCTTTCCGCATCTGTCCGTCGCCGACAATGTGGGCTACGCCCTGCGCATTGCGCGGGCAGACCGCGCCACGCGTGAACACACGGTGCGCGACATGCTGCATCTCGTCGGTCTAAGTGGATTCGCCAACCGCCGAGTGGATCGACTCTCCGGTGGTGAGGCAAAGCGCGTCGCGGTAGCTCGATCGCTCGCGGCCTCACCGGCGATACTCCTGCTTGACGAACCACTCACCGGGCTTGATGCAGCGCTCCATGATCGGATGCTTGCCGACTTAGCCACATTGATCGCACTCCGTGGCACCACCGTGGTGCACGTCACCCACGACGTTGATGAAGCGAGAGCATTCGGCTCGCGAATCGTAGACATTCGCGACATCGCCGTATCCTGACGACCGCATGGACACCTCACTAACGATCGACGTCGTCTCCGTCGATGACATCGTGCATCTACGCATGGCGGTACTGCGCAATGGCACACCGTCACAGGATCCTCGCTACCCCGAAGACGACCTTCCCGACTCAGTGCACCTCGCGCTGCGACTCGGGGGAGAAATCGTCGGTACCTCCACCTGGCTCGATCGCCCCTGGCCGCACGAACCCCTCGCCCCCGCCACACAACTTCGTGGCATGGCCATTGCCTCACACCTGCAGAGTCGCGGCCTCGGCGAACTTCTCCTGCGTGCCGGCGTCGAACGTGCGGCCGACAAGCACCATCACTACGTATGGGCACGAGCACGCGATACTGCGTTGCGGTTCTATGAACGCAATGGCTTCGCTGTCGTCGGCGAGGCATTCACCGATGAGGCCACAGGAATGAGTCACCACCTCGTCGTAACGAGTCTCTCGTAGCGCTGCTACTCCGCTATCGGCACGTCGAAGTCGAACAGCAACGTCGCGTTGTCACTAGGTACTGCCACGATATCCACATCCCATTCACCCGGAAAGACGAACGTATGAGTTCCCGACCAATGGTTCGGCCCCACCTGCTGCAATGCGATTGATCCGTTCGGCACGCCGCGCTCGGGCAAGCCAAGTCGTACGTCGGTGAGTTCAATGCGTTCGAGCGATCCACCTGGCGGCACAAACACCACGTGAATCTCAGCGTTACCTATACGTGCGGGACTAATGGTTACCTCGAGAATGATGTCGCTTCGCACCTGTGAACCAACGAATGGTTCGATCGTGGAAGCCTGTGTTGGTGGCACACCAGTCAGCACCGCTGTAATTGCGATGATTGCCACACCCACCGCGGCTTCGACCGTCATGCTGACCCCGAGACGATCAGCCCCGTAGCGCCGCAGAATGCGCCGCGATACACCGCCGAGCACAACGATGACGACGACGAGCGAGATCTTGACGAGCAACATGCGCCCGTAGCGATAGTCGACCAGCGTGAGCGGATTCCCCACGATCATCAGCGTTTGCGCCACACCTGTAGCAACGATCACCGGAATGGCAAATCCCGCCATCTGCGAAAATTTCTTGACCGTCGCGGCGTCGGCAAGCCAGCGTGCACGATCAAGCGCGATCACGAGGAGCGCCCCCATCCACAAACCCACTGCAGCGAGGTGCGCGATGTCAATTACCACTGACCCCACTCCCTGCACGCCCGGATGACCGGAACCCGAAATCGTGAGCACAAGGCCCGCTAACAGCGCGGTCACCGCCACGCGCCAACGCACATCATCACGCCAGCCAATTTCACGCAACAGCACGGCGATGAATCCGAGGATGCCGAGGCGCACCAGCTGCCACTGTCCAAAACCGGTAGTCAACGTTTCGCCCAGCAACGACAGATCGACTGCCTCATAAATCTTCAAACCTGTGGCGTGTGGTCCATAGGCAATAAGTGTTTGCAGGGTGGCCACAAACGCAAATGCCCACGAGCCCCACAACACCACACCCGTACGCGGACTCATCACACGTCCACGTTCGCGCGTCATCAACCAGATGCCGCCAATGAGCACCACCACGCCGGCAAGCAACACCCATCGAATGACACTAAAGAGGCGCGAGAGCCCATGCTCCTCTTCCACAAACTTGGCAATCACGCTGGAGACATCTGCACTACGCGTGCCCACCTGAAAGGTAAATGAGCCTTGCACGGGGTGGCCATCGGCAGACGTCACACGCCAGATCACGATGTACGTGCCTTCGCCAAGTCCACCGGCATCGGCCCGCACCGCAGAGCGGTCGTCCTCAAGGTGGCGCGTCTTCACCGACCACAATTCATCACCATCTTGATCAATCACGCGCACCGACGAAAACGCGGTGCTGACTGATTCGTTGAACCGCAAGATGATCTCTTCGGGAGACGCATCCAATATCGCTCCAGCAACGGGTTCAGTGCCTATCAACACCGCGTGCGCATTCGCGCTCCCTGTGGGCAGGGCAAGGATTACCAACAGCGCAGCAACCATTGCGCGAACGATGCGTGTGATCGTCATAGCGGATCCGGTTGGGCCAGGCCCTCGACCGTGAGTCGCCCTAACAGCCACGCCAGACGCGCCGCGGGCTCGAGCCGCAATGCAGCCTCGGGCAACGTCGCTAAGCCCATTGGCCGACGACTTGTCCACGCCATGGCCTGGTGCTCGAGATCAAGACGCACGTATGCGGGCGACCAATCGGACCACGAAAACCCGTCTCCAAGATCGGCATGATGCACTTCCACTTCGCGCCATCGGCGAAATACCACCTCACGCACCGGAATAAGCGCACCCGACGACAAGCGACCCAGCCCCTGCCATCCCTCTGCCGTCGTCGTTACCCACGTGGACTCGAGTGCCCAGGCTGTAACACGCAGGTCATTCACGATCTCGGCCATCGAACGCAGCGCGCCGGACTCAATTGCCGCATTGCGTGCCGCCACACCACCCGGATACTGGTCGGCTACTTCTCCGCGATTGGCGTGCTCAAGCAGGCGGGCCAACCCTTCCGCGTTTCTTGCCAGATGGGTCAACACGTGCGCGCGCGTCCATCCGGGCAGGAGTGAATCGGCGCGAACCCACACATCATCTCGACTCTCTACATCGGCGAGCAAACGCTGATGCGCGGCCGAACACCCTTCAACGTGATCATTCAGTTGGCGCGCAGAGTCGATCACGACAAGCAATCTAGAGGGGCAGTCGCCGATCAGGCTGTCGCGACACGCCGTGGGATGACCACCACTGTGCCGTCAGGCTCATGATGTACGCGCACCGCAACGCCGTAGAACTCGCTCAAAGTCTCGGCACGCAGCACCTCGCGCGCGGGTCCTTGCGCGACGGCGTGCCCCTGATGCAACAGCACCAACCGGTCGGCGTACAGCCCAGCGAGCGTGAGGTCGTGCATTGCGGAGACTACTGTGAGCCCGCGCTCTCGGCGCAGTCGATCTACTAGCTCGAGGGCATGTTGCTGGTGGCCGATGTCGAGGGCGCTCGTTGGTTCATCCAGCAGCAATACCGGAGCCTCCTGTGCGAGCGCACGGGCAATGACTAACCGCTGCCGTTCACCGCCCGACAACGTGCCGAGCTTGCGACCAACGAATCGGGAGAGTTCGAGTTGCTCGATCACATCCTCCACGACACGACGATCGTCATCAGACTCACTGGCGAAGTGATCGACGTATGGATTGCGGCCCAAGAGCACGTAGTCATTCACTGTCATGTCCGCAGGAATTACTGGCGACTGCGGCACGTAAGCGATGTGCCGAGCGCGCCAACGCGGCGACGTGTTAGGGATCTCGACCTGATCCACTGCGACTGAGCCCGTGTACTGCACAAGCCCTGCGGTCGCGCGCAAGATGGACGACTTACCGGCGCCGTTCGGGCCAATCAGGCACAGCCACTCACCCGAATGCAAGATGTCGTTGAACCCGTTGACGGCCGGCGCGCCGTCGTAGGACACGCGCAGATCGCAGAAGCCCAGAGTGGTCACTGCGACACCTCACGAGTGCGCAACAGCAATAGGAAAAACGGCGCGCCGAAGAATGCGGTGACGACACCGATTGGCGTTTCGGCGGGGTTGGCGAGTACGCGGCTCGGAATGTCGGCGAGAACAAGAAACGATGCGCCAACCAGCACGCTCATTGGCAGCACGATGCGATAGCTCGCGCCTGCTAAGAGGCGCACCGCGTGCGGCACGATGATGCCGACAAACCCAATCAGTCCGCTCACCGCTACTGCGGCGGCAGTGCCGAAGGTGGCGGCAAGTACGACGACGAGTCGCACACGCCGCACATTGGTGCCCAACGCAATCGCCTCGTCATCGCCCACTCGCATCACATCGAGCAGACGCCGATGTAACAGAAGCACAACCGTACTCGCGGCCACATACGGCAGGATAAGACGCACATCGCCCCATGTAGCGCTCGACAGTCGACCGAGAATCCACGAATACACCTGGCGCACGACGTCGTTGTTGCGCTGCAACACGAAGGCCTGAATGGCAGTGGCCAAGGACGTCACGGCAACGCCGGCGAGCACCAGCGTGACGCTCGAGCGCGTGCGGCCGAATGCGGTGCCAACGGTGTAGGTGACGATGACGGCGAGCAACGCTCCGGCAAACGCCGCAAGCGGCAGCGGATCGATCCACCAGGTGGACTTCGCACCATCGCGCAGGGCGAATACCATCGTCGCACCGAGTCCCGCGCCGGCGGCAACGCCAAGCAGATATGGATCGACAAGTGGGTTGCGAAATACGCCCTGATAACTAGCACCGGCTAGCGACAACATCGCTCCCACCAGTGCGGCAAGCACCACGCGCGGCGCGCGAATTTGCCACACCACATTCCATTCATAGGGCGTCATGCCACTGTCGATCGACACGAACGGCAGTCGATCGAGAAACTCGAGCGGCACGCGCCACCATACGGGGCCGGCAGGCCCGATCATCGAACCGATAAGGAGCGAACACACCAGGGCTACCACCCCGCCCACAATCCACGTGCTGTAGTGAACCGCGGCGTGACGCGGGACGGGAAACCCTGGTGCGTCGCTCACGTCACATTGAGGAGACGACTGCTGACGACACTGCGTCGGCGATGACTTGAACCAATTCGACGATGCGTGGACCCCATCGCGAGGCAACATCGTCATCGAGTTCGACAACTCCGCCGTTCAACACGGCATTCATCTCTGCCCAGCCATCACGCTGCGCCACCGTCTCTGCCGTCTGACCACAACACTTGGTGTCGGCGAGGAAGATCAGGTCGGGATTCGCCGACACGATCACTTCGGCCGACAACTGCGGATAGTCATTACCTTCCTTCACGCCGTCGGCGATGTTGGCCAAACCAAACAACGCAAAGATCTGCCCCACGAACGTGTTCGAGGTGACTGAGTAATACGTGTTATCGAGCTCGTAGTAATACGTGAGCGGTGTCTCGGGCACCGTCACGCCTGCAACCGCTGCCTCGATGTCGGCCTGCATCTGACCTGTCAGCTGCACGGCAGCGGCAAGGTTGCCGGTGAGTGCGCCCAACTGTTCGATCTGCTCATACGTGCCAGCCAGATCCATCGTCGCGTAGGCGGCAAATACGGGAATGCCGAGCGAGTTGAGCTGCTCGACCAAGCTGCCCGGGTCGTAGGAAATAATGACGAGATCGGGTTCGTACCCACTGATCGCCTCGATGTTTGGCTCGAAGCCTGATAACGCGGTGCCGAGGGCAACCGCTTCGGCGGGATGGTTCGAGAACTCATCCACTGCCACAACCTGACTCCCTGCACCGATTGCATACAGCATCTCGGTTGCCGTCGGCGACAACGACACGATGCGCTCGGGCTTGGCCTCGAGGGTGAGGTCGCCGACAGTGACGGGGAACGTTGATTCTTCAGTTGATTCTTCGACGGCATCGACAACGGTGGTGTCGCTCGATTCGTCGGATGATCCGCATGCCGCGAGTGCGGTGGCGAGGAAAAGAAAAAGACCGGCGACGCCGGCCTTGGTGGATTGTTTCACAATGCTCTCCTTGCCCTTCTGACGAGGGCGGTTGCTGTTGCGCGACAATCAGGCGACCGGACTTACGGAGCAATGCTGCCGTTTACCGTTGCGGGACAGTGCCGGAATCTCACCGGACTTCGCTGATTGGAACGCCCTCCGCCTATCGACGAAGTGGGATCACCGTAGCACGCGCGAGCGACTAGCCGGCAACAAATGTTGCGAGGCGGGTGATGCCCTCCGTGATGTCATCATCACCGAGCGCAAAGCTGAAGCGGGCGAAGCCGGGAGCGCCGAATGCTTCGCCGGGTACGAATGCCACTTTCGCTTGCTCGAGCACCACATCGGCGAGTTGCAAGGTTGTGGTCGAGGTGGTCCCACTGAGATTTCGTCCAAGCAGCCCCGTCACGTTGGGGAAGCAGTAAAACGCACCCTGTGGCTCCATGCACGTCACACCAGGAATCGCCGCCAGCATGCGGTGCATCAGCGCACCGCGTCGTGCAAACGATTCACGCATCATTGCCACCGCCGACAAATCGCCGCGAACAGCCTCAAGTGCAGCAACCTGGGCAACGTTCGACACGTTCGACGTCGTGTGCGACTGGAAGTTGATGGCTGCGGCCATCACATCCTTCGGCCCGATCATCCAGCCCACGCGCCAACCCGTCATCGCATACGTCTTGGCAACACCGTTGACGATCACACAGCGGTCGGCAAGTTCGGGCACCAGCGTCGGCATTGAGGAGAAGGTGTGGCCGCCATAGGTGAGGTGCTCATAGATCTCGTCGGTCACCACCCAAATGCCATGTTCGACAGCCCACTTGCCAATGGCGATCGTCTCTTCAGGCGAATACACGGCGCCACTCGGGTTGTCAGGCGACACGAATAGCAGCACTTTCGTGCGCGGGGTGCGGGCGGCCTCCAGTTGCGCAACCGTCACTTTGAACTCGCTCTCCTCCGTTGTATCCACCACTACCGGTACGCCACCCGACAACGCGATTGCCTCGGGATACGTCGTCCAATAGGGCGCGGGCACGATCACTTCGTCACCCGGGTCGCACAACGCCGCAAAGGCGACAAACACCGCATGCTTGCCGCCGTTGGTCACGAGCACTTGTGATGCCTCGCACGCAAAGCCGCTGTCCCGCTTCGTCTTTGCCGCAATCGCTTCGCGCAACTCCGGCAAGCCTGCCGCGGGCGTATAGCGATGAAACTTCGGGTCACGCGCTGCCCGCACCGCAGCTTCCACGATGTAGTCGGGTGTCGGAAAATCAGGCTCGCCGGCTCCGAAACCAATGACGTTTTCACCCTTTGCCTTCAGCGCCTTGGCCTTCGCGTCCACTGCCAACGTGGCCGACTCGGCAATCGCGGCAAGGCGGGCGGAAACACGGTTTGTCGGGTTTTGATGCGCAGTCACGGCTGCCATGCTTGCACAGTGACTCCCAACCGGGCGAACGTGTCATGAGCGTCGACGACGTGCTCGAAGCAGACTGGTCGGCAGTCGGCTCCCTGCGCGACCCCGTACTCGTCGTCGCCCTGCGCGGCTGGTTCGACATTGCTGGCGTGGCCACCGGTGCGCTCGAGTGGGCGATTCAGGAACGGCCCGTCGTGGTGGCAGCCAGTATCGATCCCGATCCGTTCTTCGACTTCACCCAGGAACGACCCGAGACATTTGTGGACGAAGACGGCGAACGACAGTTGCGCTGGCCAGAAAACGATTTCCTCGTCGTGCGCTACCCCGATGCGACACGCGACCTTGTGATCCTTGCCGGTGTCGAACCCCACCTGCACTGGGCAACCTTCGCCGAGTGCATCGTGGCCGTCGCCCGACGTCTTGGTTGCGGCGTCGTCGTCACCGTTGGTGCCACCGCCGACGGCGTACCCCACACGCGATCGCCTCTTGTTGTCGGCTCCTCCACCAACGCCGCACTCGCTCGGCGCCTTGGTCTCTCACGCCCCCAATACGAGGGGCCCACGGGCGTCGTCGGCGTGATCCAAGAACGCCTCGACCGCGAGGGACTCGTCGGCGTGTCACTGCGCGTAGGCGTGCCGCACTATCTGGCCAACGCCCAACACCCCAAGTCATCTGCCGCATTGCTGCGCCATCTCGAACATGTCCTCGGTATTCCCACCGACCACGGTGGCATGTATGACGAAATCCAACGGTGGGAGGAACTCCACGACGCGGCTGTCGAAGGCGACGATCAGACCATGAGCTACCTCGCGATGCTGGAAGAGGACTACGACCTGCGCACCGAGGAACAAGTGCCGTCAGCCGAAGCCTTGGCCGAAGAGTTCGAACGATTTCTCAAGGAGCAACAGGAGGGTGACGGCGACAAGTGAATTCTTGGTGAACGCACCACTCGTGTTGCAACGTCATCACTAATCTCCAGTCGTGCAGTTGCACAGTCACAATCCGATAACCGTTCTCTTCGTCTGCGTGCATAACGCGGGTCGCTCTCAGATGGCAGCGGGATTCCTGAGACACATCGCGGGAGATCGAGTGAACGTCACGTCCGGTGGATCGAATCCGGGAAATGCTGTTAACCCCATTGCCGTGCAGGCGATGACCGAGGTCGGAATCGACATTGAATCATTCGTGCCCCAACCCTTCACTCGCGACGACGTCACGGTTGCCGACGTGGTGATCACCATGGGGTGCGGCGACACCTGCCCCATTTTCCCTGGCAAGCGTTACGAAGACTGGGTGCTCGAAGATCCCGCCGGCAAGCCAATCGACGTAGTCCGAGAAATACGCGATGAGATCGAACGCCGTGTTGAGACGCTCTACCGCTCGCTGGTCACCTCGTGAACCCACACCTCACGACCCGCCTTACGGGTGAATTCCTGGGCACTGGCCTCCTCGTCATGGCTGTTGTGGGCTCCGGGGCGATGGCACAGCAACTTTCCACCGACGTCGGCGTGCAATTGCTTGCGAATTCACTCGCCACAGTGGCTGCGCTGACGTCCCTGATCTGGATGTTTGGCCCCATTTCAGGTGCCCATTTCAACCCCGTCGTCACACTCGCACAGTGCAGGCTTGCAGGCCACCCTTGGAGACAGCTCGTTCCTTATGCAGTAGCCCAAACTGCCGGCGGTATCACCGGTGCAGTGATGGCGAACGCAATGTTCGGTCTTGATCTGTTTGGACCGTCCACGAAAATCCGCGAGGGAGGCGACATTTGGCTTGGCGAAGTGGTCGCTACCGCGACTTTGCTGTTCGTCATCCATCTGATTGGCAAGTCGAACATGACACTGGTTCCCGTCGCCGTCGGCATATGGATCGGCGGTGCGTACTGGTTCACCTCGTCCACGTCTCTTGCGAATCCTGCCGTGACAATCGCACGGTCATTCACCGAGTCGTTCGCCGGGATTGCGCCATCTTCAGTGCCGATGTTTATCGTGATGCAAATCATCGGACTCGCATTTGCGATCCCGTTGATCAAACTTCTGAATCGATAGACAACGCGTCAATTAGCCCATTCGTCCAGAGATGTACTGCTCTGTGCGTTCATCAGCGGGCGCCGAGAAGATCTTGCGCGTCTGGTCGTACTCAACGAGCACACCGGTCGGACGCGTCGCATTTGCCCCAATCTCAGTATTAAAAAACGCCGTCCGGTCAGACACGCGTGCGGCCTGCTGCATATTGTGCGTCACGATAACAATCGGATATTGCGACTTAATCTCATGCATCAGATCCTCAATGCGTGCAGTGGCAATCGGATCGAGTGCTGAACAGGGCTCATCCATGAGCAGCACGTCGGGATCGACAGCAAGCGCACGAGCAATGCACAAACGTTGCTGCTGACCACCCGACAACGAGAACGCCGACTGCTTGAGGCGATCCTTCACTTCCTCCCACAGTGCCGCTCGACGTAGCGAGCGCTCCACTAAGTCATCCGTCTCGGCGCGCGATGGCTTGCCATTCACCCGCGGGCCGAACGCAACATTGTCGTAAATCGACTTCGGAAACGGGTTCGGCTTCTGAAACACCATGCCGATACGACGACGTACCTCGCCCGCGTTGGCCTCGGGACCATACAGATCAATGCCCCGGTAATAGATCTTGCCGCCAACCTTTGCGGTCGGAATGAGGTCATTCATACGGTTGAAGCACCGGAGAATGGTCGACTTGCCGCAGCCCGAGGGTCCGATCAACGCCGTGATCTCGTCGCGGTGAATCTTCAAGTTCACATCCCGCACTGCGAGGAAGTCTCCGTAGTGGACCTGAAGGTCGACCGACTCCATGATCATTTCGCCAGCGGTCCGCCCATCCCCCGACTGCACATCGATGCGCACGTTCACATCTCGAACGCTAGTCGTCGACACGTTGGTCTCAGGAGCCGAAACGGCAAGGGCATCTTTGGATTCTTCTACCATCATGTTCACCACGACTTTCTTGTTTTGTCACGAATCACGATTGCCAGCAGATTGAGGGCCACAAGGAGAACTAGCAGCACAATGATTGCTGCTGCTCCAACGGCACGAAACTCTTCCTGAGCCTCGGTTGCATACTTGAAGATCAAGAGCGGCAATACCGTGTAGTCGGAGTCGAAACCTGAGGGGTTTGAGCTCACGTAGGCCAATGCGCCGAGCAGAATGAGTGGCGCAGACTCACCAAGTGCACGGGAGACGCCAAGAATGCTGCCTGTCGCAATTCCACCCGTCGCCGCAGGGAGTACCTGCTTACTAATTGTTTGCCACCTTGTTGCACCCAGCGCGTAGGCGCCCTCGCGGAGGCTGGGGGGTACGGCCTTCAACGCTTCCCGTGAGGCGACGATCATCATTGGCAGCACCATCATCGTGAGCACCACTGACGCCGAGCCGACAGTGAACCCCCAACCAAGTGGTCCTCGTACAACGAATGCAAGACCCAACACGCCGTAAACAATGCTCGGCACGCCGGCCAATGTCTGAATGTTCAACGTGATCAATCGCTGAACTCGGCTGTTTGGGTTAGCGAATTCTTCGAGATAAATCGCACTGCCAATCGCGAAAAACAACGACAGGATTCCCGATGTCAACACCACCCACAAGGACCCGAACAGCGCGGACTGAATACCTGCATCTTCGGGAAATGGCGAGGGAAAGTTGCGCAGCAGATCGAGATTCAACTTGCCCCGACCGTCGACAAACGTCGTGAACACGAGAACGATCAACGTGAGGAGCGCAATTAAGGTCGCAAGCCAAAGCGTGCCAAGAAAGGCACGGTCGCGGAGCTTACGAGCGGTGCTCGTCGTGTCTTGCAGCGATGCTGCCTTCGTGAGGCTCATTCGTAGGCCTCGCGGAATCGATTTACGATGCGGCGACTCATCACGTTGAGACCAAACGTGATCAAGAACAACATGCTGCCAACGGCGAAAATCGTGCGATAACCCGTTGAGTCGACTGGCTGGTCGCCAAGGCCAGCAAATCCAATGAACGACGCCATTGTTTGCATGGGATTGCCTGGATTGAACGAGAACACCGCATCACTTCCCGCTGCTAGCAACACGATCGTCGTCTCGCCAATCGCACGAGACATCGCAATTACTGCCGCCGCAATGATGCCGGAAAGTCCCGCTTGAAAAATCACACCCGTACACACTTCTCGCTTCGTCGCACCTAAGGCGTATGCCCCGTCAACCAGCGCTCGCGGTACCGCGGCCATCGCATCCTCGGCAAGTGTTGTCATCATCGGCAGGATCATCAAGCCAACAGTGATGCCAGCAGCGAGTCCGCTGTAAAAACCAACTTCGCCTATTGGCCAAATCTTGGAGGCGACATTTGGTGAGATGAAGTACAACGCAAAGAAACCAAACACAACGGTGGGAATTCCAGCAAGAATCTCGAGAAGCGGCTTGAGCACTCGTCGCACGCGCGGTGAGGCGTATTCGCTGAGGAAGAACGCGATACCCAAACCACCCGGCACCGCAATAGCAACCGCAATCAACATGATGAAAAAGGTGCCCACGACAAGTGGCCACACACCAAATTCCGGCGGTTCATAAAGCGGGTACCAGCGCGTGCTCCCAAGGAACTCACTGATCCGCACTTCACGGAAAAAATCAATTGTTGGACCGACGAGGGCAAATACCACCCCTGTTGTGACCAGCACTCCACTTGTAGCAATAACGGCAAGGGCAACAACGACAAAGCGCTCGAAACGTTGCTGGCGCAGTTTGCGACCAGATGGCTGCAAACTTGCCGACCGTGTTTCTAAAACGCTCATGTGTATCTGTTGCCTTTGCGTATCTGCTTCACCCTGACCTCCGGAGACTGTACTCCCGACAACCGAACAGGAACCCTGTCGCCACGCGACAGGGTTCCTGATTTCGGCGTATTAAGCGCGGTGCTACTTCTTGACCTTCGGGAGCTTGGCGATCGCGGCGATCTCCTGCTGCTGCACCCGAATCTGCTTGTTCGTAAGCGGTACGAACAGCGCGTCAGCGCTGATCTGCTTGAGGTTGTCCACCCAGAACTGCACGAAGGCACCAACTGCCGGCTTCGTCTGGATGGAGGCCTTCTTCACGTAGACGTAAAGCGGCCTTGCCATCGGATAGGTGTAGTTCTGTACGGTCTGCACCGTTGGGGTCACACAGCCGGAACCCTTGTCCAGCTGAATTGCCGACACCTTCTTGGCGTTTTCGATGGCGTACGACAAGCCGAAGTACCCCATTGCGCCTTGCTCACGAGTCACCGCCTGCACCGTGACGTTGTCGTTTTCTGACGTCGACACGTTGTCCTTACGAATTACTCCCGAGCGGCCGTTAACGAATTCACTAAAGGCATCAAAGGTTCCCGAGTCGGTCCCAGCGCCGTAGAGCTTGATTGGCACATCAGGGAATCCGGTACGAATTTGCGACCAGTTCGTAACGGTGCTGTTCGGCTCCCAGATCTTCTTCATTTCCGCCATCGTGAGGCACTTCGCCCACGTGTTCTGTGGATTGACCACTACTGCCAGGCCGTCGTTGGCGATGATTACTTCTTGATACTCCACGCCAGCCTTCGTGCAGTTTTGTGATTCGGAAGAACGAATTGCTCGAGACGCGTTCGACATGTCGGTCTCGCCCTTGCAGAACTTTTCGAAGCCACCACCAGTACCAGAGATACCGACGGTCACCTTGACACCCTTCTTACCGTTCACGCTTTTCGAGGTGTTCTCGAAATACTTGGCCGCCACCGCAGCGAGGGGTGCGACGGTGCTGGATCCATCAAGACGAATGCTCTCGTTGTTTGCGCTTGCCAACTGGTACTGCGAAGCCGTGGTAACGCGCCACGCAAACTTTGCCTGCGTTGCCTTGGTTGATGCATGCAGAGATGTTCCTGGCACGATCTCGCAACGAATGAACGACGAGCCCACCTTTTCGATCCGATAGAGATCCTTTTGCTTGCAGCTATCGCCTGCTTTTGCTGCGCTCACCGGTGATGCCGCGGCAATACCGAGAGCGGAAACCACCAACGTTCCGACGATCGCTCGCGTGATCGTCCTCCGCATCGATTGCTTGACCATATTTGTGTCTCCTGTTTTGTCGTGTTTGACACCACGAAACGTAGGAAACTCAATGAAATCAGTGGTTGCGGGAATCTGAGATCAAACCAAATTCTTGGTGAACATCAGATGAACGAGGTCAGGAAGTTGCGAAAAACCGCTCGACAACACCGCGTACCCGCTGCTGCTGGTCGGGTGACAACGGCACGAAGAGCGCATCGCGATTGATCTGCGTCGAATTATCAACAAAAAACTCGACAAATGCTCTGGTTCCCGCCCGATCAGTGAGCGACTCATTCTTCACATACATGAATAGTGGTCGCGCCATCGGATAGGCATAGGACTGCACATTTGCCTCAGTTGGATTTATGCACCCCTCATCGCCATCGAGTGCGATCGCTCGCACCTTGTCGGCATTTTCGACGGAATAGGAATAGCCGAAATACCCGAGCGCACCACGCTCGCTAAGCACACCCTGCACCGTCACATTGTCATTTTCGGACGTCGCCACGCCATCACGACGAGCTATGCCCGACTTGCCGTTAACAAATGTGGTGAATGCGTCAAAGGTCCCCGAGTCAGTGCCTGCCCCGAACAATTTCAATCGCACATCAGGGAACCCTTTGCGCACCTGTGACCAGTTGGTGATGGTGCTCCCTGGCTCCCAGATGCGGCGAAGTTCTTCCAACGTCAAGCACGCGGCCCAATCGTTCTCGAGGTTGACTACTACCGCCAATCCGTCATTCGCCACTTGCACTTCAGTGAAGGCAACGCCATTTGATGCACAAAGTTCTACTTCTGAATCCTTGATTGCGCGCGATGCATTCGAAATATCCGTCTCACCGTTGCAGAATTTTTCGAATCCTCCACCAGTACCGGAAATACCCACAGACACTCGCACACCGTTATTGCCCATCACGCTGCGTGACGCAGATTCAAAAAACTTCGCCGTAATCGCTGACAACGGCGCAACCGTACTGGAGCCGTCGATCCGCACAAGATCGTGTGCAGCAGTAGCAAGAACATATTGGTCCTCGGCCGTCGACACCCATGCAAAGCGGGCAGCCTCGTTCTTGTTGTCCGCATGCAGCGATGTGCCGGGAACAATCTCGCAGCGGATAAACCCATCGTCTACCTGTTTCACGCTGTAGGCGTACCGCAACGAACAGTCATCGCCGAGTTGCGCTTCACCCACTACATCGGGCGCACAGGCCACAAGCCCAAGCATTGATACAGAAACGAAAATCCAACGAAGACTCATGGGCAGGAACAGACTGTAGTTAGGACCTCGACGTCGTGACGAGCGACTGCAGGCGATCGGGATCCTCGACCTGGAGCGCAATGAATCGCGGGCGCTGACGTGTGGTCTCGATGATCAGTACGCGCGATTCGCCAAAGCAGTACAGCAAGGCCCGTTCACCCTTTTGGCGTCGCACGTGCTTCGCAACGGTGAAATGGCCGGTGGTGAACCAACCCGGCCAATAGCCGCCGGCCACCTTCCAGCCCCACAGCCGTCGGGCGGCTTTCGCATCCTCGACGCGCACGTCGTTGATCTCGGCGAGTGGCATCCGAAGATGACGCTTCAGGGCGAGGCCGATTGCCCAGCCCGTGAAGCGCACCTCGAGCGCATCGCCGACGACATCGACGTGAACGCTCACGCGATTACTTGGCGGCGGCGAACCCGGCGTCGAGATCAGCGAGGATGTCGTCGATCGACTCCAAGCCCACCGACAGGCGCACGAGGCCCGGGTGTACGCCCGTTGCCAATTGCTCCTCTTCGGTTAGCTGGCTGTGCGTGGTGGAGGCCGGGTGGATGACGAGGCTGCGCACGTCGCCGATGTTGGCAACATGACTATGCAACTTGAGTGCACCGACGAACTTCTGTCCGGCGGCGCGACCACCTGCGATGTTGAACGCGAGTACCGAGCCATAGCCCTTGCCGCCGCCGTACTTATTGGCGCGCTCGTGCCAGCGACTCGTGGGCAAGCCGGCATAGAACACTTCCTCCACCTGCGGGTGCTTGGCGAGGAACTCGCCCACCTTCTGGGCATTGGCCCAGTGGCGCTCCATGCGCAGCGACAGCGTCTCGAGTCCCTGCAGGAACATGAACGCGTTGAACGGCGTGGTGGCGGTGCCGAGGTCGCGCAGCATTTGCACACGCGCCTTGATGATGTAGGCGCCAGGTCCGAGCGCCGGCCAGTAGGCAAGCCCGTGATACGAGGGATCTGGCTCGGTGAGGTTGGGGAACTTGCCACTTGCACTGAAGTCGAAGGTGCCGCCGTCGATGATGGCACCACCAATCGAGGTGCCGTGTCCGCCAATGAACTTGGTGAGCGAGTGCACGACGATGTCGGCGCCCCACTCGAGTGGGCGGATCAGATACGGCGTGGGCACCGTGTTGTCGACAATGAGGGGCACGCCGTTTTCGTGCGCCACCTTGCTCACGCCTTCGATGTCGAACACGTTGTTGCGCGGGTTGGCCAACACTTCGCCGTAGAACGCCTTGGTGTTGGGGCGTACTGCTTGCTTCCACTGATCGAGGTTGTCGGGGTCCTCGACGAACGTGACGTCAATACCCATCTTCGGCAACGTGTAATGGAACAAGTTGTAGGTGCCGCCGTAGACGCTTGGCGAGGCAACGATGTGCGAACCGGCCTCGGCGAGCGTGAGGATCGCAAGAAACTCAGCCGACTGACCACTAGACACCGCAAGCGCGCCCGGCAGACCCACCGCCGTGGTGACGCCGCCTTCGAGCGACGAGAGGCGCGCCTCGAGCACACCCTGCGTGGGGTTCATGATGCGCGTGTAGATGTTGCCGATCTCGGCGAGCGCGAACAGATTCTGCGCATGCTCCGCGTCGCGAAAGACGTAGCTCGTCGTCTGATAGATCGGCACCGTGCGCGCACCCGTAGTTGGGTCCGCTTCCTGGCCGGCGTGAATCTGGCGTGTTTCAAATCCCCAAGTAGTCATGGGGCGACACACTACGCCCTAAAAGTTGACTAAACAACTCGGGATTCAAATCCCGTGCCACGTAGCGCTGTTTGGGCTCAGCCGCCCGAAACTTCGGCGACCTTCTTCTTGCCCTTCGAGATCCACGGCATCATCGCCCGCAACTGCCCACCCACCTTTTCGATCGGATGGTTACGGCCGGCGTTCTGCAGCTCACTGAAGCGCTTACGGCCACTATCGCTCTCGGCAATCCATTCCTCGGCGAACTTGCCACTGCGAATCTCGTCCAGGATCTTGCGCATCTCGTCCTTGGTGGCCGCGTTGATGATGCGCGGGCCGCGCGAGACGTCGCCGTATTCGGCGGTGTCGGAAATGGAGTACCGCATGCCCGCGATGCCTTCCTCATACATAAGGTCGACGATCAACTTCACCTCATGCAGACACTCGAAATACGCCATCTCGGGCTGGTAGCCCGCCTCGACCAGCGTCTCGTAGCCAGCCATCACGAGCGACGTGAGTCCGCCACACAACACGACTTGCTCGCCGAACAAGTCGGTCTCGGTCTCTTCGGGGAACGTGGTCTCGATTACGCCCGCACGCGCGCCGCCTACAGCGTTGGCATACGACAACGCGATCGCCTTGGCGTTGCCGGTTGCATCCTGGTGCACGGCGATGAGCGCCGGCACGCCGCCGCCCTCTTGGTAGGTGCGACGCACAAGGTGGCCCGGGCCCTTCGGCGCGATCATGATCACGTCGACATCCTTTGGCGGCTCGATGCGATTAAAGCGAATGTTGAAACCGTGGGCGAATGCGAGCGCCTTGCCCGCGGTGAGGTTCGCCGCAATCGACTCCTCGTAGATCTTCTTCTGCTCGGTGTCGGGTGCAAGAAACATGATCACGTCGGCGTACTTTGACGCGTCAGCGATCGACATGACCTTCAGGCCCTCGGCCTCGGCCTTGGCCTTCGACGACGAGCCCTCACGCAGACCGACGACGACGTCGACGCCCGACTCCTTGAGATTTAGTGCGTGGGCATGGCCCTGCGAGCCGTACCCGATGATTGCCACCTTCTTGCCACGAATGAGCGCCGCGTCGGCATCCTTCTCGTAGTACACGTTTGCTGCCATTAGCTTGCCTTCCCCTTCGTGGTTCGTGATTTGCGATCGAGTTTGGGTAGCGCGACGCGACCCGTGCGCTGCGATTCGACAATCCCATATTGTCGCAGCAATTCTTCAAAATCGTCCAACTTCTCTGGTGCGCCGTCGAGCGACACGGTGAGCGCGTCAGAGCCGACGGAGAGGATCTTGCCCTCGAAGATGTTGACGAGCTCCACCACTTGGCCGCGCTGTTCCGCCGTGGCGCGCACCGTGGCAACCATCAGTTCGCGCTCGACCGACGTACGCGGATCGAGTTCCGAGATACGCACGACTTCGACCAGCTTGAACAACTGCTTGACGATCTGCTCCACCGTCGACCTCTCGACGTCGACGACGATGGTGATGCGGCTGTATTCGTCGACATCGGTTGGAGCGACAGCGAGCGAGAAGATGTTGTACCCACGGCGCGCGAACAGCGACGCGACACGAGCGAGCACGCCCGGCTTGTTCTGTACGAGCACCGACAACACGTGGTGGTTCACCGAGGTGCCATACGGATTGACGCCGGTCACTTGAGGAACTCCCTACGTGCGCTCTGCGTGGGATGCAGCATCAAGTTGTCGTTGCTCTGGCCAGCGGCGACCATCGGGAACACCTTCTCGCCGGCATCAACGCGGAAGTCGACGACGACGGGACGATCGTTGATCGAGTTGGCCTTGTCGATTGCGGCCTGCACCTCGGATGGATCATCCACGCGAATGCCGACGCAACCCATGGACTCGGCCATCTTCACGAAGTTGGGCACCTCGGTCGACAGATACACCTCGCTGTAGCGCTCCTCGTAGAACATCTCCTGCCACTGGCGAACCATGCCGAGATACGAGTTGTTGAGAATGCCGATCTTCACCGGAATGCGCTCAAGCGACGCGGTGACAAGTTCCTGTGCCGTCATCTGGAAGCAGCCATCGCCGTCGATTGCCCACACCGTCTTGTCGGGGCGACCGACTTTGGCGCCGATTGCCGCAGGGATGGAAAAGCCCATCGTGCCCAGGCCACCCGAGTTGACCCAGGTGTAGGGCTCGTTGAACTTCCAGTATTGGCTCGTCCACATTTGGTGCTGGCCGACGCCGGAGACCACGATCGTGCCCTCGGGTGCCGAGTCACGCAGTTTTTCCAAACAAAACTGTGGCTTGAGTGCACGGCCCGGCTCACTCGGCTCGTAGGTCAGCGGGAACTGCTCCTGCCATCCACTCACGCGACTGCGCCACGTGCTGAGGTCGGCTTGCGTGGTGCCAGCCGCGAGCAAATCGCGGATTGCCTTGATGATTTCTTCGATCACCAATCGACAGTCGCCGACGATCGGCACGTCGGGGCGACGCACCTTGCCTTGCTCTGCCGGGTCGATGTCGACGTGGATGATCTTGGCCTCTTGCGCAAACGCATCAACGCGGCCGGTGACACGGTCGTCGAAACGCGCGCCAAGAGCAACCAGCAAGTCGGAACGCTGCATCGCCGTGACCGCCGCGGCCATGCCGTGCATGCCCGGCATGCCCAGACACAGCGGGTGGTCATCGGGGAACGCGCCGCGCGCCATGAGGGTGGTGACCACAGGAATCTGCGTCATCTCGGCAAGCTCGCGCAATGCAGATGCCGCGCGCGCCTTCAACACACCGCCGCCCACGTAGAGCACGGGACGCTCGGCGCGCAGAATCAGTTGCGCCGCTTCCTTGATCATGCGCGCGTGTCCCTTGGTGTTGGGCTTGTACCCGGGCAGCGAGGATTCCACATCGGCATCGCTCGGCCAGTGCCACGTCATCGTGTTCTGCAACACGTCCTTCGGCACGTCGACGAGAGTCGGGCCGGGGCGGCCCGTGGTAGCCAAGTGAAATGCTTGGCGAATGGCAAGCGGCAAATCGTCGGCAGTCATGACCAGTTCGTTGTGCTTGGTGATACTGCGCGTGATGCCGACCGTGTCGCATTCTTGAAAGGCATCAGTGCCAATGGCCGACGTGGGCACCTGACCCGTGATCGCCACCATCGGGATCGAGTCCATGAACGCGTCGCACAGCGGCGTCACCAAGTTGGTGGCTGCCGGACCGCTCGTGACCATGGCGACACCAGGCCGACCGGTGACGTGGGCATAGCCCTCTGCCATGTGTCCCGCGCCTTGCTCGTGACGCACGAGGATGTGACGGATGGGCGACTCGAGCAGCGGGTCATAGGCGGGCAAAATGCATCCGCCGGGCAGGCCGAAGATCACCTCGGTGCGCTCCATTTCGAGCGCACGGATCAACGCCTCGGCGCCCGTGATCTTTTCACCTTCCTGAAAGCGATCGGTTGGTTTGCTCATCTCGGTCTCCGTACTGGTTTTCGTGCTGGCTCTTGGGTATCGGTCGGTTTTTGGGGAACAAAAAAGCCCCCCTGGCGGGAGGCTTGGGCACACGCGGCGGGCAGCCGGTGTGCCTAATGAATTACTACTACGACAGAAACGGCGGGCGCTTGGGTCGTGAACACGCCCTCCAGTCTGTCAGCCAAATGACCGTTCGGCAACCACGTCCTGCACGGTCACCATGACACGGCGCATGAGGCCCGTCCCCCGCACCCCCATCTGGCGTTCCTCGGCCGGGGTGAGCGGTACGCGCACGTCCACCTGCACCCGCAGGCCGGGCACCAGCCGGCGTAGATGCCGGCACACGGCGGTGGCACGGCGTAGGCCGGCGCTGCTGACCAGCGAATCGGAATCGGAAAACGTTGCGCACGTGACCGCATCGCCGCGACGCAACGTGGCGGCCATGCGCGCGAGTTGGCGCTCCTGCGCGTCGGTGAGCGTCGTTGAGTAGGAAGCAAACGCCGCCACCATCAACGCCGTGCGCCGGAGTGGTGCGACCTGCGTGGTGGCAGTTGTCGGCATCGGTGCAGAGAGTGCAGTTGTGGTGGTCACTGGTGTCGTGCCTGGGGCATTCGCGGGTGCTGCGACGCTTGTCGACGTGGTCGTCGGTGTCGTCGTAGTGGTGGTCGTGGTGGTGGTGGTCGTTGTCGGTGTCACCGTGAGCGCATCAGTACTGAACGCACCGGTGTGCAACGCATTCACCGCGGCCACACGCACGGTGTAGTCCACATCCACCAACAAACCCGTGATCGTTACCGATGCAGTTGTCGACACATCATCGGCAACGCGCGTCCAGGCCACGTCGCCTGATGCGCGATACTCCACGATGTAGTCAGTCACTGCCGACCCGCCGTCGCGCAATGGCGCGAGCCACGTCACCGTTGCCGACGAGTCGTCTGACGTTGCGGCAAGGGAGCGCGGTGCGGTGGGTTCGCTCGCCGTAGCGACGCTTGCGCCAAGGGCGACTGCACTCAACCGACCGATGTCGCCCGTTGCGCCACCCAGTGACGTCGTGTCGTTGCTGCCAATTTGTCCACGCGCGGCATTGCCGAAACATTTCACGGTGGCGTTGTCGAGTAGCGCGCACGTGTGGGCACTACCGGCGGCGATGGCGCGCACGTCGCGGCCAAGTGCGATCGGGGCGAGTGACGCCATCTCACTGGCATTATCGCCGCGATCATTCGCGTCATCCGTCCCGAGCCGACCGTTTCCACCGTTACCGAAACATGTCACCGACGCGTCGTCTAGCAGCGCGCAGGAGTGCGAGCCGCCCGCCGCGACGGCCCGCACGCTGCGCGCAGCACCGAGGAAAATCGCCGGCAGCGCCGCAACTTCCCCACTGGCGTCTCCGCGATTGTCGGTGGCATCGGTGCCCAGTCGGCCATTGCCGCCACTACCAAAACACTTCATCGCCGCGGCGGTGGTAATCACACACGTATGCGCATCACCCAGTGCCACTGCGCGCACGCCGCCCACGGGCACCGCGGCAATCGTGGCCACTGATTCGTTGTCGCCGAGGCGCGCCGTCGAGCCTTGGCCGAGTTGGCCCACATCGTTGGCCCCCCAACACACCAGGGCGTCGTTGTCCAAAATCGCGCACGTGTGGTTGCCGCCGGCGGCAATCGCAATCGCCGAGCGCCCCGTCGCAAACGCCACCGCGGGCAACGCGTCGCCCATCTCGCCTGGGCCGTCGCCGCGACTGTCGCGGTCACCGAGTCCGAGCTGACCCTCGACGTTGTCACCCCAACATTTCACGACGGCGTTGTCGAGCAGTGCGCACGTATGTGCCGCGCCGGCGGTAATCGCCGTCGCGGTGCGACCCGCGCCAAGTGCGACCGCTGGCAGGTTGACCCCCATGTGACTGTCGGCAGTTCCACGATTTGTCTCATCCCCGTAGCCCAGGCGACCGAGCGCGCCGCGTCCCCAGCACTGCACCGCACCGGTAGTCAGCAGCGCGCATGTGTGCTCGCCGCCCGCCACCACCTGGCGCACGCCCGCACCCAACGCCGTCGCCGGCGCTGCTGCAACCGACCGGAAGTTGCCCGTCGTGCTCGTGGTAGCGCCCACCTCACGGATCGCACCAAGCCCCAGTTGACCGTAACTCGAGTCGCCGAAACAGCGCAGCGCCGCGTCAGCCATGACCACACAGGAATGCGACGTGCCGAGCGCCAAGTACCGCATCGGCACCAGCGCCTGGGTGGGTGCGCCGGACGCATCGACGAGCGCGCCCATGTCGGCCGTCGCATCGTGCGTGGCCACCACGTTCGCGGCGATCGCCACGACACCAATTGCCAAGAGTCGACGCAACACGATGCCGACGGTACGAACATCACCGTGTGACGCCAGCGAAACGGGCATGTGTTCAACGGCCAGATGCCATTGTTCATCTATCAACCCGAGCAATCGTTTGCACTACATCGACACTGCAACAGTGTGAATTGCAACGTACCATAAATAGTTCAGGCTGTGTTACACGTTGCACCCCCAATGCAAGAAAATGAGGAACAACACAAACCGCCGCGGATCGGGCAGAATCGGTATCGAGACGATATGACCGACACCGCACCCACCCGCGTGCGCAACGTTCGCGCCGAACATACCCACCACCGCATCTTGGATGCGTTGCTCGCATTGCTGGTGGAGGGCACCCACGATCCGCGTGCGCAACAGATTGCTCAACGCGCGGGTGTCGTGGTGCGCACGGTGTTTCATCATTTCGCAGACGTCGAGTCGATGTATCGCGAAGCCACCTCGCGTCAAGCAGCCACCATGCACAAGCGGCTTACCTATTTCGATGTACATCTCGACGTGGAGCACCGCGCGTCACTCCTTATAGCCCAACGCGACGAGATCTACGCCGAAATGGCGCCTTTACATCACGCGCTGCGCACCAACATGGATGGTTCGTTTGTCGATCTGCGCGAATGTGTTGCGCTGCGCTCGGCGATGACACAGCAGATACGCAAGACCTTCATACATGAACTCCGTCGTCACACTGACCCTGTTGAAGCACTCAGTCGACTGGATGCCGCCACGTCGTTTGAGATTTGGGACTACTTCCGCCTCATTCAGCGCGCGTCGCGCACCAACACCCGCACTTTTATGACGCGCTTGGTGGTGAACGAACTGGGGGCATTCGGGGCGTAGCCTTGGGGAGCCCGTTTCCTCAGGAGAACTCATGCCCGCTTCCCATCCCACTGTCGCCCCCGCTGACGGCAAACTCGGTGTTCTGACCGTCGGCCTCGGCGCCGTCGCGTCCACCCTCATTGCAGGCGTCGAACTCGCCAAGCGTGGCATGGGCGATCCCATCGGCTCGCTGGCCCAGATGGACACGATCCGCCTCGGCAAGCGCACGGACAACCGCAACCCACTGATCAAGGACTTCGTACCGCTTGCTCGCCTTGAAGACATCGTGTGGGGCGCATGGGATCCGTTCCCGGATGACGCCTACGTGGCCGCACAACGCGCGGGTGTACTCGAGGGCCCTAAGCACATCGAGGCTATTGCCGACACGTTGCGCGAGATTCGCCCCATGAAGGCGGCATTCGATCGTCAGTACGTGAAGAAGATCGATGCCGAAAACACCCTCGGCACCGTGTCGAAGCGCGCCATGTTGCAGGCGATTCGTGAAGACATCAACCGCTTCCGTGACGAAAAGAAGGTGGAGCGCCTCGTGATGATCTGGTGCGCCTCGACCGAAATCTTCATCGAACCCGGCCCCGCGCACATGAACCTCGAGGCGTTCGAGAAGGCCATCGACGCCAACGACCCGTCCATTGCGCCCAGCATGTTGTACGCCTATGCCGCAATTCTCGAAGGCGTGCCCTTTGCCAACGGCGCGCCCAACCTCGCTGTGGACACGCCGGTGCTGCGTCAACTCGCCACCGAGCGCAAGGTTGCCATCAGCGGCAAAGACTTCAAGACTGGACAAACGCTCATCAAGACCGTGCTCGCCCCCATGTTGCGCGCGCGCATGCTCGGTCTGTCGGGTTGGTACTCCACCAACATCCTCGGCAACCGCGACGGTGAAGTACTCGACGATCCGGACAACTTCAAAACCAAGGAAGAGTCCAAGCTCGGCGTGCTCGAAGACATCTTGCAGCCCGACAGCTTTCCCGAGCTCTACGGCAACGTGTTCCACAAGGTGCGCATCAATTACTACCCACCGCGCGGCGACAATAAAGAAGGCTGGGACAACATCGACATCTTCGGCTGGCTTGGCTACCCGATGCAGATCAAGGTCGACTTCCTGTGCCGCGACAGCATCTTGGCCGCGCCGCTCGCGCTCGACCTCGTGCTATTCATGGACCTCGCCCAGCGCGCCGGGCTCGGCGGCATCCAGGAATGGCTGTCGTTTTATTACAAGAGCCCGCAGGTGGCACCGGGCCTGCACCCCGAGCACGACCTGTTTGTGCAGTTGGCGAAACTAAAGAACACGTTGCGCTGGATGATGGGTGAAGACCAGATCACCCACCTCGGCCGCGAGTATTACGACGAAGCATGATGACGTTGTTGATCGACATCCTCGCGGTGTTGATCTTCGTCATTGTTGGTCGTGACAATCACGGCGAGGAAAACACCGTCCTCGGCATCCTCGATACTGCTGCGCCGTTCCTCATCGCTCTCGCCATCGCGTGGCTGGTATTGCGACTACTCAAGATTCGTCGGCGGCTCACCATGGCGCTCGTCGTCTGGGCCATCACCGTGGGCGGCGGGCTCACGCTGCGCAATGTTGCCTTCGGCGACGGCACAGCATTGTCGTTCATTGTCGTCACGACGATCACGCTCGGTGTGTTGATGGTCGGCCTGCGACTTGTCGTCGGCCGACTCCTCAAGAAGGGGTGACCGCCTAGACGTTGGTGATGGCGCCGGTTTCGGCACCTTGCACCAAGCGCGCGAACTTCGCCAAGACGCCGCTCGTGTAGCGCGGCGGATTCGGCTTCCAGCCGTCACGGCGCGAGGCAAGTGTGGCGTCGTCGACCAGTAGGTCGAGGCGCTTCGTCGGTACGTCGATACGGATGCGGTCGCCATCACGCACGAACGCGATTGGGCCACCATTCACCGCTTCAGGTGCCACGTGGCCAATGCAGAACCCCCACGTGCCGCCGCTGAACCGACCGTCGGTGATCAGCGCCACGTCGGCGCCGCGACCGGCGCCCTTCAACGCGCCGGTGATGGCCAGCATTTCACGCATGCCGGGACCACCTTTCGGGCCCTCGTAACGAATGACAATGACGTCGCCGGGCTTGATATCGCCATTGAGCACCGCGGCCATTGCACCGTCTTCACCGTCGAACACGCGCGCCGGACCTTCGAACGACATTTGATCCTTGGTCAACCCCGCAACCTTGACGACCGAGCCGAGCGGCGAAAGCGATCCCGTGAGGATGTTGATGCCGCCCTCAGCGTGGATCGGGTCGGACAGCGGATGCACGACGTCGCCGTCCGGCGCAGGCGGCGCCATTTCGGTCAGGTTCTCGGCCATCGTTTTGCCCGTGCACGTGAGCACGTCGCCATGCAATAGACCTGCGTCCAGCAAATGCTTCAGCACCACCGGCACGCCACCGATGCGATCGATGTCGGTCATGTGGTACTTGCCACCCGGCTTGGTGTCAGCAATATGGGGCACGCGGGCCGCGATGCGATTGAAATCGTCGAGATCAAGCGCGACTCCGGCCTCGTTGGCGATGGCCAACAAGTGCAGCACCGCATTCGTGGATCCACCAAGCGCATTGACGACAGCGATTGCATTTTCGAATGCCTTCTTCGTCATGATGTCGCGCGGATAGATACCGAGTCGAGCCAGATTCATGACGGCGACGCCCGCACGCTCGGCATCGCTCTCGCGACGTGTGTCGATGGCCGGCGGCGATGCCGTGCCGGGAAGACTCATGCCGAGTGCTTCAGCAATCGAACTCATCGTGTTAGCCGTGAACATGCCGCCACAAGCGCCCTCGCCCGGGCATGCAGCGCGCTCAATGGCGCCAAGTTCGTCTTGGGTCATCGTGCCCGCCGCACACGCGCCGATTGCCTCAAACACCGTGGTGATGTCGATGTTCTTGCCGTTATGCACGCCTGGCAGCGTCGAGCCGTTATAAACGAACACGCTCGGCAGGTTGAGGCGAGCAGCAGCCATCAACATTGCGGGAATGCTCTTGTCGCAACCCGCAAGGCCCACAAACCCGTCGAAGCGCTCAGCGTGCACCACGGTCTCCACGCTGTCGCAAATGACCTCGCGACTGACGAGCGACGCGCGCATGCCCTCGTGACCCATGCTGATGCCGTCGCTCACCGTGATCGTGCCGAACTCGAGTGCGACGCCGCCGGCACCGCGTACACCCTTCTTGGCGCTTTCAGCGAGTCGACGCAACGAAGCATTACACGGCGTTACCTCGTTCCATGCCGAAGCGATACCGATCTGTGGCTTTTCCCAATCGTCGTCGGTGAGTCCGACAGCGCGCAACATTGCGCGCGCCGCTGCTTTCTGATTGCCGTCGGTAACGTCGCGGCTGCGCGGCTTGACATCAACGGGCGTTTCGCGGGGAGAAGGCGTCATAGCAAAACAGGCTAATGGTGTCGGTGGCAACGAGTTCAGTCAGCAAACGCGCGAACGGTACCGTTCACTCGAACCGCCACAACATCGTCGATGTTCGGCAAATGATCGGCCTGCACGCGCACCATCGCCTCATCCCCCGTTGCCAACTTGACCTCGACAATGCCGTCATGACCGAAGAACTTTGTGCCTACCACCACGGCCTCTCGGGCCGCCGCCGTACCGCGCTCCACAATCTCCAGCTGCTCCGGGCGAATGATGACGTGCGCGTCGCCTGCAACCGCTGCCGCATCCAGCGGCAGACGATCGCCAAAGGCACACGAGATCACCTCTCCCGACTGATCGACGCGACCCGACACCACCACCACATCGCCAACAAATTCTGCAACCCGTCTACTGATGGGACGCCGATAGATCGTCGTGGGTTCGTCTACCTGATTAATCGTGCCCCCGAGCAACACCGCCACGCGATCGGTCGTGGCGAGTGCCTCCTGCTGATCGTGCGTCACCCACACGACCGTGGCACCCACGCTGCGCAACGCGCGCACCGTTTCCTCACGCACCTGCTCGCGCAAGCCAAGGTCGAGCGCGGCAAATGGTTCATCAAGCAAGATCACTTGCGGATTCGGTGCAAGCGCCCGTGCCAATGCAACGCGCTGCTGCATGCCGCCTGATAACTCTTGCGGCCGACGTTTTTCGAATCCGCCGAGGCCCACCATTTCGAGCACTTCGGCCACGCGCTGGCGTGTCGTTGCCGATCGACGATGACGCAAGCCGAATGCCACATTGCCGGCCACCGACAGATGCGGAAACAGCGAGCCCTCTTGCGGTACCAGCGAAACGCCGCGATCCTCGGCCGGCACGACGATGCGTCCTGCGGCGCTCACCAATCGACCACCAATCGTCACCGTGCCAACATGCGGGGTTTCGAAACCGCTGATGATGCGCAGCAAAGTGGTCTTGCCTTCGCCCGACGGTCCGATGACGGCAGTGATTGAACCAGAAGGCACCGCAAGCGAAACGTCATGCAGGACAACGCGATCGCCGAAGCGATGACCTACCCCGTTCAGCACGAGTGCGTCGTTCACGCCCATCATGATGCCCGAAGAACTCGGGATGTCGTCGCGGTGAGCACCGCAACGGGGATGGCCGACAGCACGATGAGGGCGATGGCGTATGGCCCAACGGCGGCATAGTCCGACACGGCACTAAACGTCCAAATACTCGTGGCGAGAGTTTCCACTCCAGTCGGGCGCAATAGCAGGGTCGTGGGCAACTCCTTCACCGACGACAACATCGTCATTGCAGCGGCCGCCAGGATTCCCGGCATCGCAATCGGCAGTGTTACCCGCACGAGCGTCGCAAACGTGTTGGCACCAAGCCCGCGAGCGACTTCCTCTACCGAGGCGGTGCTCTGTTCGACGGCGCTGCGCATTGACGCAGTAGCCAGCGGCAAGAACACGATCACTTGCGCTAACACCAATAAAGGAATGTGTTGATAGAGCGATGGCACGGTGCGAATGCCGATGTACACCACTGAAATTGCAATCACGATGCCGGGCAATGCGTGCGCTACGTAGGTACTGCGTTCCAACCACCGCGTGGTTGGGGTGCGATATCGCGCTGCGGTAATCGCGACAGGCAAGGCGATGAGCACGGTAGCGAGAGAGGTGAATACGCCGATCTGAAACGACGACAGGATGGACGACACCAGACGCGTTGTCGACAGGCCGCGCTCACTATCTCGCATCAGCCACGACACTGCGCTGACGACGGGGACGCCGACCCCGAGTGCCACCACGATCACCGACACGCCGATGGAGAGCGCCGAGAATCCGGGGCTCAAGTGGTGGCGCTGCCGACGAGCCAGACCGGAGCCGAGTCGCGACGGCGCAGTGGCACCGCGAGCCCGCATCTCACCCCACGTCAGCAGCAAGGCGAGCGCGACCAACACAAGCGACAAAATTGCCGCCCGCGCGGGGTTGAAGCCGGCTCGATAGGCGCCATAAATCACCCATGTGAACACCTCGTAGCGCATCGCCGCAACCGCACCGAAGTCCGACAGTGTGTACAACGCAACGAGCAATGCGCCACCAGTAAGTGCGCCGCGAACATTTCCAAGGGTGACGGCGAAAAATGCCGATACCGGCCCCCGTCCCAATGACCGCGCGACTTCGTCTTGAACCGGGTCAATCGAGCGCATCGCCGCCGCCACCGGCAGCATCACAAACGGATACGTGACGAGCGACAACACGATGAAGGCACCGACAAAGCCGCTGAGTTCGGGGAACCACGAAATCCACGCAAAGCCCGACAAGTACGACGGGATGGCAAGCGACAACGAAAACACCACCAACAGCATGGTTCCCGCGCGCAGACCAGAGAGCACGACGGCCCACGCCGTGAAGGTTCCGATGACCACGGCTGCAGCGGTAACCGCCACCGTTAATCCAACGCTTCGGACTACCAAGCGCAGCGTACGTTCGCGCCACAGCTCATCGATCACTGCTGCAAGGCCGCGATCAAACGCGACGTCGACGAGATAGATGATGGGCAATAGCGCGATGAGCGCGCCGATAATCGCAGGTACCAGCAACGCAACCGGTACCCGCGATCGAGGGCTCATCGTGTGAGGAGGCCTACTTCCTCGAGCAACTGCTGCGTTGCCTCAATCGAGGAAAGATCCGATAGGTCAATAGCCGGAGGGTTGAGCGCATCGAACTTCGGCAACTCGAAGTACGCATCGATGCCGGCAGCCATTGGATACTCGAATGTACGGTCGACGAAATACTGCTGTCCCTGCGCAGACAACAGGAACTTCACAAACTCAAGTGCCGCTGTCTGCTTCGCGCTCGATGCCACGACGCCAACGCCCGCAACGTTAACGAGCCCACCCACGTCGCCATTCAGGAAGTAATGGTTCTTGGCGACAACAGAGTCTGCGCCTTCGGCCGCAATCTTTTCGTAGAGGTAATAGTGATTAACGAGGCCGAGCGACACTTCGCCAGCATTCACCGCGTCACGCACGACGCCATTCTTCTCGTACGGCACCGGTTCGTTGGCGGCGAAGCCTTCGAGCCATGTTCGAGCAGCATCCTCGCCACGAATCACGCGCAATGCGGTGACAAACGACTGCCACGAAGCATTGGTCGGGGCGTACCCGATCTTGCCTTTCCACTGCGGATCCAACAGGTCGTCGATTCCCGCAGGAGGCGTGGCAACGAGCGTTGGGTTGTAGACGACCACACGCACGCGGCCACTGGTGGCCACCCACTGGCCTGACGTCGAACGGAAACGCTCGTCGACTTGCTCAAGCACGTCTGGTGGCAGCTCGGCCAACAACCCCACTTCGCTCACCGCGCCGAGCGCGCCGGCGTCCTGCGAGAAGTACACGTCGGCGGGCGATGCCTTGCCTTCGGTGAGGATGAGCGACGCCAACTCGCCCGAGTCGCCGTAGCGCACATCGAGTGCGATTCCGGTCTGCGCGGTGAACTGCGTGAAGAGTTCGTCCACGAGACTCTCGCTACGACCGCTGTAGACGACCAACGTTTCACCGGCGAGAGATCCATCCTCTGGCGTGGTGTCGGGCGCGCTCGTATCCGACGCGGTCGAGCAGGCTGCGAGGACAAGTGAGGCCACCGAAGCGGCGGCGAACCTGCGCAGGGATCGATTCATGGAGACTCTCTTTCTATCGCCAGAGGCGGCAACTGTTAGGTGTGACTAACAGATGTTAGGCAAACCTAACGAACGAGGTCAATTCGGCGAAATACCTGGCTCAACCCGCCGCACGACGGGCCTGCAACACCGCCGTGACGACCTTGCCATCGGCCTTGCCTTGACTGGCCTTCATCACGGCACCGACGAGCGCACCAGCGGCCTTCTCCTCGCCCGCGCAATACTTCGCCCACGCATCAGACTGCGCCGCAATCGCTGCATCCACCATCGCTTCGACCGCCGAAGTATCCAACGCTTCAAAACCTTTGGCAGCAGCAATTGCCGCAGCGTCGCCGCCGCCATTGGCCACAAGCTCGGCAAGGATGGTCTTGGCTTGCGTGGCCGTCACCTTGCTGTCACGCTCCAGAATTGTGAGCGCCGCAAGATCTGCTGCCGGCACTCGCGGCGTTGACGACTCTTCGGCGAACGCCTGTTGCACGTAGACAAGCGTTCGAGACGGCTCGCCTCCCGCAGCGGCAACCGTCGCAACGTAAACGTCTTGGCCGCGCTCCACCACCACGTAGACGGCCTCGCTCTCCTTGTCGGCACCAGTGAGTGTCGCCAGTCCAGCGCGGCGCGCGGCGGGCAGTGGAGGCAACGATGCACGAATCGCCTCCACCCACTCGGTGTCGGGATCCAGCAACACGAGGTCGGGCTCCAAGAAATAGCGGTAGTCGTCGGCGTCTTCCTTCGAGCGCAACGTATGCGTGCGCCCCTCGGCGTCATCCCAGTGGCGCGTTTCCTGACGCACCACGCCGCCCGACTCGATGAGATCCACTTGTCGACGCGCTTCGTAGTCGATCGCGCGTCCGACGCCGCGCACCGAGTTGACGTTCTTGATTTCACAACGCGTGCCAAGCGGCTCGCCAGGCCGACGCACGGAAACGTTGACGTCCACGCGCATCGATCCTTCTTCCATCTTTGCGTCACTCGCACCGACCGCCAGCAAAATCGACCGCAGCTCATTGACGTATTGACGAGCCTGGTCCGAGTTGCGGATGTCGGGCCGCGACACGATCTCTACAAGCGGGACTCCTGCGCGATTGAAGTCGACGAGCGAGTAATCGCTGCCGTGAATGCGCCCGCTCGAGCCACCGAAGTGTGTCGACTTGCCAGTGTCTTCCTCGAGATGCGCGCGCTCGATGCCAATACGCACGTCGCCGGGCAACATCAGATAGCCATCGATATTCAGCGGTTGGTCATATTGGCTGATTTGGTAAGCCTTTGGCAGATCGGGATAGAAGTAGTTCTTGCGATGAAAGGTGCTCGCCTGCACACGGCAATTGAGTGCGAGGCCGAGCCGGATGGCGAGTTCAACAGCCTTGCGATTGAGCACGGGCAACGCACCGGGCAACCCAAGGGTGACCGGATCGATGTTCGTGTTCGGCGCATCGCCGAATCGGTTGGGACTCGCCGAAAACAACTTGGTCGCGGTGTGCAGCTCGACGTGCACCTCAAGGCCGATCACCATCTCCCAGCCGTCTGGCAATGTCGAGGCATTGCTCGGTGCAGTGGACGCGTTGCTCACGACGCGCGCTCCAACGCTGCCGCTACACGGAACATCGTCTCCTCGCCAAGTGCGGGTGCCAACACCTGCACGCCGACGGGCAGGCCGTGTGCACCCGTTCCGAACGGCACGCTCATGGCCGCGTGACCAGCGAGGTTGGTGGGAATGGTGAACACGTCGCACAAATACATGGCAAGAGGATCAGCAGTCTTGTCGCCAAACGGAAACGCCACGGTGGGTGACGTCGGCGTCAACACCACGTCACACGAGCCATACGCAGCGGCAAAATCGTCGGCAATCAGGCGACGCACCTTCAACGCCTTGCCGTAGTACGCGTCGTAGTAACCCGCCGACAACGCATAGGTGCCCAGCATGATGCGGCGCTTGACCTCGGCGCCGAATCCGGCAGAACGTGTGGCGGCATACATGGCATTGAGGTCTGGCGCATCTACACGCATGCCGTATCGCACGCCGTCATACCGTGCCAGATTGCTGGATGCCTCCGCAGGCGCCACCAAGTAGTACGCCGTCAATCCGTATTCGAGCGAGGGCAATCGAACATCCACAACCGTTGCGCCCGCTGCTTCCAGCGCTGCAAACGCCGCCTCCAATCGCGCCAGTACCTCGGGCTCACTCCCGCTCGGCATGTCAACCACACGCCCAATGCGCAACCCCTCGACGCCGCGGTCGAGCACCACGCCGAGTTGCGGCGCCGCATTCGGCAACGAAGTGGAATCCAGTGGGTCGTGCCCACCGATCACTTCCATCAACAGCGCTGCGTCGGCAACCGTGTGCGTAAATGGACCAATCTGATCGAGACTGCTGGCAAATGCGATGAGCCCCTGACGCGACACGAGGCCGTAGGTCGGTTTGACTCCCACTAACCCACACAACGCGGCGGGCTGCCGAATACTGCCGCCCGTGTCACTACCAAGACTTGCGGCCGCGAAACCGGCGGCAACCGCGGCGGCACTGCCGCCGCTCGATCCACCCGGCACACGGCTGGTGTCTAAAGGGTTGCGCGTCGGACCGAACGCGGAGTTCTCCGTGCTCGATCCCATCGCGAATTCATCCAGATTGGTCTTGCCAACGACAATCGCACCAGCGTCGTGCAGCTTGGTCACCACCGTCGCGTTGTACGGCGGCTTCCAACCTTCAAGAATCTTCGACGAACATGTCGTCGGCACACCGCGCGTGCACATGTTGTCTTTAAGCGCAATCGGCACGCCGGCGAGCGGGCCAACTGGCTTGCCCGCTGCGATGTCGGCATCGATACGCGCCGCCGAGGCCAACGCCTCGTCACGTGTCACCAAATTGAATGCATGAATCTCGCCCTCGCGAGCGTCGATACGCGAGAGATGCTCTTCAAGCACCCGTGTCGCCGACGTTGCACCCTCGCGAATATCGCGCGCAATATCGAGCACTGAGGCAAACCGAGGCACCATGGTCACTCCACGAATCCGATCGTCGGTGGCACACGGAACCGCTGGTCCTCGGCGGCGGGCGCAACGGCCAATACTTCGTCGCGATCGAGCCCCGGCTGTACCACGTCATCACGCATCACGTTCTTCAATGGAAGCGGCTGCGCCATTGGAGCCACTGCCGACAAATCCAACTTGTCGATGTCACGAAAATGTTCGAGCATGCCCGAGAGCTGTTCGGTCATCACCGTCAATTCGTCAGGCGTCAAGGTGAGCCGCGCGAGTCGGGCCACTTTGGCCACGACCGCGTCGTCAAGTACTCGGTCTGCGCGGGAATCAGTGTCGCGGACGGGTTCGGTCACCCGCCAAATGCTACTGAGCGGGCTCGGGGATGCGGTCGAGCGGTCGGCGCATCGCCACGATGACAATCACTGCCGCCGTAAAAACAACGAGCGACACCCATTGGTTGAGTCGTAGGCCAGCAACGTCGTGGGCGGGATCAATACGAAGTCCCTCAACAAAGAAACGCATCGCCGTGTATCCCGCCACGTAATACGCAAATAGCACACCATCCCGCATCGGCTTGCGCTTGTCCAAGGCGATGAGGGCAAAGCCGAGCAGTGCACACCCAACCGACTCGTACAAAAAGGTGGGGTGAAACAGTGTTCCCGGTTCGTAGCCGGCGTCGATTGCCGTCGATGCCGACACCTCAAGCCCCCACGGCAACGTCGTTGGCCGGCCGAACAACTCTTGGTTGAACCAGTTTCCCCACCGACCGATGGCCTGCGCGAAAGCGATCGCGGGAGCCACACAGGTCAACGATGCCGCAAGCGGAAGTTCGCGTCGCTTGGCCACAAGCACACCGACGAGCACGCCAACGGCGATGCCACCCCAAATGCCGAGTCCGCCCTTCCAGACCTCAATGATCTTGCCCGGGTTGTCGGCGAAGCGGTCCCAGTCGGTAACGACGTGATACAGCCGCGCGCCGATCACGCCAGCGGGCACCGCCCACAACGCGATCGCACTGGCGTCATCACGAGTGCCGATACCGCGCTGCTCGAGTCGACGTCCAAAAACCCACACCGCAACGATGACTCCCAACGCGATCAAGGCGCCGTACGCGTTTAACGTGAGCGGACCGATTGTCAACGTTCCGCTCGATGGGCTTGGTATCGACGCGATCATCGGCTCGTCACGCGATCGGCGAAACGCACTGCGCCATCGTTGATCAGATGCTTGTCAAAGTCTTGTGTTGCGACGTGGAAACTGCGCTCGAGCATGACCCGCTCGACCGGCCCGCCGTACGTCTCGGCAAGAAAATCTCCCTGCTTTGGATCCACTACGTGATCCTGAACTGAGCTGAACAACTGCAATGGCATGTGAATCAACGGATATCTCGTGGACAATGGCGTCACACCATCATGAAACATCGAGTACAACGCGCGCACTGGTGTCTCGGAGTAGGAACTCTCCACCACATTCTGGTCGGCGATGTCGCTACCAATCCCAGGAAACGACTCCACTCCGCCTTCGACCATGCCAGCAATCGCTTGCATCATTTCGTCAACGAGGGGTTGCGTAGCCGGATTAATGCAAATGATTCCTGCAATGTCGTCGTGTCGCGACGCCAACCACAACGTCAGCGCTCCGCCCATCGACAGTCCCGCCACCACTAGGGCGGTGCAACGCGATCGAAGAGTGCTCAACGCTGCTTCGGCGTCTGCCGACCAGTCGGCCCAGCGCGTGGGGATCATGTCGGCCACGGCAGTGCCGTGACCCGCAAGACGCGGCAACTCGACGTGGTAGCCCGCTGCCGCAAATGACTCAGCCAACTCGCGCATTGACGATGGATTTCCCGTGAACCCATGAATTACGAGCACGCCCGCATCGCGCGTCCCCACGTGCGACCACGACTCTGCTCCAACAATGACGGGTGAGGACATCTCCCGATCCCCTTTCGCACATGACGCTAGTGCACGACCACTCGCCTCTCGCGTCAGCGCCGCACTGATTGAATGATGTCGTGGCCACACGACGAGTCGACTATTCGGCTTTCACTGCAGTGCTTCCTGTCGTTGCTCTCCTGCCGCCGTGGTTGGTGGCCGTCTTCTTGTTTTGGATTCCATTCGCCCTGTTGAGCAATGTGGGGTTCACCGTCTTCGCGCTTGCCGCACTCTTTCTTGGCGTTGTGCTGTTCTCACGACCCGTACAGCGACTCGTGTTTGTTCGCATGCTCGGCGCACGGACACCGACACACAGCGAACTGGAGCGACTCGAGCCGCTTTGGCGCGATGTTGCCCAGGCCAATCATTTCGGTACCAATCGTTTCGTCCTTGCGGTAGCCGACGGTGACGATCTCAACGCATTCGCATGCGGCGGCCATCTCCTCGTTGTGTCCTCATTTGCTATCGACAATCTCACCGATGACGAACTCACCGGCGTATTGGCACACGAGCTCAGTCATCACCTCGGCGGCCACACAATTGCGCTGACCGTCGCACAGTGGATGAGTCTGCCCGTCATCGCCGTGAGTCGTGTTGGATTCATGGTGCGGAATCTGAGCGACAGAGCCACAGTTGCCGTTTCTCGCCGCTACCCCAAATTGCGTTTCATTGGCGTTGCTGTGTCATTCGTGCTAACGCTTGCATCGCGCGTAATGCTGCTTGGTCTCGTGGTCGCCCAGCTTCTCGGCAATGCGGTCGGACGTGGCGCCGAGTACCAAGCAGACCGCCGTGCGTTCGAAATGGGCTTCGGTGCCGAGTTGCTTAGCGCACTCAAGCACGTCGCGCCCCGTCAGCCGCGACAGGACACGACTGCGATGGGTGCGGTGGTGCTGATGTCACATCCTCCTGCTGGCACACGTATCGCCCGACTCGAGGCGATGATTCGCGCCTCGCGCGGTCGGTAGCGTCGAAGTGATGCAATCGTTGAGCGCTCCGCGCGTCGCGGCGGTGATCGGCGCCGGCGCGCTCGTTGCGTTCAGTCTCCCACCTTGGGGATTCTGGCCACTTGCAGTCATCGGCATTGCGCTCTTCGCGGCATTGACTCGCCGCCTTTCCCCGCGCGCACAGGCAGCGGCAGCGTGGTGTTTCACCCTCGCCTGGTTTGCTCCGGGCATGGGATGGATGTGGCACCTCACTGCACCCGGCTATCTCGTCGCCGTGCCACTTTTCGCCTCGCTCCATGCGTTGGCCGCCCTCGTCGCGGCTCGCGCCGCATACCTCGTCGTTGCCGCGCCGTTAGCCCATGCCTTGGCCGAGGCATTGCGATTCTCGACGCCCTTTGGCGGCGTGCCCCTCGCCACGCTGGCTATCACCCATGCCGACTCGCCAGTTGCCGCCGTCACCCGTGTTGGCGGACCGATTCTCTTGTCGTATGTGGTGCTTCAAGTGGGCTTCCTCATTCCTTACCTATGGACACGCCGTTCGTGGCGCGCGGGATCTGCGCTGATTGCCACAGTCGGTGCCGTCGTGGTGATCGCGTGGAGTGCTCCGTCGGGCGTAGACGTCGGCGAACAGATCACCATTGCCGCGGTACAGGGTGGTGGCCCCCAGGGCACGCTGGCCATCAACACGCGGGCTCGCGATGTTGTCGAACGACACCTTGCCGCCACGCAGACAATTCCCGACGAGACAGCACTCGACATGGTGGTATGGCCGGAGAACGTGATCGATGTCGACTCGTTCTACGACAGCGTTGAGCGCGAAGAAATTGCTGCCGAAGCAGCCCGACTCGGCGTGCCATTCGCGGTCGGCATCACCGAAGACGTCGACGCCACGTACTTCACCAATGCCCAGGTCGTCATCAATACGGACGGCACGCTCGGCGATCGATACGACAAGGTCAAGCGCGTTCCATTTGGCGAGTTCATCCCGCTGCGCGGATTGCTCGAAGCACTCGGCGCGCCAGTGGACCGCATTCCACGAGATGCGTTACCCGGCGACGGCGTCGCTAACTTGCGCATCGCCGACACGGTCGTGGGCGTCGCTATTTCGTGGGAGGTGTTTTTCTCGGGTCGTGCCAATGAGGGCATCGAAAACGGGGGGTCACTGCTTCTGAATCCCACAAACGGTTCCAGTTATACGGGCACGATTCTGCAAAGTCAGCAGATCGCCTCATCGCGCCTACGCGCAATCGAAACGGGTCGCTGGGTAGTGCAGGTATCGCCCACCGGGTTCAGCGCGTTTGTTTCACCCACAGGCGAGGTATTCGACCGCACGGGCGTGAGTGAGCAACGCGTCATTATTCGTGAGGTGCCATTGCGAATCGGACGCACCCTCTATTCACGAATCGGTGACCAAACCGTGTTAATCCTGTTCGTGGCGGCATTGTTGACCCTCCTCGCACAGCGCCGATCGCTGTTTCGTCGACTAACGACTCGGCAAGCCGCGATTACCGATCGGTAGACTCGGGCGGATATGGCGACGCCGTACGATCCACACGGCCCGCTGCGTATCGCGTACCTCACGTACCGCGGCAAGCCCCACGTAGGTGGACAAGGTGTCTACACCCGCCACCTGACCAAAGCCCTCGTTGATCTCGGTCACCACGTCGAAGTCTTCGGCGGTCAGCCGTACCCAGTCCTCGACCCGCGGGTTGTGCTACACAAAATGCCGAGCCTCGACATCTTCAACGACCAGTACCCGGGACGTTTCCCTGCCTACTGGGAACTGAACAACTGGCCCAACGTGGTGGAGACCGCGCAATTTCTCAAGGGCACCTTCGGCGAGCCACTTGCGTTCAGTATTCGGGCCCACCGCGCACTGGCACAGCGCGTCGGTGACTTCGATCTCGTGCACGACAACCAGTGCCTTGGCACAGGAATTCTGAAGATCGAGAAGCTCTTTCCGACCATCGTCACCCTGCACCATCCAATTACGAAGGACCGTGCGCTCGAGATGGACCATGCCCCCAACTGGTGGAAGCGACGTGGGGTTGGCCGGTGGTACTCCTTCGTCACCATGCAAGGCAAGGTTGCAAGCAAGATGCCTCGCGTCGTCGTAGTAAGCGAGAATTCAATTGCCGACATTCACCATGACATGAAGGTCTCCCTCGATCGGATGCGACTCGTGCCCGTCGGAGTCGACCCCAACTTGTTCACTCCCATGCCGCACGTACGCCGCAAGCCTGGTCATCTCATTACGACTGCATCGGCAGATGTCGCACTCAAGGGATTGTCGTACTTACTCGAAGCAGTAGCGAAACTTCGGACCGAGCGCGACGTGCACCTCACCATCATCGGGCGCCCTCGCGAAGGAGCGAATGCCGACCTGATCCGACAACTCGGCCTACAGGACTGCATCACTCATGTTTCGGGCGTGACCGACGAGCGCATCGTCGAGTTGTACGCCGAGAGCGAACTTGCCGTCGTGCCAAGCCTGTACGAGGGTTTCAGTCTTCCCGCCATCGAAGCAATGTCGACGGGTATCTGTTTGGTGGCCACGACGGGCGGCGCGCTGCCCGAGGTAACAGGGCGCGATAACGACACCGTGTTGTCGTGCCCGCCGGGTGACGTAGACGCACTTGCCGCGGCAATCCGACGCGGACTCGATGACGCAAACCTACGGGAACGAGTGGGTGCAGCAGGCCGCACGCGTGTCGTCGAACGATGGAGCTGGAGCCACTGCGCCGCGCTCACCGTCGAGCAATACCGCGAGGTGCTGGCAATGCCGCACAATGTTGCAAAGCGACAGTTGCGAGCGTCATAGCAATGCTGACCATTCGATTTGAAGAACTGCCCATCACGCCAAACACCATATTTTTAGATGCTGGTGCCGGCTTTGGGCGACACGCATATGAAGCAGCACGACGTGGCGCTCGCGTAGTGGCGCTCGACTACGCCGAAGATGAGACGCGCACAACACGCGCCACCTTTGCGGCGATGTTTGCCGCTAACGAAATCGACGAACATCAACTCGTAGGAGTGTTGCGCGGAGATGCCACCCGACTCCCCTTCGCCGACGCCACCTTCGACTGCATCGTGACCTCCGAGGTGCTCGAACACATTCAGGACGATGTTGCGGCGCTTGCCGAACTCACCCGTGTGCTCAAGCCCGGCGGCGTGCTCGCCGCCACGGTGCCTTCATGGTTCCCCGAAAAGATCAACTGGATGCTTTCCGACGAGTACCACGCCCCCCACGTGCCAGGCGGCCACGTGCGTATTTACTCGGCCACCGAACTCAAGGCGAAGTTTCGCGCTGCCGGCTTGCGCGTGACGGGCACGCACCGCGCACATGGACTGCACTCTCCCTACTGGTGGTTGCGCTGTGCAGTTGGCCCACAGCGCGAGGATCACCCACTGGTGAACGCCTACAAGAAGTTCCTCGAGTGGGACATCATCTCGGCGCCTCGGCTCACCCGAGTCCTCGAGAAGATGCTCGCACCCGCGCTGGGCAAGAGCTACGTCTTGTACTCCGCCAAGCCGACTCACGAGCCTGCTCCACGATGACCGACTGGGCGCTTGACGGCGTGCTTACGCGTGACGATCTCGACGCAACAGCGCAATCGATTGCAGACCTGCAGTGTGACAACGGGATGATTATGTGGTTTCCCAATGGTCACTGCGACCCGTGGAACCATGTTGAAACCGCCATGGCGCTTGACGTCATGGGCAAACACGACAACGCTCGACGCGCCTATGCATGGCTCGCCGCAACACAGCGACACGACGGCAGTTGGCACAACTATTACCACGCAGATGGAACCATCAAGGAACACAAGCTCGATACCAACGTATGTGCATACATCGCCACGGGTTTATGGCATCACTGGCTGTGCACGCAGGACATTGATTTCCTTCAACGCATGTGGCCCACCCTGCAACGGGCACTTGATTGGGTGCTGTCCATGCGCCGCCACGACGGCACCGTGTTATGGGCGCGCGAAGTTGATGTCGCGCCGTGGGACTACGCGCTACTCACCGGGTCTTCGTCTATTCGTCACGCGCTGCACTGCGGTGCGAACGTAGCCGCACTTCTCGATCACCATCAGCCCGAGTGGCGCGCAGTTGCCGACGTCTTAGACGAACACATCAACGGCGACCACGCGGTGTTCGAGCCCAAGGAGCGTTGGGCGATGGACTGGTATTACCCGGTGCTCACTGGGGCAATGACGGGCACCGAGGCCAAGGCGCGCCTGTCGGGCCAGTGGAACGAGTTCATCATCGACGGACGTGGCGTGCGTTGCGTGAATGACGAAGACTGGGTCACTGCTGCCGAAACCGCTGAGTGCGCGCTTGCCCACGCGGCTGCCGGCGAGTTCGAAAAGGCCGGCGAATTGTTGTCGTGGACGAACGCCCACCGCACGGAAACCGGTGCGTACCTCACCGGCATTGTGTATCCCGATCGCGTCGTGTTTCCTGCCGACGAGTGCAGCGCTTACACCGGTGCCGCGGTCATCCTCGCGGCAGATGCACTCTGCACTATTTCGCCAGCCAGTTCGTTGTTCCTCACTCCCACCGTGCTGGACTAACAGCCACCCACTGCCCCTCGGAGGTTTCCCGCCATGACTGCCCTTCCCAACGACTTGCTCGCTGCTGTCTTTACCGAGGCGCACACCGCTCACGCGTTTACTGCCGACTCAGTTGACGACAACACCGCATCAAGGCTCTACGAGCTCATCAAATTCGCGCCTACCTCAATGAATTCACAACCACTGCGCATCCTGTTCGTGCGCAGCGATGTAGCCCGCCAACAATTGCTTACCCACATGGCGGACGGCAACAAGGCAAAGACTGCAAGCGCACCATTAACCGCGGTGCTCGCTTTTGACGCCAACTTTCATGAGCACATGCCGACGATCTTTCCTCATCTGCCCGGCGCCAAAGATTTGTTTGCCGACGAATCCCGCCGCCACGACTTTGCTCGTGGACAAGCGTGGCTCCAAGCCGGTTACTTCGTGCTCGGCGCCCGTGCGCTGGGCTATGTCGTTGGACCAATGACGGGATTCAATGCCTCGACGTTGGATGCAGACCTCTTGGCCAACACCTCGTGGAAGTCCATCTGCGTCGTCAACGTCGGCAGTCCGGGGCCTGATGCATTCAAGCCGCGTCTGCCGCGACTCGCTTTCGATCAGGCCATCACGATTCGTTAATCAGCACGCGCAGCGAACCAGTACGCGACATGTCGACGTACCCACTCGCGAGCGCCGGCAGGTAAATCTCCTCATAGGGCGCCTGTCCACCTTCCGATGGATCGACAAAGACATCGTGGATCACCAACATGCCACCCTTTGCTAGGTGCGGCGACCATCCTTGCCAATCACTACGCGCCACTTCGCGCCCGTGCCCACCATCGATAAACAAGAATCCGATCGGTTGGTCCCACGAGGCGGCGATAACACTCGACTCGCCCACCGTCGCGATGACGCAGTCGTCGAGACCAGCCGCCGCAATCGTTCGCTCAAAAAATGGCAAAGTATTGATACGGCCTGTCGCGGGATCGATGAGCGAGGCATCATGCCACTCCCACCCGGGCTGGTTTTCCTCACTACCGCCATGGTGATCAACCGCATAGACGACCGTCGACGATGCACGTGCTGCTGCGCCCACCCATACTGTGCTGCGGCCGCAATAGGAACCCACCTCGACGAATACGGTTCCTGGAAGTCGGCGCCCCGCATCCAGTGCCGCCACATACAGGGCGTCGCCTTCGTCAGCTGGCATGAAACCAGTGGTGGCCAACGCGATTGCACGCAGTGAATCGGACAATCGTTGAACAGCCACGAGTCCCGACGCTACCGCGGCGGGGTTTTGCCCTTTGCTGCTGGCAACATGGACGTATGCAAGAAGCCCTCGATGACCTCGTCGCACTACTCGACTTGGAGGTGATTGAGGTCAACATCTTCCGCGGACAGTCGCCGATGGAAAACCGTCAACGCATCTATGGTGGCCAAGTTGCGGGCCAGGCTCTCGTTGCCGCTTCGCGCACGATTGACGAAAAAGACCGACACGTCCATTCACTGCATGCCTACTTCCTACGTTCTGGCGCACCAGGCGTGCCCGTCTTGTACGAAGTCGATCGCATTCGCGACGGCAAGAGCTTTTCCACGCGTCGCGTCGTAGCAATCCAGAACGGCAAACCAATCTTCAACCTGCATGCCTCGTTTCAGAAACCCGAGGTTGGTCTCGAATATCAACTCACCATGGTCGAGGGAACACCCGAGCCCGAAACGCTGCCCGATTTTCGCACGCGTATGGAGCCCTACAAAGATCAACTCGGCGATTGGTACTACCGGCCGCGTCCCATTGACCAGCGATACGTTGACGGCGACCCATTCCGCAGGGCCGGCAACCCCATTCCCGGCCAACGTGTGTGGTTCCGCGCGGACGGCACGTTGCCGGATGACCCGGTCTTGCATGCGTGCATCGTCACCTACGCCAGCGACTCATCGCTGCTCGACACCGCGCTCTTGCCTCACGGTCGGTCATGGATCGATGGCTCGGTGCAGATGGCGTCACTCGATCACGCGATGTGGTTTCACCGCGGATTCAGGGCCGACGATTGGTTGCTCTATCAGCAAAAGTCGATTTCGACGTCTGGCTCACGCGGACTTGCCGAGGGACACATCTTCACGCATGACGGCACACTCGCTGTGACCGTCGTGCAAGAGGGCCTGACCCGACTCGTTACGCCCTGAAAATCGCGCTATTTACGCGCGTCCATGAACATGCCGCGCAATGCTTGGAAGTTCTCGATGCAATGGCCCGCGCCGAGCACGACTGCCTCCAACGGCTGATCCGACATCACTACCGGCACTTTGGTGTCACGTTCGATGCGCTGGGCTAGCCCACGCAACATGGAGCCACCTCCTACGAGAAACATGCCTCGGGTGAGGAAGTCCTGCGACAACTCTGGAGGAGCCACGGCGAGGCAGCGAATCACCGAGTCCACCATCTGCTTGACCACCTCATCGATCGCATCGCGGATCTCGGCTGCGGTCAGGATGACCACCTTGGGTAGGCCAGTCACCAGATCGCGACCCCGCACCTCGGCGTCGCGATCTTCGGGCGTCGGCATTGCGCTGCCAATACTGATTTTGATTTCCTCGGCGGTGCGTTCGCCAATGGCCAGACCATGAACCTTGCGCACGTGCGCCTGAATCGCCGCGTCAATATCGAAGCTACCTACGCGAACTGCCTCGAGTGCGACGATGCCACCGAGACTGATCACCGCAGTCTCCGTGGTACCACCGCCGATGTCGATCACCATGTTGCCAACGGGCTGGTTGATTGGCAGGTCTGCACCGATTGCTGCTGCCATTGGCTGCTCTAACAACTGTGCGTCAGCGGCACCGGCGCGACGCGTTGCGTCGGTTACAGCACGACGTTCTACTTCGGTGATCGCAGACGGCACACAGATCAATACCTTCGGGCGCGAGAAACGCGACACGCCAGCACGCTGCAGCAACAAACGAATCATCTTCTCGGTGATCTCAAAGTCGGTGATTGCGCCGCCGCGCAATGGGCGAACCGCGACGATGTAACCGGGCGTGCGCCCGATCATGCCCCACGCTTCTTGGCCTGTCGCCAACACCTCACCGGTCTTGCGATTGACGGCGATGACTGAGGGCTCGTTGATGACGATTCCGCGGCCCTGCATGTACACGAGCGTGTTGGCTGTGCCCAGGTCGATTGCGAGGTCGCGGGCCATTACTGCAGGCGTCCCCGGTCACGAGACTCTTGAATTTGCTGGCGCAAATGAGCTCGCGAGTCGTCGGAGAGGGCGCTCAGATGTCGCTGAAATGCGATCATTCCGTTATCGCGCGACTCGCGGCGGCTCTCCTGCAACATCAGGTATGCCAACGCAAGCGCAGACGTGACCGAAATACCGGCAAACAAATAGGTAAGCGCCGACATCGCGATCACCGTGTCGCTTTCAATCGTTGTTCAGAAAATGTTGCAAGATCGGTGACGTGTTGCGCGCTCTGTGCCCAGTCACCACCGTCTTTCCATGTCTCACGTTTCCAAATTGGCACCGTCGCCTTCAGCGCGTCGATACCAAAGCGAGCGGCGTCGAAGGCTTCGGGTCGATGAGGTGCCGACACAACAACGAGTACCGACGATTCACCAAGTCGAAGTTCACCAACACGATGAATCAACGCAATACGCCCGATCGCGGCCCATTGACGACGAATCTCGGCCGCCACGGCCGTCAGTTTTGTCACCACGGCCTCGTCGTACGCCTCGTAGGTCAGGACCTCAACGCCATCACGCCCCTCGGAATGATCACGGACCGTGCCCGAAAACACCACCACCGCACCACACGACGGTTGTACCGCCCACGAGTACGCGGCACCGACGTCAAGAGTTTCTTCGGTCAACTCAAGCCACGTATCACCGCTGTCGACGAAGTGGCGTGAAGTCACTTGGTCAGCGTATCCGAGGTGGTCGACGACACTGATCACAGTCACGCAACTAGTGTTCGAACCGATGGCCGACTCATCGAGTGATCCGTCGGGAGAAATTCCTTTTCGCGCTCCTGTCCCCATGCACGAGCGCCAATGGCGCCATCCCAGCGAAGTTGGTGCGATGGCGCCCCAGCCGTCACTCGCTCGCTCCACGGCTCGCAAAGTGACAATGCTGGTTGCGTCCACCAGCGTGGTGCTGTCGCTGGTACTCGTAGCCCTCGTCCTGCCTTCCCGACCCGAGGCGTCCTCTCCCATGGCCGCCGAGGCGCGGTCGGCAACCGCCACCACGGTGCTACGCAACCTGGCAGTGTCGCGCGAGTTAAACAAGTTCGGGGCAGTCGAAAGCACTGGCCAGCTTGTCGTTGCCCTTTCCAATACGGGATTTTTGCTTACCTCGCGATTGGAGGCGGCGCCTGGCGAATTGGTCAGGATTGCTCCAGCGTTGACCGGTACCGCCAACGTTGTCCATGCCTTGATCGTCGAAACTGACAACGAACTCGACATCACATGGATGCACGTATCCGATCCCGCGTCGGGCTCGTTCTTGCCGTTGTCGCCCACTTTGCGCGTGCCGCGCACGATTGACACCGAACCAAAACAGGGAAAGACCCTGTGGATCGCAACCGCCTACGACCGCGTCGGTCGCGTCAAGATCGGTATTGCTGGTAACGCATCATCGCTGGTACCACTTGATCCGAAGTCGCGGACAATTCCGAGTGGGAGTGGTGTTGCGCTAGATGCAGAAGGCCGCTTCGTTGGCTGGTGTATCGAGCGCAAGGGCACGCATTGGATGGTGCCGCTCAATGTTCTCGAACGACGCCTCCTTATGCTGGAGGCAGATGTCCGACAGCCCTGACGAATCCCCGTTTGGCGGCATGCCCTTCTTCGGTGATCTTGCTAAAGCCATGGCCAATCAAGGTCCGCTGCAATGGGACGTTGCTCGCCAAGTCGCCATGATGACGGCAACGGGTGGCACAAACGCCGAAGCCAACGTCGATCCCGCCTCGCGCGTGGCTATCGAGCGGCTGGCGCCAATCGCCGAGATGCACGTCCGTGCCCACACCACGTTTTCACCGCCCACTACGACGCCCGCGATCGTCGTAGTGAATCGTTCCCAGTGGACGCATCACACGCTCGAGGCATACAAACCGCTGTTTACCCACCTCGCCACGTCGCTCAGTGCCACGACCAGCGAACACGACAGCGACGTCGACGACCAAATGGCATCCATGTTCAACGCACTCAACAAGATGATGGCACCGGCGATGATGGGCATGTCGATTGGCACCATGGTGGGTCAACTGGCGTTGCGAGCATTCGGTCAGTACGACCTCCCCGTGCCTCGCCCAGGGTCGCGACACGTGCTGTGCGTTGCGCCAAACATCGACGACTTCGCTCGCGACTGGAGTATCGAAGGCGACGACATGCGCATGTGGGTGCTCATTCATGAACTCACGACGCACGCAGTGTTCGAAGTAGACCACGTGCGCACCACACTTGCGGACGCCCTAACGCAATATGTAGCCGGTTTCCGCCCGAATCCATCTGCGCTCATGGACCGTCTCACCAATGCAGACATGTCCGACACCGATCCCATGGCGATGATGCAAAAGTTCCTCACTGATCCAGCAATCCTCCTCGGCGCGGTGCGATCACCCGCACAAGAAGCTCAAGCTCCCGTGTTGGATGCACTCGTGGCGGCCCTCATTGGCACGGTCGATTACCTCGTTGACGCCGTCAGCGCAAAATTGCTCGGCGGTGGATCACGCATTGCAGAAGCAGTGCGGCGACGACGCGTGGAAGCCTCGCCGCACGATACCTTCGTCGAACAGCTACTGGGGCTCAAACTGTCGAAAGATCACGTTCAACGTGGGCAGGCGTTCGTGGACGGTGTGATGGAACGCGCCGGAGCCGATGGCCTCGCCAAACTCTTTACCCAACCAGGCAACCTGCCCACGCCCAATGAACTCGACGCGCCTGGCTTATGGCTTGCGCGCATCGAACTCGACTGATCTACGACGAGCGATAGAGGTAGTACGCGGCTGCTAGTCCGCTGGCAACGCCCACCAGCAGAAACCCAATTGCACCGTCGAACGTAAACACGACGGCCACCAGTCCCGCCACCACCCACGCGATTTGGTTGTTGGTTTCGAACCGCACGAATGCCCGCGCGCGGTTGGCGTCGGGTGCCTGTGCTTGGACTATCGCTTCGAATGCGAGGCGCCCCACCGCCGCCGTGCCGTTCACCACGGCTATCAACACGATTCCGGCGGTGATGCCCCCCGCGTAGCCAGTAACCAAACCCGCAACAGCAACGACGATCAACGATCCATCGAGCAGCACGCGTTCAGCGAAACGTTTGCGAAGCAAAGGTCCAATCGAGTTGGCAGCAAAGACCGCTATCGATGACACCACAACTGCAAGACCAAACCAGGCAGTGCCCGCCTTCTGATCACGCAGCCAGAAAGCCATATGAAAGAACATGAAACCCACCGAAGATCGCAGCACGAGCATGGCGAATGCCGCCCATCGAATCACCGGACGATGCAGTTCTTCCACTTCGGTTGAGTCGGCTGGCTTAGTTGCTGCAGCAACATGGCGTGGCAACGCGAGTGCAGCAATTGCAGCCAATGAAAAACACACTGCCGACAAGCCCAACGACAGACGCGTATCAACGAGCTGGAGAAGCGCAGCTGGGGCGCCGACGACAAATCCAACAATGCCTGAAAGGCGACCGAGTCGTCCGTTCGCCGCCATCAACGCCTCATCGGAGGCCACCACGGTCGGCACAATGGCCGACCTCGACACTGCATAGACCTTGGCCGCAACGAGTGAGGCAAACGCAATTGGGAACAACGCGAGACTGTTAATCCAACGCATCATTGCTACGAGTAACACCGCCCGGATAACGCCGACCCCTACCACGGTAAGTCGTCGACCACCAGGGAGACGATCGATGACTGGGCCAATGAGTGGGGCGAGCACCGCAAACGGCGCGAGGCTGATCGCAAGAAATAACAACACCCGCGATCGCGCCGCATCGGGACTGATCGACAAGAACAACGAGTCGGCAAGCGAAATTGCGAGCGCAGCTTCGCCCGCAATCATGAATCCGTGAACGCGAGCCAGTCGCGTGAGCGGTGGGACCGGGGTCAGCCCGGTATTGCGACGTCGAGAACCTATGCGGTCATTTTTTCATACTTGTAGCCAAGTCCACGGATCGTCACCACGTTGACTGGGCTGCCGGGATCATTTTCGATCTTCGATCGCAAACGTTTGATGTGGACATCCAGCGTCTTCGTGTCGCCGTAATAATCCGAACCCCACACCCGATCGATCAGTGATTCGCGTGTCATAACACGGCCAGCATTGGCCATGAGGACGTACAACAGCTCAAACTCCTTTAGCGGCAATTTAGTGACGTTCCCGCGCACGGTCACCACGTGTTGCTCAGGGTCAATCGACACCTCGCCGACCTTGATGGTGCCAATCCCCACGTCGACAATCTCTTCCGGCGTCAGCGTGCTGCGGCGCAACACTGCCCGCATCCGTGCAACAACTTCTCGCAGTCGGTACGGCTTAACGATGTAGTCGTCAGCGCCGACCTCAAGACCAACAACGGTGTCAATCTCCGAACCCTTGGCAGACACCATGATGATCGGCACCTGCGATGACTTGCGGATTTCTCTACACACGTCGGTGCCCGACACCTTGGGAAGCATCACGTCAAGCAGAACTATGTCTGGCTTGACCGTTGCGAAGCGACTCAGTGCCTCCGCCCCATCGCGCGCTACGTCAACTACAAAACCTTCTCGCCCAAGTCCGATCTGTAGTGCTTCGACAAACGACTCTTCGTCATCTACCACCAACACCGTGATGCGCTCAGCCATGATCTTCCTTACTTTTTGCCAGCGCGGGAAGCTCAATGGTGAACGTGGAACCCTCGCCTTCTGCCGAACGCACGGAAATGCGACCTCCGTGATTGTCGATGACATGACGCACGATGGACAGCCCGAGCCCCGTACCACCTGTGGAGCGACTTCGGGCGCGATCGACGCGGAAGAACCGCTCGAATACGCGCTCCTGGTCGGCTGCGGCGATACCGATGCCTCTGTCGGACACCACGACGAGAACTGCATCACCCTCGCGGTGGCAACCCACACGTACAGAAGATCCACGCTCGCTGTACTTGATCGCGTTCTCGACAATGTTAGAGACCGCAGAAACCAGTTGCGCTCGATCGCCGACGACGCAACAAGTGGGCTCATTGTCCACGATGACCGCAACGCCGTGACTATCGGACGTGTGCTGCTGCAGCGCCACCACCTCGGCAATCACCGAGGCGAGGTCAACACGTTCATGGTGTTCGGATCCCGAGAACTCAATGCGCGAAAGGTCGAGCAGGTCATCCACGATGCCCGACATGCGGTACGACTCATCGACGATGCGTCGAGCAAGTCGGCGCACAACCTCTGGGTCTTCCTCATCGAGCATCGTGTCGCCCAGGGCCGCGATGCCGCCGATTGGCGTTTTCAATTCATGACTCAAGTTGGCAACGAAGTCGGTCCGCACGGTGTCAATACGCACCTGGTCGGTCACGTCCTCGATTGTTGCGAGCAGGTCACCGCCATCGACCTCGTAAATCTTGACGCGAAAGCTTCGCGCAGGCGGACCCGCAACCTTGACGAGTTTTTCGCGCTCTCCTCCCTTAGCAGCAGCGCGCAAAAACTCGATTGCAGCGTCCTCCACCAACACGTCGACATGGCGCACGCCACACATTGCCGATGCTCGCTGGTTGGTCAGGACCAGCGCACCGCTGCGATCGGCAAGCATCGCGCCCATTGGCATGTGTTCAACGACTGATGTCAGTCGCGCCTCGCGACTCGACGAGGTCGAGTCGACGACCGGATCAATCGTGCTCGATGCGGTCTGCCGCTTCTGTGAAACAACGATTTGAAGAACCAATGCGGCCGCAAGGACCGCGCTCACCACCCACGCGAGGTCCATATACCCGTCGACTAGGAGTCGGATCCCACTTGCGCGGACTCGTCCTGCTGCTTCGCCCGATACCGAGCGGCACCCTTGTGTTCGGGCACCCAACCAGTGAGAAGAAACCTCGTGCGCTCACCCACATTGACCGCATGGTCACCGATGCGCTCGTAGAACCGTGCGACCACTGCAAGCTGCACGGCAACCTGCAGATCGATCTTCTCGCGCGAATGGCATTCGAAGATTTCCTGCACAAACTGTCGCTGCAATCCGTCGAGGAACGAGTCCATATCGTCGATCGCAGCGGCCTTCGCGGCGTCGTTCGATTCGAACGCCTCCATCGCGGCAATGTAGAGCTGCTGAGCCTGCTCGCTCATCTTGCTGATGAGACCGCGCAAGATTGGATCGATGTCGTGACCGTATATTCGACGCGCCGCCTTGCAGATATTCACGGTGAGGTCGGCAGATCGCTCCAGTTCAGCAACGATCTTGATGATCGCTACTAATTGACGGAGATCACCCGCAACGGGGGCCTGCAAGGCCAGTTGCTGAAAGCATCGGTCCTCGATGTCTACGGCACGGGCATCGATTTCGTCATCGGCCTGCACCATGTAGTCGGCACCCTCGAGGTCACCCGACAGCAGCACCGCCGTCGCCCGCGGGATCGCGTCGATGACTGATGCGCCCATGCGCACCACTTCCACGCGCAGCATGTCGATCTCCTGGTGGAACGACCTCCGCAGTTCTTCCATTTCCACGTCCTTTCGCGACGAGCGGCAACGCCCTCAACCGTATCGCTTGGCGGTTACGTCACGGCCAACACAGGATGACCGGAAAGTGAACGACCGAGAACGCTCAGCGCACCTGTGTGGCGCGCACCCAATCGAAGAGCCGCTCCTGGGCATCAGCCGATGATCCGAAGTCACCCACACGCTCCCAGGTGTTGTCGCTCTGGAGGACAAAGTGGGTGACGTCCTCCGAAGACAAATAGCCAAGCACGGTGTCGAGCCACGCGCGGTGCTTGGGATGCGTTAGTGGCACCAGCACTTCGACTCTGCCATCGAGATTGCGGCCCATCATGTCGGCGGACCCCAGGATGTGTAACGGCTCACCATCCTCAAGACCGTGTTCAAACCGATACAACCGCGAATGCTCCAAGTACCGACCAAGAATCGACCGCACCCGAATATTGGATGACATTCCCTCGACGCCTGCGCGTAGACAACAGATGCCTCGCACGATGAGGTCGACATGTACTCCTGCCTCACTTGCGCGATACAGCGCTTCGATCACTGTGTCATCGGAGATCGAGTTGATCTTCATCGTGATTCGACCTTCAGCGCCATACGTGGATTCTTTGTCGATCAGTTCAACAATTCGCGAACGGAGTTGGTGCGGCGCGACCATCAACGATTGATACTGCGGTTCGCGACCGAACCCAGTGAGGTAGTTAAACAACTCGGTTGCGTCAGCCCCGATTGCCTCCTCGCAGGTGAAATAGCCGAGATCTTCATAGACGCGGGCAGTGACCGAGTTGTAGTTGCCCGTACCGATGTGCACGTATCGACGAACCTTGTCCTCATCGTTACGCACGACCAGGATGCACTTGGCGTGTGTCTTTAAGCCGACTAACCCATAGGTCACATGCACACCCGCGTATTCCAATTCCTTGGCCCATGACACGTTGCGCGCCTCATCGAAGCGCGCCTTCAACTCCAGTACTGCGGCCACCTGCTTGCCGTTCTCTGCCGCCTTAATGAGATGCCGCGCGATCGACGAATCGCCAGATGTGCGATACAAGGTCATCTTGATCGACTGCACACGCGGATCGTGGGCGGCCTGTTCGACAAAGGATTCCACTGACGAGGCAAACGACTCATTCGGGTGATGCACAAGCAACTGACGCTCGTGAATCACCTCGAAGATTGACTTATTCGTCAACTCGGCTGCTTGCAGTCGGCCTGCGGTCACCGGAGTCCACGGCACAAACTTCAATTCAGGGCGATCTACAGAGGCAAGTTGGTTGAGCGCCGTAAGGTCGATCAAGGCATCATGGCGCGTGACATCGTCATCACCAAGCTCAAGTTCATCGAGCAACAAATGCAAAATCTCATCGGAAATATCGCTCTGCACTTCAAGACGAACCGCGCGACCGAATCGTCGTCTGCGCAGCTCCATCTCAACGGCTGCAAGCAAATCTTCGGCATCCTCGTCGTCGAGTGACAGGTCAGCATTACGAGTCACGCGGAAGGCATGGCACTGCTCGATGGTCATTCCGGGAAACAGACGGCCGAGATTGGCCCGCACTACATCCTCGACAGGCACAAAGCGCAAGGTTCCTGGCAACTGCATAAACCGTGGAAAGTTAGGCGGAATCTTGACGCGCGCAAACCGGCGGTCACGCACCTCTGGGTCGGCGACCATCACCGCGAGGTTGAGAGCCAGGTTCGAAATGTAGGGAAAGGGGTGCGCGGGATCGACCGCGAGTGGTGTCAAAACAGGAAATATTCGTGAATCAAAGACATCGGCCAGGGTGTCTCGCTCGTGAGGAACGAGTGCATCGAACGACACAATTTCGATGCCTTTGGTGTTCAGCGCGGGACGTAGTTCATCAATGAACAATCGTTCCTGCTCAACGATCAGCTCCCGCGTGCACTGCGCAATATCCCGCAATTGTCGCGCGGGGGTCCTGCCATCAGACGTCGGTGCCACAATGCCGCCGGCCACCTGATCTTTAAGTGCAGCGACGCGAATCTGAAAGAACTCGTCGAGATTGCTCGAGAAAATCGCAGAGAACCGACATCGTTCGAGCAATGGAACGGCCTCGTCGGTTGCCAGCGTCAATACGCGTGCATTGAAGTCCAGCCAACTGAGCTCACGGTTGATGTATCGCGAATCGATGGCGCGATCGTACGGATCACGCACACTCGCGAAAGCCTGTTGCAGCAAACGTCGCCAAGAACTCATCGAACGTTCATCTCAACGTCACTCACCGGACATTCCGGCGACGTGGATTACTCGGTTTCGGTGGGGTAGCCGAGATCCCACTCGACGCTGATCAACTCGCGTTCGGCATCTCGGTTCACGCGTTCCTGATTGCGACGAAACTGTGGGTCGTTGCGCGGGAGTAAAACCAACCGAGCAAGTACTCGGGCGCGGAACTCTTCCAACAGATTTGGGTCGCCGTAGTCGCTGTAGACCTCCCAATGCGGGGATACAGGTCCCAAGTACACGATGCGCGCATGTCCGCGCGGCGGTTCGTTCACGACTGCAGTACTCACGCGATCAGGATACCGCCGAGGAACCGACTATGGTGAGCCTCACCCCCATGGATACCAACAATCGGTCCACCGAATGGATGGGACAAGGCAACTGCCGGAACTTTCCGCCGGCCATGTTCTTTCCGTCAGATGGTGCAGGCGTCGACCGCGCCCGTGCGATATGTGCCAGCTGCCCAGTCACCCAACCATGTCTCGAGTACGCGCTCGCCGAACACATCGATCACGGTGTGTGGGGCGGATGCTCAGAGCGTGAACGCCGTCGCATCGCCAAGCGTCGTCGGCTCGAAATCTCCATCTCAAAGAACTAGTTGGCCTGCGCCGCAAATCGGCGTCCCACTAAGGTCGTGAGGTGGCAGGCCTCAACGACGTCATCGTTGCCGCGCTCGACCTCGGCACCAATAGCTTCCACATGGTCGTCGCACGGGCCCGCGAAGCGGGTTTCGAAGTAATCGCCCGGGAAAAGGAAACCGTCCGCATCGGCCGCGGCTCAGGCGAAATGAAGGAACTGGATGCTGCCGCCATTGACCGCGGTATCGCCTCCCTCACCCGCATGCGGGCCATTGCCGACTCCCATGAGGCGCCAATTACCGCTGTCGCGACAAGTGCGGTGCGCGAGGCTCGCAATCGCGACGAATTCATTCGCCGCGCAAAGAAGGAGGCCGGAATCGACGTCCGCGTGGTGTCGGGTGTTGAGGAGGCTCGACTCATCCACCTCGGCGCGCTGCACGGCCTTGGCGAGCATGAGGCAACCATGTTTCTGTGCGACATTGGGGGTGGCTCAACCGAGATCGTTGTCGGCAACGATGACGAAGAAATGCTTGCCCGCAGTTTCAAGATTGGCGCAGTACGCCTTACTGATCGGTTTTTTGCAACGAGCACCCTGCACCCGAGCGCAGTAGCCAGTTGTCGATCCTTTGTGCGTGCGGCATTCATGAATATTCAGGCTGAAACAGCCGAGCTCGGCTTCGAACTTGCCGTGGCCTCCTCCGGTACCGCTGAGACCGTTGCGCGCATGATTCACGCTCGGTCGGGCGAGGCAGAACCAAAGACTTTTAACCGCTACACATTTCGCGCAACCGATGTGACGACAATCGTGCAACTCCTTGCCGATCACACCACCGTCGAAGCTCGTCAGGAAGCCTTTGGTCTCGAGCGCAGCCGTGCAGAAATCATCCTTGCTGGCGCCATCATCTTGGAGGCAATCGCTGACGTATTCGGTATTGGCGAGTTTGTCTTCAGCGATTACGCCCTCCGCGAAGGTCTACTCATCGACACACTTCGCAAACACGGCACTGGGCCAGCGGCAGACACGAGCACCGACGCGGCGATGCGCAGTGTTCGTGTGCTCGCAGACCGATGCGACGATCGACCCGATCACTCAGAACATGTGGCGCGCATCGCCTGCGATCTCTTTGACCAATTGCATGAGCCCCTTGGGGTCGATATCTCCGCTCGTCGACTCCTCGAAGCGGCCGCGCTACTTGCCAATGTCGGTGTTGTCGTTTCCCACTCCAAACACCATCTCCACAGCTACTACGTCATTCGTAACTCGGAGTTGGTCGGACTTACGGACCGCGAAATCGAATTGATCGCACAAATTGCCCGCTATCACCGCAAGGGACTTCCCAAGAGCGAGCATGCCGAATTTGCGGCGTTGAGTGCCGACGATCAACACATCGTGCGCGCGCTTGCCGGCGTCTTGCGCATTGCAATTGGGCTGGACCGCACACAAGACGGTCGCGTCAAGAAGTTGGAAACGACATTGTTGAGCGATGCGCTCGAGATCACGTTCAAGACGACAAAGTCACAAGACACCGACCTCAACGCGTACGCAGCGAACGAACGACGGACGTTGTTGTCCGATGTTCTCGGTCGTCGCGTGAAGGTCTCGGCGCGCTAAGCGCCAACGGCAGTTAGGCGCTCGGAGGCGGCGGCGTCGTGCCACCGTTGTTCGAGTCGGTGCCGCCCTGTTGACCCTGGGACTGCCCCTTCTTGAACTCCTGCTGCGCCTGGCCGAGATTCCGTGCAATCTTCGGCAAACGAGAACCGAACAACGCAACGGCGATGACCAACACGACTATCCATTCCCATCCACCTGGCATGACGGTCAATCTAGCACCCTGGTCGCGCTGGCGGTTCCGGCCCCTCATGCGATAAGCAATGCGGGTGCTTGAGTGCGTGATCAACATCAGCGAAGGTGCTCATACTGAGCGCATTCATGCGCTAGCGCAGAGTGTCGGTACGGACCTCCTCGACCTCCACAGCGACGCCGATCACAACCGAAGCGTGTTCACACTGGCCGGCGTCGACGCGCCCCGCGTCCTCGCGCGCGCCGCACTCGGACTTTTGGATCTCACCCAGCACTCCGGAGTTCACCCACGAGTGGGAATCATCGATGTAGTCCCGTTTGTTGCGATTGAGCCATCAACATTTGATGACGCGCTGCGGGCACGCGATGACTTCGCGCGTTTTGCCGCAGGCGAGTTAGGTGTCCCCTGTTTTCTCTACGGGCCCGAACGCACATTGCCATTTATCCGCAAGCATGCATTTGTGGATCTCGTGCCCGACCATGGGCCGCGCGAACCTCATCCGCTCGCCGGCGCAATCTGTGTGGGCGCACGGCCCATTTTGGTTGCCTACAACTTGTGGCTGAAGGATGCCTCGCTCGAAACGGCGAAAAGCATTGCTCGGCAGATTCGCAGCGAATCGGTGCGGGCGTTGGGCCTGCAGGTAGGCCCATTTGCGCAAGTGAGTATGAACCTCATCGATCCATCGGTTACCGGACCCGATGCGGTGTGGGACTTCGTCGAACGCCATGCGGCAATCGACCGCGCCGAACTCGTTGGCTTAGTTCCCGCCCGCACGCTTGCTGGCATCGATCGATCGCGATGGGCGCAGCTCGATCTCTCGGCTGACAAAACCATCGAAGCGCGGCTCGCGCGCCGCAATCAGTCGCGCGGCTAGGCGCTGACGATGGTGCGCATCGACTGCGCGCGTTGACGGCGCAACTTGCGACGCTCACGCTCCGAGAGTCCGCCCCAGATGCCGAACTTCTCGCCATTGGCCAAGGCGTATTCGAGGCAGTCCTCGCGCACGGTGCAGCCCTTACAGACTTCTTTCGCTTCGCGGGTCGACGCACCCCGTTCCGGAAAGAACAAGTCTGGATCGACGCCGAGGCAGTTGGCTTGGTCTTGCCAAGCGCGGTCAGCGCTCAGCTCAATGTGATCATCTTCCACGAATTGTTGCCCCTCCCGACACCGGCCGAAGTCGCGGGGGCGCGCCTACAACCGGGTAATTACAGCGGTGTCATTGTGGCAAATTCGTGTACAAAATGCAAATACGCGGGCAGTACCCCCGATTCCCCACCCCACTCATCGCGAGGCCCCTGCTCGGCTCACGCGACGCTTGTGCTCAAGGAAGTCAAGGAGCACATAGTCGCCGAGCGTGTCATGCGTCGTGAAGAATGCCCTCCCACCGTTGATGTGTGTGAGTCGCTCAACAAATCGGCGCAGGCCATTGTCGGCATCCAACATGAACGTGTTGATGCGAATGTTGGCCTTTGTGCACCGCAGCACCTCCCGCAGTGTGGTCTCCACAGTTTCACGCACTGGCGGATAGTTGAAGAACACCTCGCCCCGTGGGGTGATGTGCGCCGTTGGCTCACCATCCGTGATCATGATGATCTGTTTCGTACCAGACCGGTTGGCGAGCATCTTTCGAGCAAGGGTGAACGCGTGGTGCATGTTGGTGCCATATGCGAAATCCCAGGAGGCCTCGGGAAGCGCCTCTGGGGCAAGCTCCCGGGCGGTTTCCCCAAAGCCCACTACCCCCAAATAGTCGCGGGGAAACTGCGTCGAAATGAGGTGATGCAGAGCAATCGCGACCTTCTTTGCAGGAAGGAAATTGTCGCGCATCGGCATTGACATCGACAAGTCCAACATCAACACGGTCGACGATCGCGTGGCATGTTCTGTTCGTTCAATCTCAAAGTCGTCTGGTGAGAGCCTCACCGGCACTCCCATTCCGTTGCGACGCAGTGCATTGCGCAACGTGCCATGCAGATCAAGACGAAAGGGATCGCCGAACTCGTATGGCTTCGAGTCTTCAGCCCGCTCATGCCCGATACCAATCGACTCGATCGCATGTTGGCCGACCATGTCCTTGCGTAATGAGCCAAACAAATCACGCAATGCCTTCGCGCCAAGTTTTCGAATTGCTCGCGGGGATAGCCGTACGCGGCCCTCTTTCTGATCGATCAGGCCGGCTTCCTCCATCAGTCGCGACAGCTCAGCGAGTCGTTCAAGAGAGTTGGCGGCGTCATCGCCGAGCAGATCGCGGACACGGTCCATATCCACCTCGGCCAAGCCGGCCGGCGAGGAGGCGTTCTTTAACATGGCCTCCAGAGCCTTGGCGTCCTCCAGATCACGGAACGCTTGCATCGCCTGTTGAAACCCGAGCGGGGCACTCCCGGAAAACGACTCACCGGGCATCTGCCCGAGCTGAGGAAACAATGACTGCATGTTGCGTGCCAGCTGATCGAACTGCCAACGCAAGTCCATGTCGTCGAGTAATTGCTCAGAAAGTCGCTGTAATTGATCACGCTGTTCGGGTGACATCGAATTCAACATCGACTGCGCCTCGGCCATACGGCGTGCCATCTGTTCCAGCAGTTCGTCAAGGTTTTCGGGGTTCTCAGGGAAGAAGTCACCAAACTCGTCCATGAATGCTTCGAAGCCAGGGTCTTCACCGCGCTCACGCTTGTCAATCATCTCGTTCAGCGCGGCCATCATGTCTTTGGTGCGCTGCAGGTCTTCGGGAGTGAGGTTCTGCATGGCCGACGACATCTGATCGAGTTGCTGCTGGAGCACCTGCTGACGCAAACGCTCCATCAACTCGTCGAAACGGCGTTGCGCATCGTTGGACACGAAGTCATAGCGCTGAAGCTCTGCCACTTTGCCCGCGAGATCGTCAGGCATCATGCCGAGTCGCGCATGCCGCATGGCAGCCGACTCGGTGGCGGTCTCCAGACGACGTTCGTCGCCGGAATCCCGCGCAGCGCGTACCGAGTCGTCAATCGCGTGGCGCTCCTCGTCGAGCACATCGTTTAGCGCGTCGTCGATTTCTTTGTAGATGCCATCAAGATCGCCAGAGGACTTGATTTCCTCTTGCCGATCACGAAGACGCTCCAGCATCTCGCGCAGCCCCTGGATTCGCTCACCGTTTGCGTCACGAAGCCCGTCCTGCATCATCCGACGAAGTGCGCTCGTGGGGTCGCCGTGATACATCAGGTCATCGGCCAACTGGTCCAGCAATGAATCGGCATTCACATCGAAGCCGCGCTGGGTGCCGTCCCATCGCGAGTAGGTGAACCGCGTCCCCATGCGCGCACGATACCCCTAGGCTTTGCTCCTATGCGATTCCGCCGGACATTCGTCTTCGCGGATCTCTCCGGCTTTACTGACTACACGGAGAAGAACGGTGATGGTGCCGCAACTCAGCTACTCGCTCAGTTCCGTGGCATTGCGCGTGCGGTGGGTTCGCACCAGGGCGTGCGCATCGACAAGTACCTGGGCGATGGCCTTATGGCCGTGGCGGTTGAGGCGGTTGATGGCATCACGTTTGCGCTCGAACTGCAGAAGTACGCAACTACCGCGTGCTCGCCACTTCGTCTACGCATCGGTATCGCTACTGGCGACACCATGTTGTTTGAAGGACAGGACTACATCGGCACCGCGCCCAACCTTGCCGCCCGCCTGTGCGACGCTGCCTCCGACGCCGGCATTTTGATGCCTGCCGGTCAGGTCAATGGACTTCCCATTGGCATTGAAGCAGTGGCGCATCCTCCGGTTGCGCTTCAAGGCTTTGACGCTCCTGTTGACGTCGTCACCATTATCGGTGAGCCGATGATCGACGATCGCTACGACATCAACGAGTACTGGACCCGCTCGCCTTTCGTGGGATAACTCAGCGCGACCGATACGTCGCGCGCGTTCCTGACTGGTCTTTGTTCAGGCGCTTACCTAAGTGCAAACCCTCGAGCACAAACTCTGTCGCGCTAGCAACTACAGACACTGGAGCTTCTGCACCAACGAGTTCAACCACCAACTCACGTAGCGGCGGCACTGCCTCGAACAACGCCAAGTATTCCTCTGACGCGATGTCCTCTCCGGCATGGGCAACGAGACCCTGTTCAAAGGCGTCCACAATTGCACTCAACCGCGGAGAAGCAACATTTTGCTTAAACACCTGCAGCACCGACGCCTTGAGCAGATTCTCCAGGATCACCGCCTCATGGCCGTCTTCTACCGCTTCAATTTCGATCTTGCCCGACATCGAAGCGGCCAACGCCGCGAGATCGCTCACCCGCGGGGCAACGTCGGTTTCGCCCATGTGCAATGCGCGACGCGTGGCGTTGGCGGCAAGAATCTCGAAGTTGCTCACCGAAAGACGAACGCTAACCCCGCTGCGTTGATTGACGTGAGAGGACGAACGGGCCAGATGACTTACCGTCGCAACGATCTCTTCCATAAACAGCGGCCAGTGCACCACGACATCGGCGATGTCGGAGGGGCGCGCCTCGAGACGCACGATGGCCATTTCGGTTTCAGCCTCAAGCGGATAGTGCGTGCGGATTTGGCTACCGAAGCGATCCTTGAGTGGCGTGATGAGGCGCCCGCGGTTCGTGTAGTCCTCGGGGTTTGCAGATGCCACAAGCAACACATCAAGCGGGAGTCGAATCTTGTATCCACGAATCTGCACATCGCGCTCCTCGAGCACGTTGAGCAGTCCCACCTGAATGCGCTCCGAAAGGTCGGGAAGTTCGTTGATAGCAAAGATGCCGCGGTTGGTGCGAGGGACCAATCCGTAATGAATGGTCAACTCATCACTGAGGTATCGGCCCTCGGCCACCTTGATCGGGTCCACCTCGCCAATCAGGTCGGCAATTGACGTATCGGGCGTCGCCAACTTTTCGCCGTAACGGTCGTCGCGATGCACCCATGCGATCGCGGTCGATTCACCATGCTCTGCCACCTGGTGACGGGCATACGCAGACACCGGCGCATAGGGATCATCGTTGATTTCGCTTCCCGCGATAATGGGCATCCATTCGTCAAGCAAGCCCGTGAGCGATCGAATCATGCGGGTCTTTGCCTGGCCGCGCTCGCCGAGAAAGATGACGTCGTGGCCAGCAAGCAGCGAATTTTCGAGCTGCGGCATCACCGTGTCTTCGTAACCAAGCACGCCAGCGAAGAGTGGCTCTCCATCGGCGATGCGCTGCACCGCGTTACGACGCAACTCTTCCTTGACGGGAATCGACTGCCAGCCCGACTCCCGCAGAGCGGCAAGCGTGCGGGGAAAATCCGCCGGAGGTTCGCGACGAGTCATGAGCGGAGGCTAACCGCGGGCGGCATCCGCCCGACAGTCGAGCGTCACCTAACCTGCAGCGCATGAGTGACCATGACACCCGCGTTGCTGTCGTCACCGGAGCCAATTCGGGAATCGGGCGGGCGACTGCGCTTCACCTCGGTACGAACGGATTCCGTGTCTTTGCCACGGCTCGATCTGCGGCAAAGGCGGACAAACTGATGTCCCGCGCCGCCGAGATGCAGGCGTCTATCGAGTTAGTTGAGATGGACGTTGCCGATGACAATTCTGTTCAGCGTGCTTTCTCCAAGATCCTCGATTCAACGCCTATTGATGTACTGGTGAACAACGCCGGGATCGGCGGCAACGGCGTTGTCGAAGAAAGCGCGATCGACCACTATCTCGACTCGTTCAATGTCAACGTCCTCGGCGTTGTTCGTTGCGCTCAGGCGGTGCTCCCAGGAATGCGCGCACGGCGAAGCGGCACGATCATCAACGTGTCCTCCGTCGTCGGCAGACTCGCAGCAATTGCCCAGTCTCCGTACGTCACCTCGAAGTGGGCACTTGAAGGATTGAGTGAAGAACTTGCCCAAGAGTTAGCGCCGTTTGACATCCGCGTGGCCATTGTCGAGCCAGGCATTACTCGGTCCTCGATCTTCGCCAAGAACACCGATGCGCCAAACGCATCCGGCGCCTATGGCGCGCATTACCGCAGGATGTTCCGGTTCTACGAAGTAGGTCACCAGCATGCATCGCCTGCCGAAGAAGTGGCCCACGTGATTCACGAGGCAATAGTCACCGACACACCTCGCTTGCGCTACCCCTGCTCATGGGGCGGTACATCCATCGTGGAAGGCCGCACGGCGATGAGCGATGAGGCATGGGTGCGACTCGCCGTCACGGATGATGACGGTGAGTACTTCGCAGCATTTCGTGATCACTTCAACATCAATCTCGACTGACCAACATCACCTCAACCTCCTAGGCTGTGAGCCATGTCTCAGGCAGCAGCAACGGCACAGGCCGCATTCAAGATTTATGGTTCAGGCGACGGAGAGGTTCGCGCACTAGACGGCGTGACCATTAGCTTCGACAAAGGCAAGTTCACCGCGATCATGGGACCCAGCGGTTCCGGCAAGTCGACGCTGATGCATTGCATTGCAGGCCTTGACTCGTTGACGTCGGGATCAGTGACCATTGGCGGCGTCGACTTAAGCGGCCTCAACGACAAAGCGCTCACCAAGCTCCGCCGCGACCAGGTGGGCTTCGTGTTCCAGGCCTTCAACCTGATCCCCACCTTGAGTGCGGAAGAAAACATTGTGTTGCCGTTGTCGCTTGGTGGCCAGACGGGTGACCGTGCCTGGATCGACAAGGTCATTGACACCATCGGCCTACGCGACCGACTCGATCACCGGCCAAGTGAGTTGTCAGGTGGCCAGCAGCAACGCGTCGCGGTGGCGCGCGCACTCGCCAGCCAACCATCGGTGATTTTTGCCGACGAGCCCACAGGCAACCTCGATTCCAAGACGGGCCACGAGGTGCTCTCGTTCATGCGGCGCGCCGTGACCGAGCTTGGCCAGACCATCGTGATGGTCACCCACGATGCCGTTGCTGCTAGCTACGCCGATCGCATCGTGTTCCTGAAGGACGGCAAGATCGCTGGCGAGATGACCGAACCGAATCCGGAAAAGGTCCTCGACTATCTCAAGCACCTCGGGGAGTAATCCACCGTGCTGCGGCTTTCGCTCAAAATGACGCTCGCCCGCAAGGGCCGCCTGTTTCTCACATCGCTCGCCATCATTCTTGGTACGGGGTTTCTTTCAGGCACGTTCATATTTTCCGACACGTTGTCCAAAACGTTTGATCGCCTCTTCACCGACGTCTTCCGCGATGTCGACGCATACGTGCGTTCGTCGAGCTTCATCGAGGTGCAATTCGGCGGCGAACAACGCGCGAGCGTGCCCATCGAGGCGCTCGACACTGTGCTCGGTGTCGATGGTGTGAAGGACGCGACCGGCGATATCCAAGCATTCGCACGAATCATCGGCAAAGACGGCAAGCCGTTGGGCTCCGACAACGGGCCCCCCACGTTTGGTGGTATCGCGACTGCCAGTGTCGCTGGCCTGTGGTCGGTAGAGGAGGGCCGACTGCCATCTGGCGAGATCGAGATGATGATGGACCGCGCCACGGCCAACAATGGCGACTTCGTCGTTGGCGATGTCGTGCGCGTCAATGCGCAATCGGGCAGCCGTGAATTCACCCTCGTCGGCATCGCCAGTTACGGCGAGATCAGCTCGCCCGGCGGCGCCACGTTTGCGTTGTTCGATCAGCCGACAGCTTCGGCATTCCTGCTCAAGCCTGGATATGTTGACGCCTTCCTCGTGCAGGGCGACGGGTCGTTGAGCGAGGAAGAACTCACCGCGCGTATTGACGCTGCACTTGACTCGACGCTGAAACTTGAGACTCTTACCGGCGCACAGATCACCGAAGAGACCACCGATCAAATCGGTGCAGTCATCGGCTTCCTCACCACGTTCCTCACTATCTTCTCCCTCATCGCACTCGGCATTGGCTGCTTCGTGATCTTCAACGTGTTCTCGATTACCACCGCGCAACGCCTGCGAGAGAACGCGTTGCTTCGTGCGATTGGCGCCAACCGCAAGCAGGTAACAACTGCGCTGCTCGTAGAAGCCACCATCATCGGGCTCTTAGGGTCGATCCTTGGATTCCTCACTGGCATTGCGCTCTCGCGCGGTTTGAGCGCCCTCTTGGCAGCATTCGGTGTGGACATTCCCACGCAGGGACTGTCTATCGAAATGCGTACCGTGATCATCACGTTGGTGGTGGGCACGCTCGTCACAATCGTGTCTGCAGTATTCCCCGCGCTGAAGGCCGGACGCGTGCCGCCACTCGCAGCGCTTCGCGATACCGCGATCGAAAATGTCGGCAGCAATCGCAAGCGATTCTCGATTGGCATCGGCGTTCTCGTGCTGGGCATCGTCGCGCTCGTCTTGGCCGCACTTGGCGTTAATGACTGGTTCCTCGGCCTCGGTGTAGTGGCGTTTTTTGCCGGCGTATTGGTTATCGGGCCGGGCGTCGCCAAACCGGTCGCCCTCGGACTCGGCCGACCAATTGAATGGTGGCGCGGCGTCACCGGCGCGATGGCTCGGCAGAATGCGGCACGCAACCCCAAGCGCACTGCCCGCACTGCTGCTCCCGTGCTCATCGGCGTCGCCCTCGTCACTGCGTTCACCGCATTTGCAGCGAGTGTCGAAAAGGAAATTCGCGACACAATCGGCGACCAATTCAACGGCGACTATGCGATCTCTGCTCCGTCCAACGGCTTCGGCGGACTGCCCACCACTTTGTCCGACGAAGTCGCCTCACTCCCCGAAGTGGAACAGGCCACCGGTCTCGGCTTCGCCACCGTCACACTGGACGGCGAAGGCCGCTTCGTGCAAGTACTCAACCCCGCCACCGCTACCGGGCTCGTTGACCTCGAAATGGTGCTCGGCGATCAGACCGCACTGACCGCCAGTGGTGTCATCGTCAGCAACAACCGCGCGACGACCGAGGGCTGGCAACTCGGCGACACACTCAATGTTGGCCTCGTCGACGGCACGGTCAAGACACTGACCATTGAGGGCACATTCGTGCCCAATGGTTTCTTCGGTTCCTATGTCATCAACCGAGACCTGTTTGCAGATACCAATAACACCCTGTTCGACACCATCATCTATGTGAACATCCGTGACGGAGTCTCAGACGACGATGCGCGCACCGCGCTCGCCACGGTCTCCACCGACCGTGGCCTCGGCACATTACAGAGCCGTCAAGAGTTCATCGACGCGCAGTCCGGCCAGATCAATCAGATCCTTGGTCTCATCTATGGCCTGCTTGCGCTCTCCATTGTCATTGCCGTGGTCGGCATCGTCATCACTCTGCTGCTGTCGGTGTTCGAGCGTCGTAGAGAAATTGGCTTGCTGCGCGCCGTGGGCATGACGCGATCGCAAGTGCGCACCACCGTGCGCTGGGAGAGCGTCATCACCTCGATGTTCGGCGCAGTTGTGGGTGTTGTGCTCGGCATCGTGATGGGACTTGTACTCATCGTCGTGCTAGCCGACGATGGACTCGCAGCGTTCAGCCTGCCGGTGAGCGGTACGATCGTGATTCTCGTGTTGTCCTTCATCGTCGGCGTGCTTGCCGCGATCTATCCCGCGTGGAAGGCAACTCGGGTCGACATCATGCAGTCGATCTCCACGACGTAGAAGTATCCCAATCCGGAAATTTAGAAGTTGCCAGCGCGTCGCTGGCTGATTTCATCCATGTACATCTGCGCTGCAGGGTGCGAGTCCACCGGCGTGTCGTTGCGCTCAATGAACATCGGCGTGAAGTTGGGCCTCGTGAGAGGCTGGTGAGCGGTTTGGCAGTCGGGGCACCAATACAACACGCGGCTGGCTTCCCCATGATGAGTGACCTTGATCAATCCGGCACAGCGCAGGCAGGCCTTGCCCTGCCTGCCATACACGGCGAGCGTCGGATGCTGCGCGGCTGACCCAGCCACCACCATTTCACGGAGCAAGGTGACCAGTTCACGGCATTCCGCTCGCTTGAGATCGCCGATCGGCGCCCATGGATGAATCTCACATGCCCACAACGCCTCACATCGATACACATTGCCGACATTGACAACCACACGTTGATCGACGAGTACCTCAGCAACGGTTGCGTCGCGCTCTTCGTAATGCATCATGCGATCAACGCACTCTTCCAAGTCTGCGTTGTCACTGGCGATGTCGGGGCCAACTGACCCCAATATCGGATGACGACGCGGATCGAAATCTTTAAATGCTTCTACCGTCGAGGCCCCAAAACACACTGCGATCCATGGGCCGACGTCAAGCACAACATCTGCACGCTCCACCGGACGACGAAACACCTCGCCCGGACGATAGAGATGCCATGCGCCCAGTGGACTCAGCCGTGTCGCGAGGACGATCGAGTCATCCCACACGATCTCGATCGCGCGATCCATCAAGCGGACTTCCTCGATGACGTGACCGATGACGGGTGCGATGCCTTCAAGACGATCAGCGTTGAATCGACGTACTGTGCGACCCAAGAGCGCCGTACGCAGGGCCACCGTTTGTCGATATGCAGCCCGCTTCCGTAGCACAGGGGAAAAAATAGTTCCCACGCCGAACCAAGCGTGGGATAGGGAGGTACGGTCATCGCTGTGACCTCCCCCAACACACCGCGCGACGACGATGCAGTCGACGACGATGCGTCGACCCCTGCTTCCAACGACATGGTGCGGCGTGCGGCGCAGCGTTACGGCACGGTTGGCGCAATGCTCGCGGGTTCGATGGTGGCGTTCGATCGTCTCTTGGGGCGCAAGCCAAAAGAGGAAGCGCCCGTCGTGTTCGAAGCCTCTGGCGAACCCGGCAACATCGACGACGATGGCATCACGTTGATTCTCGACGACACGACAACGATCGTGTCTCCCCCACCACACGCGCGCCAGCAACGTGCCCGGCGGGTGAGGCGGCGGCGCCGCTCGGTAAGCGGCAACTAGCGCTTGCCGTTATGGCAAGCGGCCAACAGACGCCAGAGCCATACGCACGAGGCGGTCGTGGCCGCCAGTCATCTCACGTCGCATTTGCTCACTGACGGCCTGCTCGGGTGTGAACCATCCCAGATCGAGTGCTTGCTGCGTGGGGTGACAATCACCGGTCACCGGCACCACGAAGGCGAGGCTCACCGCATGTTGCCGTGGATCATGGAAACCAGTGATTGACGGATCGGGAAAATACTCAACAACGGTGAACGGCGACGGGTCGGGGGGAATGCGCGGCAACGCCAGAGGACCAAGATCTTTTTCCAGATGTCGCAGGAGTGCCTCACGAATGCGCTCGCCCAAGAGCACGCGACCGGATACGACCGTGCGACTGATGTTGCCGTCGGGAGCCTGGCGAAGCAGCATGCCAACGTGGGTAATTTGCCCCATGTCATCTACGCGCACGGGCACGGCGTCGACATATACAACAGGCACTTGCCCGCGCACCGCAGTGAGCAGGTCGGGGTCTAACCAGTTGGTCTTGACGTCGATGTCGTCGGTCATGGTCTACCCATTGTTCCAGACGTTCGGCGATCGGTCTACCCCGAATACGTCGCCGATAACGCCGGCCTCACAAGCCTCAGGCCCAGTTCCCCGCCACATACTTCGTCTCGAGGAACGCGAGCAAACCGTCGTGCGCCCCCTCACGGCCAATTCCCGAGGCCTTCATGCCACCAAACGGTGCGGCAGGGTCCGACACGATGCCGCGATTCATCCCGACCATGCCCGTCTCCAGTCGTTCTGCAGTGGCCATTGCCCGAGCAACATTCGCACTGAAGACATACGACACAAGTCCATGATCGACATCGTTGGCCATTGCTACCACGTCGTCGCGATCGCCAAATCGCACAATCGGTGCTACGGGTCCGAAGATCTCTTCGCTCAGTAGCGCATCGTCGTGCGCCACGTCGACAAGCACCGTCGCCTCGTAACCAAATGCCGGATTCGTTGTGGCGTTGCCACCGCACAACACACGCGCGCCACGCGATACCGCACCGCTAACGAGCGATACCACGCGCTGCTGCTGCGCAGCGCTCATCAATGGCCCAAGCGTGGACGTAGGCAACAATCCGTCGCCCAGTTCCAGCGCCGACATGCGCGCGACAAAGCGGTCGCAGAAGGCATCATATATGCGCTCGTGCACGTAGAAGCGATTGGCGGCAGTACAGGCCGCGCCGCCATTGCGCATCTTGGCCAACATCGCGCCGTCCACAGCCACATGGAGGTCAGCATCGTCGAATACGATGAGCGGCGCATTGCCACCCAGTTCCATGCTGCAGTTGATAATGCGTTTGGCTGCCTGAGCCAACAACAGCGAACCCACCGGCGTTGAACCCGTGAAACTCAGTTTGCGCACGCGACCCGAATCGAGCATCGCCTCTACCGCGGGGCCCGGCGTGTCGGTAACCACCACGTTCACCACGCCATCGGGCACACCCGCACGCTGCAGAATTTCCGCAATCGCAAGTGCAGTAAGCGGAGTTTCGTGTGCAGGTTTCAGCACGACGGTGCATCCGGCGGCCAACGCGGGGCCAATCTTGCGCGTCGCCATCGCCGCTGGGAAGTTCCACGGTGTTGCCAGCAACGCAACGCCCACCGGCTGACGACTCACCATCAACCAATTCGCGCCACTCGGCGCACGGCGATAGTCGCCATCGATGCGCACGGCCTCTTCGCTGAACCAACGAAAAAACTCTGCCGCGTAGGCCACTTCGGCACGCGAGTCTGCAAGCACCTTGCCCATTTCCATCGTGATGATCGTGGCAAGACGTTCCTGATCGGCCATCATCATCTCGAACGCACGGCGAAGCACCTCGCCACGCACACGGGGCGCGGAGTTCTTCCACAATTCGAATGCCTCATGCGCGGCACCCACCGCGCGCAGACAGTCGCTCACCGAGGCATTCGCGACAGCAGTAATTGACTCACCCGTTGCAGGGTTCAACACATCAATAGTTGACTCTGCCTGCTCCCAAGAGCCGGCAATCAGATTGTCAGTGCGCAGCGATAGGTCCACCGCCGCCTACTTCGTCAGTTCGACGCCGGCGATTTCCTTGATTCGATCACGCAAGAAGTCAAAGGCCGTCTTGCCCTCGGAGATAACGACATCGTCGGCTGGGTGCAGGAACAACGGCGTCGATACGCGCGAACGCTTAGCCGACTCACCGGTGGGATTATTCACACGATGCGTGGTGCTCGGGTAATAGCCGCCGGTCACGTAGTCGAGCATGTCGCCGGCATTGATCGCCACGCTGCCCGGATCACAGGGAACGTCGTGCCAGTTGCCTTCAAGATCGAGTACTTGCAGACCCGGCTCATTGCTCGCAGGAAGCACCGTGATCATGTTGATGTCTTCATGCGCCGCAGCACGCACCGATCCAACGGGTTCGTTTCCCGTGAGTGGCGGATAGTGCAGCACGCGCAGGAGCGTGCGCTTGGTGCCGACAATCATCTCGGAGAGCGGCATCGAGAAGTTCTTCGTGATCTCCTGAGGCGTGTTGGCCTCGACCCAACTGAGTAACTCCGAGGCAAGCGACATGCCAGCCTCGTAATACTTCGCGGCCGACACCGATTCTTTATCGGGACGAATGCCCCACGGATACCAGTGGAAATACTCTTTGATGTCCTTCGCTCCGGCGCCTACCGCACGCTCGGCTTCCTCCATCGGGCGATAGCCATCTTGGCCGCCCTCACCGGGAAGGAACTCCCACTTGCGTTCCGACCTGAAGAAGTCCAACCACTCTTGCTGCAGGTGCAGCACATCGTCGTAGTTAATGGGATGGTTCACCAATACCGCAAAACCAGTATTGCGCAACGATTCGGTGAATTCCTTCGGCGCATTCGGCGAACGGTAATCAACGACTTTGACGTCCATGGCCCCACACTATGTCCGTTCCCGACGTGTTGACACGGCGAGGCCACATGGAAAGATGAAGCAATGGAATTTCGGTATTTGGGCAACAGCGGACTGAAAGTCTCGGCCATCAGTTATGGCAACTGGATCACCCACGGGAGCCAGGTAGAGGAGGATGCGGCCAAGGCGTGCGTCGCGCGGGCGCTTGACCTAGGCATCACCACGTTCGACACCGCAGACGTCTACGCCGGCACACGCGCCGAAGCGGTGATGGGGCGCGCGCTCGCGGGCGTTCGCCGCGAAAGCTACGAGATCTTCACCAAAGTGTTTTGGCCAACTGGGCCAGGGCCAAACGACCGTGGCCTATCGCGCAAGCACATCATGCATTCGATCGACGCCTCCCTACAGCGACTCAACGTGGAGTATGTCGATCTCTATCAGGCACATCGATTCGACTACGAGACGCCGCTCGAGGAGACCATGGTCGCTTTCGCCGACATCGTGCGTCGCGGCAAAGCGCTCTACATCGGCGTGTCCGAGTGGACAGCCGAACAAATCGATGCCGGCGCCACTCTCGCGCGCGAACTTCATGTTCCCTTCGTCTCCAACCAGCCGCAGTACTCGATGCTGTGGCGCGTGATCGAGGAGAAAGTGATCCCTGCGTCTCGGGTAAACGGCATGTCGCAGATTGTCTGGTCGCCCATCGCCCAAGGCGTGCTCACCGGCAAATACCTACCCGGCCAACCGCCACCCGATGGCTCACGCGCAACCGACGAATTGAGTGGCAAGAACTTCATCGCCCGATGGATGAGTGACGACGTATTGACACGCGTGCAGCGACTTGCGCCGATTGCCGCTCAGGCCGGTTTGTCGATGGCACAACTGGCAATCGCTTGGGTGCTGCAGAACGACAACGTGGCTTCCGCCATCGTTGGTGCAACGCGGCCTG
>JBIIEO010000008.1:0-71443 GCA_044237775.1 Ilumatobacteraceae bacterium | reverse complement strand
CTGGTTTGAGCGTGATGGCATACATCTCACGCTTAAGGGCACAGTTGCGCTCGGTTGGTATTTGTCGCGGATAGTTGCTGAAGCGGTCGATAATCCGTGTCCAGACGACGGTTCATATCCGTGCATCACACCCAAGATTGCCGATAACAAGATCGATTGGCTTGATCGGTACGACGTGCAGGACACCGATATTCACTGCTACGAGGACGGCCCAAAGCGCACTCGTACGTGTACGAAGAATCGACGAATCTAAGGCTGAAAGTATTCGCGCATAATGGCGAGAACGGCACTGGCATTGGCCGCCGCCTCACCTTGGCGCAATGGTGATGGACCAAACTCGACGGTGAGCGAGATCCCATCGTCTGTATCCACTGAACGCGCCCACACATTCGACGTTCCGCTGTAACTCCCTCCAGAGATCGGCAAGAGCGGCAAGTTGACGAGCGATGCGTACCGCTCGCGGATCTCGCCATCGCGGCCGGCTCCAGGGCTGATGCGGAAGTAGTCCTGGTGATACCAGACGGTGAACTGCGGATTGACGAGTTCTCCGAGTCGCATCATGGCGCGAGTTTCGGGTTCACTTGCAGCGCTTGGTCCGGCGTATTGCCAGAACCCAACCTTGCCAACCGGTTCCCATCGGCGCGGGAAGTTGCGATTGAGGTCGACTTTGTTTGCATTTTGTCGCGTTGAAACGGCAAAGCCGTCGGGGTTGAGGTTGTCAACAATCCACAAATCAATGGGTTGATCGAGGTTCATGGTGCGCAGAATCTCGGTGACCTGTAACCCTGCAGGCTCGTCTCCGTGAATTGTCCCCACAATCAGCGCGCGTGGGGCGCCGGCAATACCTCGTCGATGAACGATGAGTGGTTCGTCGAGGACCGAGCGCCCAAACTCGATATCCACGTTGAACGGAACCTCATCTCGTGAACCGTATGCCTCGATCTTGGGAGCTGGTCCAATCGGAGCCGTAACCGGAGGGGTCGTCACAATTGATTGATCCGGGCTTGCATCGACGATGATCGACGCTTCAGAATCTCCGCTCACTGCACTCCAGGTCTCACTGATTACGAAGCGAACACCGACAAAGATGAGAACGATTGCTGTACCGAGCACTGCTACAGAGGTAAGAAGTCGCCTGGTGTCCACAGGCACCGGTCGCTGCGCTGTGCGAGGTTCGTCATAGACGTATTCGTCGAGAGGCTCATCGGTAAATTCGTCATCACGATCCGGGGCGGACACGTCGATGACAAATGCCGCTCGGCGTCCCGAATTCTTCGTGTCGATACGCCAGGTTCGGCCCTCGTCGTCTGTATGTGCGAGTGACATCACCTGCACGCGCGCTTCGGTAGCGGTGATTTCGCCTTCGTCGAATTGTTTGCAGATCAGTCGGTAGGCGCGGTCAAGATGTGCGAGGTCGGGGTTGGGGAGTGCGGTCTTTGTGGCGGCATGACCCGATTCACCATCACCAAACTCGTAACGAAATGCAGCATGACGACCAGACTTGGAGGTGTCCACTTTCCATGTACGACCCTGATCATCGGTGTGCGAGAGGGCAAGCACTTTGCTTCGCGCCTCAGCTGCAGTGAGTTCGCCACGATCAAACGCATCACAAATCGCTCGATATGACTCATCAAGATGAGTGAGTTCGGGCTGGGGAGGAGTAATGACCATGAGTAAGGCGCCACCGCGCCACGCCGCCCATGTGGACAACGGCGCATAAGGCTGTCCTTATTGTACCGATGGTCATTTAGACAGTTCGGTCATCATGTACTGATTATCGCGGCCCCGTCTAGGGGGTAGTGAGAGTCAAGATCAATCAGGTTTTCAGGCGAGAGTGCACTGTGCCAACGTGCACCTACATCGTGAGGAGTACCTGCACTTGTATCGCAGCTAGAGCGAGAATCACGGTCAAGCCGATCGTCGAGAAGGTGCGGATGCGTGAGTCCAATTGATCAATTCTCTTCTCAATGACTTCAAGTCGGCGGTCCATCACGTCAAATCGCCTCTCCATTTCGTCGTGACGCGCAACGTTTGTCCAGCCGCTCGGTGGAAGGTGTTCCATCAGGGTGGTGCCCATCTCGTCTCCTAATACATCGCGGAGTTTGCCGTGTAGTTCGAATCGCCGAGCTTCGCTGATTGCCATAGTAGGCCCCTTTCGTCGGTTGGTGAAGGGACATGTGTGCCGGTCTGACACACCGGGGATGGGTTGCGCAGGCACGCCCTAATCTCTATAATTAGTTGCGAGCGCAACTATCTGGAGAAATCCCATGACAACGACTATGCCTACTGCGTTCTTCGGACACGGAAGCCCGATGAACGTGTTGGAACACAACATGTATACGGAGGGATGGCGGGCTTTTGGTGCGACCATTCCAGTACCACGCGCAATCGTTGTCGTCTCGGCCCACTGGTACATCAATGCCACTGCAGTGACGACAATGCGGAATCCGAAAACCATTCACGATTTCTACGGGTTCCCTCAGGAGTTGTTCGAAATTGAGTATCCAGCACCTGGATCCCCTGAGGTTGCCGCGGAACTCATCGAAGTAGTGAAGCCTCACTGGGTGGGGATGGATACTGACAGTTGGGGGCTTGACCACGGCACGTGGTCAGTGCTGCATCACATGTTTCCTGCAGCAGATATTCCTGTCATTCAGTTGTCGATCGATGCAACCAAGAGTTTTGTTGATCATGTTGCGCTGGGTGCAGCACTTGCACCACTCCGCGAGCAGGGTGTACTGATTCTTGGGAGTGGCAATGTGGTGCACAACTTACGCATGGTGCAGTGGGACAAGCCCGACTTTGGCACCCCATGGGCGCATGAATTCGACGATGCGGCGCGTGACATCATGACGACTAATCCCGCGGAGTTGCCGAAGATAGTGGAGCACTCGGCATATCGCCAGGCGGTGCCCACCCCCGATCACTTCATTCCGCTGCTCTACACAGCGGGGCTGACAGCAGCCGCCAACACCACCGCATCACCCACACTGTGTGGGTATGCCATGGGCTCGCTCTCAATGACCTCGTACGTGGCGTAGATCGTTACGTCCTTCAGTTCACGGTGTTGGCAATCTCTGCGTATCGGCAGAGCATGTTGGCAAGTTTGACCTGTTCGATCGTCTTGCACGTGACGTCAAGCAGGCGGGGATTTGCCACGACTATTGCGAGTGCTTTTGCTCGAGAGATGGCGACGTTGAAACGGTTCTTGCTGTAGTGAAATTCCATGCCTCGGGGAACATCTTCGGCGCTTGAGGATGTGTACGAGACAATGACGATTGGTGCTTCGTCGCCCTGCGCTTTGTCCACTGTTCCCACTCGCCGCTTCACGAGTTCCTCGGTGACGCCGCAGTGAGTGCTGTTGGGGTGTGCAAGCAGACCGTGTCTGAGCTTGTGAGTTTGGTGATTGTACGGAGCAATGACAAAGAGGTCTTCGCTGGAAATTGCTCTGGTAAGGCCGTTCTTGTCGGTGAATGATCGTCCAATCATCCGGTAGTACACGTCCACAATGACCGCACATTCTTCCGGTGAATAGGTTGAACGGCCAACATGATGAACTGGCACCCAACGCAGGCCCGATCCAGCGAATCCATCTGCGCCGTCAATGCGCTGCTGTGCGCAAGACGGTTCTGAGTGCAACTTTCCCTCGTAGACCTGTTCCGAAATGAATGAGGTAATGAATGGATGCATGCGTCGTGTAGTACGCAAAAGCACACCGAAGTCGGGCGGAACAACGTCTGCTTCCTGGTTGACATATTCGAGTCCAGATAGTCCTGACTGGCCAGGGTGGGCTGCTTTGGTTGGCTGCTTGAGTTGTTGGGGGTCACCAACAAGCACCACGTTTCGGGCGGAAAGTGAAGCACCGAGCGTGTCGGCGAGGGATAACTGGCCCGCCTCGTCAATGAAGAGAATGTCAACTTTGGTACGCATCGCGGAACTCGTGAACAGAAAGCTGGTGCCTGCAACGATGTGATGCGAAGCAACTTCGGCACCAACCTTGCTGTTGTCGGTCTTTGCTGTCACTATCACTGCGTCGGAATTGGCTTTGAAGGCACTGTCCGCTCCGTCTCGCGGCTTGTGGAGCACGGTGAGTGGAGCACCAGACGAGAACTGAAATGCAGGTGCGTGCTCGGCAATTTCTTGGAGTAATTGTTCGACAGCGCTGTGTGTATTTGCGGCGATGCCGATTCGGTGACCGTCGCGAACGAGCTGCAGGATTGCCTTTGCCGAAGAATAGGTTTTGCCTGTGCCGGGAGGACCTTGAATGACGAAATAGGAATCATCGAGATCGGAAGCCACCTTGCTGATGACGTCCCAGGTGACCTCACCGTCAGCGTTTACTGCTTGTAGTGACAACGTGCGCAATCGAGGAGCGGTCCGACGAAGGAGATCGTGAGTGGCAGGGTATGCACTTGTTGTTCCGTCGAGGACAAGCTGGGCGAGTTCGGTTAATGCATCTTCAAACCCTTTCTTGTTCACCGACCGATTTTCAAAAATCGCAAGGGGGTCGGGTATGGGGACTTCGGCTGATGAAATGCGTAGATCGACAACACCATTGTCAATATCGAGTCGCTCAATTGAAAGTGATGGCTTTGCTGGACGAGAACCATCGGGACTCGGAGGCGCGTAATAGTTTGTAGCGGTGATTTGGTCACCGACGTCAAGTTTGGTGAGCTGTTGCGGATCAAAGGTGAAGCGCCTGATTACGGCGTGATTCCGGCGGCCTGAAGCAGGAATATTTTCGAGCTCTTCAACGAAGTGCAGTCCGGCAATCACATTGGGGTCGTCATAGAGCTCGGCTTCGGTCTTATTGACCATTTGAAGGAATTCGAATACTTCGACTGCTCGTTCGCGTTTGTGGAAGTCGAGGAGATCTGCCATCAGCCATCGATGGGCAAGGCGATTGGTGTCTGCCTCACTGAGATCGGTGTCAAAACGCCCCACGTTCAATTGGTTGACGAGCCCCACACCGATTGACTCGTCATCGATCACGGTGTTGAGGCGTGGTCGGACCATCATGAGGCGCTCGTGTTCATCGAGAAGATTCTGCAATTCGGCACGACGGTCTTCGAGCCAGTTTCGTAAGTGAATGGTCGACAAACAGTCGTTGCGGTTGTATTTCTCGAGTTCATCCAAGATCGAGAGGTTGCCGTAGGCCCCGAATTCGGCGGTGTTTCGCGACTGCAGCCAGTGTTCGTAGTGGATGATGCTGAGTCCACCTTCTTCGATCAAGTCGTCACGGGTGAATCCATACAGGTCCTCCAATTTCTTGATGGAATATGACTCAACCCCAATTCGCATTGACTGTGCGACCACACGCGACAGATCTACAAAACGTGATTCACGAAAGAGGCGCTCGAGTTTCGTTTCGTAGGTTGCATAGCGAGTGGAAAGACGACGAAGCGCCGACGGCTCGTAGTGGCCGAAGTGATAGACCCGCAAATCACCATGTGATGAGTTGTCAATACGTTCATAGATGAAGTCGATCACTGCTTGAAGCGCGAGTCGCTCGGACTCTTCGTCGTGGGCCCAGATGGCGTGATACTGCAGTGACCCATCTGTATCGACCCATGCCAAGCCATGGAGATATTCGAGCCCTTCTTGGCCGCGATACGGGTGGCCTTCAATGTCGTAGAAGATGTCACCTGGCGCAGGCTCGGGGAGCATGTTGAAGCCGCGCCGCTCTCGGATGGGGCGGATGAACTCATACAGCGGGGTGGCTGTTGGGTCTAGTTTCCGCAACTCACGTGACTGCAACTGCAGTCTTGCCTGCATCTGGAGTCGTTCAAAGGCTTCGGGTCGCAGGTCGTCTGGGGCAGTGCGTGCAGATGCGAGTTCGGGCAATGACTTCACGCCTGATGCGCGGAGTGTGTCGCGATAGCTCTTGGTTACACCCGCAACGAAGGTGACGTCATCGTTGTCTCGCCAGTATTTGCTACACGTACGGCTCCAACGACAAATCGAACAGTGCTCTACAGGCGATGGCTCGGTGGAGTCACGAAAGCTGTCAACGAGTGACTGCTGAAATGATTGTTTGACATGTCGAAAATATGCCGACACCTCCGACAAACGCACTGAAACAGTGCCTTCCTTGTCCGAGCCGGTCACAATGTGCACGTTTTCGGGTTCGTTACCTTGGATGGCGGCTATTTGCTCGGCATACGAACACAGCTGCACGAGCGCATTGACTTTGGCGATGCGCGCCAGTTTGGTGTCGTACGGTTCGAATGAATAGTCACCCAGCGCTGAAGGCGTCTCGCGGGGGATCAAGAAATCGGCTCGACCAACCCACCCGACCTGGTCTTGCGATTGATAAAAGGTGGGCTGGTAGAGCGCATTCGGTCCCGATGCAAACGCGTGCGCCACTTCAGTAGCTCGTTCTTCCAGTTCTGTCGTTGCGTATGGGCCGCCGACAGTTCGTTGGACGTCGAGATCTATGACAGCTCTGCCAGATGCTTCCAGTTGTTTTTGTAATGCTTCGAGGTACCTAGCCTCGTGTTCGGCACCGTATTTCTGCAGGATTTCCGTCAGTTCATCGTCATCTTTGGGCGGTTTTGGACCGCCATTCATTGTTCGAAAGTTCAGCTGTGAAAGATGTCGACAAGCAAGATGATTCGAGAGGTCCGAGGGACTGAGCACTGTGGTGTCACCAAGCTTCTGCATCGTTGATGAACCTAGTTGAGCGGTGTTGCGGAATGGAGGGGTCTATAGATGCACTGGTGTCGGTGTTGGGTGGAGCCTTGTGATCCGAAACGACGGGGTATCGGTCGTACACTAGAAGCAAGCGCACTGATGCAATCCGTCAGTGGACCCTTTGGGTCGCTAGCTCAATGGTAGAGCACCGGACTTTTAATCCGTTGGTTCTGGGTTCGAGTCCCAGGCGACCCACGATGTCAACGACAAATACGGACAACGCACTCGACATTTCGATCACCGGCATGTCATGCAATGCGTGTGCGATGAGCATCGAGAAAGGTCTTAACGCACTTGAGGGCGTGGAGGCGGCAGTGAACTTCGCTTCCGAATCTGCTCGTGTGACATTCAATCCGTCACAAACCTCCACGGGCGACCTTCTGGCGGTGGTGTCGTCCCTTGGTTACGGCGCGCGGTTGATGGAAGACACCACCCCTGACATGTTGGATGCCGAAGTGCGCGAAAAGGTGGCAATGCTGCGGGCCCGACTCATCGTCAGCATCGTGTTTGGCATTCCTGTCGTACTCGTGTCGATGTTTTCATCGTTACAGTTCGACAATTGGCAGTGGTGGGCATTGGCGTTCTCGGCACCAGTAGTGACCTGGGGGGCTTGGCCATTTCATCGAGCGGCGCTGATGAACGCGCGACATCGTTCGACCACGATGGACACGCTGATTTCAATTGGCGTATTCGCAGCAACCGCGTGGTCTGTATGGGCATTGGTGTGGGGAGATGTCACCGAACATTCATCGATGATGGAAATGTCAGGTGGTATTCATGTGTATTTCGAGGTAGCCGTTGCGGTCACGGTGTTTCTGCTGGCTGGTCGATATTTCGAAGCACGTGCGAAGCGTCGAGCGGGAGACGCGCTTCGTTCGTTGCTCGCCTTGGGCGCCCGGACAGCGACGGTGTTGCGCGATGGTGAAGAGGTGCGCATTGATGCAGCAGCGGTAGTGAAAGGAGATTTGCTGGTCGTGCGACCAGGGGAGATCATTGCGGCTGACGGTGTTATTGAAGATGGCGCATCGAGCGTGGATGTCTCGATGTTGACGGGTGAGAGCGTGCCAGTAGATGTGGTGAGCGGTGACCGCGTAACGGGAACGACCGTGAATCTGACGGGCCGGCTAGTGGTGCGCGCAACCCGGGTGGGAGCGGAGTCAACGTTTGCCCAGATGGCGAAGTTGGTGCGGGATGCTCAATCAACGAAAGCGCCGGTGCAAAAACTGGCTGACCGCGTGAGCGGGGTGTTCGTACCGACGGTGATAGCGCTGGCGGTGTTGACCTTTGTGGCGTGGTGGTTCTTGGGCGACGATGTCGATCGAGTGACCGACGCATTTACTGCAGCGGTTGCCGTGTTGATCATCGCGTGCCCCTGCGCTTTGGGCTTGGCAACGCCGACTGCATTGATGGTGGGTAGTGGGCGTGCGGCGCAGATGGGCATTGTGATTAAGGGTGTCGACGTCCTGCAAAGTACGCGCCGCATTGACACCGTCGTGTTTGACAAAACAGGCACAGTCACTACCGGAATCATGCAGTTGGTTGATGTGAAAACGGTTCCTGACGCAACGCGAGCAGAGGTGCTGCAGTATGCCGGTGCGTTGGAGTTTGCAAGTGAACACCCCGTTGCAAAGGCAATCGCTCAAGCGGCGAAGTCGGAGCTTGGCGCACTCGCCAGCGTGCAGCAGTTTGAGTCGATACCTGGCATGGGTACTCGTGGCGTCGTGAATGGCGTGCGTGTCATGGTGGGTGGCGAAGCACTGTTGCAGGAAAACTTGGCGATGGTGCCAAAGGTGTTGCGGGAGGCTTTGTCGGACGCGCGCAACTCGGGGAATACGGCGGTGTTAGTGGCGTTTGGTGGGTCAGCCAAGGCCGTGTGTGTCGTGGCGGATCGCCCCAAGCCAAATAGTGGCGTAGCAATTGCCGACCTCCGTCAGCTTGGCCTTCGGCCAGTGCTGCTAACGGGCGACAACAGGGCAACAGCAGTCGCGGTTGCCGAACAAGTGGGTATCGCTACCGATGAACAACATGTGATTGCCGGCGTGCTTCCAGCTGAAAAGGTGCGCGTGGTGGCTGATTTACAAGAGCGCGGCTATGCGGTCGCCATGGTGGGTGATGGAGTGAATGATGCAGCAGCGCTCGCCCAAGCCGACGTCGGTATTGCAATGGGAACAGGCACGGATGTGGCAATAAACGCAAGTGACCTCACGATTGTGAGTGGAGATTTACGTCTCGTATCGGACGCAATCTTGTTGTCGCGTGCAACCCTGCGAACGATTTCGGCCAATGTGTTCTGGGCTTTTGCCTATAACACTGCAGCAATTCCAATTGCTGCTCTTGGTCTTTTGAACCCAATGTGGGCGGGATTGGCGATGGCATTTTCGAGCGTCTTTGTAGTGACAAATTCGTTGCGTCTCCGCACGACAAAGCTCACACAACACACTGCATTCGTTCACGCAACTCGCTAGTTAGTGTGCTCCACATACACTGATCGCGTGTCAAGTGAGGCGCTTCCAGGGGTTCGAATAGACGGTAAAGAAACCGCGATTCGAGTAATTAAGGCAGCGCGAGCTGAGCTCGATCAACATGGTGCAGTGAATTTCAGTCTTGATCGAGTGATTGCTGCGTCAAAGGTGTCGAGGAGTTCGATTTATCACCTTTTTGGTAATCGGGCGGGAGTAATTTCTCATGCGGAAGCAAGGGCTGTTGTAGAAGACGTCTCTGATGGCGCGCATCTTCTGCGCAATTTGGCTGAGAAGGTGGAGAACTCCGATCAACTCGGGTTCCTGATTGAACAGTGGTTGAAAGACGCGATGACTCCACAACGCGTGAAGCAGCGTGCCCGACGCATCGCAAACATTGCAGTGTCGAATTCAGATAAGGAGTTGCGGAAGGTCCTTCACGATCATTTGCATGAAGTAAGTAGTGTGTGGGTGGAGACGTACGAGATTCTGCGACGACGTGGGATCGTGAACGTTCCGCAAGTGAACCTTCGAGCCCTCGCTCTTGCGGTACAAGGCGTCTACCTCGGGGGAATTCTTGTTGATATCTATGACGATGAGGAGGTGGCGGCTCACTGGAGTGGCGTCGTGGCCGAGTTATTGGCGCGATTTTTCGGAGTTTCACGAGGGGACTGACACATCTGTATTAATTGGACTTAGAATCTAATTAGTGCGTAAGACTTCCTGGTTAATCAGCCTGATTGCGGTATTGCTGCTGGTCACCGCCCTTGTAGTTGTCGATTCTCCCAATGAAGTCATTGCACGTGGCCCTAGTGCGAATACGACAACGAAACGTGTTGCAGTGTGTGTGCAGGCGAGCACGATGGTGTTGAGATGGGCGCCTGACGGTCGATGCGTGCAGCGAGGTGAGTTTACGGTGAAGTGGTCCACCCTTGACAGTCCACCGCAGATGTGTGTTGACATGCGCACGCGAATCTTGAAACTTGCTGACAGCGGCGCATGCGCGAGAGGTGCAAGGAAAATTGATCGCCTTACTCGAGGACGCAGCGCTACAGCATGTGTGGACTTAGCAACGAGAGTGTTGAAACGACCACTCACGGGTAAGTGCTTGAGTCAGAACCTCACGGTGAAGTGGCTTGTTGTGCGCGAAAACATGACAACACAGATCCCGGTTCTGAGTGGCATTCCCTCGACAGGTATTACAACTTCTTCGGTTCCTCAGGAGACAGTCGGATCTACGGTTCCTGTGTCGACAACGAGCACCGTGGTGACGATGAGTTCATCAACCACATTGTCACCCACTACAACTTCAACAACGACTACAACCGTGGCTGCAACCACGACGACAACCGAGGGAACATCTACAACTTCAGCAGTGGAGTGGCCTTCGTGTGGCCTCAGCCTTGATTGCCAGTACGCATTGATGGTGACGTTTGATTTGCGGTACCAGGACCTTTCAGGCATTGATTTTTCGTTCGCCGACCTGGGCGGGGCGGAACTGAATGGAGCCAACTTGTCGAATGCCAACTTCACAAGTGCAGATCTGCATGCGTCGATCTGGGATGCGGTCGTGATGGTGTCGAATACTGTTTTCCGCTACACAAATTTATCCGGTGTCGACTTTCACGCGATCAACCTTCAAAATCTTGACTTTTACGGGGCACGATTGTCGAGCACGGACATGTCCTATGTGACCCTCGATGGGTCAGACTTAAGGCAGTCGGACATCTCTGGTGCTGACTTCACCGGTGCTTCACTCGTCGGAGTTCTCTTCAATTCCGGTGTGGTGACGAACGGTGCGATGTTTTCTCTCGCCACGATGACCGGCATCGACATGAGCAACATGACTCTTTCTGGCGCCGTCGGGTTTCAGGGCGCGGAGTTGGCAGGTGCGAGATTTTCCGGGTCTAATGCATCAGGTGCAAGTTTTTCCGGCGCAAATCTGGCGAATGCTGACTTTCGCAACGCTGATCTGAGTTATGCCAATTTCACAGGGGCGGTATTGACTGGCGCTGACTTTACCGGTGCGACATTAACGGGCGCTGATTTCACGGGGACCTCTGACGGACCCGATTCCTCAACGACAACGACCTCCTCGTCGACGACGCCGACAACGATTGCTGAAATCACGTGTGCCAGTGGTGGTTCTTGTGTGGTTGGCGATGTTGGGCCTGGTGGGGGAACCGTGGTGTTTACGGCTGGAAGTGGCTCCACCACCTATATGGAGGTGGCACCACAGAATTGGTATGCATCGACGGAGGCGGCATTTCGCTGGTGCTACCCGCAGACAAACACGTTGGCCGGCGCATCGGGGACTGGTGTTGGCTCAGGTAGGTCTAATACGAGCGCAATGCGCACCCTATGTACGTCCAATGGTGCGGCGTACTGGGTCAATTACAAGAACTCCAATGGCGGAGTCGGTGGCAAGACCGACTGGTTCATTCCATCGAAAGCAGAACTTAACTATGTGTGTCTCTATGCTCGCCGTCTTTCGGAGTCTGAAGGTACATGTACTGGAGGCACCTTGCGCTCCGGATTTGTGAATGCCAGCTATTGGAGCTCGAGCGAATTTGACCAGAATCGTGCGTGGTACCAAAACTTTGCCAATGGCGGTCAGGCATATGTTGACGGCCTCAAGGGAACGTCGGTATACGTTCGCCCCGTGCGGTTCTTTGGCACCTGACGAGAGGCACGGCGCAGCGCATCAATCGCCTCGCGACGCCAACCGCGAACGGTACGCATGGACACGCAGTAGTCGGCAGCAATGTCATCGAATGATTCGCCTTCACCGATCCGTGACAGCACGTCAAATTGTCGCGGACTGAGAACGTCGGGGTCTGCGTTGTAGAGAAGTTCGCGGAGCTCGTATTCGCCGGTGGGTTCGACGAGCGGTGCTGGAGCAGTACTGAGCATTTCATCGGAGAGCGAGCACTCGCTTACCCGCTTCATTCGTGCGTCGCGCACGAAGGCGTGATACTCGGCGTCGCGTACGAGGTTGGACGCGATCTTGGCCGGTCGACGTTCGATGGGGTAGGTGCGGATCAGGATCCATGCATGGGCAATGGTGAGGGTGAATGCCTCGGTGAAGCCGCCCTGGACGATTCGACCACGTCGGGCAGCGATGGCAATGAGTGGCGGCAGGATGCGTTGGAGCACAATGCGGCCGGCGAGCTCATCGTGCTGGGCGCGCCGTACAAGTGCTGCGAGGTACTGGTCGCCCTCCGTGTAGGTGGCTTCGTGGCCAAAACCTGCGCGCTCGAGTGCATCATCGAGATGCGCAATGGGTGCTCCTGGTAGCCCCCAATCATTTACTTGGCGCACCAATCGGGGCTTGGTAGCAAGGGCGGCCCAGTCGTCCACCAGTTGGCGCACCGCAGGTGTGTTTCCTGATGGATGACGGAGACGGGCAGCATCGCGGGTAGGTGAATGTGATGAGTGAGTGATTTGCGTGTTGGTCATGGATCACACGAGAACGGGAGGTCATCACCCGACCTCTCACCGGTGCAACAATGGCGCCATGCGCATCACCTTGCCCTCGGGAACCACGGCCGAACTTGATGATTCGGTGAGAGACCCGGTGATGGGGGTGGTGGTCACCCCCGACATCTTTGGACTTCGACCGCTCTTTGATGACTTTGTTGCTCGCATTGCCCGTGAGTGGCAGGCGGCGGTAATTGCTGTTGAGCCGTTTCCCGATCGGGACCTCCCGCTCGACATTGAGCCGCGCTTTGCCGCAATGTCGAACGTGGATGATGACGTCCATCTGCGTGACCTGGAAGAAGCAGCTGCATTGCTGGGCTGTGAACGGGTGGGGCTTATTGGGTTTTGCATGGGCGGCATGTACTGCCACAAGGCGTCACGGAGTAACCGGTTTGCGCGTATCGCTTCCTTCTACGGCATGATCCACGTGCCGGCTGGATGGATGGGGCCGAAACAAGCAGAACCGCTCGACATGTTGCGACGCGGTCACGCAGAACGCGTAATGGCCATCATCGGTGAAAAGGACCCCTACACACCGTCCAACCACGTAGACGAGCTACGTGAAGTTGGCGTCACGGTGGTGGCGTACCCCGAAGCAGAGCATGGATTCGCCCACGACGCGTCGCGCCCAGCACATCGCGCAGACGATTCGGCCGATGCCTTCGATCGTGCGAAGGCGTGGTTACTCGGCTAGCTCGAGCGAACCTCAAGTTTCGCGCGCTGCAGAATTTTGTAGCGGCGCTCGTGCTGTTCAAGCCAACCCAAACGGATGAAACTGGCGATCGCCTTGTTGATGCGTTCACGTGAGGCGCCGACCATGCCAGCGAGTTCCTCTTGAGTGACGGGCAGCACAAACTCATCCATTCCGTTGGACATTTCCAGAAGACGCTTCGCAGTGCGGCCGGTGACGTCGAGGAACACACTGTCGGAGAGGTTTTCGTCCATCACGCGGAGGCGAGCGGCAAGGAGTTTTGTTACACCCCAGAGCATGTTCGGATTTCCGCGTAACTCGTGGAGCACTGGCGCGTAGGGAATGCGCGCCACGGTGGAAGGCTCGATTGCCCGCGCCATTGCGCTGCGCGGACCTTCATCGAGCAGTCCAAGTTCGCCGAAAAGATCGCCCGGCTCCATGAGTGCGAGCACACTTTCGCGGCTGTCAATTGGCTTGTTGCCGATGGCGATTGCAATTCGGCCGGTGAGCACGACAAACAAATCGGTGGGAGAGGCTCCTTCGTCGAACAGTACGTCACCGCGTTGGAGAGATTCGGTACGAACTGTTTCACCGATACGCGCAATGGCATCGGAGGGGGCGTCGGCAAAGAACTGTGTTCGGGAGAGTATGTCTTCGTGAGTCATCTGTTCTTCACGGTACTACCCTGAAGTCGCGTGACACCCGTTGCAGACGAATGCGTGTGGACGATCATCGTCGCTGCTGGATCTGGATCACGTTTCGGTGGTCCGAAACAATTCGTACCACTTGGCGAGCGCCGAGTACTCGACTGGTCACGTGATACTGCAGCGCTGGTGAGTGACGGTGTGGTCGTGGTGTTGCCCGCACAATACGCGCAATCCGAAGGCGGTGTGTCCGGTGGCACAACCCGAAGCGAATCGGTGCGCAATGGGCTGGCGGCGGTGCCGGCTGAGGCAACCATCATCTGCGTGCACGATGCCGCAAGGCCGTTTGCTTCGAAGCACCTCTTCACGGAAGTTGTTGCCCATGTCGTTGCGGGTGCCGATGGAGCAATTCCTGCACTGCCCGTGGTGGACACCATCAAGCAAGTGGATGACCGTAATGAGGTGGTGGCAACCCCTGATCGGTCACGGCTTGTGGCGGTCCAGACTCCGCAGGCTTTTCGGGCAGACATCCTGCGTCGCGCCCATGCCGGTGGCGCTGACGGCACCGATGATTCCGCATTGGTCGAAGCCGTGGGTGGCAAGGTGGTTGTCGTGACAGGTGAAGTGATGAATCGGAAATTGACGACACCCGAAGACGTGGAGTGGGCGCGCGTGACAGTTCAGAGCGAGATCTAATGAACATTCGAGTGGGGCAGGGCTTTGATGTGCACAAGCATGTGGAAGGCGCAAGTGACCGGATACTCATTTTGGGCGGAGTGAAGTTTCCCGACGAGCGTCCGTTGGCGGGCCATAGCGATGCCGATGTGATTGCCCATGCTGCCGCTGACGCGCTGTTGGGTGCAGCGGGCTTAGGTGACATCGGTGAGCATTTCTCCGATACTGACCCGCGATGGAAGGGTGCCGATTCGCTGAAGATGTTGGAAGAGGCTGCAGCAATGGTGCGCAGGGCGGGATACATGATTGGCAATGTGGACTGCAGTGTGATTTGTGAGGCGCCAAAAATTGCGCCACACAAAGCGAACATGCAAGAGAACTTGAGTAAGGCGGTCGGTGCGCCGGTGACGGTGAAGGGTCGGCGTGCAGAGGAACTCGGCGCGATAGGTCGTCGCGAAGGGATCGCGTGTTTTGCGGTCACGGTGATCGAGCGCTCATGAAACCACGGTCAAAGAAACAGGCTGGTCGCGTAACAGGCACCAAGAAAGGTCGTGCACCACGAGCCGCGGGTGCACGCACGAGTGGGACTCGCTCGGGTAGTGCGCCACGTTCGGGTGGGGTATCACGTGGCGGTGGCCGCGGCGATTCTCGTGCGCCTCGGCCGGACAAACGCGAACTTGGTGGTACCCAGGTGGAGGGTCGTCAGGCAGTTCGCGAGATGTTGATTGCGCAACGTCGTCGCGTGTTTGAAATTCTCATGTCAAACGACTTGGACGAAAGCGATGTTGTTGCGGACATTCTCGAGTTGGCGGACGCGCAGCGTGTGCCGGTGCGCCGAGTGCCACGTCGCGAGATTGAACGTGTTGCGCGTAGTGAAGCGCCGCAAGGAATTGTGGCGATGGCGGCAGGTTTACCTGAAGTGGACCTTGGCGATCTCATTCGCGTGCGGCCCGGCAAGCGCGCCCCATTCGTTGTGGCTATTGATGGTGTGACAGACCCGGGCAACCTGGGTGCAATCTTGCGCTCGTGTGATGGCGCAGGTGTAGACGGTGTTATCTTGCCGCGACATCGTGCGGTCCACGTCACGCCAACGGCGGCAAAGTCGGCAGCAGGTGCGGCTGAATATGTTCCCATGGCGATTGTTGGGGGTTTGCCGACCGCGCTCAAGCAGATGAAGGAAGCGGGAATGTGGATTGTTGGTCTTCACGATGCGGCTGACAAGAGCATTTTTGAACTCGGAGACCTTGCCAACGAACCGTTGTGTGTGGTGATGGGTGCAGAGGGTCCCGGACTGTCGCGACTTGTGCGCGAGCGCTGCGACGTGTTGCTCTCAATTCCGATGCATGGGTCGTTGTCGTCACTCAATGTGTCGGCCGCAACCGCACTCGCTACCTATGAGGTGTTGCGCGTGCGCGAGCAGTCGTAGGCAGATTTCGCTCGTAACATTGGGTGATAATTCGCCGGGTTAGCTCAGGGGCAGAGCAACCGCCTTGTAAGCGGTAGGTCGTGGGTTCAATTCCCACACCCGGCTCGGATTCAGCGCATGCGCAAACCCCGTATGCCCGGCAGGGTACGGTAGAGCCATGAGTCAAGAGCGCCGTCGTCCCCAACGAGCACCGATGCCACGCAAGTCGGGCATGAACTCAAGCTTGTCAATCATCGTCGCGGCGGTAGCCGTGTTGTTAGGTTTTTTCATCTTGCGTGACATCAGCGCAGACAACACCGCGACCCCACCCGACGCAGGCTCCGAAACGCAGGAAACTGTTCCCGGTGAGACAGTGACCGAAGAGACGATTGCGGTTGAAACGACCGCTGCACCACTGCCGCTGACGTCATTCAAGGTGCAGGTGGCAAATGCCTCGAAGGTGGCCGGTAGTGCAGGTCAGTTGACCACCGAACTCCAGGGTCGCGGCTACATCGTCCAGCCTGCGGTCAACTCGAGCGAAATCACGCCGAAGCAGACGGCCACGATGGTCTACTACTTGGCGGGAAGTGAAGCTGCTGCTGCTCAAGTAGCGGCTGAACTGGGTGGGGTGGCAACCGCGCCGATGCCTGCGCCAGTGCCCACCGAATCGGGCGGTCTGGGCGAAGCCAGTGTGCTCATCTTGTTGGGTACGGATATCGCAGGCAAACCACTTGCTGCTCCCGTAGCCACGGCGCCGCCTGCGGCGACTGAAACCACCGTCGCCGGCGGTTGATGCTTATCGCTTCGTAGCGATTTCGAGCGCCCGATGCGTGGCGCGCTCGATTGATGTCAACGTCTGGTCGAACGCTTCACGTTCTCCGTATTCATCTACTAATACCACCGCATCAATTTCTTGACGCACCGACTGTTGTGCGCCACCACAGATAGCAACGATGGGTTTGCCGGCCTTTCGAGCGATATCGCGAACGCCCCCGACTACCTTGCCGTCAAAACTTTCGCTATCCATGAACCCTTCACCCGTGAGGATGACATCGTGCTCTGCGACGAGGTCGTGTAGCGATACCTCGTCGGCCACGACATCGAATCCTGCGACAAGGGTGGCCCCAATTGCAGCAAGACCGCCGGCGAGTCCACCTGCGGCACCGGAGCCCGGAATCTGCGATACATCAGCGCCGTGCTGATCGCGATACTTCACCGCCAGTCCCTCAAGGCGCGACGTGAGGAAATCAATTTGGGCAGGACTCGCACCTTTTTGTGCACCAAACAGCCGCGCGGCGTCACAAAAAAGGGTGCGCACGTCGCAGGCCACGACGAATTCGACACCTTTGAGTCGAGCTGGCGAACCGATTGCCTGGACCGCGCCAAGCCCACCGTCGACCGTGGCCGAGCCACCCACACACACGATGATGCGCTTTGCTCCGTCGTTGAGTGCAGTGTCGATCAGTTGTCCAGTGCCAATGGTGGACGCACTAATGACGTCATTCTTCGAGGCTCCGCCAACCAATGTGAGTCCTGACGCCCGTGCCATTTCGATGACCGCAAGATCGCGGAATAGCCGCCACTGTGCGTCTACGGGGCGACCGAGTGGATCGGTGACACGGGTGGTTCGATTGGGGCCACCAAGTACATCGAGTGTTCCCTCTCCACCATCGGCAATGGGCAGCTCGGTGCATTCGTGGCCAAGATCCCAACATGCATGGCCGATCGCACGTGCCACTTCGCCAGCCGTAGCCGTTCCTCTGAACTTGTCGACCGCCGCGAGTACCCGCACGGCCATCAGGCTAGGTTGCCTGCGTGTTCATCGGCGACTGGCTCGGAGTGTTGGCACAGTGTGTTGCCGGTATTGCCGCGCTCCGCATGGTGGTTCGTGCGGCACGACGTCGAAAGCCACTCATTCCCACCGACTCAACAGTGCCTCGTATCAGCGTGGTGATACCTGCACGAAATGAGGCCGAACGAATTGGGGCTTGTCTGCAGAATGTGATCGGCGCACCCGGAGTGAGCGAGGTACTTGTCGTTGACGATTGTTCGGACGACGACACAGCTGCAGTGGCGCGCGATCTCGGTGCGCAGGTAGTAACGGGGTTACCGCTTCCCGCTGGGTGGGTGGGAAAGGTGTGGGCGCTTCATCAAGGCGCTCAAGCAGCGACGGGAGATTGGGTAGTCACACTCGATGCAGATACACGTATTGAACCGGGTCTGCCGTCTGCACTGGTGGCGCGTGCCCTCGAAGAACGTCGTGTGCTGCTGACTGCCGCTGGTCGATTCGAATGCCCCACATGGGGCGCCCGATTTCTGCATCCTGCAATGTTGACCACGCTGGTGTATCGCTTTGGTCCCGCTGATTGGTCGGGGACTCCAGCGCGAAATCGACGTTTGGCAAACGGACAGTGCATGACCATGCGCACGATGGATGCGCGCACATTGCTGATCGACGTGAAGAACGAAACAATTGAAGATGTGGCGTTGGCGCGACATGTGGAGTCTGCCGTGATGGTGGATGCATCGTCCATGCTGACTACGCGCATGTATGACACGTTTGGTGAGACGTTCAATGGCTGGGGTCGCTCACTGTCACTAGCGCCAGTGGAGTCATTGAGAATGTTGTGGTGGCATCTGTTTGTGGTGTTTTTTGCGCAGGTGGCCCCGACGTTGGCGGTGCTTATTGGTTTCCCCACACCGGTAGCGATTGCGCTCGTGGCCATGCGTTGCGGCACATTGGTGGGAACGCGTAAGGCATATGCCACTAATGATCTTGCATATTGGCTCTCGCCGTTTGCCGATGTCATCGCGTGGTGGGCCCTTGTTATTGGCGTGGTACGACGTGACAAACCACAAATGTGGCGGGGTCGTACCTACGCCTGATCTATTGCTCGCGCATCGCCATCGCAAAACGCAGACCAACGAACGTCATCAACACGCCACTCATGGCGGTTCGCCAAGGGCCTTCGATGGCGATCTGCAGAAATGGAAACACGATGACAGCGACCTTCACGGCAAGTGGAAAACGTCGAGTTAGGGCCCACACAATTGTGAGAAGCGCTATCGCAGCTGCGGCAGGGAGCGGCGCGACGACGACGGTTGTGCCCGCCCACGTGAGCGCGCTGCGACCGCCGCGAAAGTCTGCAAAGAGTGGCCATGCATGCCCCACCATTGCGGCGAGACCGACGAGGTAGGCCACGGCCCAGCGTTCATCGATGCCGACGGCAAGAGCGGCGGGAAGCGCACCTTTGGCGAAGTCGCCGGCGAACACTGTTGCTGAGTCGCGTGTGGCGAGCACGCTTCGCGCATTCCAAAAGCCGGGGTTGTGGTCACCTATCTGGCGGAGATCCGGTGCGCCACGACGCCGAGCGACGCTATTGGCGAGCGGGATCGAGCCAATCAGGTAGCCAACAACGATGAGCACCCCGGCGATTGTGTTGGCTTGGCTCACGGCTGCAAGCATTACCGATGATGGCGCGCATTGCATCGTTTCACCTCACGCGATGGCATTCTTCTATTGCCGCAATGGCATCGCTTGGAGCCCATCGGCTGGCGTTGCGATCAGTTCCAGGCCTCGAGTTCTGGCGTCTGCTCGGAACAGGTAAGGGCAATGACACCACGCCGAGCGTGGATTTGCGTCGCACGGCAATGTTTGCAGTGTGGGCGAGCGAGGCCGACTGTGAGCGGTTTATGTCCAGCCATGCCGTGCCTCGCCGATGGGCGCGTGAGGACGAGTCGTGGTCGACCCGTCTGAAGGTGGTTTCGGGCGGTGGCGCATGGCGTGGTGTGCGAGTTGGCGAAGTGGTTGACCAGGTTGCCGTTGACGGGCCGATTGCTGTGGTGACTCGCGCAAATGTTCGGCTGCGCTCATGGCGATCATTTGGTGTCGCCGGTCATCCAGTAAATGCGGACCTCCATCGAGCAGATGGGTTGATCGACGTGGTCGGTATTGGCGAAGCGCCTGTGGGCAAACTCGGCACGTTCAGCCTGTGGCGTTCGGCAAGCCATATCGAGCAATGGGCATATGGTTCACCTGAGCATCGCGAGGTCATGCGTCGCACACGCGACGAACAGTGGTACTCGGAGGAGATGTTCGTGCGTTTTGCGCCCTATGCCTCGATGGGCACGTGGGGCGGGCGAGACCCCTTGGGCTGACGCACGATTGGCATCAACATGCCGTATGGCTCGCCATTGGTGGCATGGTGCATGCGGTGGGCGTCGGCGAGACGCTCCAACGGGGCAATATGGCGACTACCGAGAAGTCGAATGCGGCGATGAATGTAGAGGTCGTGGACCGCAAAATATACGGCGCCGTAGAGCGTGACCCCGACGGACGCGGGCACGAGCACGGCAAATGATGCAGTGTTGAACCCCAGAGCGAGTGCGCCCATGACGAAGGCGGCAAACACAAGCGGAAAGACGTCGTTTGCCTCCCATTTGGTGGGAATACTGCGTGCCGCATTGACGTGATGGCTGCGGTGAAATCGTTCGCCCGGTCCATGCATGATCCAGCGGTGAGCCGCATAGGTACAGGGCTCCATCAGCACAAACGCGAAAAGAGCAACCAGCACGTTCATCACGGTTTTCTACGGTAGTGGTCGACCCGCCACACTGTCTCGATGGACTGGCGTATCGCGGTGGCCCTTGATGTCCTGGCGTGGATCATTCTCGGGGTGGTTGTCGGTCGGTATCAGGCGGGGCGCGCCCCCGATCAGCTCTCACGCACGGGTCTGTTTACGGCGATGAGCCCTCGGGAGTATGGGGGCGGCTGGTATCGGCGCGTGCTCAAAGTGGACCTGTGGAAAGACCGGCTGCCGGATGCCGGCACATGGTTTGGAGGCCTTTCCAAGCGACATCTGCCAGAGGTAGGTGAAGGCGGATGGCGTCGATTTGCCGCAGAGTGTTTGCGGGCTGAACGCACTCATCTGGCGATGTTCGCCGCTTTGCCTTTCTTTGCGCTCTGGAACCCACCCGCCATTTTCGTTGGCAACGTGGTGTATGCAGTCGTAGCGAACCTTCCGTGTCTCATCGTCGCGCGCTTCAATCGTGCTCGCGTGATGAAGCTCATTGCACGTAGTGGAGGTCTAGCATGACGTGCGATGTATCTCCGTGGACGATTGCAGTGGACACTCCTCGCTGTAACCATCGTCAGTGGGTTGCTGGCTTTTTACTTTTCTCGTCAGGGGGATGACGACCAAGTGGTTGTTGAGACCACCGTCGCGACTACTGCCGTTACCACCACAACCATTCCGTACGAGCCAGTTTTTTACACCGTTCAGTCGGGTGACTCATTGTTTCGTATCGCAGAGACTTACCAGGTCAACATGGAAGAGTTGATGAAGCTCAATGGCATCACCGACCCCAACAAGGTGTATGCGGGGCAGGTGCTGGAGCTGCCAGCGCCTACTGGATTCGTGGCGATCGCCCCATCAACAACGATGCAACCCTGAGGTGCTTAACGCGCGCGGTGCGATGCGGCGAGGGAAGCAAGATCGCCAATGATTTGAGCGACAGCAAAATCTTTCGGCGTGTAGACGGCGGCGACGCCATCGCTGAGAAGACGCTCACGATCTGACTCAGGGATAATGCCGCCCACAACAACGGGAGCATCGACGTTCATCGTGCGCAGTTCGGTAAGTACGTCGGGGATGAGCTGCATGTGCGAACCGGACAGAATCGAGAGTCCGATGACATCGGGGTCTTCGTCGCGAGCGGAAGCGGCAATCTGCTTCGGGGTGAGGCGGATACCGGCATAGACCACTTCGAAGCCGGCATCGCGAGCAGCAACCGCAATTTGTTCTGCGCCGCTGGAGTGTCCGTCCAGACCAGGCTTGGCCATCAGCAGTTTGGGCGGTCCGCCGGGGATGTTCTTGACCGCCTCGGTAATGGCCCCCATTTCGCCGACACGTCGGCCCGCGGCGGCGGCGATACCGGTGGGCGCGCGGTACTCGCCAACGATGTCGCGCAAGACGTTCGCCCATTCGCCCGTCGTGCCACCCGCCTTTGCCAGAGCGATCGAGGGTGGCATCACATTGGCGCCTTCTTCCACCGCTCGTTTTAGTTCAGTAAGCGCATGATCGACGGCATGCTGATCGCGTGCGAGACGCCATGCGGCAACGTCGTCAATGGTTACTTGTTCAACACGCGGATCGACGGTGAGGATGTTGTCGTTGTCGTCGAGTGGTGAGGGAGCTGATTCAACGAAACGGTTGACACCAACAACAACCTGTTCACCTGATTCGATGCGACGAGTACGTTCCGCCATTGAGGAAACGAGCCTGCCCTTCAGTTCCTCTACGCATTCGAATGCGCCGCCACGATCGAGAATGTCATTGAGTTCGGTCCATGCTGCTTCCACAAGTGCAGTTGTTTTTGACTCGATCACCGTCGAGCCGTCGAAAATGTCATCGTGCTCAAGGAGATCAGTTTCAAAGGCAAGCACTTGCTGCATGCGTAACGACCACTGTTGATCCCACGGTCGGGGAAGGCCGAGAGCTTCGTTCCATGCTGGCAATTGCACACTGCGAGCGCGCGCTGATTTAGAAAGAGTGACGGCGAGCATTTCGAGAACAATCCGTTGAACGTTGTTCTCGGGCTGGGCCTCGGTGAGCCCGAGTGAATTGACCTGTACGCCGTAGCGGAAGCGGAGTGCGCGCTCATCGGTGATGCCATAACGCTCACGTCCGATGCGCTCCCACAACTGTGTAAAGGCACGCATCTTGCATACTTCTTCAACAAAACGAATACCCGCGTTCACAAAAAATGAAATGCTGGCAAAGACGCGTGGGAATTCGTTTTCGGGCACCTGACCGCTCGCACGCACTGCATCAAGAATGTCGATGGCGTTTGCCAGCGAGTAGGCAATCTCCTGAACTGGCGTAGCACCCACCTCTTGGAGGTGGTAGGAGCAAACGTTCATCGGGTTCCACTTCGGAGCATTTTGTGAACACCACGCGATCATGTCCACAATGAGTCGACGTGATGCGGCGGGCGGAAAAATGAATGTGCCGCGAGAGAGATATTCCTTGAGGATGTCGTTTTGGGTCGTACCGCGGAGTTGATCGCTGGATGTGCCGTGTTCTGCAGCGTTGGCGACGTAGAGCGCGAGAAGCCATGCAGCAGTGGCATTAATTGTCATGGATGTGTTCATGTCGCCGGGCGGAATGCCGTCGAGCAACGTGCGCATATGGCCGAGATGCGTAACCGGAACGCCGACTTTGCCGACTTCACCACGGGCCAACACATGATCGGGGTCGTAACCCGTCTGTGTGGGGAGATCAAATGCGATCGATAAGCCGGTTTGACCCTTGGCGAGGTTGGTGCGGTAGAGCTCGTTTGATGCGCGGGCCGATGAATGGCCCGAATACGTGCGCATCATCCACGGTTCGTCGCGCATGGTTCAAGGCTAGAGGGCAAGCGCCGAGGCCAGTCGGGCCATGTATTGGCCGCGCGGAATCTCTGTGGCTCCGAGGCTGGCAAGGTGCGGTGTGAGCCATTGCACATCGAGGAGGCTCATGTTCGAATCGCGCATGATCGTGACCAGTTGCACGAGGGCCACTTTTGAGGCATCTGTTGCAAGGTGGAACATCGATTCGCCAGCAAAGAATTGCCCAATGCGCACGCCGTAGAGCCCACCAACGAGTTTTCCTTCGTCGTTCCATGTCTCGATCGAATGTGCCCATCCAAGTCGATGCAGTTCACGATAGGCATCAAGGAAGTCGTGGGTTATCCACGCTCCTTTACGCGGCAACTCAGCACAGCGTTCAATGACATCGTCGAATTGCTCGTCGACCGTGCAATACAATCGTGTGCAACTGCGGCGAAGTGATCGAGTCACGATAAGTGCATCGAGTTCAATGATGCCGCGTGGATCTGGTGAGATCCATCCGATCGTGTTGTCACGACCTACTGGCATGGGGAACATCCCCCTGCGATAGCCAGCGAGAATTGTGGCAGGTGCAAGATCTGCGCCGACCGCAACGAGTTCGTCGTCGGGAAACTCATCAGGGAACGCCCAACGGCATTCGCCAACCGGCGTGGGATCGCGGTCCCAGTCGCCCACGTGTCTAGTAGGCGAAGAAGCCGTGCTTGGTTTTGCGGCCCAACTTGCCTTCGGTAACAAGCTTCTTCAGCGTGTCGGCAGGTGCGAAGTTTGGATCGCCAAAGGACTCGTGCAATGCGGTCAAGATTGCGAGCGATGTGTCAAGACCGACAAGGTCGAGTAGCGAAAACGGACCCATCGGAAAGTTGCAGCCACCTCGCATCGCGACGTCGATGTCTTCCATCGATGCAGTGCCGGCTTCCCACATTCGGACTGCATTGTTCAGGTATGGAAAGAGCAGCGCATTAACGATGAACCCCGCCCGGTCGAGCACTTGTACGGCGTCCTTGCCGCAGTGTCGTACAAACGCAGTTGCAGTCGCAACAGTCTCGTCAGACGACGTCACCGCACGTACCACCTCGACGAGCGACATCATGACTGCTGGATTGAAAAAATGAATGCCGCACACACGATCGGGTCGGCTCGTGGCTTGTGCCATCTTGATGACCGGCAGTGTGCTGGTGTTGGTGGCAAGGATTGCAGAAGGCTTTACTGCTACATCAAGTTCACCAAACAGAGTCAGCTTGGTCTCGAGGTCTTCGACGATCGACTCGATGACGAGGTCGCAGTCATGAAGATCAGCAAGGTTGGTCGTGCCGCGCACATGCGACAACACCGTGTCCATCTCGGATTGCGTCATCTTTTCCTTCGCGACAGCTTTCGCAAGATTGCCGTTAATTGTGGCGAGCATCGCATCGATCGCGCTTTGTGATCGCGATCGCACAATGACATCAGTGCCTGCACGGGCAACTACTTCGGCGAGACCAGCGCCCATGATTCCCGAGCCGCAAACGCCAACCAATTGGGGAACTGAGCCGTCAGCCATGGAGACACGGTAGTCAGGCGTGATGACTCTCAACCAATGAACCAATCGTTCGACCGACCGGCGCGAGACGGGTGCTACCTTGCGGGGATGCGCGGAACGCTGATCCTGCAAGGTGGCGCACCGTTCGTGGGCAACGATGACCTTGATCGAGCGGCACTTACGGGTCGCGCAGGTTATGTGGCGATCTTGCCGACCGCGGACGCATTTGAAGGTCCCGAGAAGTTGATCGGAGCAGCCGAAGTGTGGGCGCAGCGCATGGGTGCCACGGTCAAGTCGGTACCCGTTTTCACTCGTGCCGATGCACTTGAGTCACATCACGCAGAGGTCTTGCTCAACGCCGCCGCGGTCTATGTGGTGGGCGATTCACCAATCCATTTGCGCTCCGCGATCATGGAGACGCCGGTACTTGAGGCACTACGCCAACAAGCACATGACGGGTTACTCGTTGCCGTTGCCGGGAGTGCTGCTGCACTGTGCGACCCGATGGTTGATCCGCGTGGCGGCGCGTATGCAATCGGCCTCGGTCTTGTGAAGGGGTTGGCACTGATTACCGAGTCGGAATCATGGGGCAAGGATCGCCTGCAGCGCAGCCTTGACCTCGCCAACACCACGGTCGTCGAGGTGCCTTCGGGAGCGGCACTCATGTTGGCTAACGGCACATGGACCACCCACGGTGACGTAGTGATACACGGCTTGCTGCCGGAGTAAGGATCTCATCGGCTGCGAGTCAGCCATACAAATCCCACTCGTGGGATAATTGCGTCGTGACGTATCGGCCCCACATTCAGGGATTACGGGCGATGGCGATATTGCTCGTGATGCTTTTCCACGCCGGGGGAATCATTCCAGGTGGTTTTGTTGGTGTAGATGTGTTTTTCGTGATTTCAGGTTTTGTGATTGCAGGCTCGATTTCTTCGCAAGTCACTTCAGGATCGTTTTCGCCGGTCAATTTCCTTTTTCGCCGAGTTCGACGGCTCGTGCCAGCACTGAGTTTGATGCTGGTCGTTGTCATGGTTATCGCTTCATGGTTGGTGACATATGGTTCCTTGCAGCAGACTCTCCGTACAGGCTTTTCTGCCTCGCTGTCGTTGGCCAACGTGTATCTCTATCGGTTTCGACCCCGCGGATACTTTGAAGTAGAAGAAAAGCAAAATGCGCTTCTTCATACATGGTCATTGTCTCTTGAAGAGCAGTTCTTCATCGCGCTTGCGCTCGTGGTGGGAGCGGTTACGTACTTCGCAAGAGATAGTGCACGTCTCCGAATGCGACTGCTGTGGAGTCTGGGAGTCGTTCTAGGGACATCGTCTCTGGCAATCTGTTTGTGGTTGGCGATGTTCCCTATTGAGCAAGTGCCATCCTGGGCAGACCGGTTTGTTGGGCCCACAAAACTCTCATCTGAGTTCTCTTTCTTCATGCCGTTTACTCGAGCATGGCAGTTTCTGATTGGGGTCTTGATAGCGGTTGCACCCCATCAGACGTGGCGGAAGATGGGTCGAATTGCCGCCTTGGTGGGTGTGGGATTGGTTGCGCTGTCGGCCTTCAGCTTTGGGAGCCTGACGACTTATCCAGGATTTCATGCCCTTGGTCCCACTCTTGGCACCGCGCTACTCATCGTGAGTGGTGAGCGGGTTGGCTTGTTTCGTCGACTTCTTTCGTCGAAACCTGCACTCTGGATTGGAGATCGCAGTTACAGCCTTTATTTGTGGCATTGGCCGTTGATTCTCTTTGTTACGCCGTTCTTTCCTGGTTCTCGTGTTGCGCTTCTTGTTGCTGCAGTAGTGAGTGTTGTTCCCGCCATGGTCTCATACCGGTACGTCGAATTACCCATTCGACGAGGGGAGAAGTGGGCAATGCGGAATCGACTATCAATTCTGTCGGTGTCGTCTGTTGCAGCAGTCGTTGTTGCATTTCAGTTGAGTACTAATCCGGCTCCTGAACTTGGCGCTCATCTTGATCGAAGGATTGGCTGTGAAGTGGGTGCTGAACAACACCTTGATCCCTCAGGTATTTGCTCACTTTCGGTGGAAGACGCAGATGGGCATGCTGTGCTCTTGGGCGATTCACACGCTGGAATGCTGAGCGAGGCATTTGTTGATGCGGCACACGACAACGCCTTTAGCGCGGTACTTGCTGTAGAAACTGGCTCCGCCTTTATCGTGCCAGTCTGGGATGCAGAGGCTGTGGCGAGTTCCTCGACGATGCGAATAATCGAGCGCATTGTTGAACAGCGACCACGAGTTGTGGTCTTTGCGCAGTCAACTTGGCCACTACCTCCACAGGCGGAAACGGTGACATGGCTCGAAGCGTTTCGGCCAATCTTGGAGCGGTTACGCGAAGCTCGGATTCCTGTTGTCCTGGCGTCGACGACCTATTTCCCTTACGGGGATCCTTTGGTCTGCAGCCACTTGCAGACCCTTCTTGAAAAGTGTTCTGCTGACAAGTCCTTTGAAATCGACTCGGGGCTGGAAGGGGTAGATACAAAAGTTGCTGCCGAAAAGTCTCTGGCAGAGGAATTTGACAATGTCACACATTTTGACATTGGGCCCGTTATTTGTCCGGGAAAGATGTGTGATACGAGGCGCGACGGAAAATGGTGGTGGCGAGATCGAACGCACATCTCCATATACGCATCTGAACTTTTGGGTCCATCGCTAAATCAAGCGATGGATTCAGCTATCGAGGAGACAATGGGGAGTTGAGCTTTACGACTCGACGATGGTGACTGAGTTGATGAGCAGTTGCTCAAGTGGTGGAACACCGTTGTCTGCCGGGTTACCTGCTGCATCGAGAGCCGGCACTGTGGTGTCGAGTCCATCGGTGACTTGACCGAACAAGCTGTAGTTCGCAGGAAGTGATGCACCATCGCTGCCAGTGATCACGAAGAACTGGCTGCCATTGGTGTTTGGTCCTGAGTTGGCCATGGCAATCGAGCCCACTTTGTATTGGCCTTCTTGCGGGAGCTCATCAGCGAATTGATATCCGGGGCCACCCGAGCCAGTGGCGGTGGGGTCGCCACACTGCACGACGAAATTGGGAATTGCACGGTGGCAAGAGGTGCCATCGAAGTACTTGTAGCGAGCAAGAACGACGAAGTTGTTGACCGTCTGTGGGGCGGCCGTCGCATCCAGTTCGATGGTGAAGGAGCCTTTATTTGTCTCAACGATTGCTGAATATGTGACGCCTTCTTCAATGCACGTGGGTGGTGCCTGCTCAAACTGAGCGACGCGCTCTTCGCTGCCATCGGCCATTGGGCACGGGGTAGGGCCAGTGATCGTGCGTCCAGCGGGTGGGGTAACCGCGGTGGTGTCGGTGGTTGCCGCGGTGGTATCGGGAGTGACTGCGGGTTCAGGGTCATTGCCCGATACCGCGATGACGCCGCCGACGCTGACCACGATTGCCAACACGATGCCGATGCGAATGACATTGCGCTGCACCTTGCGCCGCTTGCTTTGACGGGCCACCTGCTCGAGGCGAAGTTGGCGGTTCTGCTTTTTGCGGCTGCGCTTGTCGGTACCCATCGCCCCTGAAGGCTACTGATCCTCAACTAGCGTGAAACACCTGTGGCACTGATCGTTCAGAAGTTCGGAGGCACTTCGGTGGCCGATCCGGAGCGCATGAAGAACGTTGCCCGACATATTGCGGCGTGTCGGGCCGCTGGCGATGACGTTGTGGCGGTGGTGTCGGCAATGGGGAAGGCGACCGATAATTTGGTCGAACTCGCCCGACAGGTGTCGTCCAACCCCCAGGGTCGCGAAATGGACATGCTGCTCACCACGGGTGAACGTATCTCAATGTCGCTGTTGTGTATGGCTTTACATGACATGGGCTGTGATGCAGTCAGTTTCACCGGCAGTCAGGTGGGCATCATTACTGATACGTCGCATACCAAGGCCAAGATTCTTGAGATCAAGGGTGACCGAGTTCGTGAGGCGCTCGCCCAAGGCAAGGTGGCCGTTATTGCTGGGTTCCAAGGTGTGAGCACAGCGCGCGAAGTGACAACACTTGGCCGCGGAGGAAGTGATACGACTGCGGTGGCAATGGCGGCGGCGCTGAAGGCCGACGTGTGCGAGATCTACACCGATGTCACTGGGGTGTTTAGTGCTGATCCGCGCATTGTGCCCCAAGCGCGCAAGTTGCCGTGGTTGAGTTTCGACGAAATGTTGGAGATGGCGGGAGCGGGAAGCAAGGTGCTTGCGTTGCGTTCGGTGGAGTTCGCGCGAAATCACAATGTGCCGATTCACGTTCGTTCAAGTTTCACGTGGGAGGGAGGCACTCGAGTTTCGGGAGCCGATGACGAAGGGAAAAGGAAGATGGAAGACCCCATCATTTCGGGAGTTGTTCACGACGTAGGTGAGTCAAAGATGACGCTTCTTGGCGTACCTGACCGGCCGGGCGTGTCTGCCTTGTTGTTCGAGTCACTTGCCGCAGCCAATGTCAACGTCGACATGATCGTGCAGAACACGTCGATCGACGGCACAACAGACATTTCGTTCACGTTGCCTAACGCCGACGTCACGACGGCGCAGCCGATTCTGGAGCGGGTTGCGAGTGAGGTTGGCGCTACCGGAATCAACAAGGACGACAACATTGTGAAGCTTTCACTGGTGGGCGCAGGCATGAAGTCGAGCCCTGGTATCGCAGCCAAGATGTTCCGTGTTCTTGCTGACAATGGCGTCAACATCGAAATGATTTCAACCTCGACAATTCGCATTTCTGTTGTTGTTGACCGGGCGCACTTAGAGGCGGCGATTCGTTCATTGCATAGCGCCTTCGACCTGGACAGTGGCAGCGACTATTCGGCTCCGCTTCCGGAACGTAAGTAGTACGTCAACGATGACCAAGACGACAGCACGCAGGGCGCAATTCTTGCCCTGGAAGAGTGCGGGTAATCGCACCGAAGGTGGTCTTACCGCGGACGACGTCGTGCGGAGCACGGGGTGGGTCTTTAACAACGAGACGGGTTCGCAGTTGACGCTTGCTGACTTCGTGGCAACCGGCGACAAGGAAGTGCAGCGCTACATGCGTCAGTTCGGCCTTGGGCCAGAGCGCCTTGCGACGGCGACGCTGTTGGAGATCGGCAGTGGCATTGGTCGAATGACCGCACCGTTCACGAATCGTTGTGCCGCGGTTGTGGCAGCCGACATTGATGCGGCATTTCTTGAGCGATGCCGAGAAACCGTCGGCAAGTTTGGCTGTCCCGAACGACTGCGCACGGTTCATGTAGATGATGGACGCACATTGCATATTGAGGATTGCATGGTCGATGTGGCGTTTTCATATATCACCTTGCAGCACTGCGAGCGTTCAGATGCTCTGTCGTTGACTCGTGAGGCACTTCGGGTTACTCGCGATGGCGGAACAGTTATCTTGAACTATCGGTCGTGGGTGCCACTCGATGTGGTGCTTGTGCCGTTGGGCATGCTGATGCGTAAGTTGTGGAAGGTACCGGTCATTGGCAAGCGCCTTGCCCTGATGCGTTGGTCGACGAGAATCGGGTGGCAGGCAAATCGGTTGTCGCCCGATGAAGTCCTCGACTTCCTGTACGCGATTCCGGAGGTTGCCCGCAGAATCGCCACTGTGTCGATTCACCATTCTCCGCGGCTCGCGCGCCGGGTGCGCAGGGATGGTGTGGCAGTCGCGCCGCTTAGAGGTGTTAATCGCAGCCATTGGTGGTTGACCGTGACGCTGCTGTCGTGACACACCGGTTGTCGCTTGATGCAATCGAACGTGCCTCACGCACGATCAACGACGTCTTTCTGCAGTCTCCCCAATATGAATGTGAGCCATTGTCGGCGTCGCTCGGCGTAACCACCACGTTGAAGGTAGAAACGCTCAACCCCATTCGTAGTTTCAAGGGACGAGGAGCCGATTTCTTCGTCCGTGAGAACGCCGAAGCATTGGCTGGTGTCGACGTGGTGTGTGCAACGGCGGGCAACTTTGGTCAAGCCATGGCATATGCCTGTAGAACCTTGGGCCGATCGTTGGTCGTGTACAGCGCGACGAATGCGAATCCGCTGAAGATTGAGCGGATGCGGGCGATGGGCGCCGAGGTGCGTCAGGTGGGAGACAACTTCGATGCCGCAAAGGAAGCGGCGAAGGCGTTTTGCGTGTCGACGGGTGCACGGTTTGTAGAAGACGGCTTGGATGTGGCCGTCTCGGAGGGCGCCGGCACCATTGCGATGGAGCTCCTGGCCGGTCGGTGCTGGGACCAGGTTGTTATCCCCGTGGGCAATGGCGCGCTGATTGCGGGAATGGCTCGATGGTTGAAGCACCATGCGCCCGATGTACGGGTAGTAGGCGTCTGTAGTACTGCAGCCGACTCCATGCACGCTTCGTGGCATTCGGGCCGCGTGGTGGAACGTGATTCGGTGTCCACGATTGCCGATGGCATCGCTGTGCGTACGCCGGTGCCCGAAGCATTGGATGACATGCGCGACTTGGTGGACGACATGGTTCTGGTGAGTGACGAGTCGCTGGTTGCCTCTATGCGCCTCATGGCGTCTGTGGCCGGATTGATGGTGGAGCCTGCGGGCGTCGCGGGAATCGCAGCATTGCTCGAACACGTAGAACTCCGATCTATGTCGTCGGCGACGGTGGTGTGTGGCAGCAATCTCACGGTCGAGCAAATACGCAACTGGTTGATCGACAACTAGCCTGTCCGCATGCATGTAGGAGTAGTTGGCGCAACAGGAATGGTGGGCACGGTGATGCTGCGCTTGCTCGCCGAGCGGAAGTACCCGATTAGTTCGTTGCGTCTGTTTGCTTCCGAGCGATCGGCGGGTCAGCAGATCGAGTGGAACGGACGCACCATCACTATTGAGGATGCGACTGAAGCGGATCCGAGCGGTCTCGACATCGTCCTGTTCTCCGCAGGTGCTACAACCTCGCGTGCGCTCGCAGAAAAGTATGCGCAGTCCGGCGCAACCGTGATCGACAATTCGTCGGCGTGGCGGATGAACCCTGATGTGCCGCTCATCGTCGCCGAAGTCAATCCGCAAGACGTGGAGGCGGCAAAGAAGGGCATCATCGCAAATCCCAACTGCACGACGATGGCGGCAATGCCCGTGCTCAAGCCGCTCCATGACGAGGCGCAACTCGTGCGACTCGTTGCCAGCACCTATCAGGCGGTGAGTGGTGCTGGTGTAGCCGGCGTGAGCGAACTCGACACGCAGGTGCAAGCGGTAGCGGTGGGTGCAGATGCATTGACGTATGACGGTGCGGCGGTCTCCTTTCCCGCGTCAAAAAAGTTCGCCAAGACGATTGCTTACAACGTCTTGCCACTCGCTGGTTCAATTGTTGACGACGGATCGTTTGAGACCGATGAGGAGCAGAAACTTCGCAACGAAAGTCGCAAGATTTTGCATATTGATGATCTCAAGGTGTCGGGCACCTGTGTGCGTGTGCCGGTCTTCACCGGTCACTCGCTCAGTATCAATGCCGAGTTCGCGAAGTCGATCACACCGCATCGCGCGCGAGAGATTCTTTCCACCGCGAAGGGTGTTGCGCTTGAAGATGTGCCAACGCCGCTCCTTGCTGCAGGACGAGACCCGAGTTTTGTTGGACGCATTCGTCAAGACTCGTCGGTAGACGGCGATCGCGGGCTTGCGTTGTTCATTTCTAATGACAATTTGCGTAAAGGTGCAGCCTTGAACGCACTGCAGATTGCAGAGTTACTCGTTCGTTAGAACCCGCGCAGCGGCAAGGTGGGCCGCTGCAACCAATTGTCTGGCAGGTATCTCGCAACACCGTCGATGATGTGGACGGTGTAGGCATGACGTGGTTTGTCGCTCAGGTTTGGACCGGAGAGATGAGGCAGCAGACCGTGCAACACCACGAGTGTGCCGCGCGGCGCCTCAAGAGGAACCAGCCCTTCAGTGGGATACGGCGTGGGGTCAAGCACGTCGGTAATGGTGGCGGTTCGTGAATCGTTGAGCCGCGAACGCGAGCGAGCGGGGATGCGATGGCCGCCGGGCAATGCCCACATACACCCGTTCTCAATAGTTGCGTCGTCGATGGCGATCCAGAAGCCGACCACGGACACCGGCTCGGTCCACAAGAAGGTGTGATCGGTATGGCAGTTGACCTCGCCGCCAATACGCGGCTGCTTGAAGATGTACATCGATTGCAGGAGAAGCGGGTCGACGAAGCCGACGTCACGGGTGACGGCCGCCATTTCTGGTGTCCGGCTAAATGTTGAAAACTCATTGTCCAAATCGTGCATCGCGTGGCCAAGTTTGTTTAGGCAGAGGTGGGCTTCGGCGCGCAGTGTTCCGTGTTCATCAAAGGCATCTTTTTCAAAGAAGCATCGGATTTTGTCGCCGCTCGATAGAAAGTAGTCATCTGCCGCATGACGCGAGTCGGTGTCGGCGGTAAAGATTGTCGCCTCTTCGGGAGAGGGAACGAGCTCTTCGGCCAATGTCATTGCGCGCTCACGCAAACGCATACATGCATCGGCTGATACGAAATTTGGCAACACGAGAAAGCCGTCTCGGTGATACTGCGCGAGTTGGTCGGCACTCAGCATGGCGGTTTACCCGGCAGGGTTCTCGAACACGGAGCGTTCGGGGAACGCCACGGGCAACATTTCTGAAAGTGGTCGTGGCGTACCTTCAACTTCAAGCAGCATGTTTGGTCCGCCGTGTTCCCAAAGGAGTTGGCGACAACGACCACATGGGGTGACATGTGTGTCGTTACCGACGCAGACAACAGCCACGAGCCTGCCGCCACCACCCATGTGCAGTTGGCCGAGTAACGCGCATTCGGCGCACAACGTGAGGCCGTATGAGGCATTTTCAATATTGCAGCCACTGATGATGCGACCGTCGTCAACGAGCGCTGCCGCCCCAACGCGGAACTTGGAATACGGCACATAGGCATGCGACTGTGCGGCGCGTGCGGCTTGGCGCAACGCCTCCCAATCGATAGGCGCAGGAGTGTTTGGCATAGTCGAGACCTTATACCGAACTGATTATGGCTGGATTACTGACGAACGCACCGTTTCGGCGAACGTGTGCGCTGCCGCGAGGGTGGCGGTCACGTCAATTGTCTGTGCAACGCGGTCGCGCACGACGATGTGTCCGTCGACAATGACGTGGCGAACGTCGCCACGTCCCGCCGATGCGACAACTGCGACATGTGGGTCGAAGGTTGGAGTGAGCGATGGAGACTCGGCGTCGAGGACTATCACATCGGCTTGCTTACCCACCTCGAGTGACCCAACGAGATGGTCGATGCCGAGCGCGCGCGCTCCGTTGAGTGTGGCCATGCGTACGACTTGGTGGGCAGGCAACACCGTGGGGTCGCGAGCGACGTTCTTCTGGCCGTATCCCGCAAGGCGCATGGCAATCCAAAGGTCAAGGTCGTTACCCGAGGCAGGCCCGTCGGTGCCCAAGGCAACGTTTACGCCACCGCGAAGGAGATCGACCACGCGTGCAAATCCGCTGGCGAGTTTGAAGTTTGATGCCGGGCAGTGGACAACGGTGGCTCGAGCAGCAGCAATCGCGGCGATATCGGTATCAGACAGGTGCACGCCATGAGCAAGAACTGCATTAGGGAGCAGGCCGGTGTCGTGCAACACCTCGATAGGGCTCTTGCCGCCGTGGCGATCGGCTACTTGTTGCATCTCGCCACGCGTCTCGGCCGCATGAACATGAATGCGTGCGCCGCACTGCTGTGCGAGGGCAGCGGTACGACGCAGATGATCCTCACCCATGAGGTAGGTGCTGTGCGGTCCGAGCCACTGTGACGCGACATCGTTGTCGGCCTTTGCGCGCTCCAGCCATCGCTTTGCCCATGCCAGTCGCGCATCGAACACGAGTCGCTCGGGGCCATCGAACTCGAGCAGTGTTGGCCCGGTATGGATGCGCATGCGAGTCTCGCGTGCAATGTCCACGATTGACTCGGGTAGGTAGTACATGTCGAGTGCAGTGGTGATGCCACCGCGCAACGACTCAAGTGCGGCAAGTCGGGTGCCCGCCGCCACCGCCTCAGGGGAGAGCACGGCGAATTCGGCGGGCATGAGTCGCGCAAGGAAATCCTCGAGCGTGATGTCGTCGGCGAGACCGCGAAAGAGGGTCATTGCCAGGTGTGTGTGTGCGTTGATGAGGCCTGGCATCACAATGCCGCCACGCGCATCGATCACGTCGCGGGCATCATGTGGCACGTTGCCCGCCGCAAGTGCGCGAATCCTGCCGTCGTCAGCCACAACAAGCGTGGCGGTCGGAACGACAGTGGCATTGTCGTCGGCGACGATCGCCGTGGCGTTGACGATGGCAAGACGGTCGGTCATGGGACAATCACGCCGTTGTGGTCGATGGCAACAAGGACTTTGCGCAACAATTCGGCAACCCGCGGCGCTGAATCTTTGCCCACTGCGATCACCTCTTCGCCGGAGAGTTTTTCGCCGCTCATACCTGCCGCCTGGTTGGTGGCGAGCGACAAGGCCAACACCTGCATCGCAAGATGACGCGCAGCGATCACTTCGAGCACCGTCGACATGCCCACCATGTCGGCACCCCAATTCGCCATTGCCCTGATCTCGGCCGGCGTTTCGAAGTGTGGTCCGTGCAAGCCGATATACACCGCCTCGTTGATCGTCGGGTCGACGCTGCGCACAACATCGCGCAGTTGTTGTGAGTAAGCGTCGGTGAGATCGACGAATCGACCGGCGTGTGGCGCGGGCGGGTTGTCGCCCGTAAGTGGCGAATGCCCAGTGAGATTGATGTGATCGGTGATGACGACCGGCGTACCCACCTGCCAGTCGGGGCGCAGACAGCCGGCACCGTTCGTCAGGAGAACGGCACTGCATCCGTTGGCGTGCGCGGCGCGCACTCCGTGGACAACCGCATGCACGCCGTGTCCTTCGTACAGGTGCGTGCGACCGGTGAGGAGCAGTACCGCGATGTTGCCAATGGTGATCGACACGAGTGCACCGCCGTGGCCGAGGGCGGAAGGTTTGGCAAATCCAGGGATCTCGGTGACGGCGATCGATTGTGGCGGTGTGGCGGAGGCCGCCTCGAGAGTGGGAATCGCTTCCGACCAACCGGAGCCGAGCACGACGAGCAGATCGTGACGACGACCAAAAATCGCGGTAATGCGGGCGCCGGCTTCCTCGGCGAGGTGGAACGCGTCAGCAACCGAGTTCGTCATGGCGCCATGATACGAAAGTGCGACGTGACCGAGCGCACCCCAATTTCGGAGTACCCCCGTCCGGGGGTAGCGTTTCTAGTCATGAATAGCGCCGCATCCTCCCTCGTACTTGGCGATCTCGTCGTCACCACCCACACTCGTTCGCAGCGCATTGCGCGCGACGCCGTGCTTGTGTCGCTTGCGGTGTTGTTCACCGCAGCCTCCGCTCAGGTCTCGATTCCGTTGGGCTTTACTCCAGTCCCGCTGACCCTGCAGACGTTTGCGGTGTTGCTGACCGGTGCTGCGCTGGGAATGCGCCGCGGAGCACTCGGCATGGGCCTGTACTGGGTCGCTGGACTCGTTGGCTTGCCCTTCTACCAAGGTGGTAAGGGCGGTTGGTCAGAGGGCACCGGCGCAACGATGGGCTACCTTGTCGGCTTCATTGTTGCTGCCGCGGTGATCGGCATGCTCGCCGAACGTCGACATGATCGCAACTTTGCCACCTCGCTTCCTGCAATGGTGATGGGCTCGGCGATCATCTATGCGTTTGGCGCATCGTGGCTCGCCATGCACCTCAACATTGGGCTCGCCGTTGGCGACCCCAATGCAATCGAGCTCGGCGTTGCGCCGTTCCTCGTGGGTGACGCGCTGAAGGCGCTCGCTGCGGCTGCCTGCACGTCGACCGTTTGGGCGACGCTGCGTCATCGCGGCTAGTTGTCGGCGCGCTCCAGTTCGTAAAGCGCAATCGTGCTCGACTTCGCTATCCACAAACCCGCGCCGGCCTGCGTGAAATGACGTTGTAAACGCTTGCGGTACCACTCGCCACTGCGCCAGTGAATCTCCATGTCGGTGGCATCTACGTCAACCACATGCTTGCGGTCATCGATCGTGGGAATTTCCAAATACATTGCGTGCCGAGTTGCGGCAGCGAGGTTGGCAATTGCCCGTGAAGCGGCAGCGTCGTTGACGTATTGCAGCACGCCTTGACACACGACGAGATCGAACGGTTTTGATGGCGCCCATGTAGTGATGTCGCGCAGATCGTGTCCGTAGCGCTTGCACGCATGCTCGCTGACGTCGATCGATTGCACGCGCACGCGAGGGTGACGCTCCCGATACCAGTCGCGCCAATAGCCCGGGCCAGACCCCACATCGAGGACTGAACGCACGCGGACATCCCACCAACCGCAGAGTGCGTGTACGGCTTCGGCGAGGTCGGCCACCTTCTTGCGTGTGTGGACGGGCAGACTCGAATAAAAGCGCGAGTAGTACGACGCGTCGAAGGTCTTACGAGGCACCCGTCTTGTGTAGCAGGTGAGAAGCGACGGATACGCTCGTCAATACGCCTCAGCGATTGGAGCATCACGAATGAGCGTCTTTACTAATCCCATCTCTCCCTTAATCGGCAGCGGAAACGCCTTGGATGTGCTGCGGGGCAAGGTTGTCTTGGTGGTCAACGTGGCTTCGAAGTGTGGGCTCACCCCGCAGTACGCCGCGTTGCAATCGATTCACGAGCGATTTGGCGCACAGGGTTTCACGGTGCTCGGCGTGCCGTGCAACCAGTTCATGGGGCAGGAGCCCGGTACTGCCGCCGAGATCAGCGAGTTTTGTTCGACGTCGTTCAATGTCACTTTTCCCCTTACCGAGAAAGTCGACGTGAACGGTGAGGGGCGCCATCCGATGTATGCGGCACTTGCCGAAGTAACGGATGGAGAGGGCTATAACGGCGACATTCGCTGGAACTTCGAGAAGTTCGTGGTCGATCGATCAGGCAATGTGGTTGCTCGATTCCATCCCAAGACCGCTCCTGACGATGCCGCTGTTGTGACGGCGATTGAGTCGGCACTCAGTCAATGATTGTTTCCGCCATCCAGATGGCGATGGCGCCGGACGTTGCCACCAATATCGCGACTGCCGAGCGACTTGTGCGTGTGGCCGCGGCCGAGGGTGCGCAGGTGGTATTGATTCCTGAACTCTTCGAGGGGCATTATTTCTGTAAAGATCAGCGCGCCGAGGATCTCGCGCGTGCACTCCCGCTCGACGGGCATCCCACGGTTGCGTATTTCTCGCGACTTGCTGCAGAGCTCGGCGTGGTGTTGCCGATCAGCGTGTATGAACGCGCCAACAATGCGCTGTTCAACACGGTCGTCGTGCTCGATGCCGACGGTGCGCCACTCGGTCACTACCGCAAGAGCCACATTCCTGATGGCCCCGGCTACACCGAGAAGTTTTATTTCAGTCCAGGTGACACCGGATTCCGCGTGTGGCAGACACAGCATGGTGTGATCGGCGTAGGTATTTGTTGGGATCAGTGGTTTCCCGAAGCCGCCCGCGCCATGGCGTTGCAAGGGGCCGAGATGCTGTTGTATCCAACGGCAATCGGCAGTGAGCCACCCAACCCGGCATGGGATTCGTCGGCGCATTGGCAACGGGTGATGCAGGGTCATGCAGGTGCCAACCTGATGCCGGTCGTGGCGGCAAACCGCTACGGAACCGAGCGCGGAATCTCCACCGAGATCACCTTCTACGGTTCTTCGTTCATTGCCGACAACACGGGTGCCAAAGTGGCCGAGGCAGGGCGGGACGGCGAGGCAGTACTCACGGCATCATTCGATCTTGAGGCACTGCGCGCAATGCGTTTGTCTTGGGGGTTGTTCCGCGATCGTCGACCTGAGCTGTACGAGTCGTTGCTGTCACTTGATGGGGATGAGCGTTGACCGTTCCCGGTGAATTCTCGGCTCACCAACGAACACTCATCTGTTGGCCGACGCGGCGCGATCTGTACGACAAGCACATGGCAGAAGCCAAGCGGGCCCATGCGGCGCTTGCCCGCACCATCTCCGGCTTTGAGCCAGTGACGATGATCGCGATGCCAGGCGATATTGACGAAGCGCAACACGCATGTGGCGACGGCATCGAGGTCGTGGGCATTCCCATTGATGACTCCTGGGTGCGGGACTCGGGACCGATTTACGCAATCGAGTCGGGACAACTCGTTGCCCAAGATTGGATCTTCAACGGGTGGGGAAACAAGTTCACGCCATTTGAAAGTGATGCGCAGCTCGCCGCGAGGTGGGCGGCTCACGCAGGTCACCACGCTCGTGCAATCGACATGGTGCTTGAAGGCGGATCAATCACCGTTGATGGTGCCACGGTAGTAACTACCGAGCAGTGCTTGCTCAATCCGAATCGCAACCCCCACCTTGATCGCACGGCAATTGAGAGGCATCTCTGCAACGAACTCGGGGTGCGTGAAGTGGTGTGGCTGCCCCACGGGTTGTCGATGGACGACGACACCGATGGCCACGTCGACAATGTGGCCGCATTTGTGGCGCCGGGTGTCCTCGTAGTGCAAGGGTGTGCTGACACGACACTCGTCGATCACGATCAGTTGCAGGCAAATCGTGCGATTGCCGAACGGCACGGGCTTGTTGTGCGCGAGATTCCGGTCTTGCCGGTTATCGAATGGGGCGGTCGCACCATGCAGGTGCCGTACCTGAACTTTTACCTCGTCAACGGCGGCGTCATTGTGCCGGTGAGTGGGTACCCCGACGACGACGAGATGCTTGCCCTACTTGCGGAATTCATCCCGGACCGCGAGGTCGTGGGCCTCGATGTCGGTGGGGTGCTCGCGTATGGAGGCGGTGGCGTCCACTGCGTGACGCAGCAGATCCCTGCGCTCTAGTTCACACCGGTGCGTCGACCGTGCGCAGTGGCATCGCGGTCGTAGGCAGGTTGGCCCAGAGGTCAGCGAGCAGATCATCGCGAATCGCCTGGTGATTCGCGTCGTCCCACAGGTTGTTTCGCTGTAGTGGATCGTTGGCCAGGTCGTACAGCTCGCCCTCGCCGCGCCGGTTCATTGTGCCGTCGAGTGCCGCCGTGCACACCCAGTTGTCGCGACAAATCGTGCGGAGACGAACGATTTTGCCGAAGAGGACGCTGTCCCACTCGGTGAGCACGCGTTCGTGACCGAGTGTGCGTGCTTCTGCGTCGCTCACGGGTAGCCGTGGCGCTTCGGTGTAGGTGGGACGCGGGAGGCCGGCAATGTCGGCAAAGGTGGCCGCGAGCGAAACGAGCCCAACTGGAGCCTGCACGCGAGCAGGTGTGACGCCTGCACTCGGTGCAGGCGACCAAATAAGCGGGAGACGCATGAGTGCGTCCACGTGGTAGGGGCCCTTGAACAACAGGCCGAAATCTCCTTGAAACTCACCGTGGTCAGTGGTGTAGAGCACGTCAAGGTCGTTTGACCATCCGCGGTCGGTGATTGTGCCGAGCACGCGGGCAATGGCCTCGTCAATCAATTCGTTTTCGACATGTGTAAAGGCGTTGACCTCGCGCACTTGGTCGTCGGTAATGGTTGCGGGCACCCACTTCGCTGGTGCCTCATAGTTGGAGACGAACGTGCCGTCATACCATCCGCGCCAGTGACGCAGCTTGTCGTCGAGAACGCGTTCGCGCTTGTCGCGATCGGCGATGTATCCATCTGGCAAATCGACGTCGCGCCAGTTGACACGATGGAGTTCGTTCGCAGGCGGATCCCACGGGTGGTGCGGGTCGGGAAAACTCATCCAGCAGAACCAGTCGCGATCCTCGGGTAGTGCATTCAACCATGCGATGGTGCGGTCAGCGACCCATTCGGTGTGATACCACTCGCGTGGAATCGGATTCACTTTCACCTGCGGTGCGCCTGTATCGCCACCGCCTGCGGCGTTTACCTGGAGCTCGCCGTCGAGCACGGGGTAGTAACTGAAGGCATGCTCGGCGTGGTGATCCCGCAACCAGGTGGAGTAGTGCAACTGACCCGCCGCACCATGCGTGGCAAGTTCCATGTGGTCGAATCCGCGGTGTGGGTCGAGCGGATCATCGGTGTTGACGCGGTCGACACCGAGGCGGTTCTCGGTGAATCGGAGGAAGGGATCGAGAAGCGGTTCGAAGTGGGCCTTGCCAATGAGTGCGGTCGAGTAGCCGGCACGCCGAAGATCAGCGGCGATGGACGGCGCATCGGCGGGCAGCGGAACACCATTCATCCACACACCGTGGGTTGCGACGTGTTGGCCAGTGAGCATCGTCGAGCGCGACGGCATACACACGACATTTTGTGGATGCGCACGGTCGAAGGTAACGCCTCGGGCGGCGAGTGCATCGATTGTTGGCGTGCGCGCAATTGTGCCGCCGTTGCAGCCGAGTGCGTCGTAACGCTGCTGGTCTGTCGTGATGAAGAGAATCTTGCGGCCCACTACATGCTCCGTCCGAATCGCTCGGCGAGGCGCTCGAGCCCGATGCCGGCGGCGCCCGCTATAGGCAGTGCGAGGACCTCGGGTTCCATGTTGGTGGAGTACACGACGATGCAGCGATCTGGCCCGTCCTCGATGACGTCGACGGTGCCGAGGTGTTCAGTGACGATTGGATTATTGATGATTCGATACTGAAACCGGCGAAGGTCGTGGTCGAGCGTGACAATCTGTTCTTCGAAAGTGATGCCCGATGCGAGCGTGACCCATCGGGTGCTGCCCTCCACACGCGTTTCGGTAGTGGGGAACCATTCGTGTAAACGCTCCGGCGCACCGACGAGTGTCCAGACTTCAGCTGCGCTGCAGGTGATTATGGCGTGACGGCGCACTGAACCCATTCGTTGAACTTATCTGCTTGCGATGACTGACCAATTGATCGGCGTTTGGTTGTGGGCAATGAGTGCGGCGTTGGCTCGTGTGAACGGTCGCGAGCCGAAAAACCCGTTGTGCGCAGACAGAGGCGAGGGATGTGCAGAGGTAATGATTGTGTGGTGGTCGGCGATGAGCGATGCCTTCTTTGCGGCATGGCGACCCCATAAGAGAAATACGCAGTGCTCTACTCGCGAGCCGAGTGTGGCAATGATGCGATCGGTGAACGTTTCCCAGCCCTTGCCGGCGTGTGAGCCTGCCGAGCCTGCGCGCACAGTGAGTGCGGTGTTCAACAACAGCACGCCTTGCTGTGCCCACGGCTCAAGGTTGCCGGAAAGGGGAACCGCACACCCCACATCGTCACGCAGTTCGATGAACACGTTGCGCAGGGACGGCGGGACAGGTGTGTTGGTAGGGACGGAAAATGCCAAACCATGCGCTTGGCCGGCACCGTGATAGGGGTCTTGGCCGAGCATGACAACGCGAGTGTCGTGTGGTGCAGTGATGTGTAGCGCAGTGAACATGTGATCTCGTGCGGGGTAGACCTCACCATGCGAACGCTCGTCGGCAACGAACTGATCGAGTTGGATGAAGTAGGGCTGAGTGACTTCGTCGGCAAGTATCGACGTCCATGCACCGAACACGTCATCCGCCAATGATTCGATACGCACGTTCGGCGGGGCCAGTGCCAACGACTGACTTCCACCACAGCGCAAAGACGAATGCCGGGATGACGTATAGCAACGTCAGCAATAAGGCGCTACCGAGACCATCGGGGCCAACAAGGCCAAGTTGCCTCACAAGGACGTTGTAGAAAAGCACGTGTCCGAAATACAACGTGAGTGACATTGAGCCCACCTGCGACAAGGCGTCTACGGCACGACTGTCGGCAAGGTGTTCACAGACAAGTGAAATAACACAAAAAGCAAGAAGTGCGACGGCAAGTGTGGAAAGTACATAGCCGATTGCGCGATCGTACGGATCCGTAGAGACGATGACGCGACGTATGACGTCGTCGGTGGTGAGTACGGGCGATCGCCATGTACGGGAACGCAGAACGTGTGTGCCGACGAGCACCGCGACGCACACCGTCATGAGGCGAAAACGAAATGCCCGGAGTGTGGCAAGGTGACGGCCGAGCACGATGCCGCCAATGACAAACACCAGCCAGGGAACAACAGGGTGTGTGTAGTCAACGAAGACGCGGATGACCAAGTTGCGCGGTGAATCAACCGGAGGAGAAAGCCATCGCGTGGGGTCGCCGGCAAGGAGGCGGTTCCCGCGCCAGCCGGTCAGTACCGCGGAGAACAACGAGGTGATCGTTGCAACGATTACCAGTGCACGGGTTGACCAGGCAACGATCGCCGCACCGATCATGAAATATGCGCCGTAATAGAACAGGATGGTCCCCGGCCAGACCCATTGCAGGATTGCCCCCACGCCGAACAGCGCTGCGCCGCGTCGCAACAGCACGAGGCGTCTTCGGCGGGATTCCTCGGCATTGCCTGTGGCCCCTGCCATGAACAGTGTCATGCCGATACCAGCGACAAGAACGAACGTCGCGGCGAAACGTGTCGAGAGAATTCCGGTGAGTGGGCTAAACACACGGTTCCAGAGCGTGGGGTTCGATGGTCGGAATGCCTCGCCGCCGTTGAGGTAACCGTGGAAATTGAGCGCGACCACGCCGAGTAGCGCGACTGCTCTCGTGACGTCGAGGCTGGCGTACCGGGTCTTCACACCCAGTCGATTACGTCGGGAAACACGCGCGTCATCGGTTGTTGCACGTCGATTGAGTCTCCGTATTGCGGACACGGCGATTCGGCGTTGACGATGAGCATCGACGTGTGCATATGCGGCGCTTCGAGGAGCGGCATGCGCTGTTTGCCAAAGTGAAATGGACTTGCGCCATCGGTGAGGGCGCCGATGCCATGACTCGATCCGGCACCCACCATGACGATCGTCGCACCACTCGGCACTGCATTTGGGCGATACCCGGCGGTACCCGTGACGCCACGACGGACATCAACGACTTCGGTTGACAGTCGCATGTGGGCCTTGTCGCCTAGCCACAACTCGGTGCCACTCCGGACCACAATGCGATGCTGCGGATGTTGGCTGCGCAGTGCGGTGAGTGAGGCGGCCCCGACATGGCTGACGTAGAGAGGGAGTGTGGCGTCGAGTCGTGACAACCACGTGGACACTTCGGAAGCGTGGTCGCGGCCGTTCTCTGCGAGAGGCGGGTGCAGTGACCATCCTGCTATTTCGATCCCGGACGTTTCTGCGGTGCCCCGAATCGCATTGCATTCATCTGGATCAATGCCATATCTGTTCATTGACGAACGCAATTTGATCACGATGCGACCGTTGTATCCGAGACGCTGCAATGTGGTGAGGTGGTCGGGCGATCCGACGGTCAGGATCGCGCGGGGGTGTACCGTGAGCGACCCGACGTCATTGCCAACTGGGGTGAGCACCATTGGGGCATGCGACGAAGGCACGGTGCGCGATTCATAAATTGTGCCGACCGCAATCGTGTCGGCGAACAAGATGGCATGCGACATAAGGACGTGTGCTCCGAAGCCGTAGCCATTGCCCTTGATCACGGGAATCATGTCGCCGAGGCTGGACGCCGTGCTGCGGACAGCCGCACTCCAGGCGTCGCGTTGCACGGTCAATCGCAGCGTCACGGCACGCCACGGTAGCGGGGTTCACCGCCGCGTAATAGACGGTCGGATCGCGGCGATGCTCCGATGGCGTCGGACACCCTGCCATACCCCGATTCCGTACGCCGCGTCGTCAAGTATGCGGATGACGAGAAATCGCACTGGGTCGATTGAGGCGTGTCGTTGTCGCCACTCAAGTGCGGCAGGAATCACTGCCGCCGCGATGAGTGTTCGGCGTGCACGCCGAGAAAAGAGTGCGGCGACGAGCGCCAATGGCCACCATGTGCGTGTGATTGCGGCAGCGAACATTGCTCCCGCATGTCGGTGCGCGCGCAGCGAAAGTCGGGCGATCTCTGCAGGTGCAGTAGAGCGCAGGGTCTTGCTCAATCGCATTGCATCGATGGCGGCGATGACAATGCCGAGTAGCGGTGACAACAGTGCACCGACCGTCCAGGCGCCAGCGACAGCCGCGGTGGTGCGCGCGGGGGCGACTCGGGATCCATGTTTGGCAGCGAGACCCGCTGCTGATCGTCCATATCCCATCCGCTGAGAAAGCATCGCGGTCAACGTCGCGCGTGGAGCATGCTCGCAGGAGACATCGGGTTGGTAGCGGCAACGCCAGCCGGCCAAGTCGAGTCGCCATACTGCGTCGACGTCTTCACCTGTGATCATCGATTCATCGAATCCGTCGATTGCGCGGATTGCTTCGGTGCGACATACCCACGTTGCCGAGGGCACGTAGCTGATCCGGGTGCCGGCGCGCACTCGTCCTTCGGTGGGTCCAAAGTCGAGCGGCGATCGTTGGCATTCGTAACGAGCGATCAGACCCGAACTCGGTCGAGACACAATGCGCGGCGCGACAAGACCGACTTGCTCGTCGACAAAATACGGCAACAAGTTGTCGAGCAGATCTGCGGGTGGTTTGACATCACTATCGATAAACGCAGCAAAGGATGTTGTCACCTCACGAAGCCCGGCATTGCGTGCCGCCGCTGGTCCGCGTTGCGTGTGTTGGCGGATGACGCGGGCAGTATCCGGCACAATGAATGCGAGCGGAGAAGCATCATCAACCACGATGACCGGCGTGTCGCGAGGGAGTGCAGCCACGAGTGCGCTCAGCGCGTCACGATCAACCGCGGTGACGATGTGCGCCGGAATCACCACAGTGACGTCCGACGGGTGAAAAGGGTGTGGCCCAGGGAGCGGATGTATCGCACCGGCGTCGAGTAACCGTTCAATCAGCTCATCATTTCCAGCACGGAGGTCGGTACCGCTTTCGACTTGCTCAACGAACTTCGTACCCGAGAATGTGAACCGCGACAATGGTGAGCCGGCAAACACGACAACACCATCGCGCCGCCACGACTCGTCTACCACGAAACGCGTCATGTCCATTCCTTGCGGCAAGCATCCACGAATCGACGTAAGTCGTCGACCAAGGCTGCGACGATGCGTTCGCCCTCGTCCCGAGTTGCTGTGCGTGGGTTGCCAAGAATGCCGTTTGCGCTTACCGCGCGGATCCCGCCCTCGCGGATATCGGTCATCACGTCGCGAAGGGGTGCCGTATTTCCCGCATCGGCACGTGTCATGTCAACGAGGTGGGGCGCGAGCGCCAGCATCATTGATGTCTCAGTGTGACCGGCGTGGGCATCGCCATCCAGTTGAGGCGCCCAAGCGGCGGCACGTCGTGATTCGGCCTGGAGGGCGCTCGTTGCGAGAGATATTGCGCGCATATTGCCGCCGTGGCCATTGACGAAGATGACACCCATTGCCCAATCGGCACTTCGAACAAGTTCGATGAGTACTCGGGTGAGTGCCTCATTGCCGATTGATAGCGTGCCGGCAAAACCTGCGTGCTCTCCGCTAGCGGCAATCGCAATACTTGGGGCGACGAGCACGTCATCGACATGCGCGCAGAGCCGTTCAGCAACAATCGTGTCGGTTGAAAGTGGCAGGTGCGGGCCGTGTTGCTCGCATGAGCCAACTGGCACCACAAGAATCGGGCGCGAATTAGCGACCATGGGCCACGAAAGTGTGCCGAGCTCGACCGTCATGCGGTCAGTCTGTCAGGCGTTCGACGTTCCGTTGTTACGACGCTTAATGACCCATCGGATCGCCTCGATCACAATCGTCACGGAAATCGCAGTGCCGAACGCAACACCGAAGGCGAGGGCGTGGTTGTCCTCAAAGGTTTTGCCGCCGATGAAGCCAAGCAATGCTGCGTAATGGGCCCAGATGATTGCGGCGATTGCGGTCCACTTCATGAACCAGGGGCGAGGCTGTCGCGTGATGCCACATGCAAGGGTGAGAATCGTGCGGCCACCGGGAATAAAGCGTGCAGTGATGATGAGGAGGCCACCACGCTCATGTATTTGGTCGATCACCTGGTCCAGCTTCTTTTCGCCGGACGGACTACGCGCGTAGCGACCGCGTACCCAGTTGCTGCCCCGTCGACCGATGAGGTACGACAAGTTGTCGCCAGTGAATGCTCCCAAGGCGCCGGCGAGAATGACGAACGCGATCTCGAGTTCACCAGCTCCCGCGCTAACGCCACCAATAATGACCATGGTTTCGCTGGGGACGATGGGGAGTACTGCATCGAGCACCGCAATGATGAAGATGATCGCGTAAAACCACGGGGAGGAGGCGAAGTCCTTCAACCAATCAAAGACATCGTTGATGATCTGGGGCATTGTCCGAGACCTATGCCGCGTGTTCTTCGTTACTGCGCAGCCTGCGGATATTGGGGAGGTGCCGAATGATGACGAGGGCCACGAGTCCGAGCGTGGCGGCGAGTTCCCACAATGCGTCGCGGAAAATCACGACGTAGACGGGTACTGCGATGGTGATCGCGAGTGATGCAACCGAGGACTTGCCGGTGATTTTGCGAATCACAAACCAAGAGGTGCACAGGACGAGGCTCATCAGCGGATACAACACATACATCGATCCACCACCGGTGGCGACTCCCTTGCCGCCCTTGAATCCGCGTGTGACGGGGAAGGTATGGCCGATGACTGCTGCGTACGCGCAACCGAATGCGAGCATCGAGACGCGGTCGCTCGCGACGAACCAACCCAGCGCAACCGACAGTGATCCTTTGAGAATGTCGGCGATGAATACGACGGCGCCGTACTTCCATCCAAGGAGACGCACGACATTTGACGTACCGGGGTTGCCTGAGCCTTCCTTGGTGACATCGATACCACCGCGCTTGGCGACAATCAGCGCGCTCGGGAATGTGCCGAGCAAATACGACACAATGACAGCCGCCACGGCGAGGAGAGGATTCATCGTTCCCATTGTTGCCGATGGCGACCGCGGCGGAGTCGCCTACGCGATAAGACCTAACGGGAGGTCAATGCCACCCGTCTGGAATGGTCCATCGACGGCTTAGGCCGGATGGCGATCGAGACGGCGAGCGCGGATTCGCCGTGCCCGGTGACGCATTCGGGATCGGGGCCGTCGAGTGGCAATCCAGTAAAGAACTTGGCGGCCATGCATCCGCCTTGGCAGGCGTCGTAGCTGCCGCATGAGGCGCATGCCCCCGCGGACTCAGGTTCACGCAAGGAGGTGAAGAGGTCACTCGATCGCCAGACGTGGGTGAAGCCGCCTTCGTCAAGCACCGAACCCGCTTTGAACTGCCCGTGGATGACAAACGGGCATGCGTACACGTCGCCGATCGGATCGATTAGGCACACCACACGTCCAGCACCGCACAAGTTGAGACCGGGAAGCGAGTCGCCAAGTGCGTTGAGGTGGAAAAAGGAATCACCCGTCAGCACATTTTCGCCGTGACGCATCAACCACGCATAAATCACTCGTTGCTGATCCTGTGTGGGGTGTAGTTGGTTCCAGGTGTCGGCACCGCGGCCAGCGGGGCGCAGGCGCGTGATGCGCAGTTGCGCACCATACGAGTCGGCGAGCGCCTTGAATGCATCGAGCTGGGCCACATTGTGCCGGGTGACGACGACGGAGATCTTGAATGCACCAAAGCCTGCGTCGCGGAGGTGGTTCATCGCGGTGATCGCGGTGTCGAATGAGCCTGTCCCGCGGACTGCATCGTTCGTGGCTGCGTCGACGCCGTCGAGGCTGATCTGGATATCGAGATAATCCATTGCGGCAAGCTCTCGCGCATTTTCGGCGGTGATGTACGCACCGTTAGTCGAAAACTTCACGCCGATGCCGTTTGTTTCTGCTTTCCGCAGAATGTCGAAGAAGTCTTTACGAATCATCGGCTCACCGCCGCCAATATTGATGTAAAACACCTGTAAATCACGCAACTCGTCGAGCACCGCAAATGCGCCGTCAGTGTCGAGCTCCCGCGGGTCGCGACGACCACTTGATGACAAGCAATGGATGCACTGCAGGTTGCAGGCATACGTGAGCTCCCATGTCAGACAAATTGGGGCATCGAGCCCGCTTTTCATCTGATCAACAAGTGAACTAGCGGGCACGAACGATCTCCGATCGGCTGAGGGAATCAATTGCTGCGACAAAACTTGGCCAGCGATCAGGTGTAACACCGTGTGCATCCAGCGCGGAACGTAGATCGTCGTGATCCGCGAGGCTTCGCACAACTGCGACGACATCGGGGTGTTTGAGAAAGATGAGGCGTCGATTGCCATAGTGATAGGCGAGTGCACCAAATGGTTCGGGCCGCAAGGCCACCTGGGGGTGCAATTCGCAAGCCGACTCGAGCGTGATGCTCATGCGGAAAACAAGTGGCTCAGTACACGCCGCACATGCCGTCGATGGAAATTTCTTCGACGAGTACTTCGGTCACTTCTGGTGCGACGGCCACATCGGCGACGGGATCCTCGAAAGTGTTGACGGCGCTGGGTTCCATACGCACACAGTAGCCCCACGGTTTCCCCTTATGTGTTCTGGATTGTGCGCGGGGTGGCACAACCGACGGCAACTGGGCAACAATGGGGCAGGGTTCGCCCATGCGAACGACGTTGCTAAGGGGGAGTGCGTGAAGACGAAAGCCGCAGTGTTGTGGGAACTGAATGCTCCGTGGAGCATTGAAGATGTTGAACTTGATGCACCTGGGCCCAACGAGGTGCTCGTGAAACTATCCGCATCGGGTATGTGCCATAGCGATGAACACTTGGTGACGGGCGATCTGCCGTTTGAGTTGCCAATCATCGGCGGCCACGAGGGCGCGGGTGTCGTGACTCAGGTGGGCGCAGGAGTGAGTTGGTTGCAGCCCGGCGACCATGTCGTGTTTGGGTTCATTCCCTCGTGCGGTCGTTGCGTGAGCTGTAGCACTGGTCACCAAAACCTCTGCGACCTTGGCGCATACCTTGGCACCGGCAAGCAGATTGCTGACCAGACTTCCCGTCACCATGCCAATGGCAAAGACCTCGGCATCATGTGTCTGCTCGGCACGTTCGCCGAACATACCGTCGTGCACGAGTCGAGCTGCATCAAGATTGACAAGGACGTGCCGCTCGATCGCGCCTGTCTTCTGGGTTGTGGCGTGGTCACCGGCTGGGGCTCGAGTGTGTACGCGGCAGAAGTAGAACCAGGCGACACGGTCGTGGTCGTCGGTGTCGGTGGCATTGGCGCAAATGCGGTGCAAGGAGCACGCATCGCTGGGGCGAAGCGCATCGTCGCGATCGACCCTGTGGAGTTCAAGCGGGAGAAGGCGATGGAGTTTGGTGCGACGCACACGGCGAGTTCGATGGCTGAGGCAGGTCCGCTACTACAGGAACTCACCCGCGGCACGATGGCGAACAAGGTAATCATGACGATGGGCGTCGGCAACGGGGCGATGATCGGTGAGGCGATGGCGTTGGCTGCGAAGCGTGGACGCGTTGTTGTCACCAACATTCATCCTGCCCTCGAGTACGGCGCCTCCATGAGCCTGCTCGATCTCACGTTGATGGAGAAGCAGTTGGTGGGTTCGCTCTTTGGTTCGGGGAACCCTCGTTCCGACATTCCGAAGCTGCTGGATTTGTATCGAGAAGGCCAACTCGACCTCGATGGTCTTGTGACGCGGACATACGCGTTGAAGGACATCAATGAGGGATATCGGGCGATGCGCGACGGCGAAAACATTCGCGGCGTCATCATCTACGACTGAGCCCCGTCGATGACGAAGCACGCTCGGGACATTGTGTCCCGAGTTCGCCCAACGCTCGTAGGACGCGCGCGCGAGTCCGAGTTGGTGGTTGCAGCTTTGCTTGCCGACCGTCACGTGTTGTTGGAGGGCCCACCCGGAACAGGAAAATCCACACTGCTTCGCCAAGTCGCCGATTCCCTTGGTGTCGGATTTCGGTTTGTCGAGGGCAACGCGGAACTCACCCCTGCGCGTTTGGTGGGTGGGTTTGATCCGTCTCGTGTGCTGCAGGAGGGCTATTCACCCGAGGTGTTCCTTGATGGGCCGCTCCTGGAGGCCATGAGACTTGGTGCGCTGCTGTACGTAGAGGAAATCAATCGGGTGCCCGAAGAAACGCTGAACGTCCTGATCACCGTGATGAGCGAAGGGGAAGTATCGGTGCCACGACTGGGAATTGTGCGCACTGCGCCCGGCTTTCGACTGGTTGCTGCAATGAATCCGTTCGACGCAGTGGGCACCGCGCGCATCTCGGGTGCGATTTATGACCGCGTGTGCCGCGTATCTATGGGATATCAACCCTTCGACGAAGAGACGGCGATCGTCGAACGCGCACTTGTTGGTATTGACAGTGCCCCTGATACGGCGTGGATTACAAAAATGGTGGAAGTGGTGCGTCGCACGCGTCAGCACTCGGACTTGCGTGTGGGGTCGTCGGTTCGCGGGGCAATTGACGCGGCGCGTGTTGCAGCAAGCCTGTCATCCCTACGAGGCGTGACGTGCAGCGACGAAGCATCGTGTTTGGAGTCGGCTCTCGTAGCGCTAAGTGGGCGGGTGCGACTGCGCGAAGGCGTGTCGCGCACCTCTGACGAGGTAATCGAAGAGATTTGGCGGACGGTGTTCGAATCACCGCGGGGGTCGACGGATTCGGGAAAAGCCCCGGCCCCGTAGGGGGCGGCCAACGCGTCAGCGAAGGCGCCGCAGCCGACCGAGTAATTGCCGCCTCGCGGAAGCGCACCATCTCACGGGCTGCACTCGGTGCGCACGATCTGCTCGAGCGGGTGTCACCCGACGTCGGCGAGCTCGACGAAGAGGCATTCGAAGGCGTGATGGGCGAGTCTCCGGACGAAGCCTTAGCCCTACTCGCCGACCTTACGGCGGCAACAGACCCTGAGTTACGCCGGTTGGCTCGACAACTCGCCGGTCGGATAGTGGTGGAGCTGTCGCAACGCGCGGATGTACGTGGCCGCGGTATCGGCAAGATGCGTTCGATGCGTATGGGAGACACCATGGCCGACGTCGACCTTGATGCAAGTGTCGATGCAGTAGTTGGGCTCGCAAGTGGGATGCCGGTCGATCGCGAGGAGCTTCGCGTTCGTGAGTGGTCAAAGCCAACGACGGCAATGTGTCTTGTTGTTGATCGCAGCGGCTCGATGGGCGGCGAGCCCCTAGCCACAGCGGCACTTGCAGCAGCGGCGGTGGCGAGTCGCGAACCCAATGACTACAGCGTGGTGATGTTTTCCAACGAGTCGGTGGTGGTGAAGTCCCAAGACGCTTTTCGCGAATCGGCAGATGTTGTCGATCGCGTGTTGTCATTGCGCGGATTTGGCACGACCGATTTGGCCGGTGCGTTGCGGGCCGCACGAGAACAGCTGGATCGTTCGCATGCAACACACAAAGTTGCGGTGCTGCTGTCGGACTGTCGTGCGACCAACAAGGACGAGGCTGCTGTTGCCGCGGTGGGCTTTGACGATTTACTCGTGGTGGCGCCTGCGACCGATGCCGATGAGGCACGCAACTTTGCTGAGTCGGTGGGTGCGCGATTCGCGAAGGTGTCTGGCCCAAGCGACATTCCCGCGGCGTTTGCCGCCTTGCTCGACTAACGACAGGACGGATCGTTCGGTGGAACGAAGCCGATTGTGTCCTGCTCAGGAGCTACGACCGGAATAGTGGTGGTGGGAGATGTTTCGACGTTGATCGGTGCAGCAATGTATGCCACGCCCATGTACGCGGGAGCACTGTCAATCGACTCGTCGGTTGCCGCGGCGGGCACACCAAAGCTCGCCTTGCCCTGGAACAATGCGAGCACTTCACGCATGGTGTCGTTCTGGAGACGCGGGATAAGCACTGACTGGTCGCCGATCATTTGCCCGGACGCCTCGATGGTGTAGCTCGGAATGCCGCTGGTGTTGAGGCCCCGCATTGCCTGAGCGAGTTGCAGCATACGAATCGGCGTGAGGTCATTGTCGGTGATCACATTTTTGAGCGCAACGTTGAGCAGTTCGTTTGCGACTCGTGGACTCCCTGAACCCTTGTCGAGCGCGCGCTGCATCGCGCGGCGAATGAAATCCTGTTGTCGAGAGATGCGGCCCAGGTCGCCGGTGCCATCGAAGACCCAGTCTTGTTTGCCTTCGTCGTAGTAGGAGTAACCGGAACGCGAACGCACGTAAGCGAGTGCGTGGTCACCAGAGAATTGGTAGCACGATGGGTTGGGCACGAATAGCCCGGTCTTCTTGTCTCGAGTGGAGTAGGCGAAAGGCACCTTCACACCGTCAACAGCATCGACGATGTCCTTAAAGGCGCAGAAGTCGATGTTGACGTAGTGGTCGACTTCGATGCCAAAGTTTTGGTAGATCGTGTCGACAAGGCGGTTGGGGTTCTTGCGATCGAAGGCGGTGTTGATCCGGTTGCTGCGGGTGGAGCCGGCAATCTGTACCCACAAGTCGCGCGGGAATGAGAGAAACGCCGCCTGGTTTTCCTTCGGGCTGACACGAATGATCATGATCGTGTCGCTGCGCTCGCCGAATGCTGAGCGGTCCCCGAATGCTCCCGCGTACGGCGAGTCGGGGTCGACGCACCCGCCGTTATCAGATCCGGTGATCAGGAAATTTTTTGCTTCGAGGTCCCCCGCGTCGAGGTTCCATTCCTCGGTCGGCTCGACCTGGGCCTCGGCAACGGTGGTGGCCGTTTCATCACGATTTAACGACACCACTTGGCGGCCACCCAGTCGCTGTCCTGTCCAGAGAAAACCAATACCCACGAGTACGAGTGCAACGACGATCACGATATTGAAGGTCAGCACTGCATAGTGCGTCCACGGTCGTCGGTACTTGGACATGTGCGTCTACAGGGTAGTCGCGGAGGTGTTAGGCATTGTCGGCGGCAGGTGCCAGACGAACAATCGTCTCGGGGTGTTCTCCGCTTGATGAGGCAAAGTCGATTGCCGCAATGCCACCAGCATTGCGAAGATCGCCCTCGGCCAACTCAATGAGCGCACGATGTGCGTCTGTCGCGCGAATCTCAACGTGTTCGACAGCGGCACGTTGTGAGACTTTCGCCTCAGTCTTGGTTCGCCGGACGGCTGCGAGCACTTCGCACACGACATCGAGCAGTTCCTCGGCAGTACCAAGGGGCGAGGGCGCCGATGTCGTCGGCCACTCGCTGCGGTGGATGCTGCCTCCTTGCCACCATCCCCACACCTCGTCGGTGACAAACGGAAGATGCGGCGCAAAGAGACGTTGCATGGTGCTGAGTGCGGCGCGCAGGGCAACGCGAGCCGAGTCGGTGTCTCCACCTTCGCCGTAGGCACGCGTCTTAACGAGCTCCACGTAATCGTCACAGAACCACCAGAAGAAGGACTCAGTGCGCTCGAGAGCGCGCGCGTAGTCGAACGATTCGAATGCCACCGTCGCATCGCGGACGACAGCGTCGAGTCGGTGCAGCATCGCCACGTCGAGCGGGTGAGTTACCGATCCACTGGCCTCACCGAAGGTCAGTACGAACTTGCTGACGTTGAGCAACTTGGTCGCGAGCTTGCGGCCCACCTTCATCTGGTCTTCGCTGAACGCAGTGTCTACGCCGGGCCGCGCACTTGCCGCCCAGTACCGCACGGCATCGCTGCCGTACTGCTCGAACAGGTCGATCGGCGTGACCACATTGCCCTTCGACTTCGACATCTTCTTGCGATCCGGGTCGAGAATCCAACCCGACAGCGTGGCATTACGCCATGGTGCAACGCCGTGTTCGAAATGCGACCGCACCATCGTGCTGAACAACCACGTGCGAATGATGTCGTGACCCTGCGGCCGCACGTCCATGGGGAAGACTGCGTCGAACATGGAGTCGTCGGCGATCCATTTCGATGCGAGTTGCGGCGTGAGTGACGACGTGGCCCACGTGTCCATGACGTCGGCGTCACCCATGAAACCGCCTGGCTTGCCGCGCTGGCTTTCGGTATAGCCATCGGGTGTATCGGCGCTGGGATCGATGGGCAGATGGGTAGCGCCAGGCACGAGCGGCTGGCTGTAATCGGGTTGGCTGGCAGCGTCGAGTCGATACCACAGTGGAATCGGCACGCCGAAGTAGCGCTGGCGACTGATGAGCCAGTCGCCATTGAGTCCGCCTACCCAATTGGTGTAGCGGTGCTGCATGAAGTCGGGGTGCCAGGCGAGGTCATCGCCGCGAGCGGTCAATGCGTTGCGCAGGTTCTCGTCACGTCCGCCGTTGCGGATATACCACTGGCGGCTGGTGACGATCTCAAGCGGACGGTCGCCCTTCTCGAAGAACTTCACGGGGTGTGTAATGGCGCGCGGCTCAGCCTGCAGGTCGCCACTCTCGCGGAGCATTTCGACGATTACCGCCTGTGCTTGCTTCACCGTCTTGCCGGCTAGTTGGGCGTAGCGGCTGAGGCCCGTGGCGTCGGTGAGCCCTTCCGGTGCATCGGTAAGGATGCGACCGTCACGTCCAATGATCGCTCGTGTGGGCAAATCCAATTCGCGCCACCAAATGACGTCGGTGAGGTCGCCAAAGGTGCAGATCATTGCGATGCCGGTGCCCTTGTCGATTTGTGCAAGTTCGTGTGCGCACACGGGTACCTCGACATCGAACAGCGGTGTGCGCACGGTGGTGCCGAACAGTGGTTTGTAGCGATCGTCGTCGGGGTGCGCAACGAGTGCAACGCATGCAGGAATGAGTTCAGGCCGCGTGGTCGAGATCACCACGTTGCCACCATCGCTGCGCGCAAACGCCACGTCGTGATAGGCGCCGGGCCGTTCGCGATCTTCGAGTTCGGCTTGTGCAACTGCAGTGCCAAAGTCAACGTCCCACAAAGTGGGAGCTTCTTGTGCATATGCCTCGCCGCGCTCGAGGTTGCGCAAGAACGCCGCTTGCGAGGTGCGCCGAGCGTGGTCACTGATCGTCGTGTACAGGAGACTCCAGTCGACTGACAGACCAAGCCGTCGAAACAAGTCCTCGAACACTTTCTCGTCTTGGTGCGTGAGTTCTTCACACAGCGCGATGAAGTTGGGCCGGGAGATCGCTACTGCACGATGTTCCTTGGGCACGTTGCCTGAAAACGGTGGCGTGAACGCTGGGTCGAACGGCACACTTGGATCGCACGACACCCCATAAAAGTTCTGCACGCGTCGCTCGGTGGGCAGGCCATTGTCGTCCCATCCCATGGGGTAGAACACCGACTTGCCACGCATACGCCAGAAGCGCGCCACCGTGTCGGTGTGCGTATAGCTGAACACATGTCCCATGTGCAGTGAACCGCTAACCGTGGGCGGCGGAGTGTCGATTGCAAAGACACCGTCGCGTGACGCGGACCGATCGAAGGAATAGATCCCTGCTTGCTCCCACTGATCAACAAATCGGTTCTCAAGTCCGTCGAGCGTGGGCTTGTCGGGGGTAGTCATCGCCGCTCAACTGTATTGGGATGCACCCGGTTCCCCATGAGCAGTGGGCTCTAGGCTGATCCGCGTGCTGCACCTCTATGACACCGCCACGAGGCAGGTGCGCCAGCTCGCAATGCGCGAACCGGGAAAGTTGGGTATCTACTTGTGTGGGCCGACGGTGTACGGGCCGCCACATTTGGGCCACGGCCGCGCAACGCTTGTCTACGACATCCTGCGCCGGTACTTGGAGTGGAGCGGTATTCAGGTGCGTTTGGTGTCGAACATTACAGATATCGACGACAAGATCATTGATCGCGCCAATCGTGAGGGCCGCCCGTGGTCGGACATCACACACAAGTGCGAAAACGTCTGGTTCGAGGCGATGGGCAAGCTGTCAGTGCTTCGACCCACCGACGTTCCGCATGCCACGGAGTATGTGGAACAGATGGTGGCGATGATTGCTGACTTGATTGGTCGCGATGCCGCTTACACCACAGACGACGGCGTGTATCTCGATGTCTCCTCAGTGCATGACTACGGCTTGCTCGCACACCAGAGCCTGGATGAGATGCAGAGCAGCGAGCGGGAAGTGCTTGGGGCAAAAAACAAGCGCAACGCCGCCGATTTCGCGCTGTGGAAGTTTTCAAAACCGGGTGAACCCTCGTGGCCATCGCCATGGGGAGATGGCCGGCCGGGGTGGCACAGCGAGTGCGTAGTGATGAGTCTCGAGTTACTGGGCGAGGGATTCGATTTGCACTGTGGTGGCGCCGATCTGCGATTTCCTCATCATGAGAACGAGCGTGCGCAGGCTGTTGCGATGGGAAAGGAGTTTGCACGTCACTGGATGCACAACGGTTTTGTCGTGGATGTCGAGGGCGAGAAGATGTCGAAGAGCCTTGGCAACGTGACCAACCTGCTCGACTTGATCGAGCTGTACGACCCACGCGCATACCGGATGTTGTTGTTGCAGACGCACTATCGCTCGCCGGTCAAGGTGGGCCAGGACAACATCGATGCCGCAGTGAAGTCGCTCAGTGGTCTTGACGGCTTTGCCGCCCGCGCTGCGCGATTGCCGACCGCTACTGCCGATGTCTCTACGATCGATCAGTTCCGTGCAGCGCTGGATGACGATCTCGACACGCCAAAGGCTATGGCGCTGATATTCGACACGGTGCGCCGCGCGAACGTAGCGATGGACGCTGCAGACAATGCAACTGCCGCCGCTCTCGCTGCTGCCGTCGTCGAAATGTGTTCAGCACTGGGACTGCCACTAAAAGGCGATGCTGACGTAGATGCGATGATCACCGAGAAGGCTGCGCAACTGGATGCGGCGCGCGCAGCGAAGGACTTTGCTACAGCAGATGCATTGCGCAACGAGTTGCAGGATGCCGGCTACGTGGTGGAAACCACGAAGGACGGCACCCGCGTGCGACGCACGTCGTAGGCGGCAACGTTCATGGCGCGACGAAAGTCACGAGAAGTACGCGAACCCTTGCCGAAGGGCTTCTGGATCATTTGGTCGACGGTTGTGCTCGACATGATCGGCTTCGGCATCGTTGTGCCCATCCTCGGACGCTATGCCGATCGTTTTGGCGCGACAGGTCTGCAAGTGGGGTTGCTCTTTGCATCGTTCTCGCTCGCGCAAATGGTGTTCTCACCAATCTTTGGACGATGGTCGGATCGCATTGGTCGTAAACCGGTACTGATCGTGTCGCTCTTCGGCAGCGCGATTGGCAGCTTCATCCTTGCCGCTGCAGGTTCGCTGTGGATGCTGTTTATTGGCCGCCTTATCGATGGTGCATCGGGTGGCAGCGTGTCGGTAGCGCAAGGGGCAGTTACCGATATTGCCCAGCCCGCACAACGTGCCCGCATGATCGGCCTGTTGAGCATGGCATTTGGTGTGGGGTTCATCATTGGCCCTGCGATCGGCGGCTTGGCCGCTCTTGGTGGGCCACACGTGCCGTTCATCGTTGCGGGCACGCTCGCGTTGTCGAATGCCGTTGCCGCAATCTTCCGCTTGCCCGAGACGAAGCGTTTCGATGCTCCAATTCAGGCCCGCACGAAGCGCTTTTCGCGCGGTTGGCTCTCGGTATACGTAGTCGTGGGATTCCTGACGATGCTGCCGTTCGCGGGGTTTGAGGCAACTTTTGCCATTTTCGGCAAGGCACGCTTCGCACTTGACGAAGCCTCCACGGCTGCCGTATTTCTCTTCATTGGCCTGCTCACCGCTGCAGTGCACGGTGGCTTAATCGGGCCGCTCACGGCGCGGTTCGGGTCGGCGCGACTACTTCGCATTGGTTTGGCCTGCATTGCGTGTGGGTTGTTGACGATGTCGTCGGCAGTGGTGTGGCCCGTTCTCTTGATTGCACTCGCCTTGATGGTGGTGGGCTCGGGTTTGTCGACGCCATCGCTCACGACATTGGTGGTCAATTCCGCCGACGATGCACGTCGCGGGGAGGTGCTCGGTGTGCAGCAGTCAGCGAATGCGTTCGCACGCACGATTGGGCCACCGGTCGCTGGTTTGGCTTTCGATGTCATCGGCGTTGGTGCCCCGTTTGCGCTGGGGGCGATTGTTGCCGTGTTTGCCTTGCTCACTGTGGTGACACGCATCCATGTCGACTGAATCCGTCTACGGCTTGTCGATGGGGTATCGACCCGAGTTGGATGGCCTGCGCGCGCTGAGTGTGCTGGCGGTGATCGCCTATCACGCCGATCTTGCGTGGATCCCCGGTGGGTTCTTGGGTGTCGAAGTGTTCTTCGTGGTCAGCGGTTTTCTTATCACCACACTGATGCTCGAGGAGCGTGCACAGACAGGTTCGGTGAGCCTGCGCAGTTTTTGGCTTCGTCGCGCTCGTCGACTGATGCCGGCGTTGTTCGTAATGCTGGTGGCACTTGCGTTCGCGGTGGCCACATTTGCCACCGTGCATGCACCCGATTTCCGCCGTGACGTGGTGCCGTCGCTGTTGTATGTGTCGAACTGGTGGCAGATCTTCTTTGTTGAAACGCCATACTTTGCTCCGACCGATCTCCCCGTGTTGCGGCACCTGTGGTCGCTTGCAGTGGAAGAGCAGTGGTATCTCGTCTGGCCGCTCGCATTTCTCGCATTTCGCAGGCGTTCGGCTCGCATGTCTGGCATGGTTCTCGCTATCGCGTCGCTTGGCATCATGGTCGGCACCGCACTGCTTTGGTTGCCCGATTCCGAGCAGCGCACCAACTTCCTGTACTTGAGCACACCCACACGCGCGAGCGGGCTGTTACTTGGCGCGGCACTCGCTTTCGTGTGGAAGCCGTGGACTAGTGCGCAAGATGTGCGCCGGCTACGCAGCATTGCTGCCGACGCGGCGGCGATCGTGGCAATCGGTGTTATTGCGTATGCGATGGCAACTCAGCACGTTGATGATCGATCCCTTTATATGTGGTGGTTACCGGCAACAACTCTTGGATCGACCGTCGTCATCGCGGTGATCGTGCGACCGAGCATCTCGTTGGTGGCGCGTGTCATGCGCAATCCCGTGCTGGCCGCAATCGGACGTCGGTCATATGGCTTGTATCTCTGGCACTGGCCGATTTTTGTGATTGCCGAGGCCCGCCAATCGGTGACGCGATTGGCGGTGGCACTCACGCTGACCGTCGTTATCAATGAATTGAGTTACCTCCTCATTGAGACCCCCGCACGCAACGGTGTAATTGGAACGTGGTGGTCGAGGAGACAAGAATGGTCCGTCATGCGCGCAATCGGCACGACTCTGGCAGGTGCTGCAATGATCACTGCCGTTTTCGTCGTCGGCGTTCGCGTTGCTGCCGTCGAGGCTCGTGACCTGTCGATCGATACTTCCGGCGAGGAGGTCGTCTTTGACCTCGAGGCGGCGATAGCCACGACAACAGTGCCGCCAAGTGTCTCCACAACTGTTCGACCGACGCCGACCACACTGCCCAAGTTGCCGCGGCGCGTCGTGATCGTCGGCGACTCGCAGGCTCACTCGCTAGCCGTGAACAAGCCATCGGGGATTGAAGAGACTTTCCTAGTGTCGAACGGCGCGCTCGATGGATGTGGCGTGTATGAGCGCGGCGTCGGCATCGGTGGCAATACGGGCAAGTTCAGGCGTGACTTCGGCAACTGTGCGGGCTTCGACAAGAAGTGGGCTGCCTCTGCGACGAAAGCAAAAGCTGATGTTGCGCTCGTCGTGCTCGGTGCCTGGGAAGTGCTCGACCTGCGCGTCGGCAACGTGCAGTACAAGGTGGGAACCGATGCGGCAGATGACCTGTTTACCGCGCAACTCGCCAAAGGTGTTCGTGCCTTGCGCTCCACCGGTGCGAGCGTCGCATTGCTAGAGGTGCCATGTATGCGGCCATTGGAATCGAGCGGCGGCCCAGTGCCACCCCTGCCGCAACGCCGCGACGACAGCCGGACCCAGCACTTGAACACGTTGCTGCGCGAGTTCGCTGCACCTGAAGACGACAGCGTGTACTTTGTGACGGGCCCACGCGAGTGGTGCAACAACATGAAAATCTCTACCAGCACCTCCTATCGGTGGGATGGCGTGCACGTGTACAAGCCAGGCGCCAAGCTGATCTTCGAAGCAGTCGCGAGCCAACTCCTGCAGATCCCGGTGAAGAAATGAAGATCGGCATCGACACCATCAGTGTCGAACATCTCTGGCGATGGCTTGAGTCGCCAACTACGGTGACCCTCGATAACAACGTCATTCCCGCACTTGCAGCCAACCTGTACGAGAGCAAGACGGCGAAGGGCAATGCCTATGGCCGCACCACCGGGGTTGGCGCTAATCGCGACGTCGCTGCCGACAACGACGATGGTGACCACGGCATGCGACTGGTTCGCTCACATGCCGCAGGTGGCGGCGAGGACCTTGGCGAAGAAGTGGCCAGAGCAATGATGCTCGTGCGCATCAATCAGCTCTCGCGCCCCGGCTCGGGCATCACGCCGTCGATTGTCGAAGCACTCGTGCGTGCGCTCAACGACGGCCGCACGCCACTCGTGCGCAAGCACGGCGCGGTGGGCACCGGCGAAATCACCGTGCTCGGTGAACTGGCGTTGTGTCTTGCTGGCGAGATGCCTTGGCGCGATGGAATAACCCACGACTACGGCGTGCGGTTCGCTGCTAACGATGCGCTTGCCTTCATGTCGTCAAGTGCTGTCACCATCGCCAATGCTGCGCTTGCACTGCGCGACGCAGAGAAATTGGCCAAGTCGTCGCTCGTGGTCGCCGCGCTATCGGCTGTTTCCGTGCGTGCCAATACCCAGCAATGGTCCGAAGTTGCCTCGGCAGTGCGCCCGTCTCCGGGTGTCGGCATCACCGCCGAAGTCATGCGCCGACTCGTCAATGATTCGCCGTACGAAGCCGCACGCACTCAAGACCCATTCGGCTGGCGCGCTATTCCGTATGTACATGGACCGCTGTTGGATGCAATTGCGGTGCTGCGTAAGGAACTACACGTATGCATGAATCACGGGATCGAAAACCCGCGGTTTGTCGATGGCCAAGTATGGCATCACGGCGCGTTTCATCTAACGAGCCTCGCCTTGCGTCTTGATCATCTGCGACTTGCGCTCGTGCAATGGATCACCCTGTCACTCGCACGCACTGTAAAACTGAATGACCCCGCATACACCGGCCTCACGCGGTTCCTCGCTGACGGCCCGAGCGGCTCGTCGGGTGCCATGGTGCTCGAGTACACCGCGGCATCTGCCCTCGAGTCACTGCGTCATAGCGCCGACCCCGTCACACGACACACGACGAACATCTCGATGGGCACCGAAGATCACGCGCCCTTTGCCACGCAATCGGTGTTCGCCACATGTGAGGCGCTCGACGCGGCGCGCATCGTCGTGGCCTGTGAACTGGTGACCGCCGTGCGCGCAGCACGCATGGTGACCCTCGGCCCCTCTGCCGACGCCATCGTGACGTACTGCGCAGTGCTCCCTATAGATACCGACGACCGCCCGTTGACGGGCGATATTGAGATTGCCCAGACGCTGTTGAATGGGCTGGCGACCCTGTTCGACGCCGGGTAACAGCACCCCACGTACCCTGCGGTAACTTTGCCCCATGGCCGAGTTCTCACTGTCCCTTTCCGACGACCAAATCCAAATTCGCGACTGGATCCATCAGTTCGCTGTAGATGTGGTGCGCCCTGCTGCACACGAGTGGGACGAACGCGAAGAGTTCCCATGGCCAATCGTGCAAGAAGCCGCCACGATCGGCCTCTACGGCCTCGACTTCATGATGAATGCGATGGGCGACAAGAGCGGCCTCACGCTTCCCGTTGCAATTGAAGAACTCTTCTGGGGTGACGCCGGTATCGGTCTCGCCATCATGGGCTCCGGTCTCGCGGCCGCCGGCATCGTCGGCAACGGCACGCCAGAACAAATCATGGAGTGGGTGCCACAGTGTTATGGCACCGCCGACGACGTGAAGATTGGCGCGTTTTGCGTGAGTGAACCCGACGCGGGAAGCGACGTCTCCAGCCTTCGCACGCGTGCCGTTTACGACGAAGCAAAAGACGAGTGGGTATTGAATGGCACCAAGGCGTGGATCACCAACGGCGGTATTGCCAACGTGCACGTCGTTGTTGCGGCTGTGGATCCCGAACTCAAAGGCCGCGGTCAAGCCAGCTTCATCATCCCGCCGAACACAAAAGGCCTCAGCCAGGGACAGAAATACATGAAGCACGGCATCCGTGCAAGCCACACGGCGGAAGTCGTGCTCGACGACGTGCGCATCCCCGGCAGTTGCCTACTCGGCGGCAAGGAAAAGCTCGACGCCAAGTTGGCCCGCGCACGTGAGATGGGCTCGACCGGCCAGAAGCAGCCTGCAATGGCCACCTTCGAAGCAACTCGCCCCGCTGTCGGTGCTCAAGCACTTGGCGTTGCCCGCGCCGCCTACGAATACGCACTCGACTACGCGAAGGAACGCAAGGCGTTCGGCAAGCCGATCATCATGCACCAGGCGATTGCCTTCAAGCTCGCCAACATGGTCACGCAGATCGACGCAGCACGTCTGCTCATCTGGCGCGCCGCATGGCTCGCACAAAACGGCGGCTACAAGAACGCCGAAGGCTCACAGAGCAAGTACTACGCCAGCGAGATGAGTGTGAAGGTCACCGAAGAAGCAATCCAAATTCTCGGGGGCTACGGCTACACCCGCGAATACCCTGTCGAACGCTGGCATCGTGACGCCAAGATTCACACCATCTTCGAGGGCACCTCAGAGATTCAGCAGCTGGTGATTGCTCGGGCAATCTCTGGCCTACGCGTCGAGTAACCGGCTGCGGCGTCCAGCAGGCCGCACCTGCCAACTGCGAAGTGGTAGGAGCAGAGAGTTGAGATGGGTGATTGCGAGGTTCGAGTCTTCGGCTTGGCCGTGACTATCTTGGAAAGTCCGGTAGAACTGCACTCCTCTGCGAGATTTGGCTATCTGTAGATCTAGACAGCAAACACCACTACGCGTCGCGGCGGCGCAAAACGATTTGGCCGATCACGACCACTGCCATTACCCACAATCCGAAGTATCCGAGTGAACCAAGCCGTCCGAACTTCAAATCATCTACCTCGAGGAATGTGGTTTGGATGGCTGCACCAAACGGCAACCAGTCCAAAATATTGCGCGAAAAAACTGAAGCAACGATGTTGCCGATCAGGATTTCCACGAGAAGGGGCCATAAGAGAATGATGGCAATTGCGCTCGGTGGATTGCGAGTGATTGCTCCCAGGCCAACACCGAGAAATCCGATCATGACGGATACTGCTACGAGCGCGAGATAGGCGGCCTGCGCATTTGGATGCGTGGTGTCACCGGTGTAGCCGCGGGCCGAGAGGATTGCATTTCCGGCTGCGATACATACGAGGATCACGCTTGTCATGAGGACTGCCATCGTGACGAAGACCACGAGAAGCTTCGCCAGATAAACCGAATAACGATTAGGGGTGGCCGCAAGAGTAAGGCGGATTGTCGACTGCGAATACTCCTGCGTCATACACAACACGCCGAGGATCCCGATAATCAACATGCTCACGTTTCCGGACGAGCCGATCATCCGTGGAATCGTTGTGGCTTCAACGTTCTCGATCGAGATGAAAATGGATACAAGCACCGTTCCGGCAATAGGCAGTCCAGCTGCAGCAAGTGCCATCATCAAATTGGAGCGAACGGAACGCAACTTGAGGAACTCGCTCCTACACAATCCGAGCATCACGCGCCACCCAATGATCCGTGATATTCGACAGAAGAAGATGTCAGTTCGAGGAACGCGTCCTCAAGCGATCCTGTCTGGGTAGCGAGCTGATGCAGGACGATCGAATTTTTCGCCGCCAATTCGCCGATAGCTGCGGCATCAAGTTTGTGTACAAAAGCACCTGATTCATGGAATTCGACTTGGCCACCGGCACGTTCGAGGATTGGCGCGAAATCACGTAATTGAGGGCCTGCGATGTATACCCATCGTTGTGCGTACCGATCGATGAACTCAGTTACCGAACACTGGTCGATCAATCGTCCCTTGCCGATAACGATGAGGTTGTCGGCGATCAGGGAAATCTCAGAAAGCAGATGACTGCTGACGAACACGGCACGGTCTTCGGAAGCGAGTTTCTTCAACATTTCTCGAATCCAGCGAATGCCCTCCGGGTCGAGACCATTTGCCGGCTCGTCGAGGATGACAGCGCGCGGATCACCAAGCAACACGGCCGCGAGTCCGAGTCGCTGTTTCATTCCGAGCGAAAACTTGCCGACTTTACGACGCGCCACATCGGTGAGACCAACGAGGTCGAGTACTTCATCTACTCGTGACTTCGAGATCCCATTGCTTTGAGCAAGCCAACGCAAGTGATTCCGAGCACTACGTCCGACATGTGCGTTTCCTGCGTCGAGCAATACGCCGACGGTATGCAGTGGGCGTCGGAAGTCAACATAACGCTGACCGTTGAACGTCGCCGAGCCTGCATCGAGTTGGTCCAGTCCGATCATGCAGCGCATGGTGGTGCTCTTACCAGAGCCATTTGGACCGAGAAATCCAGTTATTTGCCCGGGCTTTACGACGAACGAGATGTCGTCCACCGCGGTGAATCCGCCAAAACGCTTGGTTAGGTGTTCGACGACAATCACATTGCGACAATAGCCGTCTATCTCGCCTGCTACGTGCGGAGTAGTTCAGTTAGTCGACTTACGAAGATGCGGATCGAGTGCCAGCCACCACTTTCCCGTGCGGCTCCCCGAAACGTGCAACGTACCGATTGGGCGACCACCGAAATGACCGTGGGGGAGACAACAATCAGGCCTGCCAGTTTTGCCGCGAGTGGCTGCCATCGCAGAACGGCTTCTTTTCGCTGAAACCGCACCGGCATAGAAACACCTTGTTGGCATCGCGAATCACGGTGCCATCTGGCTGCTGAACGACGACTGGCCCCTCAACTAGTAATGGGCCATTTTCGGTAGGGGTGATGTGGACTGGTTGGTCGGTCATGGGCCGACCATATCGCGTGATCAACCGCCACTCGCCGCTGTCGCTCGATAGGTACGGTCAGTCACAGGATTGTGTAGCAACTGGGGAGATCATTCATTCCGGTGTCGGTATTAGTCCCCGCGAACTAGCGAGCGCCGGCGCGGCGGTACGAGCGCGCAGCAATGGGAGCGAACACGACGATGAGGCCGATCGCCCAAATCAGTGAGTACAGCACGCTGTGCTGCAGTGGCCATGCTGTTGGCTCGGGTGTGCTGGCAGGGATATTGCCGAACTGTTGGCGTGCGGCCTGAGTGAGGGTGGAGATGGGGTTCCACTCGGCGAAGGTGCGCAGCACGCCAGGCAGGTTGTCGGAAGGCACGAAGGTGTTGGCGATGAATGTGAGTGGGAAGAGCACCATGAACGATGCGTTGTTCACCACTTCAGGTGTGCGCACGGCGAGGCCAATGCAGGCCATGACCCACGAGAAGGCATAGGCGAAGAACAGGAGCAAGAGATATCCGACGAGTGCATCGAGGATCGAGCTACGGATGCGCCAGCCGACGGCGAGGCCGGCGAGTGACATCATGGTGATGGACAGTGCGTTATAGATGACGTCGCTGGCGGTGCGGCCGGCAACCACGGCAGATGACGCCATGGGCAGTGAGCGGAAACGATTAATAAGACCCTTCTGGAGATCTTCGGCGAGGCCGGCACCGGTGAAGGTGGCGCCAAAGACGACGGTTTGGGTGAAGATGCCGGCCATGAGGAATTCGCGGTAGTTGCTGCCGGGAATGTCGATTGAACCGCCGAAGACATAGGCGAACAGCACGACGAACATGAGCGGCTGCAAGAGCACAAACACCATGACGTCGGGAACACGACGAATGCGGATGGTGTTTCGTCGTGCAATGACGAACGAGTCGCGCAGCATGCTCATGCTGGTTCCTCCTCGCTTGCGCCATGGCCGGTGAGTTCCATGAACACGTCATCGAGTGTGGGGCGGCGTAGGCCGATGTCCACGATGTCGACGCCTTTGCCTTCGAGTTCGCGCAACACCGTGCGCAGGGCTTCGACGCCGTTTGCCACGGGCACTGATGCCTTGGCATCGTCGTGCAGAAGGCGCAATGGCCCGGAGGCGACCGAACGCAGAACCTCCTCAGCGATGGCGAGTTGGTCTTGTCGCTGCACGTGAACGTCGAGGTGCTCGCCGCCGACGCGCCGCTTGAGTTCATCGGCAGTGCCTTCGGCGATCGACTTGCCATGGTTAATCACGACGATGCGGTCGGCAAGTTGGTCTGCTTCTTCGAGGTACTGCGTGGTGAGCAGCACGGTGGTGCCGCTCTTCACGCGGTCGCGAATGACGTCCCACAGTTCGCCGCGGCTACGTGGGTCGAGCCCGGTGGTGGGCTCGTCGAGGAAGAGCACAGGCGGGTCGGCAATAAGTGCGCCGGCCAGGTCGATGCGCCGGCGCATACCGCCGGAGAACGTCTTCAGGGGTCGGTTAGCGGCTTCGGTAAGTCGAAAGCGCTCGATCAATGTGTTGGTTCGACTGCGTGCCTCGCTGCGCTTCATGCCATACAGGCAGCCGATCATTTCCAGGTTCTCGGTTGCCGTGAGGTGCTCATCGACTGCGGCGTATTGGCCAGACAAGCCGATGCGGGAGCGCACGCCCTTCGGGTCAGCAAGCACATCGATGCCGGCAACTGTGGCCGTGCCTTCGGTGGGCTTGACCAGGGTGGTGAGGATTGACACTGCCGTGGTCTTACCCGCTCCGTTTGGTCCAAGAAGGCCCAGAACTGTTCCACTCTTTACTTCAAGGTCGAGGCCGTCGAGAGCGGTGACATCCCCGTAGCGCTTCACGAGTCCGTGTGCAATCACAGTGAGGTCTTGAGAGGGGATGACCATGAATGCATGAAGTCTACGGAACGCGCGTCGCTTCCCGATGTCAAATGGTCTGGTGAGTAATGCATGTACTACCGTCTGGCCATGATCAAACTCACCGTTACGTACCCGGGTGGCGAAGGCATCACCTTCGATCACGACTACTACTCGACAAAGCACATTCCTCTCTGTAAGGAAGCATTCGTGCCTGCGAAGGTGGAGGTTGACCGTGGCATAGACGGGCCGGCGATGGCGAGTGCGTCGTTCTATTTCTCGTCGAAGGACGATTTCCAGAAGGCCATGACGTCGCCAAAAATGGGCGAGGTGCTTGGCGATCTTGGCAACTACACGAACTCGTCGCCGACGATGCAGATTTCCGAGGTCGTCTCCTCGTAATTCAGCGACAGGCCGTGCAGCGTGCAGGCGACACCGCTGCCTCACAGTGATCGCACACCAAAACGCGTCGGCGACACGTGTTCACCTCACAGTTGTGAAATGAGTTGGTGGGCTCGCCGCAATAGTCGCAACTTCCCAGTACCTCTGCGCCCTCGCCAAAGTCGGTGACGAGCCGACCGTCGAACACATAGAGCGAACCTTCCCATAAGCCGCGGTTTCGATACTTTTCGCCGTAGCGGACGATGCCGCCTTCGATTTGATAGACCTCGCGAAATCCGCGGTTCTTCATCAGCACAGAGAGCACCTCGCAGCGAATGCCGCCAGTGCAGTAGGTGATGACGGGCTTGTCTTTCAGGTGGTCGTATTTCCCGCTCTCGAGTTCGGCAATGAAGTCGGGCGTGGTTTCGGCTTCGGTCACAACGGCATTGGCAAACTTGCCAACGCGGGCCTCGAAGGCATTGCGACCGTCGAAGAACACGACATCATCTCCCCGCTGCTCGACGAGTTCGTGCACGGCTTCGGGGGAGAGATGTATCCCGCCCCCCACGACGCCGCTGGTATCAACAATGACTTCGTCGGGTCGACCGAACGTGACGATTTCTGGTCGTACTTTTACTTCCAATCGCGGGAAGTCGTCGCCGGTTCCCTCTGACCACTTGAAGTCGATGTCCTTGAACGCGGGAAACTCACGAGTGGTGCGAATGTATTTCTTGATGGACGCGAGTGGTCCGCCCACCGTGCCGTTGATGCCGTGAGTCGACAGCAGAATGCGGCCCGTGAGGTTCCACCGCTCACACAGCTGGCGCTGCCAAAGGCGTATTGCGTCTGGGTCGGCTAGCGGTGTGAACTTGTAGAACAGGAGAATCTTTGGTTCGACGCTCAGCGTTACAGCACTTTCCTGAACAACTTCAACTTCTTCTCGGTGTAGGGCGGGTAGGCGAGCGATGGATCAATCTTCGTGCCGCGCATCAGTACGGGCTTCACATGTTGAAACAGGCGTACGCCAGACTTGCCGTGATAACCACCCATGCCGCTTTCGCCAATGCCGCCGAATGGCAAGTGCGGGCTGGTGAGGTGCAGCAGTGTGCCGTTCACGGTGACGCCGCCGCTCGTTGTTGAGGTGAGCACGTGATTCACCACGCCGCGATTCTCGGCGAACACATAGAGCGCGAGGGGATGCGGGCGGGCATTAATGAATCGGACTGCATCGTCGACATTGTCGGTTTCGATTATGGGCAGGAGTGGCCCGAAGATTTCCTCAGACATCAGTGCAGAATCCATTGCTACATCGGTGAGCACGGTCGGGGCGATATAGCGCTGTGCCGCATCCGTTTCGCCGCCTACCACCACAGATCCGTTGCGCAACATTGCCGACAGTCGATCGAAGTGACGCGACGAGACGATGCGCCCGTAACTGTCGCTCGTCTTGGGATCTGGCCCGTAGAAATTGTGGAGTGCCTTACCGAGGGCATCGATCAACTCTGCCTTCTTGGATCGGTGCACGAGTATGTAGTCAGGGGCCACGCAGGTTTGGCCCGCGTTCAGCCACTTGCCCCAGGCGATGCGCCGGGCGGTGACGTCGATATTGGCGGATTCATCCACAATCACGGGACTCTTGCCGCCGAGCTCCAACGTGACGGGAGTGAGGTGTTTGGCCGCAGCGGTCATCACGATGCGACCAACTGCCCCATTGCCTGTGTAGAAGATGTGATCGAAGCGTTGTTCGAGCAGCGCCGTTGTCTCAGGCACGCCGCCTTCGACGATGGCGACTGCATCGCGGTCAAGATACTGCGGCACGAGACGGGCAATGAGCGCCGAGGTTGCCGACGACACCTCGGACGGCTTCATCACTACTGCGTTACCCGCCGCAATCGCCCCTGCGGCGGGCACCAAGAGCAGTTGCACGGGGTAGTTCCACGGGGCAATCACCAGCACCACGCCGAGCGGCTCGGGCATCAATTTCGACTTTGCGGGCGTGGTCACCAATGGTGTGGGCACACGCTCAGGTGCATTCCACTTCTTCAGATTTTTCAGCATCAGCTTGATCTCGGCTGACACAAACGCAATGTCGGTGATGAATCCCTCGGCGCGTGGCTTACCCAAATCGGCTGCGAGCGCGGCAAGCACATCGGCCTCGTTGTCCTCGAGCAGAGCAATCATGCGCTCGAGCTGGAGGCGGCGCCAAGTAAGCGGGCGAGTAGTGCCTGCCTCAAATGCGGTACGCAGATGCGCAACCAGGCCTGGAGTGTCGAGAGCAAGCGATTCAGCAACTGCGGTCATGGTGTGACGGTAGCAACTCTGCCCGAGTACACCCGGGAAAACGAAAAGGGAGGCCAGTCGCCTGGGCGACCGGCCTCCCTTTTCTTGATGCGTTGGTGTTACTTGGTTGCGAAGGTGACGTTTGCGCCGGTCTTCGACTGCCACGCCAAGCGAGCGAGCTCGGGCGAATTGACGAGCACCTTGGCGCTGGTGCCACGTGAGTCGAGACCGAGTGCTCCTTCGATAAACCACATGGTTTCCTCGTTCTCGATCAGGGTGTTACGCAGGTCCAGCATGCGGATCTTGGTGTTCCGAATATCGAGGCCCATCAGTTCGCTGAGTTCTGCCACATCCAGCTGTGCAATGGGATTGTTTGCAACATTGACGACTTGGAGGTCCGTGTTATTTGCCAACGAAATCTTGGAGATGTTATTCACCGAGATGGTAAGCCAATTGAGGAATGGTGCAGTGCTGATGTTGAGTGCACGCAAATGATTGTCTCCCACCCAAAGGATCTGAAGTTCGACATTCTTGGAGATATCAAGCTTCTTGAGTCTGTTTGAGGTCAAGCTCAAAGATTCAAGCGACGTGTTTTTGGACAGATCTATAGAGGAAATAGTGTTTTCGGTCGCTGAAAGATACTTGAGCATTGGTAAGGCAGTCACGTCGATGTTCTTCAATTTATTCTTCGACACCTCGATGTTTTCAAGTTTGACGTTTTTGGATACGTTCAGCGACGTCAACCTGTTGTTCCCAAGATAGAGACTGGTGAGCCGAGGCGCGTTGTCCAGATTTACAGTGCTCAACTTGTTGCTAGGCATGTTCAAATAGGTCAGATTTGTCTGTGAAGACAAGTCAACCGACGTGAGTTGATTGTTGTTCAAGGTCAGAGTTTCGATGTTGATTGCGCCGCGAAGATTGATCGAAGACAGTGGCGAGTTACTTACCTCAACACCGACAAGATTCACATTTCCCGAGAGATCCAAGGTGGTCAGCTGTGTGCTTCGAAGAGTGATAGAGCGAATCTTGCTTCCCGTGACAATGAGCGACTTGAGTTTCGACCTGGTTGCACTGCCGAAAATGCCGTTGTACGAGCCGATCGACAGGAAATCGAGTGACGTCACATTTGTGAGATTGAGTGTTTCGAGGGACTTGAAACCATTGATCCCCTCTAGTCCAGATGAAGCGCCCAAATCGCGCAGATTAGAGAGGTCAAGCGACTTGACGTTGACGATGTTCTTCGTGGGGACATAGTCATCAAGTTCCCCCGAGTCGAGGC
>JBIIEO010000037.1:0-4827 GCA_044237775.1 Ilumatobacteraceae bacterium | reverse complement strand
GTGATATCGATCAACTCGAACGTGTGACCGGCAAACGATGCCACCTGTCCGGTGACCAGGGTGAGTTCCTGGCTCTTGGTGTAGCTGTTGGAGGCCGCGAGGCCGACGGCGATCAGAATCACGCCGAGGTGCACGATCATGCCGCCGTTAGTGCGCCCCAGAAAGCCGCGCAGTCCTTGCCGACGCGTGGCCAACACCACTTGTCGCAGCGCGGAACCCGCGGCGAAACCGGCGAGGCCGAAGGTGGCCAGCGGCACGAGTCCGGTGGCGCCCACCACAACGCTGATTGCAAGAGCGGCCACACCACACCATGCGGGCCAGAACAATCGTTGCGACAACGTCTCCATCGACGCCTTACGCCACGGCAACACCGGCGCAATCGCCATGATCGTCAGCGTTGCCAAACCAATCGGAATTGCCAGGCGATCGAAGAACGGCTCGCCGACGACGATCGTGCGGTCCTGCAACGCCTCGACAACAAGTGGAAACACGGTGCCCAGCAACACGATGAAGGCAAACACGCTGAACAACACGTTGTTAGCAAGAAACGCGCCCTCGCGCGATAGCGGCGAGTCGATGGAGCCTGGCGCGTGCAGTCGATCGCCACGCCAGCCGATGAGGCCGATCGACACCACGACAATGAGCGCGAAGAACGTGAGCAGCCAGGGGCCGATGTCGCTTTCGCTAAACGCATGAACGCTGTTGAGAATGCCGGAGCGTGTGAGGAAGGTACCGAGGATCGTGAGGCTAAATGTGGCCACGAGCAGCGACAGGTTCCACACGCGCAACATGCCACGTCGCTCTTGCACCAACACCGAATGGATATAGGCCGTGCCGGTGAGCCATGGCAACAGCGAGGCATTTTCCACCGGGTCCCATGCCCACACGCCGCCCCACCCCAATACCTCGTAACTCCACCAACTACCGAGCACGATGCCGAAGGTGAGCAGCCCCCACGAGATCAGCGTCCAGCGACGCGTGGCGAGCAGCCACCCCTCACCCACGCGGCCGGTAATGAGCGCGCCGATGGCGAAGGCAAACGGCACGGTGAAACCCACGTAGCCCATGTACAGCATCGGCGGATGGAACATCACCAGGATGTGGTTCTGCAACAACGGGTTGGGACCGGGGCCGTCGGTCACACCCGGGGCGCCGGCAGCGAACGGGTTCGCCGGCCCAAACGAAAGAAGAAAGAAGAACATCGACACGATGAACATCACTGCCATCGCCCAGTTGCCAAGCGCATCTTCGCGGCGGCGACGCAACCAGTGATACACCGCTACTACGTAGCCGGCGAGCACGAGTACCCACATTAAGAGCGATCCTTCGAGCGCGCTCCAGACCGCGGCGAAGTTATACAGCGGGGGCGTCGCTGTGCTGCCCACCTTCTGCACGTATTCGAGTGAGAAGTCACGCGTGATCATCGCGTACTCCATGACGGCGAAGGCGCCGAGTGCAGCAGCGAACGACAGCCACGCGAAGCGCGGCACGAGTCGCGCGACGCCGCGATCGTTCGAGCGCGCCACCACAACGGATGCGAGCGCGCCAAAGAGCGAGCCCACCACGCCGACGAGCAGGAGGGAACGGCCGAGCGCGCCGGTTAGCCCGACGTCATCGAACACGCAGCCGCCTCCGCTTCTTCGATGCGCCCGGCATTCGACGCCTCGTACTCATTCGAATGCTTGACCTCGATTCGGGTGGCTTCGAACGTGTCGCCCACGAGTTGGCCGTGGGCCACGACAGGGATGCATTCCTGGAAGATGCCGCCCGGGTCCCCCGAATAGGCGACGTCCATTGTTTCGCCGTTGAACGACAACGTGAACGTCGTCGCGCCAAGCACCTTCTTCAACGAGCCCTCATCGACCGTGCCCTGCACACGGATGCGACGGTCACCCTCGCACCCTGGCTTCACCGACACTTCGTCAACGTTGCAGTAGTAATCGATCGCCGACGTGAGGAACTGCGTCACCACCACTCCGCCGACGACAAGCAGAAGGCCGAGCAACACCACATAGCGCGTCTGGCGCTTGCGGCGACGCGGCGCGAGTGGCGCGTTGTCCTGGCGTGGGCTTAAGTCCACGGCTTGTCCTCGTCGGCAACGTGATCCGACAGGCGTCGGCCCGCAACCAACGTGGTGGCGACGAGTGCACCCACCACACCGAAGGTGATCACGTAGGTCAGCGCGATGAAGCCGATGTCTTTCACAACGGGGTCCCTTCAGCAACTCGTTCGGCCATCGCCACATCGATACGGCGAGATTCGACGATGTCGCGAAGCGCCATCACACGTTGACGATGCGACACCAACCACATGAACAACGCGGTGAACCCGACTACGCCAACGAGCAAGGTGAACAGCATCAGGTCGTCCATCTTGATATCGCCGTCGGTGCTGAGCACGCTCGCCTCTTGATGCAAGCTGCGCCACAACACGACGCTGAAGTGCACGAGCGGAATTTCGAACACAGCAAGCAACGCAACAATCGCCGAACGCTTCGCGCGTTGCGCGGGCGTGCCGTCGAGGCCGCGCACCGCCAGATAGCCAAGATAGGTAACAAAGAGAAACGCGGTTGTGGTAAGGCGCGGATCCCATTCCCAAAACGTGCCCCATGTGAGGCGACCCCACAGGCTTCCGCTGATCAGCGTGAGCGCCATGAACGACACGCCCACCTGCGCGGCAGCGCCGGCGACGCGATCAAAGCCGAGCGAGTGCCGACGGCCGAAGAGATACCCGGCGGAGGCAACTGCGGTGACGATGAATGCGAGGTACGACACCCACGCGGTGGGCACGTGCACGTACATAATGCGCACCGATTCGCCCTGCACCACATCGGGCGGCGTAACGAAAATGCCGCCCACCACTACCCAGCCGAGCGCGAGGGTGGCGATAACACCAAAGACGCGAGTTGCCGGCGTGCCAACACCGCTGCGGGTTGCTTGGCTACCCATCACACGCCACCAGCCGATTCACGATGCACCATCATTCCTCAATCAGTGCCCCGAAGGACAGCAGGCCGCCCACGCCAAAGACGCCGGCGAACACGACGAGGACCGCGACCCACGGCCACCCCTCTGCAACCACCGCACCTCCGCTTCGCAATGCCGACTCCGTGGCGCGCGTCGCACCCAAGAGCACCGGGGCCAACACCGGCAACAACAGAAGCGGCAACAAACTGTCGCGCCCCTTTGCGCCGGCGATCAAGCCGCCATAAAGCGTACCGACGAAGCCCAAACCGAGCGTTGCGCAGATCACCGTGGTGACCAATAACACGAATCCCGCCAGCGTGCTCTCGTCGGGCAGCGGACTCACGCGGTACAGCACCATCGCCACAGCAAACAACACCACTTCGAGCACGAACAACTGCGCGGCCAGCGCCAACGACTTGCCCAGAAACATGGCCTGCATGTCGACACCAGCCACCCGCATGGCGTCCAATGCGCCGTCCTGCGTATCGACGGCGTACGACCGCTGCACAATCATGAACAACGAAAACAGCGTGGCCAACCACACCAGTCCTCCCGCGGTGCGCTGGAGCATCGCGTCGTCGTCAAGGGCGAGAGCAAACATCACCATGACGAGCCCAGAAAACGGCAGCACTTGATTGATCACGACTCGGCTGCGCCATTCGATGCGCAAGTCCTTGCCGGCAATTGCCAGTGCGACCGAGCCCAGAGACGGATGACTCACGACGCCACCCTTCCACCCGTCACGGTGACAACACGCGAGCTCAATGTGCGGGCGCGCTCCACTTCGTGTGAGGCAAGCACGATTGTTGCGCCGGACGTGGCCGCCTCGCGCAACACCGCGTCGAGTTCATCTCGGCCACGCTCATCCAGACTCGTATGCGGTTCGTCGAGTAACCACAACTCCGCGCGCCGCACGACGAGACTGGCAAGTGCCACGCGGCGCTTCTGACCGGCCGACAGGCTTACCACGCGGCGATCACCTAGCGCACCTGTGAGTCCCATGCGATCCATCGCCTCGTCGCACTCACTGCGCGATGCACCCACCATGTTTGACCAAAACGTCAGGTTCTCGCGTGCCGTGAGATCGAGGAACAACCCATTTGCATGACCGAGCAGACCGACGCGACGACGTATCGCCTCGCGATCGACGGCAACATCGTGACCGAGCACCGACGCGCGTCCGCGCGCCAATGGCACAAGCCCCGCACACAACCGCAACACCGTGCTCTTACCGGCACCATTGGGGCCCTGCAACAACACGATCTCACCGCGTTGTACCTGCAGCGTCGCGCCAGCGAGTGCGGGATAGTTGCCGTACAACACGACGGCATCAGTGAAGTCAATGACCATTGTCAGGATCCCGTGAAGAACGGCTTGCGCTTTTCGGCAAATGCCGCGCGACCCTCGAGTGCATCCGCACTCGCGAGTGCGGTGGCGCGTGCCGCGAGCACGTCGTCGCCCACCGTCGGCTCACCGGCGAGTGCCTCGAGGGTGCGCTTGTGTCCGGCCAGAGTCAACGGCGCAAGTTCGCACAGCTCGCTCGCCCATGCACGTGCATCATCGATGTCACCGATGCGATGCACCGCGCCAACGCGATGCAGTTCCTCGCCGGTGTAGGTCTGCGCCGCAAGCAACATGGCGCGCGCCACCGGCCACGACAACTCGCGCGCGAGTCGCGCGACAGTCCAGTGCTGGACGACGAGTCCGAGCTTGGCCGCGGGAATTCCCGTTACACAGTCTGCAGTCGTCATGCGCAGGTCGCTGGCCACCAGCAGTTGCGTACCCGCGCCCAATGCGGCGCCGTGAGCAAACACCACGACCGGACACCGCATCTGCGTGAACCCGCGCAACACCGCGTTGA
>JBIIEO010000036.1:0-4929 GCA_044237775.1 Ilumatobacteraceae bacterium | reverse complement strand
ACGCCGGGTTCCGAGCAGATTCGCGCCACCATCGAGCGCGACGGACTGCTTGCCGACCTCGAGGCAATTGGTGCCACCGTGCTGGCTAATGCCTGCGGCCCGTGCATTGGCCAGTGGGAACGCTCCAAGGACATCACCGACAAGCCCAACACGATCGTCAACTCGTTCAACCGCAACTTCCCCAAGCGCAACGACGGGTCGGCCAACACGTTGTCGTTCGTGACAAGCCCCGACACGGTGATTGCGCTCGCACTCGCCGGTCGTCTCGACTTCGACCCCACGACCGACACCCTCACCGCCCCCGACGGCAGCGAGGTGCGTCTCGAAGCACCGCAAGGCGAGGTGCTGCCATCGAAGGGCTACGACGCAGGTAACGACACGTTTATTGCTCCCCCGCAGGACGGCTCGAACATTCAAGTCGCGGTGAGCCCGACGAGCGATCGTCTGCAGCTGCTCGAGGCATTCCCCGCATGGGACGGCAAGGACTATGTGGAACTCCCCGTGCTGATGAAGGCCAAGGGCAAGTGCACCACGGACCACATTTCTGCTGCAGGCAAGTGGCTTACCTATCGTGGCCATCTCGAAAATATCTCGGGCAATCTCTTCGCCGGCGCCGTGAACGCATTTACCGATGCCGTTGGCGAAGGCTGGGATGTCACCGATGGCGCCACCCGCACGTATCCCGACATCGCCAAGCGCTACAGCGAGGCCGGCATTCGCTGGTGTGCGATCGGCGACCAAAACTACGGCGAGGGTTCGTCACGCGAGCACGCAGCCATGGAACCGCGGTTCCGCGGCGGCGTCGTGATCTTCGCCCGCTCGTTTGCTCGCATCCACGAGACCAACCTGAAGAAGCAAGGCTTGATCCCGCTCACGTTTGCCGACTCGTCGACCTACGACAAAATTGGCGAACGCGACACCATCAGCGTGCTGAACTTGCCACCCGTGCCCGACAAGCCGATGCAGTGCCGCATCAACAAAGCAGATGGCACCACCATCGACTTCGAAGCACTGCACACGTTCAGCGGCGAACAAGTGGAGTGGTTCAAAGCGGGCAGCGCACTCAATATCGTGCGCCAGAAGGTGTCGGCCAAGTAGTTGGGTGACCTCGCCGCGCTCGTCGCAGCGATCATCGGCTACACCTTCGTCGCCGGCATCGGTGCAGTGGTGGTGCTCAGGCGCCCGCCACGCAACCTCTACGTGCGTCTTGCCGCAATCGTGCTGCTCATCCCCGCGATCTACTTCGCGGTGCGGCTTGCGATTGTCGACATTCCACTCCTCATGCGTGCACTCGGCGCAGCAATCGCCATTACCGGCGTGCTAGCCGTTCGCACGCTCATTCGTCGCCCGCGCTAGCCCGCGCGTCACGCAGGGCACCCGCGATTCGGGATGCGTTGTCCTCGATGGAGCGCGTGACATCTACACGCACCGCGCGACCACACCGTGCCGTCACCGTTGGCGGGCTGTCAACGGCACCGATGTACGGCATCACCCGACCGCGCGGCCACACGGCGGTGGTACCCGACAATGCGAGCGGCACGACCGGTGCCTGCGTCATCGCTGCAAGGTGTGCTGCCGTCGTGAAACCTGAATCCTGACCTTCGCGAACGATCAGTACGACGACTTCTCCCTCCTCGAGCGAGCGCGCGGCCACCTCGAGCGACGCCTCATCGCGCGGATCTTCCGCGGCGATGCCACCCAGCAACGACGCCACCCAGCCGATCACCGGAATATCGAAGAGATCACGCGGACCACAGAACCGTGCCGTGCGCCCACTTTGTGCCAACACCATCGCCAAGGCAACTGCATCGAATCGACTGCGCTCCTCAACGACCACAATTGGCGTCACGTCACCCGAAAGCGCGTCAAGAGCACCAATATCGAATCGTGCGAATGGCACCATCTCGGGGCGCAACAGTCGCATGCCCGCTCGCTGCACCTCGCGATACCCGGCAGGTGGCGCCTCATGTGGATCGAGATCATTAAAGGTGATCGTGGGCCAGTTACGCGAGGCCGCGAGCGCGCTGAGTCGCATGTCGGGGTTGACTGCGTGGGGATGCGCGACTGCTTCAAGCAGTGGCGTGTCGTAGTAGCTGTCGGAATAGGCGGCCGACTGCGCGAGATCGACGTTGTGCACCTCACACCACGCGCGCACTGCGGCAAGCTTGCCCGCCGACCACGTGAAGGGCCCGACGAGTTCGCCCGTGTAGTGATCGTCGGCATCGACGGCGAACCGTGTGGCGATCACATCGTCGAACCCCACGCGACGCGCGAATGCGGCGATGAGGTCGTGTGGTGTGGAGGTGGCAAGCACGACTCGATCGCCGTTGCGGCGATGTCGATCGATTGCTTCACGCGCACCGGGCAACACCGATGCAAGCAGTTCGTCGATCGCCTCGCGTGCAGCAGCGAGGAGGCGATAGCGCGCAATGCCGCGCAACATGCCCACACCTTGACGCGCGAGCACCATGCTCGGCAGGTTCTCCCCCATCGATGCATAGACGCGATACAGCAACGACTCGCCGGGCACCCGCGGCACGTCGACGACGCCCGCGTCACGCAGGCGATGCGTCACGACTGCGCCCGAGGACCCGGGGATCACCGTGCGATCGAGGTCGAAAAAGGCGGCCTGCATCACCCCGCCGAGGCTAGGCACCACGATGGGATGCACTCGCTGTTGGGATGGGAAAGGCCCCGCGCGGGGCGGGGCCTCTCAACCTGAATCCTGTGACTTGGGGGTGTCACTCGTGGATTCGTCGTGATGGACCTGGGGGAGGTCGCATCGCGTTATGTCACCAGTATGGCTTACCGAGCAGTAGCCGTTCAAGGCGAACGGGGCGATATCACCCATCGTTTTTTCTGATAGCAGTCGTCCTCCTGACTAGCCTTCCCCTATGGAAGTACGCCACCTGGCCAGCCTGATTGCCATTGCCGAACATGGTTCGTTTTCGGCTGCGGCCAGGGCACTCGGCACCGTGCAAAGCAACGTGTCGGCCCATATCTCGCGCCTCGAAAAAGACCTCGGCGTCACCCTGGTCGACCGGCACAACGGGTCACTTACCGAGGAGGGAGCGGTGGTGGTCGAACGCGGCCGTCGCATCATTCATGACCTGCAAGACATCGAGGCCGACATTCACTCCACCGACACGGTTGTGGAAGGTGAAACCCGCCTCGGTTGTTTAGGCACCACGGGGCGATGGTTGATGCCGACGCTGCTGCCCGCACTGGCGGCCGCACATCCAAAGGTGCGCGCCACGGTGTACGAAGGCGGCACCAGCAATCTCATTCCTCGCTTGCTTGCGGGTGACTTAGATGCCGCAATCGTGCACTTCCCTATTCAGGATCCCGAATTGTTTCTTGAACCGTTGTTTTCTGAAGACATGGTGCTGCTCGTGCACAATCGATTCGAATGGGCCGCGCACACGAGCATGACGCTTGCCGAACTCGTGTCGCAACCCATTTTGTTGTCGCCCCGTAATACCGAGCTGCGACGCATCGTTGACCGCGCAGCGGGTAATCAGCGCATCGCACTCACCCCGCAGGCCGAAATCGACGGCGTGCGCCTACTCGCATCGCTTGCCATCGATGGATTCGGGCCAGCGATCGTGCCTGCCACCGCCATTCCGAAATGGCTCACGGGAGACTTTGCCATCGTGGCGCTCCCCGAGTTGCCCAAGCGCATGGTGGGATGGGCCACGCGGCGCCGACCGGTGCCCAACAAGCCCACCCGCGCATTGCTGGACGTGACCAAGGCGGCCGTGGTGCAGGCCGGCGAGCAACAGCCCGGCGTGACCACTGACCAGTCGCTCATGCTGCCGGCACGAAATGCCGCGCGGTAAGCCAACTAATCTGACCGACGTGTTGAGCAGAGATCAGCGATGAGCGTCAGCGACACGACAGCCGTCCATCTGCAACGTGCGGTCAAGGGCGCGGCCTCAAGCGAGGTGCGCCACCTCACCACAATCGATCGCTACGTGGTGTGGGTCGACATCGATCCCTCCGAGCATCGCGGTGCGCTATCGGCCGAAGCCTCCGGCGTGATTGCCAACGCCGCGGCAACGGCGCTTCACCAACGCGTCCCGCTTGTCATGCAAGTGGCCTCCTCTGGTGCCGACATCGTCGAGGGCATTCCCGCGCTGCATGGCTGGGGGCAAGCCGCGCGGGCAATAGCTGACTGCTCTGGCGTCGTGCCCATCTTCACCATCGTTAACGGTCCCGCGGTGTCGGGCCCTGCGCTGCTCATTGGCCTGTCCGACTTCGTCATCATGACGCAAGATTCGTATGCATTTGTTTCCGGCCCCACGATGGTTGCCGAGTTCACGGGCATCGCCATCAGCAACGAAGACCTTGGCGGCACCGATGCGCACGCCAAGCAGAGTGGCGTCGCCGCCATCGTTGTCGCCGACGTTGCTGGCGCACTCGAGTCACTCGAGGCGCTGATGGCATTCATACCGAACAATGTCGACGAACTTGCCCCGCGCATCGACACTGGCGACACCGCCGATCGACTTGTTCCCGAGGCCGGCGCGATCATTCCCGATTCGGCTACCGGCAGTTACGACGTGCGCAAAGTGATTCGCGCTCTGGCCGACGACGGCGACCTGTTCGAAGTGCGCGAACGGTGGGCGGCCAACGTGGTCACTGCATTCATCACTATCGACGGCGAGTCGATCGGCGTGGTGGCGAACCAGCCCATGGTGCTTGCCGGCACACTCGATATTCCGGCCTCACAGAAGGCCGCCCGTTTTGTTGCGTTCTGCGACGCGTTCAACATTCCGCTCCTCACGCTTGTTGATACACCCGGCTTCTACCCGGGCAAAGACCTGGAGTGGCGCGGCATGATTCGCCATGGCGGCCAACTGGTGTTTGCCTATGCCCGTGCCACCGTGCCGCGCGTGAGTGTGATCCTGCGCAAGAGCTATGGCGGCG
>JBIIEO010000035.1:0-5098 GCA_044237775.1 Ilumatobacteraceae bacterium | reverse complement strand
CGACGAGCGCGTGACGTATCGACAATGGGAGGCAGGCACGTGCGGCGCATTCTGATCATCACGGTGGCAACAACGCTGCTGGGCGGCGCCGCACAGGCTGCCGACTACGGCGGCAACGCAACTGCGGGGGTAGAAGGCACACAAATCATGGCCGGCGTGCAGTTTGGTTCGCCGCCCGCCAATGACCGTGACATGTGCGAATGGTCGCCCACGCTGCCGCGCGACGCGGGCGACACGACGGTTGAGGAAGTCACACGTCCAATCGGCACCGTCACCTATCGGTTGTACGACTACACCTGCGACGGTCGCGAACCACCCACCACGTATCACTGGATTCCCGAAGTGTCATCGACCACGTTGGCCAACCAGGCATCCGCAGTCGTGTACGACAACATCCCCGCGCCATGGGGCGAGTTCGCGCCGCCTGCACGCCGCGGCGTTGTTGCACTCGGCACGTGGTTTTGGGTCAACCCGCTGATGTGGGTGCCCGTGCGTGCGACCGCATGGGTACCCACGCCGCGCGGGCCACTCATCGTCACCACCACCGCAACGCCGAAGCGGCTGATCTTCGATCCAGGCGACGGGCGTCTTGGGGACGGGCCAGTCGACTGCGCAGGCCCGGGCATTCCCTGGATCGAGGCATTCGGCGATCATCTGCCCTCGCCATGCATGGTCACCTACCGCCACTCCTCGGTGCACCATGCGACTGGGGCGTTTCCGGCCACATTGGCCGTGCGCTGGCACGTGTCGTATACCTCCAACGTGGGGGCATCCGGCTCGCTCGGCGACGTCACAGTGTCCGCCTCGCACCAGATGGTGATCCGCGAAATCCACGGACTCATCAGCCGCTGACGTACCCGTCATCGCCCGAGAAATCATCGCCCTAGAAATAACGGCGATGGTTCACTAGCATCGGCAACGTCGGGTCTGCTTGGGGGAACTTGCGATCACGACACCAGCACTACAAGGGGGAAATGGTTAACAATGCCTACTGGCACCGTGAAATTCTTCAATGACGAAAAAGGTTTCGGCTTCATCTCGCGAGAAGGCGCCGAAGACGTGTTCGTGCACTTCTCGAACATCGAGGGCTCCGGACGACGCACGCTGGTTGCAGGCCAGACTGTCGAGTTCGAAATCGGCCAAGGGCGCAAGGGCATCGAAGCCCACAACGTTCGCCCCATGTGATTGCCCGCAGGCGCGTGGCCTGCGACACAGGTAGCAACACCGACGCTTTCCTGCCACACTGGCACGTCGATTTCTCGACGGACAAGGAACCCGCATGGCAGTGAGCATTTCCCGCGACAGCATCCTCTTGGAACGTCGCTACGCCGCCGTGTTGGCGACCGTCTCCGATGAGTCACTCGCGGCAATGGCCATTGCGGTCGACGAAAAACTGCGTGACTCGTTGGCTCGCCTTCTGGCATTACCCGCAGGGTCATTCGACGACCCGGCCACGCTGGCACCGCGCATACGCGAAGCAATGGCCAAGCGCAAGGCGCACCTGGATGCAGGCGTGATCATGGGTGAAGGCGCGACCGAAAAGGCCATTGAAGTACTTGGTGACCGCTCCGACGACCCGAGCCTCGAAGAACTACAGGCCGTGCTCCCTGGACTTATCGAAACATTCGGCTTGGACGCGGTACGCATGATGACGATCCAGTACTCCACGTCGCTCGGCGGCTTCCGCAAGCTGCTCGCCTCTGACGACCGTTTCGCATTGCCCGCCTCGGCCGGCACAGCCGCTGCCGCCACCACGACGTCGGCTGCCGATGCCGCTGCGCAAGAGGAAAAGAAGCGCCAGCGCGCAGAGCGCAAGCAAAAAGAACGCGACGAGCGTGCCCGGGCCGAGGCGCAGCGCCGCAACGCACGCGGTCGAAAGTAGGCCACCATGACCTTGCGACTTGGCGTTCTTGGTGGGCGTGCCCACGCGATTCTTGGCGACATCGACGCGCCCGTGGCCGTCGACATTGCCGCGCACACGTCGTTGCCGAGCGACCCAATGGCCTGTATCGCCCAGTGGGACAACCTACGTGCGGCAGTGCGTGCGCTCGAGCCCACGCAAGGCCGCGCCATCACGATCAACGAGCTGGACTGCCCCGTGCCTGCGCCCCGACAGATGTTTGCGATCGGCCTCAACTACCGCAAGCACGCCGAAGAGATGAACAGCCAGACTCCGTCGCAGCCGCTGGTGTTTGCCAAGTTTCAGAGTTCGCTGAACTCACCTACCGGCGACATTCGTATCGTGAGCGACACGACCGACTACGAGTCGGAAGTCATCATCGTCATCAGTCGTGGTGGCCGAAATATCGACCGCGCCCGCGCCTGGGAACACATCGCCGGGCTGTGCGTGGGCCAAGACGTCTCCGATCGCGGCCTGCAATACGCGGGTAACCCGCCGCAGTTCAGCATGGGCAAGAGCCGCCAGGGATTTTCCCCGATTGGCCCATGGGTGACCGACATGACCGATAATGCGCGACGCGACACGTTGCGCGTGCAGTGTTCAATCAACGGCGAGTTGCGACAGAACACCGAGATCACCGACATGATCTTTCCCATCGACCAGATCGTGGCGCATCTGTCGAGCATCTGCGAGCTGTACCCCGGCGACGTGGTCTACACCGGTTCGCCATTCGGTGTGGGACACGGCATGAAGCCCCCGAAGTACTTGCAGCCTGGTGATGTGATCGAGACGTCGCTTGAGGGCGTCGGCACGATGATCAACCGCTGCGTCTAACGCGCGGCTGCCTACGACGTCATGCCGCCGAGGCCAACAAGGCCGCGGGCGAGTTCAATTTCTCCCATGTGCCGAAGCGCGTGCTGATACATCCAGCACTCCACTGCGTCGAGCACCGTGATGCCCTGCTCGCCGGCGACACGCGCACTGAACGTGCTCGCCACCTGCGGCGGCAATGGACGGGCGATGACTACGCGATCCAGTTCGCCTGGAGTGAGTGTGCCTAACCACGCTTGCGTGCGATTCAGCACGGCAGCGAAGTACGCCTTGAACTCCTCGTAATCACCAATGCGCTGAGCCTCCATTTCGCCCACTGTTCGATGCTTACCGTGATCGGCGATCGCTGGCTGCACCCGTGCGTTCCAGTCGTCATTCCAAATTGGCGCCTCACCCGTGATCAGCATGTGCGAGGCGTCGATCATGTTGGTGATGTGAAACAGGCTGAAGGCGATCGGCAACACGCCTGGTCGTTCGAAATGATTGACGTGCTCAATCGTCATCGTGTCCAACGCCTCGTCGTAAATGGAACGCAGCGCGGCAAACCGTCGACGCAGTGAATCCAACACCAGTTCGCTCATGTCGTTACTCCTTTGCCGCTTCGGTGCGGGCGATTGCCGCGACGTCGTTGGCAGATATCTTGCTCCGAATATCCACCTGCACGCGCGTGATCGTGTCGGTAAAGGGAAACGGCCCGGTGTAGTCGGGCGCCACGGGCGACAGACGGTCACAGCCGAGGTCCATGCCCATCGAGCCGAGGATGCGCATGATGACAGGAATGTGGACCGAGGCAACCTCGCGCGAGTCGACAACCAACGTGATCGTGCCCGTCGAGCCCTCGCGATCGAAGCGCACCGCAACGGTGTGCGGCCCTGGCGCAAGCGTGATGGGGGCACTCGCCCGCTGCAATGTGCCGAGTGCGTTGTAGACAAAGTGCAGCGTGGCGTCCTTGATGAACAGAGAATGGCCGATGTTGTGGCCGCCGCGCGCGTAGATCACGCCCTCGGGAGCACCGGAGAAAACGACAATGTCGGCGGTGATTGTCCACGCGCGCCCGCCCAACATGGGCGACGCATCAGCGGGAATATGCGCGATGGGGGGAAAGTACGTGTAGGTCTTGCCGTAGTGCGGCGAACCCTCGCGGATAGTCGAGCCGAACAGTTCGATACCGCGATCGTCAAGGGGCAGCACGCCATACCGACGCGCCTCCGACCACCACAGGTCGATCATCACGCGCAGACGCTCGGGCTCTTTTGACGCGAGATCGTGCATCTCGGAAAAGTCGGTACGCAGATCGAACAGCGACCAGGTGTCGGCGTCATAGGGCGTGCCCGGATCGTGAAACGTGACCGCCTTCCAACCGTCCGCCCAAATGGCGCGATGACCCACCATCTCGAAGTACTGCGGGCCGCGCGCGGGTGCCTCGGCGGCACCGCTGCACGCGGCGAGCAGGCTCTCGCCATGCAGTGGCATCTGCTCGACGCCATTGAGCGTGGCCGGTGGCTCAACGCCAAGCGCAGCGTAAATGGTTGGCGCGACGTCGACGATGTGGCAGAAGCGATGCTCGAGGGCCGACTCACGAAATGAACCGGGCCACGAAATGATGAACGGATCGCGAATACCGCCACCAAATGTTTGCGACTTGTACCACCGGCAGGGCGTGTTGCCGACTTGCGACCACCCCCACGGATAGTTGGAGTGTGCGTTCTTGGTCCCAATGTCATCGAGGCGCGTGGCGACAATCTCGTTGGCGTCTTCCCACACCCCGTTGAAGAAACACCATTCGTCCATCACGCCCTGCGGCCCGCCCTCGCGACTCGCGCCGTTGTCCGACAGCAGCGCAACGATGGTGTTGCGCGTCGTTTCGTGCGCATCGAGGAAGTCGAGCAGGCGACCGATCTGCACGTCGGTGTGATCGAGCATCGCAGCAAATGCTTCTTGCAGGCGACAAGCGAGCAGTTGTTCGTTGGCGCTCAGCTCCTCCCACGGGCGCACGCCCGGGTTACGCGGCGCAAGCACCGTGTCTGCAGGAATGATGCCCATCTCGCGCTGGCGCTCAAACACGCGCCGGCGATGCACGTCCCACCCCTCGTCGAATGCGCCGCGCCACTTTGCCAGATACGCATCGGGTGCGTGATGCGGCGCATGTTGGGCGCCAAAAGCGAGGTACTGAAAAAACGGGCGATCGGGACGCACCGACAACAAATCGCGGATCCACGCGATTGACTCATCCACCAAGTCTTCACTCAGGTGGTAGCCCTCTTCCGGCGTGCGCGGCGGCAAACAGTGCTGATTGTCCCGCGTGAGTTCGGGATAAAACTGATCCGTCTCGCCATTGAGAAACCCGTAGTAGCGATCGAAACCCTT
>JBIIEO010000034.1:0-5110 GCA_044237775.1 Ilumatobacteraceae bacterium | reverse complement strand
ATCAGTCCTACTCCCGGCGTGGAGTGCCGCGTCTTGGCGATCCACGGATACACCTTGTGGCCGGGCAACTGGCCGCCCTCGCCAGGCTTTGCACCCTGCGCCATTTTGATCTGCAGGTCATCGGCGTTGACGAGGTATTCGCTCGTCACACCAAACCGACCCGAGGCCACCTGCTTGATCGCCGAACGCTTCGAATCACCGTTGGGTAGCGGCGCGAAGCGCTCGGGGTCTTCACCACCTTCTCCCGTGTTGCTCTTTGCACCGATGCGATTCATCGCAATCGCCAACGTCTCGTGGGCCTCGGCCGAAATGGAGCCATAACTCATTGCGCCGGTGGAGAAACGCTTAACGATTTCGGCTACCGGCTCCACTTCCTCGATGGGCACCGGCTTACGATCTGGCGCAAACTCGAACAGTCCACGCAGTGTCGACAACACGCGTGACTGATCGTCGACTGACTTGGTGTACTGCTTGAAAATGTCGTAACGACCGGCACGCGTGGCGTGCTGGAGGCGAAACACGGTTTCAGGGTTAAACAGGTGATGCTCACCCTCGCGTCGCCACTGGTATTCGCCGCCCAATTCCAAAGTGCGATGTACACGCTGGTCGGGCCGCTTCGGATGCGCAATCGCGTGACGCGCTGCAACCTCAGCTGCAATCTCATCGAGGCCGATGCCATCGAGCCGCGACACGGTGCCCGTGAAATACTCGTCAACGAGTTCACGACCGAGCCCGATGGCTTCGAAAATCTGTGCGCCGGTGTAGCTCGCAACGGTTGATACGCCCATCTTCGACATCACCTTCAGCACGCCCTTGCCAGCAGCCTTGATGTAGTGCTTCACCGCCTTGGACGGATCCACACCACCAAGCCCGTGCTGACCACCCTCCTCGTCGGCGATCATGTCCTCAATCGACTCGAAGGCCAAATAGGGATTGATTGCGCCAGCCCCAAACCCAATGAGCAATGCCATGTGATGCACCTCGCGCGCATCGCCGCATTCGACAATAAGTCCCACCTTGGTGCGCTTCTTTTCGCGAATCAAGTGGTGGTGCACCGCGCTCGTGAGGAGCAGTGACGGAATTGGCGCAAACACTGCGTCCGAGTTGCGGTCGGACAACACGATGATGCGCGCACCTTCGTCGATCGCGCGCGACACCTCGTTACGAATTGCATCGATGGCCGTACGCAGCCCTTCCCCACCATCGGCTACCCGATACAAGCCACTCACCACCACCGAACGCAGATGGCCCATGAGACCGTCGTCATCGATATGAATGATCTTCGCCAGGTCGTCGTTACTAATGATTGGGAATGGCAACGTCAACTGCCGGCAGTTGTCGGGCCCGGCATCCAACATGTTGCCTTCAGGGCCAACCGACGTGCCCACCGACGTCACCACTTCCTCGCGAATGGCATCCAACGGCGGGTTAGTCACTTGAGCAAAGAGCTGCTGGAAATAATCGAACAACAGACGAGGACGTTTGCTCAGCACCGCGATAGGTGTATCGGTGCCCATCGAACCAAGCGGTTCGGCGCCCAACTTCGCCATGGGCGCGAGGATCAACTTCAATTCCTCGACCGTGTAGCCGAACGTTTGCTGTCGACGCAGCACGCTGTCGTGGCTAAAGACAACATGTTCACGAGCAGGCAAGTCGCCGAGCGTCGAGATGCCGTTGTCCAACCACTGCGCATACGGCGCAGCGTTCGCAAGCTGAGCCTTGATCTCCTCATCGCTCACGATGCGACCCTGCGATGTGTCAATAAGGAACATACGGCCGGGTTGCAGGCGTCCTTTTTGCACCACCTTCGACTGGTCAACCGACACCACGCCCACTTCGCTGGCGAGAATCACGATGTCGTCGCTCGTCACCCAATACCGACTCGGCCGCAATCCGTTGCGGTCGAGCACCGCGCCGATGACCGTGCCGTCGGTGAACGTCACGCACGCCGGGCCGTCCCATGGCTCCATGATCGACGCGTGAAAGCGATAGAACGCGCGCTTGGCCGCATCCATGTCGGCGTTGTTCTCCCACGCCTCAGGAATCATCATCATGACCGCGTGCGGAAGCGAACGACCGCCGAGATGCAGCAACTCGAGTACTTCATCAAACGAGCCCGAGTCGGAACTGCCCGGCGTACAGATGGGATACGCCCGATCCAACCCCGGGATCAGTTCGCTCGCCAGCATCGACTCGCGCGTGCGCATCCAGTTGCGGTTGCCTTGCACGGTGTTGATCTCACCGTTATGGGCGATGTAGCGATACGGGTGTGCGAGCGGCCACGACGGAAATGTGTTCGTCGAGAAGCGTGAATGCACGAGCGCAAGAGCCGTCTCCATGCGCTCGTCGGTGAGTTCGGGAAAGAACATTGCCAACTCTGGCGTCGTCAGCATGCCCTTGTAGACGAGCGTGCGCGACGACAACGACGCGAAATACGTGGCGAGCTCACCGGTCAGTTCATGTTCGATGCGCTTACGTACGATGAACGTTTTGCGATCGAGATCGATGTCATTGGCGCCTGCTGGATCGGCGATAAACAGGTGCGCGAAGGCCGGCATCACACGGCGTGCGCTCTCCCCCAAACACGACGGTTCAACCGGCACGTCTCGCCACCCCAGCACCGCGAGTCCCTCTTCAACCACGATCGCCTCGATGGCGCCTTGCGCGCGTGCCTTGAGTTCGTTATCGAGCGGCAGGAAAGCAAGCCCGACGCTATAGCTGCCCGCCACAGGAAGGGCGAATGACGTGACGGCATCCAAGAAGCGATGCGGCACTTGCAACAGCACTCCAGCACCGTCACCCGTTTCGGCCTCGGCTCCAGTGGCCCCGCGATGCTCCATGTTGCACAGTGCGCCGATACCCATGGCAAGGATCTCGTGCGAGCGACGCCCTTGCACGTCCACGACGAACGAGACGCCACAGGCGTCGTGTTCGAATCGTGGATCGTAGAGCCCGCTTGCGGGCGGCACTGCATGCATCGTCGTCCTTCACTTCCGGTTATGCGCAAACCACATGGTTTGCCCGGCGGGACGACGTTGGCCCGCTGTGCACAAATGTTAGCGACTGATCAGCGAAACAGCCCTGCGTCGTTGAATTGTGGAGCGCGCTTTTCGAAGTGTGCCATCACGGCCTCGGCTTGGTTGGGCGAGCCGATGAGCTGAAAGATCACCTCGCGTTCGGCGGCAAATTGTTCGGCAGCACCCGCAACCGCAAGCCGATTCAGGAGCAACTTCGCGCCACGCACAGCCTCCGGACTGCGCCCGGCAATCTCGTGGGCAAGCGCGAACGCCACACCCAGTGGATCGTCGGCCAGATGCGTGGCGAGTCCGATGGCGTGACCCTCCGTGCCCGAAATCACTTTGGCGGTGAACACCAGTTCCTTGGCCACGTCAGGACGCACCAGTCGACTCAACATCAATGTCCCCGTCATGTCGGGAATCAGACCCCAATGCACCTCGCGCACCGACAACTGTGTGTGGGGATGGACGATTCGAATGTCGGTACCCAGCGCGATCTGCATGCCACCACCCAGCGCGTGTCCGTGGACCGCCGCGATGACGGGCACCGGCACCTCTTGCCACACCCAACACACTTGCTGGGCAAGATGCGTGATCTTGCCCTCGACGATGTTTCCTGCGTTCATCGAACCCTCTGCACGCGAGGTATCGGCCATCGCCGTGAACGAACCGAAGTCGAGACCCGCACAGAACGACTGACCCTCTCCCGACAACACCACGACGCGCAAGCCATCGAGCGTCTTCAAATACTCACCCATTGCGGCAATCGAGGTGAACATCGCGTTGTCGAGCGCATTGCGCTTATCGGCACGATTCAACCGCACATCGGCAACACCGTTCGTCACCGTGACAGTGACTCGGTCTTCAATAACTCCCGCAATAGACATCCGTGCTCCCTTACACAAATCGGTACCGGTCATTCTGACATGACACACTTGGGACCATGAACCTCAACCTCGGCGCAGACGAAGTACTCCTGACCACACGAAGCGTGCGTAAACGACTCGACTTTGACACACCCGTTGAACGCTCGCTCGTGGAGGAATGCCTGAACATCGCCCTGCAGGCGCCCACAGGAAGCAATCGTCAGGGCTGGCACTTCATCGTCGTGGAAGATGCAGCCAAGAAGAAGGCACTGGCCGACATCTACCGCGAGAACTGGAAACTCTATGCCAGCCTTCCTGGCCGCGACACCGGCGACATTCGCGACGAGCAGATGCCCCGCGTGCGTGACTCCGCTTCGTATCTTGCGGAGAACTTTGAGCGTGCGCCTTTCTTCATGATTCCCTGCATCGAAGGTCGCTTGGAGAATATTGACGTTGCCACCGGTGCTGGCGGTTGGGGATCGCTCCTGCCTGCAGTGTGGAGCTTCATGCTCGCGCTGCGCAATCGCGGCCTCGGCTCTGCGTGGACCACCATCCACTTGATGCTCGAAGGCGAGCGCAAGGCTGCCGAAGTTCTTGGCATTCCCTTTGCGAAGGTCACGCAAGGCGGCATGTTCCCGATCGCCTACACCAAGGGTACCGACTTCAAACCTGCCACGCGTCTCCCCCTGGACAAGGTGCTCCACTGGGACACTTGGTAGGCATTCCAAAGATTTTTTTGACACCTACGAAGTAGGTGTCAACACGAAGGTGCGGTTGCAAACCCCCTAACACCCCTGCGTACAGTCCCCGGCCGTTTCACCACGGACCGGAGGACAACCATGAAGAAAAAGGCATATTCGCTGCGTCACCGAAAATGGCGCTGCCCCGAATGCAACGCACGACTGCAGGTATGGGTGCGGCTCTCTGCACTACCCACTTGCCACAATCCGCAACAACATGACCGACGCGTTGTTCAGATGGTGCCCGACCGTGGCGATGCGTAACGTGCAATCAGTCGACGAGGCGCAGACCCGTCGGCGCAATCGACTTGGTGGCCGACGACAGCTCCACCACAAAGTTGGTCTTGTGTGCGGGAAACACGTGATGCGACAGCAACACCGCCCTGCCGTCGACATCGCGGGTTACCCGCTCGCAGCGCAGAACGGGAGAGCCAACGGGAATCGCCAGCAAGCGAGCCTCCCCGATAGTGGCGGCGTCGGCGCCAAT
>JBIIEO010000033.1:0-5233 GCA_044237775.1 Ilumatobacteraceae bacterium | reverse complement strand
TCGATGGGTCGCCTGATGCGCGGCCTGCCCGGTCACGTGCCGTGTACGCCGCTCGGCGTCATGCGCTTGCTCGAGCGGTATGGCATTCCCACGAAGGGCAAGCGTGTGGTCGTCATTGGGCGTTCAACGTTGGTGGGCCTACCGCAGACCATCCTGATGATTCGCAAAGGTGGCGACGCCACCACCACGTGCGCGCATTCGCACACCACTGACTTGAAGGAAGTGTGCCGCGAGGCCGACATCATCGTGTCGGCGGTGGGCATCGCCAAGTTGATCACCAAGGATCACGTCAAGCCTGGCGCCGTAGTCGTCGACGTTGGCGTGTCGCGTGTTGAAGAAAAGATCGTGGGTGACGTGGACTTCGATGAGGTGCAGCACGTAGCCAGCGCGATCACGCCGATGCCCGGTGGTACAGGTCCGATGACGATCGCCTGCCTGCTCGAAAATACGGTCGAAGCCGCAAAGATGCAAGGCAAGTTCTAGGCGACAGCAGTTGGTGCCTGCATGCGCTTGGCCGCGGCCTGCGTGAGCCGATCCAGCGTGCTGGCCATGATCACCACGGCAACCGCTACTTCCGCGCCGAGTCCGGTGCCGCCATCTTTGGTGAGCGCCTCGATCGAGCGATAGCCGAGCCCGCCGCCGCCAACCATGCCGGCGATGATCGCCATTGCCAACACCATCATGATCATTTGGTTGATAGCGAGAATGATCGACGGCATCGCCAGCGGAATGCGCACGCCCCACATCACTTGTCGTTCGGTGGCACCAAAGGTGGTGGCCGCCTCGACCGTGTCTTTGTTGACCTGGCGAATGCCGAGTGACGTGAGGCGGATGCCCGGCGGGATGGCGTACACCACCGCCGCCACAACACCCGGCACAGGGCCGACCGTGAAGATCATCACAAATGGAATCGCATAGATGAGCGGGGGAATGGTCTGTAATGAATCGAGCACCGGGGACAAGACGTTCTCTACGCGTGGCCGCCTGCCCAGCCACACGCCAATGGGGATCGCAATAGCGATGGAGAACACGACGGCGACGATCGTTTGTGCAATGGTGTCACTGGCGTCACGCCACATGCCGCTCATGCCCACAACAAACAAACCGATCGATGTGAACAGAGCGATACGTGTGCCGGCGATGATGAAGGCAATTGCGCCAGCGAGGAGAATCACCACCTGCCATGCAGCTTGTGTGTTGAGGAGATCGCGCGAGCGAATGAGAACGTCGCGCACGACGAAGTCGTTAAACGGACGTGTGACGACGTCGAATGTGTCGCGGAACCAGGCGACGCCGTCATCGATGGGGTCGGCGAACGACGTGCCCCATGAGAAAGGGAACGAGGTGATGCCGGCAACTTTGCCAGCGACGATCGCCGCAACAATTCCGCCGATCACCCACCACAGTTGTCGCTGGCTGTAGCGCATCCGAGGCTCGCCGGGCGTGTTGACAAACGACTGACTCACACGATCCAGCACAAAGGCCACCGCCACAACGGCGAGGCTGACCACGAGCCCGCGCCCGGGTTGCAACTGGCGCACCGTTTGGTTGATGACCTGGCCGAGACCACCCGCGCCGACGAGGGTGGCAATCACGACAATGCCAAGCGCCATCATCACGGTTTGGTTGACACCCGTGACGATGGAGGGGATTGCGAGAGGAATCTGCACGCGACGAAGTGTCTGGCGCTTGGTGGCACCGAACATTTCCGAAGCCTCGACTGCGGCGGGAGGCACCTGACGAATGCCCAGTGTGGTGAGGCGCACCATCGGCGGAAGTGCATAAATGATCGTGGCAATTGCCGCAGGAACCTGACCGATGCCAAACAAGAGCACAGTGGGAATCAGGTAGATCGTTGCGGGAATGGTTTGGGCGGCGTCCATGATCGGGCGAAGTACTGCCTCGACGCGGCGGTTGTAGGCGGCCCAGATGCCAAGCGGCACACCAACAACGATGCTGAACGCCACCGACACTGTCATGAGCGAAATGGTTTCGATGCTTTCGGCGTAGACGCCGACCACTCCCGGGTAGATAACGGCGAGCGTGGTGGCCACGGCGAGTCCCCAACGGCGCGTGCGGGCCATGATCGCAAACACGAGGAGCGGGATTGCAAACCACGGCAACCACGTCAGTAGTCCTTCGATGCCGTTCAGACCACCGCGCACCAGCCACGTAATGGGATTGAAGAGGAACGTAAAGAGCCAATGGTCGCGACGGTTCGACACGATCCACTGCTGTGCGTCGTTCACCGGGTCGGCAATGTTGAGGTACCACCCTTCGGGGAACCCGGGGGTGCCCAATACCTGCAGCCCAATGGCGAGGAGTACGACGCCGGAAACAGCGGCAATGATGCGCGTTGAAGGCATGACGCGCATCGACGGGGCCGACAGCGCCAGGCTCATCGCTGTTCTGCCTGCAACATGTCGGCGACTGCTTGGCGATCGATCACGCCGAGATGCGCGCCAGACTCATCCACCACACCGATTGGTTCGTCTCGCTCCAGCAACTGTGGGATGACCGTCTCTACCTTGGCTTCGGCGCGCACGGTGCGCGATCCCGCAGTGCCCGGTCGCGCCAAAGTGGCGACCCGCAAAACTTTGGCGCGGGGGATGTCGTTGGTGAACTCGCGCACGTAGTCGGTGGCGGGGGCTGCAACGATTTCCTCGGGCGTACCCACCTGATCGAACGCGCCATCCTTCATGATCGCGATGCGGTCTCCGAGGCGCAGCGCTTCAGCGAAGTCGTGGGTGATGAACACGATCGTGCGCTGCATCGTCTTTTGCAAGCGGATGAGCTCGTCCTGCATCTCCTTACGAATCAGCGGGTCGAGCGCCGAAAACGGCTCGTCGAACAACAGGATCTCGGGGTCGACGGCGAGCGCACGGGCAAGACCCACGCGTTGCTGCATGCCGCCCGAGAGTTGTTGCGGGTAGCTGTCGGCCCAACCATCGAGACCAACGATTTCGAGTACTTCGCGCGCGCGAGCCATGCGTGTTTCTGTGTCGATGCCCTGCACCTCAAGGCCATACGCCGCGTTATCGATCACCTTGCGATGAGGGAAGAGGCCGAAGTGCTGAAAGACCATCGCCATCTTGCCGCGGCGCACATCGCGCAGCTGTGCCTCGTTCATTGCCAAGAGGTCTTTGCCGTTTAGCAGGATCTCGCCACGAGTGGGTTCGATCAATCGCGATAAACAACGAATCAGCGTTGACTTGCCCGATCCGGACAGGCCCATCACAACGAAGGTCTCGCCCGTGCCCACCGAGAACGACACGTCGCGCACGCCGACCGTTTGGTCCAACTGCGCAATGATTTCCGCTCGGGTCGCGCCTACTTGGGCCCTTGCGATCGCGTCGTCAGGGTCGCCATGGCCAAAGACTTTCCAGACATGCCGGACGTCAATTGCGGCCTGGGCCGTTCCCATCCGCCTCACCATAGTGGGACCGGGCGGGGCGACTTGGATGTCCTTGCTAACGTGCCGATGACGTCGTTGTGGCGTCCAACAAAGGGGGAATGCATGCGAGTAGGAAAGAAAGCATTGTTTGCAGCGGTGATCGTTGCGGGCGCCATGGTTGGCGCAGCCTGCGGCGGCAGCGACGCCACCGTCAAGATTGCCCGTAATAACTGGTCAGCATCGGCAGTTGGTGTGGAGATTGCCAAGATCCTGATTGAGGAAAATCTCGGGAGCAAAGTAGAAATCGTTGACATCGATGAGAACGCGATGTTCGCTGGTCTGTCGTCCGGCGATCTGCACGTCAGCCTCGAAGTGTGGCCTTCGGGCGTGACCCCCGATGAGCAGGCGTTCATTGATGACGGCTCGATTCTCAACATGGGTGACCTCGGCGCTATCGGCAAGATCGGCTGGTTCGTGCCTGATTACGTGCTCGAGGCATATCCCGACCTTGCCTCGTCGTGGGAGGCACTGAAGGACCCCGAAGTTGCGAAGGGCTTTGCCACCGCTGCAACGGGTTCGAACGGTCGATTCCTCGGCATGGACGCCTCGTTCTCGCAGTACGACGAGGGCATCATCAAGACCCTCGGCCTGCCGTTTGACGTGCAGTTCTCTGGCTCCGAAGGCGCTACGCAGGCGGAGATCGCCGCGCTAGCGAGCAACAAGACGCCATTGATCATGTACTACTGGACACCATCGGGTGCAGTGGGCAAGTACAACCTCAAGAACATCGCGTTGCCGACTGCATCAGTGGACTGTGCGGCGGATCCCGATAACTGCGACGGTGACTACCCCGAGGACAAGCTGTTCAAGATTGCGTCGTCAAAGTTGGAAACCGCAGATGCCAAGGTGTTTGCTTTCATTCAGAAGTTCGCACTCACCACCGAGGATCAATTGTCGTTCCTTGAACCAGTAGACATCGATGGCGTGTCGCCACAAGAGGCTGCGCGCGCGTGGGTTGATGCAAACGAAAGCGTCTGGTCTGCCTGGTTCAGCTGAACCGCGTCTAATCAGTAGGTACTCCAGAAGGGGGTGGGGCGAAGGCCCCGCCCCCTTTTTGCATGTCCGACGAAATCGACCACCGGTCAGATTGACATACTGAATGAAAAGTGATTCACTCAGGGGGTGAAATCACGGATTGCAGCACTGTGTGCGGCTCTGGTGGCAGGGCTTGGCGGAGGGATGCTCATCACGAGCGAGGCGTCGGCCAATGGATGTGGGGTCCCATTCACGGGCACGACGTATCAGTTTTCACTTCCGGCCCACTTCGTGTTGCTGGCGAGTTGCGATCCGGAGTGGACGTACACGCTGACGGCCGATGTTGATCTCACCGGTGTCACCGTGGGTCGCCGCACCGACTTCACCGGCACCTTTGACGGCAATGGTTACACGATCAGCAATCTGTCTGTGACGGGTTCGGGTCTTTTTGATGTCGGACCAGCTGGGGCCACATTTACTCGTGTGCAATTCCGCCGTGCGACCGTGCTCGGTGGTGGAGGTAACGGCTGGGCCGGGGCACTGGTGCGCGAGGCGTCGGGGCCAGTCACCATCTCTCACAGTTCATTTTCGGGAAGTGTGACTGCCGGTAGAAACGGAAACGATTGGGCGGGAGGCTTCATCGGGGATGCTCAAAGCAATGTCACGATTTCGACGAGTTATTTTTCGGGTTCGGTGACGGGCGCAGCGAGCAATGGATGGGCCGGTGGCTTCATCGGCAACGTAACTGATGATGGTGTTGATCCTGAGCCAGTAGTTGCACTTGACCGCAACTACATGTCAGGC
>JBIIEO010000007.1:0-84535 GCA_044237775.1 Ilumatobacteraceae bacterium | reverse complement strand
TGGCGCCTCGAGGGCGGCTATGTCGACACCGAGGTCTTGCGCGCTCGCGACAACGATTGGATCATGATCGTTGCCGACGGCCCAGGTTGCGGTGGCACCAAGGGCAACCAGAAGCCACAACAACTCTTCATCACCACCTCGCGCGATGGCCTCACGTGGACCACACCGCAGGTGCTCACCGGTACTGACCGTGGTCGTCTCGACCCAACGGGATACGAAGTGACCACCAATGTGTTTCGCATCTACTACTCATCGGGTGGCGGAGCGAATCCCAACTTCGAATTGCGCCGCGCAACACTGACGGTCGGCAAGGCAACAGCGACCGCGAAAGGCAAGACGGCCACGACGGCTATCACCTGCGTAAAGGGCAAAGCAGTCAAGAAGGTCTCGGGCGTCAACCCAAAGTGCCCTAAGGGCTACAAGAAGCGCTAAGTCTGTCTTTACACCGAACCGGTGAGGCGCTCAAGGTCCCGAGGCGTCCCGGCCACCAACATCATCTCACCACGTTCTAAAACGGTGTCAGCCGTTGCGTACTGAAACTGCCCGAGAGGCGGTTTCACACTGACGATCGTCACGCCGTATTTGCGGCGTATCTCAATTTCCCCGAGTGACTGACCCACCAGAGATGCAGGCACTTCCATTTCGACAAGCGCAAAGTTCTCTTCGATACGGAAGTAGTCGGTGACACCCTGGGCAATACTGCGCGCCGTGCGAATGCCCATTTCGTGTTCCGGCTGCACCACCAATTGCACTCCCATGCTCTCCAAAATCCTGGCGTGGGGCTTCGAGATCGCCTTCGCCCAAATAGTGGGAATACGGAGTTCTTCTTTCAATACCAACGTCGCCAGGACCGAAGATTCCACGTTCGTCGCGATCGCCACCACCGCGTGATCAAACTGTTCGGCACCGGCTTGCCGCAAGGCGCGCGCCGATGTTGCATCGGCCTGCACCACGTTGGGAATCTCTCCGGAGAGTCGTTGCACAATGTCTTCATCCAGATCGATCGCCAAGACATCAACCCCTTGGTCGACAAGCGTCAGCGCAACTGCCTCTCCGAAACGTCCGAGACCCACCACCAATACGCCACTACTCGTGTTCATTTACGCCTCCTATTCAGCCGATCAGCGGCCGATCCTCTGGATACCGAAACAAACTCGGAATCGAGCGCGCCGCCAGCGCCGAGGCCAGCGTAAGCGGCCCGAGCCTGCCAATGAACATCAGCGCACTGACGAGCACCTGTGCCGAGTCGCTCTCATAATCAATATCGCCAACCGACAATCCGACAGTTCCCAGTGCAGACACCACCTCAAAAACGCCCGAAACCAAGCCGGTGTCGCTCACCACAAGAAGTGCAAATGTTGAGGCTGTCGCAATACCAACGGTTGCAAGCGAGATGGTGACCGCTTGACGCTGCACAGCGTTCGGCACTCGTCGTTTGAAGAGTGAAACGTCTTGATTTCCTCGAATCTCTGCCCACATGACAAACGCCAGAAGCGCAAACGTCGTGACCTTGATACCTCCGGCCGTCGAGGCGCTTCCGCCTCCGATAAACATCAAGGCGATCGTCACTACTAGCGACTCTTCGCTCAGTGCGCCTGTATCAACCGCATTAAATCCTGCAGTTCGCGGCTGGACGCTTTGAAACAATCCGGCAAAGAGCTTTTCACTCACCGACAAGGAACCAAACGTTCGGCTATTTGACCACTCAAAGGCCACAAACCCTGCCATACCAACAGCGAGCAGCACCACCGTTGCCGACACCATCAGTTTCATATGCAAGGACCATTGCCCCACCGCGAAGCGATGACGCCAAAATCCGCGTAACACTGGGAACCCAATCCCACCGAGAATCACTGCAAGTGACAACACCGTGAGCACCAAAGGATCCCGAACGAACGATGACATGTTGTCGGTGTAGAGCGAGAACCCGGCGTTGTTCCAAGCAGAAACCGCATGAAACAACCCGTGGTACACCGAATCAGCGGCGGAATAGTTATACGAAAGAAAGAAGCGCGCGCCCAGAACAATCGCAAAAAGCACCTCGAAGGCGAGCGTGACGAGAACGATGGTGCGCACAAGTCGAGCGATGCCGCTGAGCGAATCCACTCCGGTTTCCGCTGCAAGTGCTCGGATATGTAACGATCCCACACGATTCGAGATCGCCAAGAACACCACAGTGGCCAATGTGACAATGCCCAAGCCACCAAGCTGAATGAGAAGCAAAATGACACCCTGACCAAAGCCAGACCAGGACGTGGCCGTATCGACAACAGTCAATCCCGTTACACATACTGCACTTGTAGCCGTAAACAGTGCAGTCGCAACGGTTGGCGAAAAGTCATGTTGTGCCGCGATCGGCAGCATCAGCAACGCCGTTCCAGAACCAATCAGCACCGCAAACGACGCCACCAAAAGTCGAAGCGGATGCGTAACGATGCCGACAACCCGGCGACTCAGGCGTTGCAGCATGCCCCGACAGCCTAGCGAGCCCAGGATTTCGGGCCTTTGCTTCCGGCTTTACTATGCTGACACGATACTAACTAAGCGATTAATTATTTGATGAAGCGTTCGCCGACTTCGTGGCTCGCGGCATTTCTGGCGGTCGCGCTGACATGGGGCAGTTCGTTTCTACTTGTCAAGCTAATCATCGACGAGTTCTCGCCACTTGGCATCACGTTCTTTCGCTCAACAGCAGGTGCGCTCGTACTCCTTGCAATCGTTGCGCGGAATCGACTGACGATGCCCCGCATACCGATCCACATTTTCCATATCGGTGTTGTTTCACTTCTCCTCGGGATTGCTCCCACCTTGATGGTGTCGTTTGGTGCCAAAGGCATCAGTAGTTCGGTCGGTGGCGTACTCAGTGCATCGATTCCCACCGCGACCGTGATCGCCACACTTACGTTTTTCCCGAGTCAGCGTGCGACGCGCAACCAGATGCTCGGTGTTGCGATGGGGCTCATCGGCATTGCACTGATCAGTGAGGTCATGTCGGGAGTGGGCGCTAACGAGCCACGCTCCATCTTGCTCGTCCTTGCGGCCACCATGTGTTACGGGCTTGGCTTGCCGTATTCCAAGCGTTACGTCCTTCCCCTGCCGTACTCGGGATATGCGCTTGCCGCCACCCAGGTATTGATCGCGGCTGTCGTGTTGCTGCCGTTCACCTTGATTTTTGACACCACCGTTGGCACCGTCACTGTGCCTGGAATCGCCTACATGTTGACGCTGGGGATCTTCGGTTCAGGATTCGCATTCGTCTGGAATCTGCGCGTGGTGGAACTTGCTGGCAGCACGATTGCCAGTTCGGTCGCCTACCTCACCCCGATCGTGGCTGCGGTGCTCGGCTTCCTCGTCTTAGACGAGACGCTCACCATTTTGCAGATACTCGGCATCGCCATCGTCGTCGTGTCTTCAGCCATCGTGCAGGAGCGCATTCGACTCGTCAATACGTAACCGAATCGTTATTCGGTCAGGAAACGAATTTTACTAGCCTGAGGGTTTCCGCTTATGAGCGTTACCGCTTTTAGACCTGACGTGCAAGGCCTGCGTGCACTTGCCGTACTGATGGTCGTCATCTATCACGCTGGACTCCCGTTACCCGGCGGGTTTACCGGCGTCGACGCATTCTTTGTCATCAGCGGGTATGTAATCACGCTTGCGCTCCGTCGCCACTGGAACGACACCGGAAGAATCGGGCTTGGACGCTTCTACGTGCGTCGAGCGCGACGGCTATTGCCCGCTTTGGCCACGATGATCGTCGTCGTCATTCCATTTTCGTTCGTGTTCAGCACCTTTGATGCACGCAATCAGGGATACGAAACTGCCAAGAGCGCCGCGTTGTTCTTCGCCAACATCGAGCTCATGCTGTTTCGGCCGAACGGCTACTTCACCGCAACCGAGCAAACCAATCCATTCCTCCACACGTGGTCGCTCTCGCTCGAGGAACAGATCTACTTCGTCGTGCCCGTGGTGCTGTTTGGTCTCTGGTGGGTGTCAAAGCGGGTCTCGCGCTCACGACCGCTGGCACTCTTTGTTGGGGGCATCCTGCTCATCGGGCTTGGATCGCTGTGGGTGTCCATCATCCTCACCGCATCACGCGACTGGTGGCCCGTCAATATCTTCTTTAATCCGCTAGAAAAAATAGAAGTCGCGCGGATGTACGCCTTTTACAGTCCGCTCACTCGCCTCTGGGAGTTTCTCGCCGGAGCCCTGCTCGCGGCAGTGCCTATGTTTACGCGCCGCATAGTGCAAAGCATCGCGTTTGCTGTCGGCATTACAGGGCTCGTCTATGCAGGAATCACCTTCAATGCCCAAACCGTCTTTCCCGGCATCATGGCGGCAATACCGGTTGGTGCCACCATGCTGCTTATTGCCTCACAAGGCGCATTCGGTTCAATGCAACCGCTATCGAATCGCGTGGCCACATGGATTGGCGACCGCTCATACTCCTGGTATCTGTGGCATTGGCCATTGATTCAGTTCGCACGCGCCACATTCCCCGATTTTCAACATGGCCCCGTACTCGCTGCACTTGCAGGGCTCGGCATTGCTGCACTGTCCTATCGCTTCATTGAAGAACCCATTCGCCACGGCGAATTCTGGGGCCGACACCGCGCCACCACACTCGGCCTCACCACGGCTTGTATTGCTGTTCCGGTGCTCCTGACCACAGCCTTCCGCTACGAACCCACACCCGAGCTCGATGTGCACATCGACGTCACCTCCGGATGTGTCGAGGAGACATGGGAGACGCTTGCTTCTGAAGACACCTGTATCTGGCGAACACCAAACGCGGTTGGCGATGCCGTGCTCATCGGCGATTCTCAGGCGGGGCACCTGAGCGAGGGTTTCATCGAAGCCGCACATGCCAATCGCCTGAATGCGCGGATTGTCACACGAACCGGTCCATTTTTCCTTTACCACGAAGATCGCAATTACGCCGCGCGAATGATTACTGAAAACCGTGATGCAAAAGTTGTTGTGCTCGGTCAGTCAACGCCATTCGGTGAACGTATCGAATGGTGGAAGAACGAGGCAGCGGGTTACCTCATTCGACTCAATCAAGCCGACATTCCCGTCGTCTTTGCCCACACCATTCGCAAGGGTGGCAATCCGCTCCGCTGCGCGACAATTCGTTTCGATCGTTTGACAAACACCTGCGAGATCGACCCTGCAGAATCTGCTGCCTCAGGAGCCGAGATGCCCACCCTGCATGCTCACGAGCGCGACATGCTGGCACTCGCACCAGGAAACCTGGGATTCAACATCAATCGCGTGCTGTGCCCGCGCGAGCCGTGCGTGTCCTATCAAGACGGCACATGGCTGTGGCGCGACGCGTCGCACATTTCCATCGCCGGCTCTCACAAACTGGTGCCGCAACTTACCGACCTCATCGCGCAATCGATTAGTCGTTAGTTGACCTGTCGGTCGCGCCCCTGCCAGTAGGGCTCGCGCAATTTGAACTTCTGCAGTTTGCCCGTCGCTGTGCGCGCAAGCTCAGTGCGAAATTCCACTCGTTTCGGACACTTGTAACCAGCGAGCCGCGTGCGGGTGTGCGCGATGACAGCATCTTCGGTGAGTTGCGAGCCCACCGTCGTGACGACGAGGGCCAAGACCGACTCGCCCCACTTCTCATCCGGAATGCCAATCACCGCGACCTCCGCAACCTCTGGATGCGAAAAGATGGCGTCCTCAACTTCGATCGAGCTCACGTTTTCTCCGCCCGAGATAATGACGTCTTTCTTTCGGTCCGCGATAACCAGTTGATGCCCTTCCTCGATACGGCCGCCATCTCCCGTATGAAACCAACCATCGCGAATGGCCTTCGCGGTTTCCTCGGGCTGCTCCCAATACCCCTCCATTACCTGATTAGCACGCGCAAGCACTTCGCCCGACTCGTCGATTCGCGTTTCGACGCCCAGCACCGGCACTCCTGCGCGCGACAACAGCACTGCACGCTCAGAAGCAGGATGAGATTCGTACTCCTTCCATGTGCGGTTAATCGTCAGCACTGGTGCGGTTTCGGTGAGCCCATAGATCTGGTTGAACTGCCAGCCGACTTCGGTCTCCAAGCGCTCGATGGTCTTGGCCGGCGGCGGCGCACCAGCAATCACCATGCGCACCGACCCCGCGCCACGCGGCGCATCTGGGGTGCGTGCAACCGCATCGATAATGGTGTTGGCCACGGCTGGCGCACCGCACAGCAGTGTGACACCGTGGCGATCGACTCGCCGAAGAATCTCATCGCCATCCACCTTGCGCAAAATGACGTGCGTGCCACCCATTGCCGTCACCGCATACACCATGCCCCAGCCATTCACGTGAAACTGCGGCAGCGTGTGCATATAGACGTCGCGATCGTTCACCCCCATATGCCAACCGAAAATGGTGGCGTTCATCCACAACGTACGATGCGTGAGTTGCACACCCTTCGGCCGCGCAGTGGTGCCGCTTGTGTAGTTGATCGTTGCAGTAGCAAGTTCATCAGGCACCCACGTCTCGGGTTCGCGGTCAAAGTCATATAGCGCCTCATCCGATTCGGGCCCAATGACGAATTTGTATTTTGCCTTGACTGATTGCAACCCATCGGCCAGTTCGGGGTCAACAATCAGCACCTCCGCTCCGCAGTGGCGCACGATGTAGTCGATCTCATCAGCAACAAGACGAAAGTTGATTGGCACCAGCACTCTGCCGAACGCGCTCACACCAAAGAAACTCGTTAACAGGCGAGCCGAATTCTGGCTCACGACTGCCACGCGTGCTCCACGGCTGACACCTAAACGGTCGAGGGCCGCAGCCTGTGCACGCACGCGCTGAGCCATCTGCGCATAGGTCTGCTGACCCCACGACGTCGCCGGCTGGTCGGGCTCATCGACAAACGCGGTGCGCGCCCCAAACACCTGCTCCGCGCGTCGCAGAAAATCACCAACGCTGAGATCTACCTTCATGACACCCCCTCTGCCAGAGGCGAAACTATCGGAGGCTCAGCGGCGCGATGCAAACACGGCAAACGATGGGCCGTTCACGTGGCCCGGCTCGTCAAACGCAACGGTGACTCTGTCGAAACCGAGCACGCGGAGCAGGTTGATCAAGTCGTTCTTGTGAATCCATCGTGCGAACGTTTCGGGCCCACCACAGAACCCTGCCCAGCCGAGCGCCTCTTGATACAGCATCGGCACCATGTGCACATCGAGATCGCCAACCCGCTCAACAATGGTTTCGTCCACCACCCATTTCGTGCCAATGCGCGTGGCTGTTTCCGGGTGCCATACGTGCAGATCGGGCTCGTAATAGTGCGTCCAGAGATAGAGACGGTCCGTAGAGGCCGCAATTCGCGTGAGTAAACCGATGGGATCCGACATGTGATACAGCACACCCGATGCAACCACGAGATCCCACCGCATTTCTGCGCCGAACGAGCGGGCGAAGTCGCCGAGCAGAAACGTTGCGCGCAACCCCAGAGCGTTTTTGACGACCACACTGCGCAGGAACGCCTCGTGATTGCCCTCGATCGCCGTCACGACCGCGCCTCGTTGCTCCAACATGTACGTATGGCCACCTTCGAGCGGGCCTAGTTCCAACACATGGGACCCATTGAGCGAGCCGCACTGCTCGAACAGCCACTCGATGCGGGGGTCAGCAAAGAGTTCGGCTTGTCCCGGGCCATCGCGATGCGGAAGGCGCGATGACCACGATCCCGCAAACAGGCCGAGTGCATTGTCGGCGTGCGGGACGAGTGCCGAATACACCGGTTGATCAGACTTTTCCGGCTGCGTCTCGCGAAGCGCTGCGTTTGCAGTGCGCAAATCGGCAATTCGCGCCCGAAGGCGTCGCGACTCTGCACCGCGCAGACGATCCCACCACGCACCGATTCGCACGCCGCAACTGTACTTGCCGTTGACACCTAACCCTGTTGGCGCAAGACCAATGAAAACTCCAGCAGTCCCTCGGGGTCAACGGTGATGCCGCCCGTCGATGGGTCAGGAATGTTCCATTCGGTGAACACAACGGGAATCGAGCCAACAATATTCACGGCGTCTTCCACGAGTTGCACATCGAGCATCACGGTGACTTCACGCGTGACATCCAAGAGCGTGAGTGACCCCGTCGCTTCCACTTGAACGGGATCGCCGTCAAAAGCCGCCATCGGCAACGCAATCGGAGCGCTCAATTCAAACACCGCTTGTGGATAGGTCGCGGTCTGCAAGATGCGTCCGTTGACTTGGCCATCACGGCGCGAACTGTCGCTCACCAACGTGGCCATGTCGACCACAAATCCACCTTCAGTCACCGAATCGCCGACGAGGACAATGCCTCCCGTTACGGACTCGGTCCGGCCTACCGCCGTGACGTTCTGACCGAACAGAATTTCCTCAACGCGATACCCCACAACAGATCCGTCGGCGATGATCCACCCACCGGATGGGTCGAATGGTTCGTCTGGGCTCACCGTCTCAACTTCGCTCGTTGTCGACGGCGTTGTGGCAAGCGTCAGTCGCTCGGGCGCATCGTCACGAAACACATTGATGTACACCCACGGCGCAACGACAAATGCCAACACAGCCGCAACGACTACGCCGATAACAATCTTGGTGGAACGCTTCATTACTCCTCCGATACAGGTCAGGAGAACACTGAGGGAAACGTATCCCGGTAACTCCTCCACTGCCCGACCGAGGTCGCATGAAGGACCGCGTGCACGATGGCGCGGGTGACACATTCGGAGGCTGCATTGAATATTTCGTTGAGCTGGTACACCCGTGCGTTACCCGACTGAATTGCCCCTTTCGGCACATTCGTGGTCGCCGGGTCGGGAAACTCGCGCTCGCCCGTGGCCAGCGCAAACACCAAATCGCCGTCGGTGTATTGATGGATCGGATTGATCGCCCGCGCCATGCCGTCGTGGCCAATCGCAGCGAGACGCTTGCACTCGGTCTTCGTCAACGGCACATCCACTGCCACGATTGCCAGGGTGGTGTTCAACGGCGGCGGATCCGTGGGCCGATTCGCCCACGCCTCAATTTCAGCAGCGCATGCTGTACCAAGCCCGCCAAATTCGTCGCCAATGCCGTATCGCACACCCCACAGCTCACCCGTGCGCGGATCGACAGGACTGCCTGCCGAGTTGACGGCGACGATGCAGCCCACCGTCACACCGTTATCAAGGACCGCACTTGCTGAACCGATCCCACCCTTCATGCCGCCCGAACGCGCACCGGTGCCCGCGCCCACGACGCCCTGACGAACTGCGTCGGTGGACACCGCTTGTGCCGCGGCATAGCCAAACGACGCGTCAGGCTGTCGTTGGAACTTGCCGCCGACACCCAAGTCGAACAGCACCGCCGTCGGCACGATCGGCACGATGTGGTGGTCATCGGGACCAACGCTGAATCCACGCTGCTGTTCTGCTAACCACCGCACCACCCCTGTTGCGGTATCGAGGCCATAGGCGCTCCCACCCGACAGACAAATCGCATCCACCGATGACACCATCGTGGTGGGTTCCAAACAATCCGTCTCGCGCGTACCGGGTCCGCCCCCGCGCACGTCCACGCTGGCCACCGTGCCCTCGCGCGGCACCACCACCGTGGTGCCCGACAGCCATAAATCGTCGGTGCGCTGAAACTGGCCGACGGCAATTCCAGCAACATCGGTGATGTCGTTACGTGCACCGGTGACGATCATGGTGCCCCGTACGATACTGGTCACATGGTGATGCCAATACCGGACGATGAATTCGCGCTCCTCGACGAGGAGGCAGCCGAGCACAGCATTGCGCGACCACTATCGCTCTACGTCACGCGCGAATCCATCGCGACCGACGATGCACTCAGTGCGCTGCGCTGGGGCTCGAGCATCCCCACCTATACCTTCCTGCACGGCGTCGGTTTAAATGCGCACACGTGGGACACCACAATCATGGATCTCAACGCATCTGCCGTCGCCGTCGACCTCCCCGGCCATGGCAACTCGGCGTGGCGCGATGACGCCGACTACTCCCCGCTCACGCTCGCTCACGCTCTCGCGACGACATCGATCACCAAACACGAGTCCGTACTTGTCGGCCACTCACTCGGAGGCCTCGCCGCCATTGCGCTCGCCGACCTCGCGCCACAGGCGTTCAATCGACTCGTGGTCATCGATATCAGCCCGGGACTTGTGCTCGGCGACAACAACGTGGTGCGCGAGTTCCTCGCGGGGCCAAAGGCCTTTGCTTCCCGAGAGGAGATCGTTGACCGTGCAGTGTCGTTCGGATTCGGGCCTTCGCGACGTGCCGTCGAGCGCGGCGTCTTTCACAACACGCGCGAAAACAACGATGGGACGTACTCCTTCAAACACCACATCGCCCATCTCGATCAGCGCGCGGCCACCGGTCCCGCGTTTTTGGCAATCTGGGAACCTGCTGCCAGGCTGAATATCCCCGTGCTGCTCATTCGTGGCGAACGAGGTTTCCTGACCGACGCTCATGAAAAAGAATTCATCGACCGGGTACCACAAGCAACGGCAATCACTCTGCCCTGTGGCCACAATGTCCAAGAAGAGGTACCACGGCTCCTGGCGCAGGCGATCCACGCTTTTTCGGCCTAGCGCCGCTGGCTCGTGTCATTGCGGCCTGTCCGTGATTGACTAGAAATCGTCTGTCGGACCGTCCGGCTGGCTCATCTCTCTGGGGGAGGTATTCCACATGAAACGACCCATCCGCAAACTGGTGACCTCGTTTGCGTTAGCCGCTGGCTTGGTGTTCGGCGCGATGCCGTTTGCTGGTGCTGCGTCGGCCAATGCCAACGCCACTGTCACCATCGGATTCACACTCGAACCGGTCAGCCTCGACATCACCGGTGTCGCTGGCCAGGCAATTCCGCAGGTGTTGCTCAACAACGTCTATGAGGGACTGCTCAAGGTGCAGCCCGACGGCAACATCGTGCCGAGTCTTGCCAAGTCCTACACCGTGTCGAAGGATGGCCTTACGTACACCTTCGAGTTGAACAAGGCGAATTTCCACAGCGGCTCGGCAATGACCGCTGCCGATGTGGTGTGGAGCCTCAACCGCGTGATCGATCCGGCCTCGGCCGTGCTGCCTGCCCAGAAGCAGCAGTTCGCCAGCGTGGCGTCAGTTGTTGCCCAAGGGCCATCGAAGGTGGTCATCACCTTGAAGGCGCGCGATAACGACTTCCAGTTCAACCTGACCCAGCGCGGTGGTGTGGTGTTCAAGACCGGCACAACCGACTTTGCGACGGCTGCCAACGGCACCGGCCCCTTCACGTTGAAGAGCTGGAACCGTGGTAGCAGCATCACGCTTGAGCGCAACGATGCCTACTACGGCCAAAAGGCCAAGTCGAAGACCGTCATCTTCCGTTACATCCTTGATGCGACGGCGCTGAGCAACGCGATCCTGTCCGGCCAGATCGACATCATGTCGACCGTGCAGGCACCTGAGCTGCTCGCCGCATTCCGTGGCCGCAAGAACTTGAAGGTGTACTCGGGAACAACCGCTGGCGAGGTGACGCTGAGCATGAACAACTCGAAGGCACCGTTCAACGACCCGAAGGTGCGCCAGGCGATTCGCCAGGCCATCAACAAGAAGGCCTTGGTCAAGACGGCATGGGCCGGCTACGGACTCCAGATCGGCAGCTTCGTGCCGCCGACCGACCCGTGGTACGAGAACCTCGCCAGCAAGTACCCATTCGACGTGAAGAAGTCCCGCCAGCTGCTCGCCCAAGCGGGTTATGCGAACGGCTTCGACATGACGCTTGACGTGCCGCCGGCACCCTATGCACTCGCCTCGCAGGAATTCATTGCTGCGTCGCTTGCGCAGGTAGGCATCCGCGTCACCTTGCGACCGGTTGCATGGGCCGAGTGGCTGGACCGCGTGTTCGCTAAGGCGAACTACGACATGTCGATCGTTGCTCACGTCGAGCGCAACGACATGGCGATCTATGCCAACCCGAACTACTACTTCAAGTTCAACAACGCCCAGTATCAGGCTTTGGTAAAGCAAGCCGCTGAGGCGCGCACGCAGGCCGCACGCAACAACGCGCTGCGCAAGGCTGCTCGCATCCTCAACGACCAGCACGCCAGTGACTGGCTGTGGTTGCTGCCCAACCTGCAAGTTGCCAAGACAAGCGTTACCGGTTTCCCACTGAACGCAGTGGGTGACGCATATTCGGTAGCCGACGTCGTCAAGAAGTAGTTCCACTTTTCAGTATCGGCTTCCTGGCCGGGTTCACCGCGTGGTGAGCCCGGCCAGCGCCGCGCTCTCCCCGCTAAATCGCAAGGATTCATAGTTGAACACCCTCTGGTATGTCATCCGACGGATAACGATCCTCATGGGGTCCCTCGTCGTGTCGAGCATCCTGGTGTTCCTGCTTCTGCGCCTGCTCCCGGGCGACATCGCTCAGGCAAAGTTGGGTATCGACGGTTCACCTGAAGCAGTAGAAGCGCTCCGTGAGCAATACGGACTCAACCAACCACTGGTCATCCAATACCTCGACTGGCTCGGGGGCGCCGTGCGTGGCGACCTCGGCACATCGTTCATCAGCGAGGTCAGCGTGACCGACGAGTTGCAGCGCAAAGCAACCGTCACACTGCCCCTCATCGCCGCGTCGGCCGCACTTGCCATGCTGTTCGCGATACCACTCGGCATGCTCGCCGCTTTGCGCTTTCGCAAGTGGGACGGCATCGCCATTTCTGCCACGAGCCAACTTGGTATCGCCGTACCCGCATTTTGGGTGGGCGTCATCTTGATCACGATCTTCGCCATTCAAATGGGCGTTCTTCCCGCCGGTGGATTCCCCGATCAGGGATGGGCTGACACGTCGGCCGCTGTCCAGTCGCTGATACTTCCCGCCACCACACTCGCACTTGCCCAAGGTGCAATGCTCATGCGTTTTGCGCGCTCCGCCACGATTGACGTATTACAGCAGGACTACTTCCGCACCGCCCGAGCCACTGGACTGACCCGCGCCAAAGCGTTGCGCGTGCACGGCGTGCGCAACGCACTCATTCCCGTGGTGTCCGTACTTGGCATGCAGATCTCCACTCTGATCGTCGGCGCCATCGTCGTCGAAAGCGTCTTTGCGCTTCCCGGCATCGGCCAGATGTTGCTCCAGGATGTGGCAATCCGCGACTACACCAAAGTGATGGGCACGGTACTTGCCACCACTGCGCTCGTGTTTACGGTGAGCTTCCTCATTGATGTCGTTTTGGGTTGGCTCAACCCTCGGGCAAGGCAACGCTCGTGAAACTCAATCGAACACTCCTCATGGGTCTTGCATTAGTTGGCTTCACATTGGTGTTGGCAGTCCTGTCGTTTGTATGGACGCCTTATGACCCACTGGCGATGGATCCCGAACTGTCGATTACAAAACCGTCGCCTGAGCATCTTCTGGGTACCGATGTGTTTGGTCGCGACGTGCTGAGCAACATCATCGTCGGCGCGCGCTCCACGCTCACCGTGGCGTTCTTCGCCGTACTCATTTCTATGACGCTGGGCGTCCTCGTCGGCGTGGGTACAGCAATTTCACCGAAGTGGGCACAGACACCCGCCATCTTTGGCATCGACATCGTGCTGGCTCTCCCTTCAGTGCTGTTCGCCATTGTGCTGGCCGCCGTCTACGGTCCTTCAACGCTCACCGCCACGATCGCGATTGGCGTCGCACTCTCCGCAGCGGTTGGACAAGTCACACGACGCGAAACAAATGCGGTGCTTCAGGCCGACTACGTAGTAGCTGCTACATCGTCGGGCGCAGGTAAGGGACGCATCGTGCGGCGCCACGTGTTGCCCAATATCCGCGCATCGCTTTTCGTGCAGGCTTCAGGCGCAATCGCCGTGGCGATCTTGGCTGAGTCCACGCTGTCCTACCTCGGGCTCGGCACGTTGCCGCCGACGCCGTCGTGGGGCCGCATGTTGGCCGAATCGCAGCAGTATCTGATCGTCGATCCGATCTTGGCATTGTGGCCAGGACTCGTGATCGTGATCGCCGTACTGGGCTTCAACCTCACCGGCGACGGCCTGCGCGAATCACTCGATCCCACCTTGCGACGGAGCGAGTCATGAGTCTCCTCGAGGTACGGGATCTTGTCGTCATGTTTGGTAACAAACGTGTGGTCGATGGCATCTCGTTCGATCTTGAGGCCGGCAGTCGACTTGGCATCATCGGCGAGTCCGGGTCGGGCAAGACGCTCACCACCCTGGCGATCATGGGACTCCTGCCCGATACGGCGACGGTGAGCGGCAGCATTCGTTTCGAAGGTCAAGAACTACTTGAACGCACTGATGTGCAGATGTCGTCGTTGCGCGGCAATCGCATGGGGATGGTGTTTCAGGAACCACTTACATCACTGAACCCACTCATGCGCGTGGGCAAGCAAATCGCCATGCCACTCAAGATCCACCGCGGCATGCCAATCAAGGAGGGCCTTGCAGTTGCGTTACAGCTTTGTGAGACTGTCGGCCTTCCCGACCCCGAGCGCATCATCCGCTCGTATCCCCATCAACTGTCGGGCGGCCAACGCCAACGCATTGGGCTTGCTATCGCCCTTGCCTGCGACCCCGTCCTGCTCATCGCCGACGAGCCCACGACGGCGCTCGATGTGACGGTGCAAAAAGAAGTACTCAAGTTGATGAACGATCTCGTGGCATCGCGTGGGTCGTCGTTGATCTTTGTCTCGCACGACCTACCTGTGATTGCCACCATGACTGAGTCCGTGCTCGTGATGAACACGGGTGCGATCGTCGAGCACGCCAACGTCGGGGAACTCTTTGCCAACCCCCGACACGACTACAGCAAGAAGCTGATCGCAACGGCTCAGCACGCTGACGCGCTATTCACCACCTTCCGGGCAGGCACGCCATGACCACAATTCTCGAGACCACGGGACTGTCGCGTACCTTCCGCCTCCCCCGAACAGGCCTCGGTTCGTCGCGCGCTGAACGCCATGCGCTCGTCGACATGAATCTGACCATCAACGCCGGTGATCGCTTGGGTGTTGTTGGCGAATCGGGCTCGGGTAAGACAACCCTGATGAAATTGCTCCTGGCACTCGACACACCGACTGCCGGAAGCGTGGCCTTTCGCGGCGAACGCTTGCCGCTTGCCGACATGGCGCGATTTCGACGTGCGGTGCAGGTGGTCTTTCAGGATCCTCGCAGTTCGCTCAACCCACGCATGTCTATCGCCGACATTGTTCGAGAACCACTCGAGTGCCTCGGCATCGACGGCAATCACGACGAACGCATCGACGACGTGCTCGAGGCGGTGGGACTCGGTGCCGCGATGCGCACCCGATATCCACACGAGCTGTCTGGCGGTCAACGCCAACGCGTTGCCATCGCCCGTGCGCTCGCGCCGCGACCCGAAGTGCTGATTGCCGATGAGCCCGTCAGTGCACTCGACGTCCTCGTGCGCGATGAGATTCTTGACCTACTCCAGGGCCTCACCACGTCGCTCGGACTTACACTCATCATGGTGTCCCACGATCTCAGTGTGATCGCTCGCCTCTGTGACACCGTGATCGTGATGCAGGACGGCGTTGCCGTTGAGCGCGGTCGCACCGCCGACGTGTTTTCTCGTCCGAGCCATCCGTTCACGATGAACCTCATTGCGGCCGTGCCGCGCCTGCCGGGTTCCTGATGTCGGCTTTTGCTCCTCCCCACCCCGCGGGTCTGCCCATCGGCGATGGTTGGGTGGCGACCCCCACGACTGAACCGATTGTCTTTCCCTTCGACGGCAGCACGGTGGCGATGGCGCCCGTGGGCACAGTCGATCTCGCCCGACGTGCTGTCGACGAGGCCGTTGCACTGCGCCGCCCCATGGCTGCACTTGCATCACACCAGCGTCGCGAATGGCTCAAGCGCACACACGCGAAGTTGAGCGAACAGCGCAGTGCATTCGAGCAACTGCTGGTGCTGGAAACAGGGAAGCCGCTGCGCGACTGCGTCATCGAGGTATCGCGCACGTTGATCACCCTGGAGACCGCCGCCGAAGAGGTAGCACGACTTCACGGCGAGACCGTGCCGCTGGACTTGTTACCAAGTGGCGACGGCATGATCGGGTTCTGGCAACGTAAACCCATCGGCGTGGTGATCGGCATCACCGGATTCAACTACCCGCTGTTGCTGGCCAGCCACAAGATCGCCCCCGCAATTGCGGCGGGTTGCCCCGTCGTTGTCAAGACCGCGCCCTCCACACCGTTAGCCACACTGTGGTTGGTAGCGATCCTGCGCGAGGTTGCGGCTGCACTCAACATCCCGCAGGGCGCAGTGCAACTCGTGACTGGCGACGCCGACGTCGGTTCCACACTGGTCACCGACTCCCGGATCGGCATCGTGTCGTTCACCGGATCATCAGCAGTTGGTCATGCCATTGCCAAGTCGGCCGCTCCTCGCAAGGTGGTACTCGAACTGGGGTCAAATGCGGCGCTCATCGTTGACGACACCGCGAACCTGGAGAAGGCTGCAGCAGCCGTCGTGCGCGGCGGGTATTACGCATCGGGCCAGGCGTGTATTGCTATTCAGCGCGTGCTCGTGGTTGACCGAGTCGCCGAACGTTTCGGCCAACTCCTCTCAGCCGCGATGCAGCACATCGTTGTCGGCGATCCACGCGACGCTGCGACACAGGTGTCAGCACTGATTAATCCTGCGGCTACACAGCGCGTCATCACGTGGATTGACAATGCAGTCACGCGGGGTGCGCGCGTGTTGTGTGGCGGCAAAGCGCACGAACGCCTGATCGAACCCACCGTGCTACTCGATGTTCCCGACGACGTGGACGCGTGGTCAAGCGAAGTGTTTGGGCCGGTGGTGTGTGTCCGATCGGTGCCCGATTTGCGCACCGCCCTCGACACGGTCAATGCCTCGCGCTTCGGCTTGCAGGCCAGCATCTTCACCTCGTCGCTCGGCAACGCCTTCCGCGCCATCGACGAACTCGAGGTGGGCGGCGTCGTGGTCAACGAAGTGCCCGGCTATCGCTCGGACACGATGCCCTACGGCGGCGTGAAGGACTCTGGCATCGGCCGCGAAGGGCCACGATTTGCCGTGGAAGAATTCACCGTGACACGGATGGCCATCATTCGGCCAGAATCGGATATGCAATGAACTACGAAACGCTCTTTCGACTGGACAACCGACGCGTGCTCGTCATCGGCGCGGGAAGCGGCATCGGCCGCGAGTCGGCGTTTGCGCTCGGCGCCCAGGGTGCGCATGTCGTGTGTGCCGACACGAACGCCGACCACGCCGCGGAGACGGCTGGCCACATTGCATCAGCGGAAGTACTCGACCTCGACGTCTTGAATGCGGAGGCGGTTGCGACTGCCGCGCGCACGCTCGACCCTCTCGACGCACTCGTGCACACTCCCGCGATGAACGTGCGCAAACGGATCGCCGACTATTCGCTGGATGAATTCGATCGCGTGGTCACCCTGAACTTGCGCGCCACCTTCCACGTGATTCAACAATTCGGCGGCGCGATGGCCGCTCGGGGTAGCGGCAACATCGTGCTCTTTTCCTCCATCCGTGCCGCAACCGTTGAACCCGGCCAAGGGGTGTACGCCGCCACCAAGTCGGGGCTCGAATCACTTGTGCGCACCGCCGCCGCCGAGTACGGCCCCGCGGGTGTGCGCATTAATGCGATCCGCCCCGGCGTGGTGGAAACACCGTTGACCGCCCAGCTCAAGAACAACAAGGCGTGGTACGACGCCTACGGCGCGAAGTCGGCCCTCGGCCGCTGGGCGCGCGCCGACGAGCTCGCCGGGGCCGTGGTCTTTCTCGCCTCGGATGCCTCGACCTTCGTCACGGGCTCGTGGATTTCGGTAGACGGCGGCTGGACGGCCATCGACGGCCGATTCGAGCCACCTCTGTGACACGCGAGCTGTGCGACCTGTCCGCAGTGGACATGCTTGCCGGCTTTCGCGCAAAGACGTTTTCGCCTCTAGAGGTGATGACCTCCGTTCACGACCGCATCGCACGCCGCGAACCAGTGGTCAAAGCGCTGTGGTCGCCACAGCCCGAGCGTGCAGTCGAACTCGCGCGCCAGTCGACCGAGCGGTGGGCAAACGGCACGCCATGTGGCCCTCTTGACGGCGTGCCCTACACGCTGAAAGACAACATCGCGACCCAGGGCACACCGGTACCGCTCGGTTCAGCGGCGACCGAGCTCATTGCGGCCAGCGTGGACTCACCACCCGCTGCTCGCGCGCGAGAAGCAGGCGGCATCTTGCTCGGCAAAACCACCATGCCAGACCTCGGCATGTTGTCATCGGGCCTGTCTAGTTTTCATCAGCTCACCAGCAACCCGTGGAACCCTGCATGGAATCCTGGCGGTTCGAGCGCAGGTGGTGGCGCGGCGGCTGCTGCCGGCTACGGGCCGCTGCATGTGGGCACCGACATCGGCGGTTCGTTGCGTTTGCCTGCGAGCTGGAACGCGATCGTGTCGCTGAAGCCCAGCAATGGCCGCATCGCCATCAATCCTCCTTTCTTCGGACGCGTCGCAGGGCCGATGAGCCGCACGGTGGCGGATAACGCGCTGTTCATGTCGGTGCTCGGGCAATTCGATCCTGCGGACTTCATGGCGCTGCCTCCTGCACGTGTCGACTGGATGCATCTTGATGGCTTCGATCCACGCGGGATACGCATTGCACTGCATCTCGATGCGGGCGCAGGCATGGCAGTCGAGCCCGAGACGCGCGCGCTCATCGAACGCGCCGCCTCGCTGTTCCGTGATGCGGGAGCAACCGTTGTTGAACTCCCTGCGTTCTTCTCGCAGACCGCACTGGACGACTTGGACCTGTTTTGGCGGGTTCGTGGATGGGTTGACTACATCGCCATGGCACCCGAGCGGCGCGAGCGCCTTCTTCCCTTCATACGCGAATGGGTGCATGGTGGCAAAGATGTGTCCGGAGAGACGCTGATGCGCTGCGTGAATCGCAAACTCGAAGTGCGCAAATTGACTCAGCTAGCGACCGAACCATTCGATCTTGTGCTCTCACCGGTTTCGCCGGTGCCCACCTTTCCCGTCGACTGGCCTATGCCGAGCAATAGCGTCTCACAAGCGATGGCGCACATCGCCTTTACGGTTCCCTACAACATGTCGGAGCAACCGGCACTGTCAATCAATGCGGGTTTCACTGCGGCTGGAAAAGCTGTCGGCCTGCAGATATCCGGTCGGCGCTTTGCCGATCGTGACGTGCTTCAGGCCGCGAACTGGTTTGAAGCGCATCGCCCGAGCGATGCGCAGCCCGACTGGACGATTCCGTCGGTGGGAGCAACGTTCTAGAACACCGCGACGCAGCCGGCAATCACTCGTACGCATTCGGTTGCTCGCGTCAGGAGTGCATCGAGTGTTTGTAGTTCATATGTTCCTGAAGCGATTTCAATTGATACGCCTCCAGCAAGCGCCACCGCCACATGATCTACCGTCGCTGATTCGCCTGCCCGCACGATCCGCCATGTGCCGTCGGGACCACCGACGACGCGCATCAAATTGAGCGCGCGCACCGGCCCGTCGATGAGTGCCGCCGACACCGTGGCATCACCCGCGAAACTCGTTACCGAGTGAGTGGCGCATCGATGCGCCGTCCCGTCAATCGTCAGGACTACGCCATCGCCTTCGGCCACGCAGAAGTCTCGGCTCACGCCCTCGTAGACGGAAAACGGGACATCCTGGCTAATGTCGGCCGTCGACACGCGCCACGTCCACCCATCCGGAAGCGGACCGTCGGCCGTGATCTCGTATTGCACGCCCTTGCCGTTGCGCCACGGCATCGCGGTGCGCGAGGCGGCACGTTGGACAATCAGGCGATCGTCAGAATGCACCAAAACTCATTCGCGTTGGGACGTGTGGGGAACATACGTTGCACCGAAAACCCGATGAACCCACCCTCGCGAAGATCGTCGATCACGCGGCGAAAGGACGGTGGCGTGAAATACCACGCATGCACGTCGATGTATCCGCCTGCTGCATCCTGTATCTCCTGCAAAGCGGATGCAATGCGCTCCGTGCGCCGCTCGAGCGGATCGCCGTGATCGCCCGCCCAATGACGAACGGGGTCGTTGTGCGTGGTGAGAGCCCTATGTTCGATCACCGAAGCCGCAGTGTGGACGCGGCGTCTCTCAACATGCGCACCAATCACCTCCGCAGTCGTTGAGGGCACCAGAAAATGATCAAAGCAATAGCGATGATCAGGAACAAGCAAGTAGTACGTGCCGCCCGGCTGCAACAGCGCTTCGACTTGTTGAAGGTGGCGAATGAGGTCGGGCTGGTGCTCGATTGCGTGGCTACTGACGACCGAGTCGTAGCGCTCGGTCACACAATCCAGATCCCCGCCCGACGACACCCAGCGAATGTCGGGAACTCCACCGGGATCCATGCCCAGACTGATCGCGCGTTGGCGAAGTCCCTCGGTGGGAAGCACATCGAGGTGATCGACATTGTCGCCACGCACCATTGGATGAGCAAACGGACCGATCTCCAACACGCGTTGGGAGGTGCCGATCAATCCAACAAATGCATTGCGGTCGGGCACGTCATGACGCATCGGCATCGTCGAGCGCCTACGAAGACGGCGCACAATGCGGCGCGCAACGCTCATGGACAATACCGATTGCCCCGATCCCGGAACGTCTGTGCGTCCTTCAACTGCTTTTCGCTGATCCCCACTGCACCCTCAAGATCGACTCCGCAGATGATGGTGTTGGTCATGTTTGCATTCGTGAAATCGGTGCCCGTCACTACCGCCCCGGTGAGATTTGCACTCGTGAGGTCGGCCCCCGTCATGTTCACATTGGTGAGATCTGCTCGTATGAACAGGGCTTGCTTGAGACTCGCACGCACAAAGGAAGCGCCCGCCAGTTTGGCGACACTGAAGTCGGTGAATTCCAACTTGAGCAGTGAGTAGTCGACGCCCTCGAGAAAGGCAAACTGGCACTTCAACACCGTCACACAGCGGGTTTCTAGTTCGGGCAAGGTCGTGGTCGTCGTGGTCGTGGTATCGGCCACCGTCGTCGAGGCAGCCTCCTGCGCCGCGTCATTTTCGGCCGCGGTAGTTGTCACCACCGTCGATTCGATGGTCGAGTCAGTAGAGGTCCCATCCACTGCGCATCCAGCCGCAAAGAGCGACGCGACAAGTACTCCTACAAATCGCAAACGCATCTCGTCAGGTTAGATGACCTCACCTACTAGGTTGAGTCACCATGGGTGAACTCACCGGCAAAGTTGCCCTAGTGACGGGATCGTCGAGCGGCATCGGCGAGGCAATCGCCCGGTCGCTCGCCGCACTCGGCGCCAGCGTCATCGTTAACTCGTCCTCCTCGGTTGAAGCCGGCGAGCGGATTGCGTCAGAGATTGGCGGCCACTATGTACGCGCCGACATCGCTCGCCGCGATGAGTGCCACGGACTCGTTGATGCGTGTATCGCCACGCACGGTCGCCTCGACATGCTGGTAAACAATGCCGGGTGGACCTCGCTCGTGGCCCACCACGACCTGGACGCGCTGACCGACGACATCTTCGATAAAACCTTCGCAGTCAACGTGACGGGCACGTGGACGCTGACGAAGGCCGCGATGCCACACCTGAAGCGCAGCGATGACGGCAACGTGGTCACGATCACCTCAATCGCCGGAGTACGCCCCGTGGGAAGTTCAATTGCGTACGCCATGAGCAAAGCGGCTCTGAATCACATGACGCTCCTCCTCGCAAAATCATGCGCGCCGGTGCGCGTCAATGCAGTGGCCCCTGGACTCGTCGAAACACCCTGGACCGCCGAATGGCAGGATCAACACGCAGGCGTCAAAGCACTCGCACCACTTCAGCGTTCGGCAACGCCCAACGACTGCGTCGAGGCCACGCTCGGTTTGCTGCGCACGCGCTACGCCACTGGCCAAGTCCTCGTGGTCGACGGCGGCTTAACGCTGAAGATCTAGCCCCTTAGTGAGGATTTTTTCTTCGTCTCAATATTGCAGTTTCGTGACGTCTGCTGCGCCGTGCAGTGTATGGAAACCGTGCGGTAGGGATTTTCGTTTAGTGATCAACTTGTAACACACAAATGTCCAGACCCGTCCTCCTCGCAGGACAAAGGTGGAGATGGACCTCTTCGAGGGTGCCGCCCGGCACCCGAGGCCCCCACCATGGAGGAATAGAAATGGAAAACGCACTCGGCCTCACCGGAGGCCAGGCAGACCTGGTTTACAACGCGTTGTCATTCGCGGTTGCCGCGATGGGCATCTCGTTCGTGTACTTCTTGGTCTCGCGCAACCGCATCGCACCGCAATACCGCAACGCCGTCACCCTGTCGGCGATGATCACCGGAATTGCGGCGTATCACTACTGGCGTATGTTCGACAGTTTCTCGACAGGCTGGAATGAGGGCTACCGCTACGCGGACTGGCTCCTCACCGTCCCACTGCTCGTGGCCGAACTTGTCGTTGTCGCCGGTCTCTCTCGGGAAGCCGAGAAGCGGGTGACGCCACGTTTGGTGATCGCCGCACTGCTCATGATTCTCACCGGTTATCCGGGCGAGACAGCAGCAGATGGCTCGACAGCGCGATTCGTATGGGGTGCCATCTCCGGCCTCTTCATGCTCTACGTGCTGTATGAACTGTTCGCAGGCGAAGTGGGCAAGGCACTCAAGTCGCAGACCGGCGAAATCGGCAAGAAGTTGAACAACGTCCGCTACTTGCTGCTCTTCACCTGGGGCGTCTACCCCATCGCTTACATCCTCGGCGACCAGGACAGCTGGCTGTCCAAGCAACTCGGCCTCACCGATTCGGACGCCACGGTGGCGATTCAGGTGGGCTACACCGTTGCCGACGTACTGGCCAAGCCCGCATACGGCTTGATCATCATGTCGATCGCGCTCGCCCGTTCTGAAGCAGCGGGATACCGCGCCGCCTAAGTCAAACGCGTATCACTGAAAAAGGCCCCGGCCCCCAGCCGGGGCCTTTTTCTATTGCCGTAAAGCCAACCGCTTGCGCAGAAAATCAAGCGAGGAAATCACCGACAACTGTCGCATCTGATCGCGTGCACCCGGCAGGTTGACCGTGGTCGAATGAGTCGACCCATCATCAAGCACGAGGCCAATACACAGGTGCCCGGGCTTGTGTCCCTCGGCGGCTTCTGGCCCCGCTACTCCCGTGAGCGCAAGCGCCACGTCCGCCCCCAATACGCGTCGCGCACCAACCGCCATCGCCACCGCCGCTTCCTCGGTGACCACCGGGCCAGCCGGCACTCCTAATACGTCGAACTTGACCTCGCTCGCATAGGACACCACCGAACCGCGAAACACCTCACTGGCACCCGCGACGTTCGTAATTCGTCCCGCGACCAACCCTCCAGTCACGGACTCGGCGAGACCCAGAGTGAGGCCGCGTTCGCGCAACATGGCGAGCACCACGGATTCCATCGTGTCGCTATCGATCCCGAAGACGATGCCACCAACCGCGTCGCGCACGACGCCCTCCCACTCGTCGAGAAGGCCTTGGGCCGCCGCGCGCGTGTTTGCTTTTGCAGTGAGACGCACCTTGATGCCCTCCCACCCGCTCGCAAGAAACGCAAGCGTGGGGTTACCGGCCTCGTCGAGCCGCGAGATGACGTCGTGCAGTCGTTCGTTGAGCCCGCTTTCACTCTCGCCCCAGGTGCGTAATGTCCTACTGGCAATCACCGTCACGTCGCCGGATCGTGACAATAGATCGGGCAAGATTGCGCGCTCAAACATCTCGTGCATCTCGTACGGCACGCCCGGTACTGCGTACATCACCTTGTCACCCACTGGGCAAATGAGCCCGGGAGCAGTGCCGCGCCGCTGTTCGATAACGCGAGCACCCCTCGGCACCATTGCTTGACGCATGTTGATTTCGGGCATCCGACGATTGCGCATGACGAACATCTCGGAGATCTTCGCGGCAACGTCATCGTCAAATTCCAGCTCGACACCCATCACCTCAGCGATGGCTTCACGGGTGATGTCGTCATGCGTCGGCCCAAGACCGCCGCAGATGATGATCGCATCCGCATCAGCAAGTGTGTTGGTGATGGCCTTGACCATGCGCGCACGGTTGTCGCCCACCTTGACCTGGAGGCATGAGTCGATGCCCGCCATCGCCAATTGCTCCCCCATCCAGGACGAATTCGTATCGACAATCTGCCCCAAGAGGAGTTCGGTGCCTACTGCCACCACATCGCAGCGCATTCGTTAATTGCCTTTCTTTGGCGACACTGCTTGCACTGCATACTGCGCGCCACTCAACAACGTGAGTCCAACGGCCAACCACAGCAGCGCCTGCCACGTCCACGTGTAATCAACCGCGGTGAGCGGCATCAGTGCAAAGGCCACCGCCAATTGCTGGCTCAGCGTTTTGATCTTCGCTGTTCTACTGGCGGGCACGCTGACACCCTTTGAGCCCACCACTACGCGGTACACGCTGACGATCACCTCGCGTGTGGCAATGATGACGACAGGCACAATGCCAAAGACGCCGCGGCTCACCAATGTGAACATCGCGCCGAGGACCAGCACCTTGTCGGCAAGCGGATCGAGAAACGCACCACTGCGGGTCGTTCCGTGGCGCCGGGCCAAGTAACCGTCAAACACGTCGCTGACGCAGAGCACGAACCACAACGCGAGCGCCGCCCACGAGCCCTTCGAGTCGTTTGGGATGAGCGTAAACATGAATGGCGACACGAGAATTCGACCCACCGTGACCGCATTGGCCCAGGTCGCGAGCGCGTTGGGGTCAACCGGCATGGATCGATTCCCGCGCATCGACCACCGCGCCCTGCGCGACAAGATCGGGCCCCAACGCATCAATCACCTCGACGTGATGGAACGTGCCCATCTCGAGTGTCGTTGGCACGTGTACTACGCCATCGATCGACGGCGCCTCCCGGTGCGACCGACCAATACCGCTCTCGTCGACGAGCACCTCAATGGTCGTACCGATGAGATCGTCACGGCGCCTAGCGGTAATGGCATCTTGTAGTTCGCGTAACTCGGCAATTCGCTCTTCCATCAGGCGCGGATCGACATGATCGCCGAGTGTCATAGCGTGCGTGCCTTCTTCGGGGCTAAACGTAAAGAAACCACACCAGTCCAGCTGCGCCTCTTCAACAAAGCGCAACAATTGATCGTGGTCCTCCTCGGTCTCGCCCGGATACCCAACGATGAAGTTGCTACGAAAAGCCGCATCTGCAGACATTTCCCGAATGCGTGCAATGCGTTCGAGGAACCGTTCACCATCACCCCATCTGCGCATTCTGCGCAGATGTGCCTTCGACACGTGCTGCAGCGAGAGATCGAAGTACGGCACTGACGTAGCGAGAATTGCTTCAATCAGGCGATCACTGAGATCACTCGGATAGAGATAGAGCAAACGCGTGCGCGGTACGCGTGCGGCAACAGCCTCCACAAGATCGACGATCGCGCCGGCGCCCAGTTCATCAGGACGATCCTTGCCGTAACTGGCAAGATCTTGCGCCACGAGCACCACTTCGCGTACCTCGAGATCGTCTACCTCCCGAAGGATCGACTCCATGTCGCGGCTGCGCTGAGGTCCACGAAACGAGGGAATCGCACAGAACCCGCAGTTGCGATCGCACCCCTCGGCAATCTTGACATATGCCCATGGCGCCGCCGACTTGGGTCGCGGCAAGTTGAGCAGATCAATCGACGGCACCGGTGCGCTCGTGACTCCCACGGGCTTACGACCCAGCGCAATCGGTACACCAAAACCTGCGACCTGATCGGCTTCGGGCAACGCCTCGGCGAGTTCGTTCCCGTAGCGCTCCGCCATGCAGCCGGTGACAACGAGCCGCGCTCCGTCCTTGCGCCGTTCACCAAGCGCGAGCACCGTGTCAATGCTCTCCCGGCGTGCTTCTTCAATGAACGCGCAGGTATTGACCACAATGAGATCGGCGGCCTCTGGGTCGTCTGCGGCGATCAGCCCTTGCGCCGTGAGCGTGCCCACAATCTTGTCGGAATCGACGTCGTTTTTTGGACACCCCAAGGTCTCGACGTAGAACCGTTGCACAGGGGACAATCCTACTGGTCGTCCTTTGCGGACTTCAGAAGTTGAGGCCAAGCCCTTCGTAGGGCCACGACATCGAAACGAGACGTCCCGTTCCCGAGCAGGTGATGTAGGCGGTTCGACCGTCACGTCCCCCGAAACAGATATTCGTGGTGAGCGGGTCGCCCGTCAACACTTGCTCGAGTATCTCCCCCGTCGGCGACACGACGGTGATGCCGGCAGTTTGTAAGCCGAGAGTCGCCACACACACGTTGCCGGCACCATCCACTGCCAGTGAGTCGAGTAACTGCAATCCGGGCAGGCCACAAAGCACGACTTGGGGATCGATCGGCGAAAACGGTGCCACTTCTCCCGGCGCAGTCACTGCAACGCTCAAGACACGCCCGGTAAAGGTTTCGGCCCAATACAACCGGTCGCCGCTTGGCGAAAGCCCGATGCCATTGGGGGAATCGGTCGGGTGAATCACCTCGCGGATCGATGTGCCATCTATCGACGCGTAATAGACCGACGAGATGTCGGCGCGGCGATCGTGGCGGATGCCGTAATCGGTGAACCACATGCCACCATGGGCGTCAAACACGATGTCGTTGGGCGCACGCAGCGGTCGCCCATCACACGACGTATACAGATCGGTTACTCCGCCCGTGGCAATGTCGACACGTTGAATACGTCCGCCGATGTAGTCGTCCGGATTCATCGGACCAGGAAACGTCAGGCCAAGAAAGTCAACCTCGCCAAACGCGCCACCGTTGTTGCAGAGATAGATCGCCCCATCTGGCCCGATTGCCATGCCGTTCGGACCGCCCGGTACTTCCGCGACAGTCGATGTAGCGCCATCGCTGGCGATCCGCGTGATGCGCTTGCCAAACATCTCCACGACGAGCACGCTGCCGTCGGCCATCGCAATTGGCCCCTCAGGAAATCGAAGACCCGACGCAACCTCGGTGAACTCGGCCATAGGGGCACCCTAGTGCGGTGCCCCGCACCCAAAAATCAACTGGCTCGTTGCAGCTCTTCGAGTTCCTCGACGGTCATCAACACTTCACGCGGCTTGGATCCCTCGCTCGGGCCCACCACGCCGCGGGACTCCAGCAAGTCCATCAGTCGCCCCGCACGGGCAAAGCCCACCTTCAACTTGCGTTGCAACATTGAGGTCGACCCTTGTCGCGTACGAACAACGAGGTCCATCGCCTGACGGAGCAGTTCGTCGTCTTCGCTGTCCCCCGTCGATCCGCCGAACAGCCCACCTGCAAACTCGCTGCTTTGCTCGCCATCGACACCCGAGACATACACCACTTCTGGTGCCTGTCGACGCCAATGTCCAACAACTTTACGGACCTCGCCCTCATCAACCCACGCAGACTGCAATCGCTGAGCCACCGAGGTGTTCCCTGGCAGCAGCAGCATGTCACCTTTACCGATCAGCTTCTCCGCACCGGGCTGATCGAGAATGACACGGCTGTCGGTGAGGCTCGACACCGCAAACGCCATGCGCGCGGGAATGTTGGCCTTGATCACACCCGTGATGACGTTGACACTGGGGCGCTGTGTGGCGACGATGAGGTGGATACCGACGGCACGAGCCTTCTGTGCGATACGCGTGATGCAGTCTTCAACGTCACGGGCAGCCACCATCATCAGGTCGTTCAGCTCGTCAACGACAACGAGGATGTAGGGCATCCGCTGGAAGCCACCACCCTCGACTTCTTCCTCGTCGAACTCACCACGGTCATAGGCCGCGTTGTACCCCACGATGTCGCGGAACCCGGCTTCGACAAGTAGGTCGTACCGGCGCTCCATCTCTTTGACGGCCCAACCGAGCGCATTGGCTGCCTTCTTCGGATTGGTTACCGGAGGCGTGAGCAAGTGCGGCAATCGTGCATACTGCGCCATTTCCACCTGCTTCGGGTCAATCAAAATCAATCGCACCTGGTCGGGCGTCGAGCGCATCAGGATCGAGGTGATGATGCAGTTAATTGCGCTCGACTTTCCTGCACCGGTGGTGCCTGCGATCAGCATGTGCGGCGTGGTCGAAATGTTGAGGAACACCGAACGGCCTGCAATGTCCTTACCGACACCCACATCGAGTGGGTGCATTGCGGAGCGCGCCTCCTGCGAACTCATGAGATCGCCAAGTGACACCAACTCGCGATGCGAATTGGGCACCTCGATACCGATCGCCGACTTACCCGGGATCGGCGCCAAGATTCGCACGTCCGTCGCCGCCATCGTGTACGCGATATCACGCGACAGCGAGGTCACCTTGGCAACCTTGACGCCACCGCCGAGGGCGAGCTCGTAACGGGTAACCGTTGGGCCGCGCGTATAGCCCACCAATTCGGTGTCGACGCCATGCTCGCGCAGCGCCTCGATAAGCCGCTCGCCATCGGCTTCCGTCGCCCGCGTGTCAGCCTTTTCGTGTCGCGTCACCGTGAGCATGTCGAGCGTGGGCAATGACCACACGCTCGGCTTCGCACCCGGGCCGAGTGGCATTTGTTGCGGCTCGCCCTTGAGCAGTCGCGTCGCTTGCGGTGCCGTTTCGCGACGCGCAATCGGCTCTTCGACGACCAGCTCCTCCTCGACAACGGGCTTGACCTTGCGCTTCTTGCGTTCTTTGCGCGACGTCGGGAGCTGCTCCTCATCACCATCGTCGCGTCTCGTGTCTGCTCCGGCGAAGTCATCGAGTGCAATGTCGTAGAAGTTGGAGTCGAACGCCTCGTTGTCAGCGTCGCCACGCTCCACATGGGGGCGTTGTGGGATCGACACCCCATTGGCCCACGCGCGCACACGACGGAACAATTCTGCAGGCGTGCTGGCGGTAATGACTAAGACGCCACAGAACAGCACCGCGAGCAACACAATTGCGGCGGCGAGCCGCGTGGTGAGTTCACTCAGGGGCTGAGCAACAAGCCAGCCAATCCATCCTCCTGCGCGCTCGAGTGCGTCGACGTCAAGTTCGGTCTGTCCGACCCCCCAGATGATGTGCACGATGCCGAGGAGCGAAATCGCCACGACCGTCCATCCAACAGTGAGGCGCACGCGATGCTGCACCTCGGCGCGCTTGATAAAGGCGATTCCCGCGGCAATGACCAGCAGCGGCATGACGAAACGACCCACACCGATAAGTGCCGACAGCGCGGTGTCGAGCGCCCGCCCCAGCGGACCTGCGACGCCGAGATAGACCGACATTGCCAAGAGCACGCCAAAACACAGCAAGGCCACGCCCCCGAACTCATGGCCACGCCCTTCCACCACTTGCGCCAGCATCGACTTGCGGCGGGGACGCATGGGGGCCTCGGTGGGCTCCGCGTGATGGGTGCGCACCCGCTTGGGTGCGGTGGCGGCGCGCGGACGATCCGAGGCCTTACGGGGCTTGGTGGCCATTGATCCACCGTACCCTTCCGGACCCCTGTGAATCGGGGATTTCCTGTTGCGGCCTAGGTCTCCATTACGACGGGGACGATCATCGGGCGGCGCTTGGTGCGCTCAGAGACAAAACGGCCCGCCGCTCTGCGCACCTCTTTTTCGAGTGCATCGACGTCACGGGTGCCAGCACGAAGCGCCTTTTCCACTGCCGTTGACACCGCAGCGCACGCCTCCTCGATGAGGTCTTCTGCCTCGGGGGCATACACCCATCCACGGGTGATGATCTCGGGACCAACGAGCACTTCTCCCGCCGACACGTCGACGGTCACCACGACCACCACAACACCCTCTTCGGCAAGCACGCGGCGATCGCGCAACACCCCTTGCCCCACGTCACCGACAATGCCGTCCACATACAACATGCCCGCAGGGACGCGACCTGCGAGCTCGATGCCGTCGTCGGTGATTTCGATCACGTCGCCGTCCTCGCAGATCACCACCTGAGAGTCCGGCACGCCCATCGTGCGCGCGTGGCGCGCATTGGCCACCAGGTGGTGATATTCGCCGTGAATTGGCACGAACCACTCGGGCTCGGTGATGGACAAATACATCTTGATGTCTTCGGCTTGAGCATGTCCGGTTGCGTGCACATCGGCAATACCGGAATGAATCACCTCGGCGCCTGCTCGCAATAAGCCGTCGATAACGCGATTGACATTCGACTCATTGCCAGGAATTGCATGGCTGGAAAAGATCACCGTGTCGCTCGGTCCAACTTTGACGAACTTCGAATCTCCCCGTGCAAGCAGCGACAGCGCTGCCATCGGTTCACCCTGCGAACCCGTGCTCACGATGCACACCTTCTCCGGCGGATAGTCGTCGATGTCTGCAATGTCGATGAAGGCACTCGCCGGCAGCGTGATGATGCCGAGATCTCGAGCGAGTCGGACGTTGTTGACCATCGAACGGCCGAGCGTGGCCACAACTCTGCCCGCGTCCACCGCGGCTTCGGCAATCTGCTGCACACGATGAATGTGGCTCGCGAAACTGGCGGTGATGATCCGCTGGTGGCGGTGCTCCGCAAACAACTGCCTCAGCACAACGCCGACGCTTGTTTCTGATGGCGCAAACCCTCGCTCTTCGGCGTTCGTGCTATCGCACATAAGTAACCGGATTCCGTCACCTGCCGCAAGCGCACCGAGTCGAGCCAAGTCCGAACGTCGATTGTCAACTGGCGTCAGGTCGATTTTGAAGTCGCCTGAGTGCACGATGACCCCCTGCGGGGTGTGTAAGGCAATTGCATGCGCGTGCGGCACCGAGTGCGTCACGGGAATGAACTCCACATCGAACGGCCCGATCATGCGGCGCTCGTTGTCAACGACGGGGATCAATTCTGTCTTGCCCAGTAGCCCAGCCTCCTCGATGCGATGGCGAGCAAGACCCAACGTCACCTTCGATCCATAAATAGGAAACGACAACTCGCGGAGCAAAAACTGCAGGCCTCCCACGTGGTCTTCGTGGCCATGTGTCGCAACACATGCTTCGATCCGGTCTTGGTTTTCCCGCAGGTAGGTGAAGTCCGGCAGCACAAGATCGATGCCGTGCATATCGGGGTCGGGAAACATGAGCCCGCAGTCGATGAGCAGTAATCGATCGTCCTGCTCGACGACCATGCAATTGCGACCAATTTCGCCGAGACCGCCGAGGAAGGCGATTCGAACGCTTGACGCCATCAGCGAGCCGACGCCCGCGCCGCGCGCAGGTTGTCGAGTACAGCGCGCGCACGGTCCTCAAGGCCGGCCGGCGGCGGCCCCATCGGCAGGCGAGCCTCGCCGACCTCGAGACCGAGCACATTCATCATCACCTTGCTCGGCAGCGGGTTGGGGTTCTCGTCACCGGTCTCGAACGCAAAACTTTCTAGGAGGCGGGCGTTGACACGCCGGGCACCAACCACATCACCGCGCTCCCAGCAATTGAACATCTCTTGATGGTCTTCGGCCGACCAATGCGTAGCGACGCCGATAACTCCGCATCCGCCAATCGACATAAACGGCAACGTCAAATTGTCATCCCCTGAATACAGCTCGAAGCCACTCGGTGCCTGCGCCATCAGCGCGGCGGACTCCGCGGGATTTCCCGCTGCATCCTTGAGCGCAGCAACGTTGCTCACCTCGCGAGCCAACTTCAACAACAGCGACGTCGACATCTTGCGCCCGGTTCGCACAGGAATGTCGTATAACACCACCGGAAGCGTCGTGGCCGCGCACACGGCGCGCATGTGTCCTTCAATACCCGCCTGCGATGGGCGGTTGTAATACGGCGTCACGGCAAGAATGCCGGCGGCACCCAATGCCGAGGCCTCTTTTGTCATGTGAACCGAATGCGCCGTGTCATTGGTGCCCGTCCCCGCGATGACGGGAATCGACACACTTTCCACTACAGCGCCAATCAGGCTGAGCCGCTCCTCGTCGGTGAGCACCGGCGCCTCGCCCGTCGTGCCCGCAACGACGAGGCCGTCGTTGCCGTTGTCTTGCAACCACCGTGCAAGTCGGCGCGCACCGTCAAGATTGAGGGAGCCATCACCGTGGAAGGGGGTCACCATCGCGGTGAGGACGCGACCGAACCGAGGCATGTCGCGATACTAATCGTCCGGGACGCAAACGCCGTCAGGCGGGAGTGTTCTCCTGACCGAGTTCGAACTTCAAGTATTCCTCGCCAGTGTTCTCCCAGTCCTCAAACTGGATGACGCCCATCTCCTCGAACCGATGGCGCAACCACGCCTCGTTTCGGTCCAGAAGTCCGAGTTTCTTGCAGTTCGGCACGATCTTGGAAAACAGCATCTGCTGGAACATCTTGCGACCGGGATCGTTGATCATGAGCGGAATCACCGCCTTCGGATCGACACCCATGTGGTGCCATACCTCTTGCTGAAGGAAACGATCGCGCATGCGCACGCTGGCTTCGAAAGCAAACTCCTGACGATCTTTCATTTCGGCGTCCGACATGCCGTCGTACACCTCTTTGAGACTGAGCACGCCGAAGGCCACATGTCGGGCCTCATCGCTCATCACGTAGCGCAGCAGATGCTTGAGCAGTGGCTCGGTGGTGAGCTGATGCAGGAAGCCAAACGCCGCGAGCGCAAGACCCTCCACCATGATCTGCATCCCGAGATACGTCATGTCCCAGCGCGAATCCTCGACGACATCGTCGAGCAACATGCCGAGATGCGTATTGATTTGGTAACCGCCTTCGAGTTTCTCATCGAGATATCGAGCGAAGACCTCCACGTGACGGGCCTCATCGACTACTTGCGTGCTGGCGTACAACTTGGCGTCGTACCACGGCACCGTCTCGGTGATCTTGGCGGTGCAGATCAACGCACCTTGCTCGCCATGGAGGAACTGCGACAACATCCACTTGCGACCCTGAATGCCGAACTCGAGCCATTCCTTGTCGCCCCACTTGGCCAGCGGCGTGTCGGCGTACCACGCAGGATCGATTCCCGAACCGAGGACTTCCTGATCGGCCGCGATCGTCTTTTCGATGTCGACGTCGGTGTCCCACGGGATATCGGTGGTGGCGTTCCACTGTCCAACTTTTGCTTTCTCGTACAACTTGCGTAGCTGCGGCCGTGCCAGCGAATAATCCCACGTAAAGATGGACGCGGCTTCGCTCTTTACCGCGTGCAACACCTCATCTGGATCGATCATCGGTGTGGCAAGAATCGCCTCGACGTCATTGACCTCATCGCGACCGATGATGTCGTTGGTACTGGAGTGGGTCACCGTCATGGGCTCAGCATAAAGCGCCCCCTCGCCGGTGGCCAGCGATTTTTTTGGTTCCGTACCTAATTCATGACTAGATTAGTCGGGTATTGTCGATCGGCAATACTTCACATGTTTCCGCAATCCGTGCGGAAAATTAGAGAGGAACTTCTGGACATGAACAGGTCATTCAGGATTGCCGCCGGTCTCGCGATCGTCGGCTCGCTCGTTATCGCATCATGCGGCAACGATTCCGACGAAGGGTCGGCATCAGGTTCCGCCACTGGCAACGCCTGCACTGAGGGAAAGACCCTCTCCGCAAGCGTACTTACCATCGGAACTGGCAACCCTGCATTCTCCCCGTGGGTCGAAAACGATGCACCCGAGAGCGGCGAGGGTTTTGAGGCCGCCGTTGCATATGCGGTAGCCGACGAGTTGGGCTTCGGTGCCGACAACGTGACGTGGGTTCGTACCAGTTTTGACGAAGCCATCCAGCCGGGAGCGAAGAATTTTGACTTCAATCTGCAGCAATACTCAATCACTGAGGAACGTAAGCAGACGATCTCGTTCAGCGATCCGTACTACACCACGAACCAAGCGATCGTCGGATACGCAGATTCTGCAGCTGCAGGTGCCTCAACGGTTACTGACATCCGCGGCCTCAAGTTTGGCGTGCAATCCGGCACGACCAGCCTCGAGTTCCTTACGAATGTGGTGCAACCAGAAAATGAACCGTTCGCCTATGACGATAATGCCGCTGCTAAAGCTGCGCTCGAGGCAAAGCAAATCGATGCGATCGTTGTCGACCTGCCGACCGCTTTCTACATCGCGGCCGTCGAAATTGAAGGGGCTTCAGTCCTTGGCCAATTTCCAGCAGGAGATGGTGTCGCGGCAGATCAGTTTGGATTGGTCTTCGACCTGAACAATCCTCTCGTTGACTGCGTTAATGAGGCCCTCGCATCGCTCAAGGACTCCGGAGAACTTGCGGCAATTGAGCAGGAGTGGCTTGCAGAAAAGACGAGCGCTCCAGTCATCAGTCTCGACTAAGGCACTCAAACGCAACCTTCACTCGAACGCGAAGCATACGAACGACGGCAGCGCCGACGCAGCACACTCATTGCTGCGTCGAGCTCTGCCGTCGTCGTGGCTGTTGTAGTTCTCGTCATTCCCCGAATGCCACGGTGGGACCGCGTAAAGGCGTCATTTTTCGACGGTGAGTTACTTGCTGATTCGTTCCCGAGGCTTCTTGATGCCTTCGTTCTCGATGTGATGATTTTTTTATGGACGACTCCGTTCATCCTTGGCTTTGCGCTGCTCATCGCTATCGCCCGCAATACCCGTGCGCCTTCGCTGTTCCCTCTTCGCATACTTTCCATTGCCTATACCGACATCATGCGTGGAGTACCGGTAATTCTGTGGATCTACCTGATCGGATTCGGCGTACCGGGAATCGGCCTGGAGCGTCCGTGGAATTCGCCGCTTTTGTGGGGCTCAGTAGCGCTCGGGCTCACGTACAGCGCGTATGTCGCAGAGGTCTTCCGGGCAGGAATTGAAGGAGTCCACGAGTCACAACGTGCTGCAGCTCGATCCCTTGGGCTTTCAAGTGCCCAAACGATGCGCCATGTCATTCTCCCCCAGGCCGTCCGACGAGTCCTGCCGCCACTCATGAACGACATGGTCAGCCTGCAGAAGGACGTCGCTCTCGTCAGCCTGATCGGGCCGATTGAGATTCTTCGCCAGGCCGGCATCGACAAGGCAAAGTTCGCAAATTTCACGCCCTACGTGGGTGCCGCTTTGATCTTTCTCTCCGTGACCATTCCCTTGACCCGGTTTACCGACCATCTTCTCAGTCGCGAGCGGAATCGGACTGGCGGATCGAGAGTGCGATGAAACTCAACTTCCAATCAGTTTCAAAGTCATTCGGCGAAAACGATGTCCTCGACGAGATCTCCTTGGAGATTCAGGAAGGAGAAGTGATGACCTTTATTGGCGCAAGCGGTTCGGGCAAGACAACGCTGCTCCGCTGCGTGAATCTCCTCGAAACGATTGACTCGGGACGAATTCTCCTCGACGGCGAGGCGATTACTGATGTGGGCACAGATCCCAACCCCGTTCGACGACGCGTAGGCATGGTCTTTCAGAATTTCAACCTCTTTCCGCATATGAGCGTTTCCCGCAATGTCACGCTTGCGCTCACCGAAGTACTCGGCAAGAAATCAGATGAGGCAAACGAAGTCGCTCATGCACTACTCGCTCGATTTGGCCTCTCCGAAAAGATCGACCGTTTTCCCGACCAACTCTCCGGCGGACAGCAACAACGAGTCGCGATCGCGAGGGCGATGGCACTCAACCCCGAGGTATTACTCCTCGATGAAGTCACGAGCGCGCTCGACCCCGAGCTCGTCGGCGAGGTGCTTGACGTCGTTCGTGAATTGAAGGGAAGCGGAATCACGATGCTTTTCGCTACCCATGAGATGTCATTCGCGCGCGAGATCAGCGACCGTGTGTGTTTTTTGGAAACGGGGCGTTTGGTGGAAGTTGGAACGCCGGATCAGATCTTTTTTGCCCCCGTGAATATTCGAACCCAGCAATTCCTTTCCCGCGTCCTCAAAGGTTGAGAGCCCGACTAATCACTCCGGCAGGACGTGGGTGGCGAAGCGCTCCCGCAGGGTCTTTTTCGAGAACTTCCCCACGCTGGTCTTGGGCACTTCGTCGATAAACACCACATCGTCGGGCATCTGCCACTTGGCCAGGCGCGGACGCACGTGCTCGAGCACGTCGTCTTTCGTCATCGTCTCGCCGTCCTTCACCACGACGCAAGCAAGCGGACGCTCCGACCACTTCGGGTGCGGCACCCCGATCACCGCGGCCTCCTTGACCTTGGGGTGCGACATCAATTCGTTTTCAACTTCGACCGACGAGATCCACTCGCCACCCGACTTAATGAGGTCTTTGGTGCGATCGACGAGGCGAATGCGACCACGCGCATCAACCGTTGCCACGTCGCCCGTGCGCAACCAGCCATCAGCGGTAAAACTCTCGCCCGCCCGTTCGTCGTTGTAATACGTAGCGGCGATCCAGTTGCCGCTGCACTGCAACTCGCCGCTTGTCTCCCCGTCCCACGGCACCGGGTTCGTGGTGCCGGGTTCCACCACCCGTGCATCAACACCGAACGAAATGCGGCCCACCGTCGTGCGTAACTCGGCTTGCTCCTCGAGCGGGAGTAGGAGATCGTCGGCGCTCAACGTGCACACCGCAGCAATCGGACTGGTCTCGGTCATTCCCCAGGCCTGCAAGATCGGCAGACCAACGGCCTCGCGATACGCCTCGGACAACGCCTTGGGCACGGCTGAGCCACCGCAGGGAATCGCACGCAGACTCGACGTGTCGCGACCCTTCAATTCGGGAAGCACTGCCATCCAAATCGTCGGCACGCCCGCGGCAACGGTGACGCGTTCGTCAACGATGAGGTCGGCGATCGCCTTTCCCGACAAATCGGGGCCGGGCATGACGAGACTTGCGCCTGTAGCCACCGCCGCGTGTGCAAGGCCCCACGCGTTTGCATGAAACATGGGCACAACCGGAAGAATCGTGTCAGATTCACGCGCACCCAGCGAGTCCACCGACATCGCTCCGAACGTGTGCAGGAACGTCGAGCGGTGGCTGTACAACACACCCTTCGGATTGCCTGTCGTGCCGCTCGTGTAACACATGCTCGCCGCTTGGTGTTCGTCAGCAATGGAGAACTCGGCCTCCTGTTCTCCTGCAATCAGCTGCTCGTAATCGTGCATCTCCATCCCCGGCACGCTTGCGGGCACATCACCCTTGCCGTCATCCATGATCACGAGATGCCGTACGGTGGAAAATGTCGGCAACAGCGGTGCAAGCAACGCAAACAGTGACCGATCGACGAAGATCACTTCGTCTGCTGCATGGTTAACGATGTAGGTCAATTGCTCGGGAAACAATCTGATGTTGAGGGTGTGCGTGACGCGACCCGTGCAAGCGGGAGCGAAGTACAGCTCCAGATGCCGAGCCGTGTTCCATGCAAAGGTGGCCACACGACCATCGGCCGAGATACCCAACCGATCCAAGGCTGAGCCCAGCCGGCGCGTGCGTGAAGCCCACGCCGCGTACGTGGTGCGCACCTTGCCCGTGGCTGTCGCGGTGACGATTGGTTTGTGGCCGTGAAACTGTTCGGCCCGTTCGAAAAGGTGCACCAGCGTCAGCGGTACGTCTTGCATCAGTCCCTTCATCGCATCCCCCATCTTCGAAGCGATTAGCCCATCTGCCTGCGGCCAAGTTACCAACTCGGCTACCGTGCAACGAATGCGTCGAGCAGTGCTAACACTCACGACAATCCTGTTCGTCACCGGCACCATCGGCAGCAACATCGGCCCCGCACTTGTGGACGAAAACCCGACCCTTGTGCTTGCGCTGAGTTCGCGCAACCGCAACCTATTCGGGTCAGTGCCGTACATCGACCCGCTCGCCTATTGGACAATCGGCTTCGTACGTGTCCTTATCGCTGGTGTTGCCCTCTATCTCGTCGGCCGCTGGTACGGCACGCGCGCCCTGGCGTGGGTCGAGGGCAATATGGGCGAACTGCCCGCCATCTATCGATGGATGGAGCGTGCTGTCGATCGCTTCGGCTGGCTGGCTCTGGTGGCCATGCCAGGCAGCAACGTGGTGTGCCTGCTTCTCGGCCATCGCCGCATGGCGCCCGTGCGCTTTGTCGTGCTCATCGCCATCGGCATTGTCATCAAGCTCGCAGTGTTGTGGGCTGGCGGCCAGATCTTCGAGGACCAGATTCGCCAGTTCCTCAATTGGATCGAGCGCTATCAGTGGTGGGTGGTGGCGGGACTCTTTGCGCTGTCTTTCTTGCAGTCGGCTCGTCGCGGTCGCCCATCTGCCGAGTAATTTGACCATCGCGATCCATACGGGGTCGCGCGTCGATCACTCACAAGGAGCTCCTATGGCCGCAACGAAGCGGAAGAAGTCGGCAACACGCAAGCCGGCGAAAAAGACAACAAAAAAGTCAGCCAAGAAGGCGGGCAAGAAGTCAACGAAGAAAGCGCCGACGAAGAAGACCCGCGTCGCCAAGAAGGCGGCCAAGAAGTCAACGAAGGGCAGGGCTGCAACGGTCACGCTCGGAGGCAATCCCGTGTCGCTCGTTGGCACGATGCCCAAGGTGGGCACAAAGGCGCCATCGTTCCGCTTCACCGCAAACGACCTACGTGAGGTATCGAATGCTGACCTCCGCGGGAAGCGCGTGATCCTCAACATCTTCCCCTCCATCGACACCAATACATGTGCAACCAGCACGCGCACGTTCAACCAACTGGCATCGTCGCTGAAGAACACCGAGGTGTGGTGCGTGTCAGCCGATCTTCCATTTGCACAAAATCGATTCTGCGGCGCAGAGGGCTTGACCAACGTCAAGACTGCCTCCACGTTCCGCAGCGACTTCGGTAAGACATTCGGACTCACGCTCGCAGGCAGCGTGTTGCAGGGTGTCTTGGCGCGCGCTGTAATCGTGCTCGATGAGAAGGGCGCCATCACCCACACTGAATTGGTTGGCGAAATTGCCAACGAGCCGAACTACCAGGCGGCGATTCGCGCGCTCGGCTAGATACCGAGAAGGTCGTCGAGCCCAAGGGTCAGCCCCTTGCGCTCGGCGATCTTTTTGCATGCGAGCACGACTCCCGGCATGAAGCTGACACGGTCCACCGTGTCGTGGCGAATCGTCAACGTCTGACCTTGGGTACCGAGCACCACTTCTTGATTGGCCACTGCACCGCGCATGCGGATCGCATGAATGGGAATGCCCGCCGGTCCTGACGCGCCACGCGCACCTGCAATTGCCTCGTGCTTCGTGGGATCCGGCGCCCATTCACGCTTTGCCGCGGCCATCCGCGACGCTGTAGCAATCGCCGTTCCCGACGGCGAATCGGCCTTGCCGTCGTGATGAATCTCGACGATCTCTGCCGTATCGAAAAAGGGCGCGGCAATCTCGGCAAATCGCATCATCAGTACCGCACCAATGGCAAAATTTGCCGCGATCAAACAGTTGCTGGAAGAAAATGCCGTCTTGAACGCGGCCATATCGGCATCCGTAAAGCCGGTGGTGCCGACAACCGCGTGCATGTCATGCATCGCCAACCAAGGCAGTGTCACGCGGGCCGCTTCGGCGACTGTGAAGTCGACGACCACCTGCGCCTGCGCGTAGGCGAGCGCACGAAGCTCGGGGGCAATCACCACGCCATGCACCGTCGCACCAGGGTGTGCGGGGTCGACGGCGGCAACGAGCTGCAGCCCGGGGTCGGCCGCAACTGCGTTGCAAACCGTTTGCCCCATGCGTCCCGCCGCGCCGACGACACCAACCCTGATCATTGTGGTGAGGCTAGTCCTACGCGCACGGGCGACTTAGTTGCCGGAGCGGAACTCGTTGTCGAACTCGTCTTCGAAGCTCACGGCTACCGCGTTGTCGACAGCGGGCTCACTTGAGCGCGTGCCACGGTTCGGCTCGCGTCGAGGGCCACGATCGTCGTTTCGATCACGGCCTCCACGATCATCGCCGCGACCGCCACGGCCGCCGCGATCGCCACCACGGTCTCGTCCGCCACGATCGCCGCCGCGTCCACCGCGATCACCACCACGGTCACGTCCACCGCGATCACCGCGATCACCGCGAGGACCACGGTCGCCGCCACCATCGCCCGAGCCCTTTACAACTTCGCCGTCGGGTCCGATTAAGGAGAGACTCACCTTGCCACGATCGTCAATGTCGTCGACACGAACCGTCACCTCGTCGCCGAGGTTGAGGACGTCTTCGACCTTCGAGATGCGCTGACCGTTGCCCAACTTGGAGATGTGCAACAGACCGTCACGGCCCGGGAGGATGTTGACGAATGCGCCAAACTGCGCGATATTGACGACTCGACCGACATAGGTCGCACCGAGCTCGGCCGTCGGTGGGTCGACGATTGCGAGGATGCGCGCCTTTGCGTCTTCCACCTTGGCATTGTCGGGCGAACCGATCGTGATGATGCCTTGTGCACCGTCGTCGCTGACGTTGATCTCTGCGCCGGTCTCCTGCTGAATGGTGTTGATGACCTTGCCCTTTGGTCCAATGACCTCGCCCACCTTGTCGAGCGGGATGGTGAAGGTGGTGACCTTCGGTGCGCTTTCGGCAAGCTCGGCGCGGGGCGCCGCGATAGCCGCGTTCATCACGTCGAGAATCTTGAGTCGTGCGTCTTTTGCCTGCTGCAACGCAGCGGCCAACACTTCACTCGGGATGCCCTCGATCTTCGTGTCCAGCTGCAACGCCGTCACCGCATCTGCGGTACCGGCCACCTTGAAGTCCATGTCGCCAAAGGCATCCTCCGCACCGAGAATGTCGGTGAGGGCGGTGTACTTGCCATCGTCGTAAATCAGACCCATCGCAATACCTGCGACTGGAGCAACAATCGGCACGCCAGCGTCCATCAGCGACAGACTTGATGCACACACCGAGGCCATCGAGGTGCTGCCGTTCGACGACAACACTTCGCTGACGAGCCGCAGCGTGTAGGCGAACGTCTCCTGATTGGGTACAAGCGGGAACAACGCGCGCTCAGCGAGCGCACCGTGGCCGATTTCGCGGCGCTTGGGGCTGCCCACTCGGCCAGTTTCACCATTGGCCCACGGGGCCATGTTGTAGTCGTGCATATAGCGCTTGGATGTTTCCGGTGTGATCGAGTCGATCATCTGGTTCATCTTGGGCATCGCCATTGTCAACACGTTGAGCACCTGCGTCTCGCCACGCTGGAAAAGACCAGTGCCATGCGCCGTCGGAATGAGACCTACCTCGGCAGAGACCGGGCGGAGATCCGCTGGTCCACGACCGTCGATGCGCACGCCCTCGTTGGTCACACGCTTGCGCACCAACTTCTTGGTCAGCGAACGCACGGCTTCCTTGATCTGCTTCTCCTGGCCGGCAAATTCGCCTGGCGCGTCGGCGGTGCCCGCCAAAGCCGCCACCGTGGCAACGGTGGCAGCGTCGATGGCCGCATTGCGCTCGCTCTTGAGCGCAATACGAATCGCGGGCTGCAAGGTCTCGGTAGCAACGCGCTCCACAGCAGCAAACAGTTCGTTGGTGTAGTCGAGAATCGGCGTGTACTTCAGCGGCTCGATTGGTCCACGAGTCGCAATCACACTGGCGACCAGCTGACGCTGCAACTTGATGGACTCCTTGATCCACTGCTTCGATGCCTCAAGGCCATCGGCGATGACCTGCTCGGTCACCTTTGGCGCACCATCGCCGTAGTACACAAAGCTCTTCTCGGTGCCACCTGCTTCGACCATCATGATCGCAACGTCGCCATTGTCGAGTTCGCGTCCGGCAACCACGATTTCAAACGTTGCCGCTTCGCCTTCTTCGAACGTGGGGTGTGGCACCCACGTGCCGTCCTGAGCGAATGCCAAACGCACCGCGCCAATCGGCCCTTCAAACGGAATACCGCTGATCATCAACGCTGCCGAGGCGGCGTTGATCGATAGCACGTCGTGTGGGTTGACCTGATCCGCACCAATAACGGTGATGACAATTTGCGTCTCGTTGCGATAGCCGTCAGGAAATGCTGGCCGCAATGGGCGGTCGGTCAAACGACACGTGAGAATTGCTTGCTGGCTCGGTCGACCTTCGCGGCGGAAAAATGAACCGGGGATCTTGCCCGCTGCATACGCACGCTCTTCAACGTCCACGGTGAGCGGGAAGAAGTCGATGCCGTCACGTACACCCTTTGCCGCGTTGGCGGTAGTGAGTACTGCGGTCTTGCCGATCTTGGCAACAACAGCACCCTGCGATTGCAGCGCGAACTTGCCCGTTTCGAAGGTCAGTGTTTTGTCGGTGCCCGAAACGGGAGCCGATACGGAAATGGCCTCAGCCATGGTGATTCCTTTCGTCCCTGCGGCATTGTTGCCGAGTCAGGGTGTATGGAACAACCGGTCGATTCCCAGTCGGCAATGTCGCAGCTCGGACCGAATGTCCGCTGCGCTATCAGCGACTGACAACCGACTTCTGGTTGTTCGTTATGTGCGTACCGCGACGCTCGTTAGCGGCGCAGACCGAGTTCGTCGAGAAGCTTTCGGTACTTCTCGATGTCACGGGCCTTGACATAGTCAAGCATGCGGCGGCGACGGCCGACCATCATCAGGAGCCCTCGACGACTGTGGTGATCCTTGTCGTGTGCCTTGAGGTGCTCGGTCAGACTGTTGATTCGCTCGGTGAGAAGCGCAATTTGCACTTCCGGCGAACCGGTGTCGGTCGGGTGAGCCCGATGCTTTGCAATGGTGTCGCTCTTGGGAGCTGTAGCCACGGTATGTGCCTTTCGATCACCCAACGGTGTTGGGCAGGGATTGGACGCCGGGACCGGCGGTCCCTGGCATCACGCCGGAGCAACAAAGCCCCGACGGACCTCCTCACCCTACCGCGACGGGCTGCCACTTCTCCCCGGCCGCATCGCGACCCCTGATAAGTAGTGTCAAGTGCCGTGTTCACGGGGATTGTGGAAGAACTCGGGCGCGTTGAGTGCCGCGACGGCTCCCGCCTGCGCATTGGGGCATCCCGCGTGGTGGAGGGCGCCCAGATGGGCGACTCGATTGCCGTCAACGGCTGCTGCCTCACCGTTGTCGGCTCCGACTTCGCCACATGGTGGGAAGCCGACGTCAGTGACGAAACCTACTCACGTACCAACCTCGGTGCGCTCGACGCGGGTAGCCCCGTCAACTTGGAGCGGCCACTCGCCCTCGGCGACCGACTCGGTGGGCACATTGTGCTCGGCCACGTGGATTTTGTCGGCACCGTTGTTGCGCCGACGCCTGATCTCGTCGTTCGATTGCCCCGTAGCGCCATGCACCTGCTCGTCGAAAAGGGATCTATCACCGTCGATGGCGTGAGCCTCACGGCGTTCAATCTCACCGACGACACGTTTCGTGTCGCCGTGATTCCGCATACTGCGCAGGTCACCACCCTTGGCGCACGGCGCCCTGGTGATCAGGTGAACATCGAGATGGACGTACTCGCCAAGCACGTTGAACGGCTCGTCGCACCACTTCGTCGTCGCCGACGCTGGAGACGATGACCATGTCGAGCGATCTCTCTCCGCTTCGACGCACCATCGACGAGATCGACGCCGCGATTATTGATTTGCTGGCCAAACGTATGGAAGTGTGTCGCGAAGTTGCCGCGATGAAGGCCGGATCGGGCACGCCAGTCATTCAGCCAGCGCGCGTGCGCGAGGTCCTCACCTCGCGGCGGCAATGGGCAATCGACAAGCGCGTCGATGCCGACTTCGCCGAGCAACTCTTTCGCATTGTGTTGTCGGAAACCCACCGCATCGAAGTAGCGCACGAACGTCATGAGTCAGCGCCCGACAAGTTGGCCGGCGAAATCACTGGCGCGCTCGACACAGTCGCCGTGCGCATCGACCACGTCGTGGTGTGCGTTGCCAATCTCGATTCAGCGATCGCGTTTCTCAGCGCACTCGGGTTCACCGTGACGGCCACCGACGATCCCGATATCAAGACCGCCGATGCGGGCGGCATCACCGTGGTGTTGGTGGGCCCAGGAAATGATCCTGCGGTGCACCAGCATCTGGCCCAACACGGATCGGGTGTCCAGCACATCGCCATCGAGGTGCTTAACGCTCGTTTTGTGCAAGAAGCACTGGCGGCAGCAGGGATCCCGATGTTGACCGACGTCCTCGTCGATTCGGCTGGCCATGAGCAACTCTTCACTGCGGCTGACCCCGCAACCGGCGTCCAAATCGGCTTCGTCAGCCGAACCGGTCACCGGGTGCCGGTGACTGGCCACCACGTCCGAGCGCTGTTTACCCTGCTCGGTCGGCTCTAACGCGTCTCTTGCGCTGCACCCAAGCAACCGCTACGGTGGCGGGCGCACGACACAGCCGAGGTCTCTCACCTCTCTAACACTGTGGAGACGTCGGGTCGGGCGCTGGCAATTGCATTCACCAACCGACCTCGGAGGTCTCGTTGTCCATTCGCCAGCGCATCTCTGCACTTGCCCTCGACGCCCTCATGGCCGAGGCACGTGCGATCCGTGACGCCACGTTCGGCACACGTGTGACCTACTCGCCGAAGGTGTTTATTCCGCTCACCATGCTGTGCCGCGACAAGTGCGGCTACTGCACATTTGCCCAACCACCCGCGCGCATGGAGTCGCCGTACTTGACGCCCGACCAGGTGCTCGCCATTGCCCGTCAAGGGGCGCGCGCAGGATGTCATGAAGCGCTTTTCACCCTCGGCGAACGACCCGAGCTGCGCTACGACGTGGCACGCGAATGGCTTACTACCAACGGATACGACTCGACTGTGCACTATCTGCACGACATGGCGCAATTGGTGCTGTCCGAGACTGGGTTGTTGCCCCATGCAAATGCGGGCGCGCTGTATGCCGATGAGTTGACAATGTTGCGGCGCGTGTCGCCCTCACAGGGGATGATGATCGAGTCGCTGCGCAACGACCTCGACTGCCACCGTGGTGCCCCCGACAAAGAACCGCAGCGGCGCCTCGACACACTCGAGTGGGCTGGGCAACTCGGCATTCCCTTCACAACGGGCATCCTGGTTGGTATCGGCGAATCACGCGAGGATCGACTCGATGCGCTGGTCGCAATCGCTGCATCACACGAGCACCATAGGCATGTGCAGGAAGTCATCGTGCAAAACTTTCTGCCCAAGCTAGGCACGGCCATGCACAAGGCCCGCCCGTGCCCCGAAGATGAATATCTCTGGACCATTGCGGCAGCGCGAGTACTCCTGCCGCCTTCAATCCATCTACAAGCGCCACCCAACCTGAGTGACAACTTCGCCGTACTCCTCGACGCCGGCATCGACGACTGGGGAGGCGTGTCGCCTGTAACCGCCGACCATGTCAACCCCGAGCGCCCTTGGCCAGCGCTCGAGAAACTCGCATCGGCCTCGGCGACGCGCGACAAGTACATCGCGCCACGACTCACCGTGTACCCCGAATTCGTTTCAGCGCCCGAGCGTTGGATAGACGCATCGCTGCACTTCGCCGTGATGGATCGCAGCGATGCCGAGGGGCTTGCCCGCGACGATCATGGCCAGGTGTGGCCCGAAACTGTGTCGAAAGCCGACGTTGTAGGCGACGGTGCTGAAGTGGTGTTGGTTGGCCATCGCTCGACGCAGTGGTACTCCGGCGCAAATAATCCGCCTCCAACGCTCATTACGGGGCGTTCGACGACGCGCATTTCAGGTCCCGTCGCCGACGTGTTGGCGGGTGTCGAGCGCGGTGAACAGATTGGCGAAGACGAAATCGTCACCCTGTTTGGTGCCCGCGGCGCAGAGGTTCATGCAATAGCTGCGCTCGCCGATCGCCTTCGCGAGGAGCGCGTCGGGAATGTGGTCACGTGGGTGCATAACCGCAATATCAACTACACCAACGTGTGCACGTTCAAGTGCAAATTCTGTGGTTTCTCAAAGGGCCCGCTGAGCCTCAACCTGCGCGGCACCCCGTACCTGCTCACGCTCGACGACATCGCCCACCGTGCGGCGGAGGCATGGGAGCTCGGCGCAACCGAAGTGACACTGCAAGGAGGCATTCACCCGAACTTCGATGGCAACTACTACGTGGACGTCACCCATGCGGTTCGCGATGCCGCGCCGCATCTGCACATTCACGGGTTCACTGCGCTCGAAGTCGTCGAAGGTGCTACGCGCCTTGGCGAACCGCTGCGTGACTACCTACTTCGACTCAAGGCGGCGGGGCTGTCCTCATTACCTGGCACCGCGGCAGAAATTCTGGACGACGAAATTCGTGCGATCCTCTGCCCCGACAAGATCGACACCGACCAGTGGCTGGAGTGCCACCGCACAGCTCATGCCGTTGGGTTGCGCTCCAACATCACGATCATGTTTGGCTCGGTCGAGCGCCCCCGCAACTGGGCACGACACATCGTGCGCACGAGAGATCTGCAACGCGATACCGGCGGATTCACCGAGTTCGTCGGGTTGCCATTCGTGCACATGGCCTCGCCTATTTACTTGCAGCGCAAGTCACGACGTGGACCCACGTTCCGCGAAACCATCCTCATGCACGCGATTGCACGTATTGCATACGACGGCCTGATCGACAACGTGCAGGTCTCGTGGACAAAGGTGGGCGTGGAGGGTGCACGCCAGCTGCTGCGATCGGGATGCAATGACCTGGGCGGAACACTGATGGACGAAAACATCTCGCGCGCCGCTGGCGCTAATCACGGTCAGAAGATGACCGAGGACTCGTTCAATGCAGTGGTCGCCCCGCTCGGGCGCACGCTCACCCAGCGAACGACGCTCTACGCAAGGGCCGAGCGCGCAGCGACAACGTCATCCTGAAGTTGTCGCTTCAGCGACTCGAGGCCATCAAACTTTCGCTCACTGCGGAGGAAATATTCAAACGTCACCCTTGCACGTTGCCCATAGAGATCACCCGAGAAATCCAACAGGTGTGCCTCGAGTAGCGAATGCGTGGCATGCTCGACGAATGTTGGGCGCCGACCAAAGTTGATGGCGGCGCGATATCGGTCGCCGGATTCCGTCACGAACCATCCCGCATAGACGCCATCTGCGGGCATGCACATCGTCTCGTGCACGGCGATGTTTGCCGTTGGAAATCCCAGCTCGCGGCCGCGGCGGTCACCTTGAATCACTTCGCCGCGGATCTCGAACGGATGTCCGAGTAGTTGACGCGCAACTTCTACCTGGCCACCCGCCAATGCGCGACGAATTGCCGTCGAACTGACCGGCTCGTTGACGCCGTCAGGGCGTGGCACGAGTCGAATTGGCTCAACGGTGAAGTCGTGTATCTTGCCGAACTCGCGCAGCGTCTCCACGTTGCCACTGCGGCGGTGCCCGAAGTGAAAATCTTCGCCGACCACGATGACCTTGGTCTTTAATGCATTGGCCATCACCCGACGAACAAACTCCTCAGGAGGCGACATCGCCTCTTCCTTCGTGAAGTTGACGATGCACGTTGCATCGATACCGGTAGCAGCCAACAGTTCAAGCTTTTGTTCCGCATCCGTCAGCAACTTTGGCGCAGACTCGGGGCGTACTACCGAGGCTGGATGCCGATCGAATGTGACAACCACGCTCATGCAGTCGAGACGCTCGGCAAGTTCACGAACCTGTCGAATGACTTCTTGGTGTCCGCGGTGTACGCCGTCATAGGCCCCAATTGTGATCACCGAGCGGCGCGGCAACGACTCATTAATCAAATCTCGGACGACTAACACGGCTGGTCACGCTACCGCTTCAGCCAAAACGACTGCCGGCTTTGCCCGACCCGGTTCAGCCAATTCGTATACGGCCAGCAATGCGCCCGACGCATCCACCATCGCCCACGGTCCGGACGCATCTGGCGCATCGAGTTGGCGACCGTTGCGGATCATCGCCGCGACATCGTCGTCGACCGTCACCGACGTCATCCCCCGCAACGCCTCAACGGGGGAAAGCAACAGGACCTCATCGAGTGAATGTGCTTCTGCTTCCACGAATGGCCCGATCGAGTGACGTCGTAATCGACGCAGGTGCGCGCCGCCACCCAACAGTCGGCCAAGATCCGAGGCTAACGATCGCACATACGTACCCGATGACACCTCTACAGAGATGTGGAAGACATTCGACTCGTTGGTGGGTTCGACCAAGAATTGTTCGACATGCACGGGCCGCGGTTGGCGCTCCACCTCGATGCCCTCACGCGCAAGTTCGTGTAGGCGTCGGCCATCCACTTTGAGCGCCGAGACCATCGGCGGCACCTGCAGAATGTTGCCAGTCAGCCGCACCGCTGCCTCGCGCACCTGTTCGAGCGCCAGGTGCCCCATGTCGTACGTAGCGACCGTGACACCGGAGTCGTCCAGGGTGTTTGTCTCGACACCGAGCACGACCTCACAGGTATAGGTCTTGTCCATGCCACTTAAGAACCGCATTAAACGCGTCACATACCCCACGCCAACGAGCAGCACACCCGTTGCATCGGGATCCAATGTTCCCGCATGTCCCACTCGGCGCTCATCAAATCGTTTGCGCACGGCGCCCACGACATCGTGGCTCGTCATACCAGCAGGCTTGTCAACGATCACCAGACCGTGACGGCTTGGCGGCCGTCGGCGCGCCACTAGCGACCGTCTTCGTCCGGCTCGTCGTGCACACGACTGCGCATCGGATCGTTCCGCAACACCTCGTCGATGCGCTCGGCAGCGCGAATGGTGTCATCGGGACGAAACTGCAAAATAGGTGTTCGGCGTGCGTGAATCTGACGGGCGATAGCGGCCTGGAGACGTTTGCGATGCTCGCCGAGCACTTCGACGATCCGCTCGTCCCCCTCCTGGCCCTGGAGCGAGTCGAAATAGACAATGCCACGATTCATTTCGGAGTCGACGTCGATGGCGGTGATGGTGACGAACGCGAGCCGATCGTCATCGATGCGCACCAGTTCCTCGGCAACGACCTCGCGCACCGTCTCGCTGATGCGCGCGGCACGGGGGTAACTGTGTCGACGGCTATTGGACGAGCGTCGTTGCGGCTTGCCCATCGTGTCTTCACCGTTCCTTCCCGTTGAATCGAGCCTGTGCTCATCTACGATACGGAGGCTATGTCGGCATCGCGTCAGCCTGCTCACTTGACGGGCAACGATCCCTCCTCGAAGATCCCTCCATTCCGCTACAGCGCCGCACTCGCCAATCAAATTGAGTCGAAGTGGCAGGACGCCTGGGACCACGACGGCACGTTCGAAACGCCGAATCCCGCCGGTCCCCTCGGCGACCCTGCGCGGGTGAGCGCCCGGGAGAAGCTGTTCGTTATGGACATGTTCCCCTATCCCTCGGGGGCAGGGCTCCATGTTGGACATCCACTCGGATACATCGCCACCGACGTGTTCGCGCGATACAAGCGAATGACCGGCCTCAACGTGTTGCACACGCTTGGCTATGACAGTTTTGGACTGCCCGCAGAACAACATGCGATCGTGACCGGTATCCACCCGCGCATTAACACCGAATCCAACATCGCCAACATGCGCAGACAGTTACGACGGCTCGGACTCGGCCACGATCAGCGTCGCAGTATCAGCACCACCGACGAGGATTACTACCGCTGGACACAGTGGATCTTCCTGCAGATCTTCAACTCGTGGTACGACGAGCATGCCAATAAGGCGCGCCCGATTGCCACCTTGGTCGAACAGTTCGAGTCGGGCACCCGAGACACCGGCAAGGGCCCCTGGTCGTCACTATCTGCGGCCGCGCGCAACGAGATCATCAATTGCTTTCGCCTCGTCTATCTCGCCGACGCACCGGTGAACTGGTGCCCAGGTCTTGGCACCATCTTGGCCAACGAAGAAGTCACTGCCGAGGGGCGCAGCGATATCGGCAACTATCCGGTGTTCAAGCGCAACATGCGTCAGTGGACCATGCGCATCACCACCTACGCCGATCGCCTGCTCGACGATCTCGATCGTTTGGATTGGCCAGAAGCGATCAAGTTGATGCAGCGCAACTGGATCGGGCGCAGCGAGGGTGCTCGCGTGCGATTCGCGTCGTCGGCTGGCGACATCGAGGTATTCACCACGCGACCGGACACCTTGTTCGGCGCAACGTTCATGGTGTTGTCGCCCGAGCATCCACTCGTCGACGCGCTGACGAGCGCGAGTCAACGCACCCACGTGGACGAATACCGTGCGCGCGCGGCGTCACTTGCCGATGCCGACCGACAGGACGACGCCCGCGCAAAGACCGGCGTATTCACCGGCTCGTATGCGACGAATCCGATCAACGGCAAAGACGTCCCGGTGTGGATTGCCGACTACGTGCTCATGGGATACGGCACCGGCGCGATCATGGCGGTACCGGCCGGCGATCAACGCGACTTTGACTTTGCGCGTGCCTACGACCTACCGATCGTGGCGATTCAACAACCAAGCGACGAGTGGTGTGCGCGCCACGACATGTCGCCCACGCTCGACTGCAGTCTGTGGCCTGAGGCCTACGTAGGCGAGGGCACATATGTGCATTCGCGCAACGACGAGGTATCGCTCGACGGCGAGCGCACCGTGGCCGAGGCAAAGTCACTCGTCAACAAGTGGCTCGAGTCGAACGGGCATGGCGCGAAGGCAGTGACCTACAAACTGCGCGACTGGTTGTTCTCCAGACAGCGTTACTGGGGTGAACCATTTCCTATCGTCTACGACGCCGACGATCAGCCGCACGCCGTGCCCCTGTCGATGCTGCCGATCACCCTGCCCGAACTCGAAAACTTCAAACCGCAGGCGCTTGACCCCCACGACGATGTGTCAGACCCCATCCCCCCGCTCGCTCGCGTCACCGATTGGGTCGATGTCACACTCGATCTCGGCGACGGCCCACGCCAGTACCGCCGCGAAGTGAACGTCATGCCGCAGTGGGCCGGCTCGTGCTGGTACGAGTTGCGCTACCTCGACCCCACCAATGACACAGCATTCGTTGATCCCGAAGTGGAGCGCTACTGGATGGGACCGCGCCACGACGGCCACACCGGTGGCGTCGACCTCTATGTGGGCGGCGTCGAACACGCCGTATTGCACCTCCTCTATTCACGCTTCTGGCACAAGGTGCTCTTCGACCTCGGGCACGTCTCCAGCGAAGAGCCGTTTCATCGACTCTTCAATCAGGGATACATCCAGGCGTACGCCTATCGCGACGCGCGCGGACAAACTGTTCCCGCGGCAGATGTGGTCGAACGCGACAGTGCCTACTGGTATGCCGACGAACCCGTCGATCGCGAGTACGGCAAAATGGGTAAAAGCCTGAAGAACGTTGTGACACCCGACGAGATGTACGACGAGTTCGGTGCAGACACGTTCCGGCTCTACGAGATGTCAACTGGACCACTCGAGGCATCTCGACCCTGGAACACGCGTGACGTAGTCGGCATGCAGCGCTTTCTCCAACGCGTGTGGCGCAACCTCATCAACGAAGACGACGGTTCGCTTCGTGTCAGCAACGACGACGCCCCAATCGCGCTTCGCCGGGAACTACACAAAGCAATCGCTGGCGTCGGCACCGACTTCCAAAACCTGCGCTTCAACACCGCCATTGCCAAGTTGATTGAACTCAACAATGCACTCACCAGTCACGTAAACGAACACGACTCGTCGCCGCGAGAAGTTGTCGACGTATTGGTGCAGATGCTGTCGCCGCTGTGCCCACACATGGCCGAAGAGCTCTGGCAACGCCTCGGTCGCACCGAGCCTCTGACCTACCACCCGTTCCCCTCCCCCGACCCGGCGATGCTCGTGTCGGACACGATCGAAGTGCCCGTTCAGGTCAACGGGAAGGTTCGCTCCAAGGTGATCGTCGTATCTACTACTACCGACGACGACATCAAGGCACTCGCGCTTGCCGACCCAAAGATCGTCGCGCTGCTTGACGGAAAGACACCGCGCAACGTCATTGTCGTTCCGCGCAAACTCATCAACGTCGTTCTCTAATCAACAACGCGCGTCGCGGCAATACGCGTCGCGTCGGGTGCTCCGCTCATCAGCAACACGATGCGGTTCACACCAATCGCAGCCCATTCGCGTCGACGCGCACACCGCGGATCGAGTAACGATTCGTCGAACGACGCCCACACCGACCGCATAAATCCGGTCTGTGCGGCATCACGCGTGGCGGCAAGGATCTCCTTCACACGCGGATGGTCTGCCCGCACGTTGATACCGTCGGTCCGAGCCGACGCGATATGCGCCAGCGCGATGGAGTTAACGCCCACGATCACCGGTGGACGAGGCACCGGGAGTGGACAGCCCACGTAGCGCTCGTCACGATCTGGCGACCACATCGCATCAATGCGATCGAGCGTCGCGATGAGTCGACGGTGTCGATCCTCGAGTGCGGCCGGCACCGCAATGTCGAGCGCATGCAACTCGCGCGCAAACCGACTCGTTGGCGATGCACCGGCGCCCAACCCCAGTATGAATCGTCCCTCGGACATCTGTTGGACGGTCGCCGCTGCATTGGCCACGATGCCCGGATGTCGCGTTCCAGTATTGACAACAAGCGATCCGAGCCCTATCCGAGAGGTCACTGCGGCCAGACCGCCGAGTGTCGTAAAACACTCAGGCATCGAAGGTGCATTCATCACGTCGCCCGCGAGGTGGTCTGCCACCCACAACGTGGTGTACCCGCTCTCCTCGGCTGCCTCAGCCGCGCGGCGCAGCGTGGGCCAATCTGCTGCGCCGTGGTTGACCTGGATATCAATCACAGAGTGGAGCTGAGGGGAATTGAACCCCTGACCTCTTGCATGCCATGCAAGCGCTCTACCAATTGAGCTACAGCCCCGAAAGTGCGTTTGTACTCTAGCGGCGACTCACTCAGGGGCAACAGCCGGGGGCTCGGGCATCGCGGTGTTCGGCGCCGACTTCTTGCGCCGTGTCATCACGATCACCGCGATAGCGCCGAGCACGATTACTACGGCGACCGGAATGAGCGGGAACCCTCCGCCGCTAGCTGATCCCGCCTCGCTCACGACCGACAACACTGCCGCCTCAGTCACCGGCCCCGAATACTCCACCGTCAGGTCGTCGACGACATCGAATCCTTCGCTTTCGACGATTGCACCAGGCATCGTGATACGCATGTCGATCGTTCCGGTGAGTCCCGCATCGAAGCCAGAAGTTTCTTCTGATTCCTCATTCACAAACTCGAAGCGCACCCGACCATCGTCGAGCACCTCGGCAGTCATGCCCTCTTCGGTGAGCGGCACGTCTTTCATCGTCACTGTCATCACGTAGAACTCGCCGCGCTCTTCCACCTCTACCGAGTTGCCTTTCGGCAGGATTCCACCTTCGCCCTCGAGCAGGCGGTCTTTCAAGTCCTCGGGCTCTGACACGCCCAACAATGCGGCCACCTGCTTGGCTACTTCCACCTCGTAGGATCCGCTTGCAAGTGCCTCACCATTGATGGTGAGATCTGCGTCGAGATTCAGACACGACGACACCAGCGCTGCGCATGCCGTCAGTGCCGCCATGCGAACGGCCTTCCTCATTGTCAGCCGCCAGTGCATTCGCTTTGGAAGTATTCGCCCACTCGCTGTGCCGCGGCCTCAAGCTCTGGGTTCTCGAGTTCCTTAGACAGCTCTTCAAACTTGGCGACGTTCTCCGGATTGGTGAACCCCCCATTGGCACCCACCTCTGCGAGCACCTCACCGATCATGATGTACGCCTGCGAAAAGAGCTCAAAATCATCGGCGATTTCATCGGGCACTGCTGCACGGGCCTCTTCAATATTCGCCTTGTTGAGTTCGTCGTCGAACAATGTGGGGTCCATGAGACCAGACATCACGCCCTGAACCACCGCATTGAAGGCGGCAGCGGCGTCCACACAGTCGTTACCCGTCGCTTCGATGTTGGCTTCAGTTTGCCCCATGGTGTCGCCAGTTTCTGTTGACTCCGCAGAATCTGATCCACCACCACACGCAGCCAGTAGCACAATCGCGCATGAAACACCCACGACTCGGAAACTCTTCATCACATCCCTCATTTCATAGACCCGCGGTCACGCTTGATATCAGAAATGTACAACGCCAACTCGTCGAAGTTGTTACTGCCGAGGAGACGGAAGCCCTTCAACGTCAACGACCGGAACGTCCCGGTACAGCCGTTCGATCTCATAGAACCGGCGGGCCTCCTCCGCAAACACATGCACCACCACATCGCCATAGTCGAGCAGAATCCATTGGTCTTCGCCCGCACCTTCAGAGTGGCGAGGCGAGCGTCCGCACTCGGTGCGCACCTTCTCGCTGACTTCGCCGGCAATCGTGCGTAGCTGCCGTTGATTGGTTGCGCTGGTGACGACGAACAAACGCGTAATCGCGAGTACGTCGCCGACGTCGAGCACGATCGTGTTCTGCCCTTGCTTGTCTTCGGCGGCGTCTACCGCAACCTTGGCCACGCCAAGCGTGTCGGCGTCAATAGGTTCACTCACGATTCATCCCCCGAGGCAGGGATCGTCGTTGGGATCGGTGGATTTTGCACGAGGAAGTCGACAAATGTCTGGCCCAACACCACGCGTGCGGCGATGCCCTCCACCGCTTCGGCGATCGGTTGAAACGACGTTGGCCCAATCACTTCTTCTAATTGCCGCTGTGCAACCTCGACGATGGCGCCGTCCGAGTAATAGAAGATTGTTTTGTCCTCGGGCGGCGTGGCTACCTCGCGGATCAACGCCACAGAAAGGCCGACAGCGGAGAGTCGCTCGACTGCCGACCGCGTGACGTTGGCGTCATTAAACGGGCTGTCCAGCTGCACGGCAATGAGCTCGGACGACACGCTCAAGCTGCTGGGCGCAACTGAGGCCATGATCATGCGCACCTCGAATACATCGAGTGCATACAGGTCGATCGACGCGGGATTATCCGCACCCGAGAGGGCCGCGAAACTCATCTGCCACACCTGCATGCGTCCTGAAAACACACGATTCATGAATCCGGCGAGATCCTGCGGGATGTCTTGCGTGGCACCGACTGTCGCAGGTTCACTACCGGTCACCGCTGCGTTTGCCGATGCTGCCACACCGTCCCACATCGACTTGATGCGCGGCAGACGAACCGATTCAGGCTCGTTCAGACGCTGTGCCAACAGCACGATCGGTAACTCATTCGCTGACAACGTGGACGTACCCGCCGGATACACCTCATTGTCGCGCACGATCGGCTCGGGAGGAATCGTCGTCTGACTCGATCGAACTGTGGTCGGAGGCGGTGGCATCTCGACGGAGGTATTCACAAGTGGCACGTCAAATGTCACCTGCACGTCACCCAACCCAGAAAAAGCATTGGCGAGCTGCTCAGCATTCATCGTCTCGGTGATCCCAAACGTGACGTCTAGCAGCCCTTCGACTTCGAGGGTGAGCCCCTCGAGGCCGGCGATGGCGTAACTGTCGCCCACGCGGCGCGGATTCTCGGTTCCCACCTGCTCGGCGCGCGAACCCACGGGGAACGAAATCACTGTTCCACCCATGCCGCTTGGATCAAGCACAAATGCCGTCAATGACGTCACTTGATTGACGTCATTGACACTGGCCAACATCGCCGCCGGCGTCGCGGGAATTTTCAGCGCAGCCGAGTCATCCACGCGTGAGCCCGACGACGACGTCAACAGCGAGCGTGCGCCATACACGGCGCTCAAGGGCAGTAACGCAGCAGCACCTATGCCGCAGAGCAATGCGCCGAGCAGTCGATTGCGTTGACGAGACGGGAAAGCAGTCATGAGTTGCCTACACCGTACAAACCGCGCTTGAGAATCTCCGCGCGCACGGTGTCGGGTACGAGATATTCGAGTGGACGCCCGTCGGCAAAGCGCGAACGAAGGTCGGTGCTGCTCACCTCGAGGCGAGGCGACTCCACGCGTATCCACTCAAATTCACTCGGCAACGTCACATGCACGCCGGGGCGGTCGACGACGACCAGTTGCGAGCGCTCTACGACTTGGTCGATGCGCTCCCAGCTGCGCAACCCGCTTGCGGCGTCGTCGCCGACGATGGTGAAGAGAGTGGCTCCGGGATACTTCTGAGTCAGCAACGCCAATGTGTCGGCGGTATAGCTCGGGCCGCCTCGATCGATCTCTTCGCGGCCCGCAGCAATACCGTCGAGACCTTCCACCGCTGCAGCGACCATGGCAAAACGATCGATCGCCGGCGTCACCGCGCGAGTTCCCGTCTTCTGCCACGGGTCGTTGGCCACCATCAGCAACACGAGATCCAAGGCGAGCGCATGGCGCACATTCACGGCCGTCACCAGGTGCCCAATGTGCGGCGGGTCGAACGTGCCACCGAACACGCCGATTCGGGGGCCAGTCGTCACCCGAGCAGTCTAGAAACGCCCCGCTTCTACCGTCTCAGCGGCGAGGCCCCACCATGAGACCCGCCTCGCGACTCCGGTAGTTGACCGCAAACCCAATACACACATGGGCTTTATGAATTTCGAAAGTTTTTGCTCAACCCTTCCAATTTTTTTGCCGATGCAGTAATGTCGATCACCCGCTCACGAAGTCCACATCCCCCTACCCCCCGCGCAACGCCGGCACCGAGGTGCCACGTTTCACGGTGACCCCCGAATTACTCCCCCCACACGAAATGGTTGAACCCACATATGTCTGACGCAATCGGCCTCTACCTCAATGAAATTGGCAAAGTTCCCCTGCTGAACGCAGAGGATGAGCGCAACCTGTCCAAGGCGATCGAGCGCGGGCGCGAAGCCGCCAAGCGACTCGAGGCCGGCGAACGGGGTGCGGCCCTGCGCGCCGATCTCCGCGCTGCAGCCAAGGCCAAGGATCACTTCATCCGCTCCAACCTCCGCCTCGTGGTGTCGATCGCGCGCCGGTACCCGCTGCCCCAGGGCATGGACCTGCTGGATCTCATCCAGGAGGGCAACCTCGGCCTCGAGCACGCAGTCGACAAGTTCGACTGGCGCCGTGGATTCAAGTTCTCGACCTACGCCACCTTCTGGATCCGCCAGGCCATCGGCCGCGCGCTCGACCAGAAGGCCAGCCTCATCCGCATCCCCGGTGACCGCTCTGCCACCTTGCGTGCCGCGTTGCGCCAGGGCTCAGGCGATGCCGAAGGTCTGGACTCGGTGAACGCCGAACTGCACCGCCTCACCACACCGGTCTCGCTCGACAAGACGATCGGTGACGACGGCGATGCCACCTTGGGCGACCTTGTTCCCAACGACGACATCAGCCCAGAAGAGGCCGTCATGTCGATGGTCGATACCGATCTGCTGGATGACCTGCTCAACACGCTCGATGAGCGCGCCCGCTATGCAGTCGAAGCTCGATTCGGCATGCACGACGGTGAGCGCAAGAGTTTCCGCCAGGTTGGCGAGGAATTGGGTGTGACGGCAGAAGCCGCCCGCCGCCTCGTGAGCCGTGCGGTGGACTCGCTGCGCGAAGACGCTGGCGACTTCCTCACGGTCTAACTCCCCGCGCGGGGCCGGATTCCTCTTCGTACACTGGATCCATCATGAGCAAGAACTGGACACCGTCTTCGTGGCAGGGGTTTCCTGCTGCGCAACAGCCTGCATGGCCGGATGACAGCGAGCTGACGAACGCACTCAAGCAAATCACGTCGTTCCCACCGCTGGTTTTTGCTGGCGAGGCGCGTTCGTTGCAGGTAGCGCTTGGCCAAGTGGCCAGCGGCAATGCGTTCTTGCTGCAAGCCGGCGACTGCGCGGAGAGTTTCGAGGAGTTCTCGGCAGTCAACATTCGCGAAAAGCTGCGCGTCATCCTGCAGATGGCCGTCATGCTCACCTACTCCATGGGCGTTCCGGTAGTGAAAGTCGGCCGTATCGCGGGTCAATACGCCAAGCCACGCTCAAACAACACCGAAATGGTGGGCTCAGTTGAGCTGCCCGTGTTCCGCGGGCACATGGTCAACGATCCCTCGCCTCTTGCGGCTGGTCGCACGCCCAACCCCGAGCGGTTGGTGCAGGCCTATCACCAAGCTGCCAGCACCTTGAACTTGCTGCGCGCGTTCACCAAGGGCGGCTTTGCCGATCTCAGCCGTGTGCACGCATGGAACCAAGAGTTCGTCGCAACGAGCGCAGAGGGTCAGCGCTACGAGCAAGTGGCTTCCGAAATTGAGCGCGCGCTCGGCTTTATGCGCGCCTGCGGCATCGACACCGAGACCACGAGTGCGTTGCACCAAGTTGACGTTTACACCAGCCACGAAGCCCTCATCCTTGGCTACGAGGAAGCCCTCACTCGACAGGATTCGCTGACGGGCGGCTGGTATGACTGCAGCGCACACATGCTCTGGATTGGCGAGCGCACGCGGCAACTCGACGGCGCCCACGTGGAGTTCCTCCGCGGCGTTGGCAACCCGATCGGATGCAAAATCGGCAAGACCACCACGGTCGAATACTTGCTGGAACTCTGCGAGACCTTGAACCCCGCGCGCATCCCTGGTCGGCTCACCCTGATCAGCCGCATGGGTGCCGACGAGGTGGAAGACACGCTTCGACCGCTGCTGCGTGCCGTGCGTGATGCAGGACATCCCGTGGTGTGGGCGTGCGATCCGATGCACGGGAACACCTACTCCGCGCCCAATGGACGCAAGACGCGCCACTTCGACGACATCATCCGCGAGATCACCGGCTTCGTGCGTGCACACCGCGCCGAGGGAACGTGGCCAGGCGGCATTCACATTGAACTCACGGGCGAAAATGTGACCGAATGTCTCGGTGGCTCGCAAGCACTCGCCAACGAAGATCTCGATACTCGCTACGAAACCGTGTGCGATCCGCGTCTCAACGCGCGCCAGTCGCTCGATCTCGCTTTCCGCATCGCCGAACTGATCCGCAGCTAAACGCCGTGAGCCGCGCGTTCAGCATGGTTGACGCGTGGCCCGTTGAACATGCCGCCGCTGGCTACATTGATTCGCGCGGACAAATCCACCTCCACGGCGATTCTTCTCGTCGCTACCGCCTCGCATCCATCAGCAAACTGATCACCGCATGGGCCACGTTGATCGCCGTTGAGGATGCCTCGATCACCCTCGACGATGTAGTCGGCCATGACGAGTGCACCGTGCGCCACCTACTCGCACACGCTGGTGGGTACGGCTTCGATACCGACAAGCCCATCGTGTCGGTGGGCCGCAAGCGGGTGTACTCCAACACGGGTTACGACCTGCTCGCAAGCCATGTTGCCGAGTTCGTCGATATGCCGTTCGCACAGTTCGTTGGCGAGGCAGTGTTCGAACCGCTGGGCATGACGAGCGCCGTTCTCGATGGTTCCGCTGCCAAAGACGTGTCGTGCACTGCACATGATCTTGCGCGCTTCGCCGATGAGCTGCGCACGCCGCAACTCATCGCACGTGCTACCCACACTGCTGCGACCACAAATCAGTTCCCTGAACTTGACGGCGTTGTACCTGGCATTGGATCGTTTAGCCCCTGTCCGTGGGGTTTGGGCCCCGAACTTCATGGCGCCAAGCATCCACATTGGATGCCCGAACGTGCAAGCGCCTCAACCTATGGACACTTCGGCGGCTCGGGCACCTTCGTGTGGGTTGACCCCGTTGCCAATGTCTCCTGCTTTGCACTCACTGCCCGCACATTTGGTGACTGGGCCATGGAGGCATGGCCGGCGTTTGGCGAAGCGGTCCTCGTGGAAGGCAGATCGTGAACACCATGTCGGGTAGTGCGCAGCGCGGCGTCATCGTGCTGTTAATGACCACGTCGCTTGCCGTGGCCACATCCAACAGCGTTATCTTCGCTGCGCTCAGTGACCTGCAGGACACCTACGGATTCGCCTCGTCAGGTCTTGGGCTCATCGCGGGAACGGGATTCCTTGCGGGCTTCTTGGTGAACTTATTTCTCGCGCCGCTTTCCGATAAGGGCTTTGCCAAGCGCATGATCATGCTGGGCATGGTGCTCGGCGCGACAGGCTCCGTGTTACTCGCGCTCGGCGAGACGCTTGCCGAATTCATTTTCGCGCGTGCGGTCATCGGCGCGGCTTTTGGCCTCGTGTTCCCATCGGTGCGCGCGTTGCTCGCCAACGTTGACACTGACCGCAGAGGCCTCCTCCTCGGCCGCCTCGCTGGCGTTGAATTACTTGGCTTCGTGCTCGGGCCACTCATCGGCGGCCTGATGATCGACCCGTTCGGACTCGCCAACACGTTTCTCTTCTTTGCCGGCCTGAACCTCGCATCGCTGCTGGCAATCGCCTTCCGGCAGTTTCCATTGCTCGCCCGCACTTCCGAGTCGGGACGACTGAGCTTTTCTCTCCTCAAGATTCGCCAGATTCGTGTGGCGGTGTTGGTATTCATGGCCATCCAGGCGCCGGTTGGCATTTTCGACGCGTTATGGGACCGCTATCTCACCGATCTTGGTGGCGGCAACACCATGGTGGGCATCTCGTTTGCCCTCTACACGATTCCATTCATTCTGTTTTCGTCATATGGTGGTCGCCTGGCAGACAAGTACAACCCTCAGAAAGTCTCGATGTACGCCATGATTCTGGTGGTGCCCGCAGTCGCCGGCTACGGCGTCTTCCCTTCGCTCCCTCCTGTCATCGCGCTGAACGTGATTGAGGGCGTCGTGCAGGCACTGACCTACCCCGCGGCTGCTGCAGCCGTGGCGATCGCCGCACCCGCGGGACGGGCAAGCGCAGCGCAAGGACTCGCGGGTGCCGCGGGGCTCCTCATGTCGATGGTGATCGCGTTTTTCTCACCGAGCATTTATGGAGCCGCAGGCGCAACCGTCGCCTTCGGCTCCGTCGGACTGCTGATGGCAGTGCTCACGGCAATTGCCGCGATTATGTATGCGCGACCGGTCAGCTCATCCGTTCGATGATCATCGCCATTCCCTGACCACCGCCCACACACATCGACTCCATGCCGATGGTCTTGTTGGTGTTCTGCAGGCCGTTGATCAGCGTGGTCATGATGCGCGCGCCGGTCATACCAAACGGGTGGCCGAGAGCAATCGCTCCACCGTGCACGTTGAGCTTGTCCATCTCGATACCGAGGTGCTTTGCCGATGGAATGACCTGTGCAGCGAAGGCCTCGTTGATTTCGACAAGATCGATGTTGTCGATGGTCATGCCCGCACGCTTCAGCGCTTGGCGGCACGCCTCGATCGGCCCGAGGCCCATGATCTCGGGGTTCAGACCCGACACGCCCGACGACACGATTCGAGCAAGAGGAGTAATACCCAACTTCTTGGCCTTGTCGAGACTCATCACCATGACTGCCGCGGCGCCATCGTTCAACGGGCAGGCGTTGCCCGCGGTGATCTGACCGTCTGGGCGAAAGGCTGGCTTCAACTGGGCCAGACCCTCTTCGGTCGTGCCGTCGCGCGGGCCGTCGTCGACAGACACCGCGCGGCCATCGGGCAGCGTAAGTGGCGTGATCTCACGCTCGAAGAAACCATTCTTTTGGTTGGCAACAGCGCGTTGCTGTGAACGTGCGGCGAAGCGATCCATCTCCTCGCGCGTTACACCCTCAACTTCGCGCACGTTTTCGGCAGTCTGACCCATCGCGATGTAGTAATCGGGCAAACCTGTCGGTGCCGTCCACGCAGGCTGGCCGCCGGCTGCACGCAATTTCGTGCGCGATCCCGGCCCCTTAAAGATTGGGTTTGGCGCAGTGTCGCTCGCGCCCGATGCATAACGACTCACTGCCTCCACGCCTCCAGCAATGAAGCAGTCGCCTTCGCCGGCCTTAATTGCATGGGCCGCCATACGAATCGTCTGCAGGCTCGAGGAGCAATAGCGGTTAACCGTCACGCCCGGAACATTGTCGAGACCGGCCAAGATCGCCGCGACGCGCGCAATATTGAAACCACCCTCTCCTGCGGGCTGTCCAATGCCGAGAATGAGGTCTTCAACATCGTCTGCTTTGACTTGCGGCACCTTCGCCATCAATGCCGTGACGATTTGTGCCGTCATGTCATCGGGGCGCAGATCAACCAGCGATCCCTTATTGGCACGTCCGATCGGACTCCGGCTCGTTGCGACGATCACTGCTTCGGTCATTGCGTTGCTCCATTCATTCTCTGCGAATTCGTTACCGAACGGTACCATTCGGGCATGGAGCTGCGCCCAATCCCCCTCGACGCGATCAACCTCTCCGACATCCAATTTTGGACAGGTCCCCGCGATATTCGCGAGTCCGCCTTCGACGCCCTGCGCCGCGAGTCACCCGTGCACTTCTTCGCCGAAGCCGACCTTGAGCACTTCCCTGCCGGCCCGGGCTACTGGGCGCTCACCAAGCACGCCGACATCTGGCATGCCAGTCGTAACCCCGACCTGTTTTGTAACGGGAAGGGCTTCAACATCACCGATCTGCCTGCCCAGTTGAGTGAGTTCTATGGCTCGATGATCGCCATGGACGATCCCAAGCACGTGCGACTTCGCACGATTGTGTCCAAAGCGTTTACCCCCAAAGAAATCACCCGCGTGGAGCAGTTCGTCCGCGAACGCGCAGTATCCATTGTCGACAAGGTCCTCGATCAGCACACCGACGACGAGTTCGACTTTGTCGACGCCATCGCTGCGCCGTTTCCGCTCGAGATCATCTGCCAAATGATGGGCATTCCCCCCAGCGATGAACGCCAGATCTTGGAGTGGTCGAACGTCATCCTCGGCGCCGGCGACCCCGATTTCGGCGGCACGTTCGAAAACCTCATGAACGTGTCACTCGAGATCTTTGCCTACGCCCAAGCCCACGGCGAAGCGCGCCTCAAGCAGCCATCCGACGATCTCACGAGCGTGATGATGCATGCGACGGTCGACGGCGACCGCATGACTCCTCAGGAGTTCGGGTCGTTCTTCATCCTGCTTGTGGTGGCCGGCAACGAAACCACTCGCAACGCCATCAGCCACGGCATGCTCGCCCTGACCGAGCATCCAGACCAGCGACGCACGTGGTTCGACAACTTTGATACACACACCAAGACTGCCGTCGAAGAAATCGTGCGCTGGGCAACGCCGGTCATCAACTTCCGACGCACCGCCACGCGCGACACGGAGATACGTGGCGTGAAGATCGCCGAAGGCGACAAAGTCGTGTTGTGGTACAACTCGGGCAATCGCGACGAAGAGGTCTACGTCGACCCATATCGCTTCGACGTCGTACGCCCCATCAACCCCGCCCAAATTGGATTCGGTGCCGGCGGCCCACACTTCTGTCTTGGGGCCAACCTTGCTCGACGCGAGATTGCCGTGATGTTCGACGAGATCCGGCGTCGTCTCCCCGACCTGCAGATCACTGGCGAGCCCGCCTACCTACAGAGCAACTTCATCAACGGCATCAAGCGCATGCCGTGTCGCATTCACCCGTAAACGGCAACGGAGCGCCGCCGGGTTTCCCCGACGACGCTCCGCATGCGGTACTGGGCGATCAGGAACAGCCGCTGGACGAACCGCAGTCGCCACACACGTAGCACGCACCGGCGCGCTGCATGTTGGCCGAACCACACGACGAGCAAATCGCTCCGGTGCCGGCCGGCTTATGGGTTTCTGCTGCCATCTGGGCAACGAGGTCCTCGACCGACGGGATGGTCTTCGGGTCGCTCATCACATCGGTTCCTTGGCTGGTTTCCACTACTGACTCTTCGACGCCGGGAAGGGTGGGCTGCATGCGCTCTTCGCGCGTGTAGATACCCAGCTCGGCACGCTCGTCAGCCGATAGGTACTCGACCGCCAAGCGGCGGAAGAGGTAATCGACGATGGACGATGCCATGCGAATGTCGGAGTCATCCGTCATGCCGGCCGGTTCGAAACGCGTGTTGATGAACGCCTCGACGAAAGCGCGGAGCGGCACTCCGTACTGCAGACCGTACGAGATGCTCTTCGCGAAGGCGTCCATGATGCCGGCCAACGTGCTGCCCTGCTTGGACACCGTGAGGAAGATTTCGCCGGGGCGACCATCCTCATATTCGCCAATTGTGGCGAAGCCCTTCGTATCGGACACGCGGAACTCGAAGGTGCGGCCGCGACGCGAACGTGGCAGCTTCTGACGCACCGGCTTGTTCACGACACGCTCGACGATCTGCTCGACGGCTGCGGCAACAGCGTCCGGCTTCTTGTTGTCGTCCTTCTTGGCGGTCGACAACGGCTGACCCACCTTGCAGTTGTCGCGATAGATGGCCACGGCCTTCACGCCCAACTCCCAGGCCAACATGTGCAGGCTCTCGACGTCCTCGATGGTGGCCTCTTCCGGCATGTTCACCGTCTTGGAAATCGCGCCCGAGAGGAACGGCTGGGCAGCACCCATCATCCGCACGTGGCCCTCGTAGTGAATGGTGTTGTCGCCCATCGAGCAGGCAAACACCGGCAGGTGCTCGGCCTTCAAGTCGGGAGCACCAACGATCGACTTATTGGTGTCGATGTAGGCGACGATGCGATCCACTTGCTCGGGTGAATAGCCGAGGCGGCCCAGAGCGCGCGGCACTGTCTGGTTGACGATCGACATGTTGCCACCGCCTACCAACTTCTTGAACTTCACGAGGCCAAGGTCGGGTTCGATGCCCGTGGTGTCACAGTCCATCATCAAACCGATGGTGCCCGTTGGGGCGAGTACCGTGGCTTGGCTGTTGCGCACGCCGTACTCTTCACCGTCGACGACTGCGTGTTCCCATGCCTCAGTCGCCGCAGCTACGAGGTCAGCCTGCACCACCGCCGTGTTGGCGATGACGGCATTGGCCTCACGGTGCATACGCAACACGTTGAGCATGTAGCGCTCGTTGGCGGCGAAGCCGGCAAACGGTCCCATGCGGCTGGCGATGCGGGCGCTCGTGGCATACGCATGGCCGGTCATCATCGACGTCAGCGTGGCGGCCCAGGCGCGGCCACCCTGCGAGTCGTAGGGCATACCGAGGGCCATGAGCAACGCGCCGATGTTGGCGTAGCCCAGACCCAACTGACGGAACAGGCGGCTGTTCTCGCCGATCTTCTCCGTTGGGTAATCGGCGTTGCCCACCAAGATCTCCTGAGCGGTGAACATCACCTCAATGGTGTGGCGGTATGCATCAACATCGAAGATGTCATCCTCGCCCAGGAATTTGAGCAAGTTGATCGAGGCCAGGTTGCAGGCCGAATTGTCGATGTGCATGTACTCACTGCACGGGTTGGAGCCATTGATACGGCCCGCGGCGTGCGCGGTGTGCCATTTATTAATGGTGGTGTCGAACTGGAGGCCCGGGTCGGCGCACTCCCATGATGCCGTGGCGATCTGACGCCACAGATCGCGAGCGCGTACCGTGCGCACGGCGGCGCCGTCCTTGACAGCGCGCAGCGTCCAGTCGCGGTCCTCCTTGACGGCATGCATGAACTCGTCGGTGACACGTACCGAGTTGTTGGCGTTCTGGTACTGCACCGAGAACGAGTCTTTGCCATCGAGGTCCATGTCGAAACCAGCGTCACGCAACGCACGAGCCTTTTGCTCCTCGCGTGACTTACACCAGATGAACTCTTCAACGTCGGGGTGTTCCACGTTGAGGATGACCATCTTCGCCGCGCGACGCGTCTTGCCACCCGACTTAATAGTTCCTGCCGACGCATCTGCGCCGCGCATGAAACTCACTGGACCGGAGGCGGTGCCACCACCCTTCAGGTGTTCAGCGCTCGAGCGAATGTTGGACAGGTTGATGCCCGCACCCGAACCGCCCTTGAAGATGATGCCTTCTTCGCGGTACCAGTTGAGGATGCCGTCCATCGTGTCGTCGGTGGCGAGAATGAAGCACGCGCTTGCCTGCTGCGGGACACCCTTCACGCCAATGTTGAACCACACCGGCGAGTTGAACGCCGCGCGCTGCGTAACGAGGATGAACTTCAGCTCGTCACGAAATGCCTCAGCCTCATCGGCATCGGCGAAGTAGCCGCCTTCACTGCCCCAGTCGGCAATCGTGTCGGCGACGCGATCGATCACTTGACGCAATGACTGCTCGCGCTCTGGCGTGCCGGGGGTGCCACGGAAGTACTTCTGGGCAACAATGTTGGTGGCGTTCAGCGACCACGAGACAGGAAACTCCACACCGAGCTGTTCGAAGGCAGCGGTGCCGTCCTTCCAGTTATTAATACGTGCATCACGACGCTCCCACGACACGAGGTCGTAGGGGTGCGTCCCCGGCGTAGTGAACTTGCGGCTGATGCCGATGGTGAGACGCTCTGGTGCGAGTGACATGTGGTGATCCTTTGTAACGAAGCGGTTGGCGAATGAACTGTGCTGACGGGTTGGCTATCTGACCGAGATCTGTGCTGACGAAAAACTGAACGTGCATTGCTGCCCGTTGCGGGAGGACCTCCAACGGGGACGACCACAACATCTTGTGGTATTCAGGCCCCCGTTGCAGGTTCGCCCACAACTGGTAGGGGACGATTACAGCATTGTAATTCCCCTGTGTCAATCATTTACGAGTCGTACTCCTCCTAGTTCTCCCGATTTCCCCGCGCATCGAATGGGGCGCGGATGTCGCCACCAAAAAGCAACACAATCGTCACTATTTCTCTCGCGCCACACCCGTCCCGTTCGAGCGAACGAGATGCAACCGGCAGCGCCGCTTCCCCGTGCACAGGTTCAGGACCGCCCAGTCCCACATCTGCCGTGACGTGTGAGTACGCCGTTGCCGGTTGCCGCCCGCACGATACGGCCTTACCCCTGTGTGAAGGAAGTGGACAACCATGTGAATTTCCCGAATCTATTGGGGATTTCCCTGTGGACGATCGGGGTCAGTCGGTGGATAACGCGGGCCGCACGGCCACCGGAATCGCATTCAACACGGCGTTTCCCGACAAGGGATCCATCGCTTCCTCATCGACGAGCACGTTGACGTTGACACCGGCATACTGCGCTGCCACATGTGCGCGCACACCCGGTACATCGTGTCCCCACCCGTGAGGCATGCTCACGGTTGCGCGTCGGACGTCGGTGGTGAGGCTGACTGGCACCACCAGCGCTCCCACCCTGCTCGACACATGCACCGCTGCCCCGTCCACGATGCCACGCTCGGCGGCATCCAACGGATGCATCTCCAGCACGCACCGGGGCCGGCCCTTCACCAACGTGCGCACATTGTGCATCCAGGAGTTGTTTGAACGGAGGTGTCGACGCCCCACCAGCAACAATTGATCGTCATCCACCGAATCGATAGTGGCCGCAAGCCGCTCAAGATCTGCAATCAGCGGGACAGGCGCAAGTTCCACCTTGCCCGAGGGTGTGCGCAACACCTCCGGTATGCGCGGTTGTAGCGCCCCGAAATCGATGCCATGCGGATGCGCAATCAATACGTCCAACGTCACGCCATCAGCAACCACCCCGAAGGCGTCACCATAAGGACCGGTGCGCAACAGAAAGTCAAGCAGTCGTTCGACGCCTCGGCGGCCCGATGCATTGAGTGCTGCGAGTATCTCGTCGCCATCGCGACCGCAGATTGACGAGTGTTCGTCGCGCACCGCTGCCCGCACCATGTGATCGATCGTGAGGTCATCGACACGGTTGACCTGCGCGCCGACGCCCTGCGCGATACCCGCGATCGTTGCCAATATTTCCCACTCGTCGGGTTGCCCTGGATCACGCGGCAACACCGCCGGGCTGTAGTTGGCGACATTGCGCACGGAAAACATTGCAAACGACAGATCAAAGTGGCTGCGTTCCACATGCGATGGCGGCGGCAGGATGACGTCTGCGTGTCGCGTCGTCTCATTCAGGTAGAGGTCGATCGAGACCATGAAATCGAGTGACGCCAGGGCGGCGTCAAGTTGGGCGGCATTAGGGGTAGATAACACGGGGTTGCCGGCAAACGTGAATAGAGCGCGAATCTGGCCCGCGCCCGGCGTGGTGATCTCCTCGGCCAGCAGGCTCACCGGCAGTTCGCCCATCGCCTCGGGGAATCCCCGCACTCGCGTGCGGCCGCGCCCCGTGGCGAACCCTTTCCCTTTACCCGGCTCACCCTTGGTATTCGGTCCTCCTGCAGCCGGCAGCGGAAACATCACGCCACCCGGGCGATCAAGGTTGCCCGTCACCGTATTGATGACGTCTACCAGCCACGAATTCAGCGTGCCGAAGGCAACGGTCGTTGTCCCGATGCGACCGTATACGGCGGCCGAGTCTGCGGCGGCGAGTTCCCCGGCAAGTCGTTCGATCACCGCAGCACTCACCCCCGTCGCACGCGCCACTCGAGCGGGAGTAAAAGGCTCAAGCGCAGCCTTCACGTCATCGAGCCCGGCAACGTACGTGCGCACGTGGTCGCCAACGTCGGTTTGCCCCGTTGCGAAGAGGTGATGTGCGATCGCTGCGAGAAACAACCCATCCGTCCCGGGGCGAATCGACACCCACTCGTCGGCTGCCTTAGCGGTAGCGCTGTGGCGAGGATCGACGACCACCACCTTGCCGCCACGCTGACGAATCGCCGCCAAGCGACCCGGAAAATCGGGTGCCGTGCACAAACTGCCATTTGACTCGTGCGGGTTTGCGCCGAGCATCAGCACATACTGCGTGCGATCGATATCGGGAATTGCAATCGACAGCGGTGTGCCAAACATCCAACCCGACGCCACTTGCTTCGGAATCTGATCGACCGTGGACGCGCTATACAACTGACGCGTGCCTAGCGCACGCAACCACACCCGGTTGTAGAGCAACGCCGACAAGTTGTGTGCGTTCGGATTGCCGAGGTATACGCCAAGTGATTCACGGCCCGTGCGCTCAATCACCGCAGTCAGCCCGCGTTCAACCTCGCGCCACGCTTCTTCCCACGACACCGGCACGTGCACGCCATCACGCTTCACATGCGGTTGCCGCAAACGATCGGGGTCTTCGTGCAACTGCTTGAGTGCGCTGCCCTTCGGACAAATGAATCCCTTACTAAAGACATCTTCGCGATCGCCGCGGATGCGCACAATTTGGTCATCGACTACCTCGATAGCAAGGCCACACGTGGCCTCACAGAGCGGGCACGTCCTGAACACCGTGCGTGTGGACGACATGGGATCATCCTGCCATAGGCTCACCTACCGTGCGCCAAGTGCTTCCGCAGGTCGTCGACAATGTCTCGGTTACAACGCTTTACGACGTGCCACGCCAACGCATTGCCACCGCGTGGGGTTCCCGCCCCGTCGTGGGCATGTGCATGGTGCAGAGCATCGACGGTTCAACGGTGGTACACGGCAATTCACTTGCGTTATCGGGCCCTGCCGATCGTGAGGTCATGCTCGGCCTGCGCCAGATTGCCGACGTGGTTCTTGTCGGTGCCGCCACGGTGCGCGAGGAGGGCTATGGCCCACCAGCCAAGTCTGGCTTGCGCGTGGGCGTCGTGAGCAGAACGGGCAATGTCGACCTCACGACACCACTCTTTACCAGCGGCGCGGGCTTTCTTGTGGTGCCGGAGTCTGCCCCCGTGGCGCAACATCCCGGCGTCAACATTGTGCGCAGCGGTATCGATGCCGTCGACCTCCCCCACGCCCTCAGCCACATCGACGGCACATTTCTCCAGCTGGAAGGCGGGTCGCTGCTGAATGCGGCGATGATCGAAGCCGATCTCGTGGACGAGATCAACGTAACGATAAGCCCCAACGTCGTAGGGGGTGACGGGCCGCGCCTCGTGCAGTCATCACGCGATGTGTTGCAGCGATATCGCCTTTCGCACGTGTGCGAGGACGACGGGTTTCTGTTTCTTCGCTACGTGCGCTGAGCGAACTAGGCGCGCGCAGCGTTGGCGTGCTTCTGCAACAATGCAAGTTCGCGGCGGAAGTCTGCCGCGTCGTCAAAGTTCTTGTACACGCTCGCAAATCGCATGTACGCCACTTCGTCCAACTCGCGCAGTTCGTCGAGGACGGCATGGCCGATTTCGCTGCTGGTGACTTCGGTTCCACGCGCGCGCATCGTGTCTTCAAGGCGCTCCGCCACCATTGCGATGACCTCATCGGCGACGGGCCTTCCCTTCACCGCCGCCAACATGCCGGCCGCCATTTTGGCCCGCTCAAACGGTAATCGCGAACCGTCTCGCTTGATGACAAACAACGGTTGTTCGTCGAGCCGCTCGTAGGTGGTGAAGCGATATTCACACTGCAGGCAGCACCGGCGGCGACGCACGGCGTTGCCCTCTTCCGACACTCGTGAGTCGATGACTTTTGTGTCGTCAAATGAACAACTCGGGCAATGCACCGAGGGCCACAGTACACCTGCACCATGGCGCATGTGCGGCATTACGGAACGAGAACGACTTGTCCAACGCGCAAGTTCGTGCCATTGAGTTGCACCAAGGCCTCGACGACGTCGGACACGGGCGCATTCGGTGCGATACGTTCGGCAATGCGCCACAACGTGTCGCCTTCTTGCGCGATGACATATTGCGGGGCCGACGCCGAGCGCACCTCATCGGCTTGTGCCCGCGAGGCAAACACTGCGCCGATAATCATGAGCACCATGACGGCTCCGACCATGACGCGACGGCGCACATAGGTAGAGCGAGGAAGCCCCACGGGCGTGGGATCGAGGGGCTCGACGAGCCGGAGGTGCCGCGCGGACCGGGGGGAGGGACGGTGGGCGGGATGATGGTCGAGGGCCAGTGCCATGGATGCTCCTGTTCGGTAGTGGGCCGCAGCCCGGGGGTGAATCAGTTGTAACGAAGGGGTGTATGGGGGATTCCTGACGCACCCCACCCTACCGAACAGGTGTTCGCATGTGGTGGATCGTACGAACATATGTTTGACCTGGGGGGCGAACAGGCGTACGCTAGGGGTCATGACTGCAGCCCCGCTCACCGACCGCCAACGCGGCATCCTCGACTTCATCGAATCCAATATGCGCGAGCGCGGGTATCCCCCCTCGGTGCGTGAAATTGGCGAGGCCGTCGGGCTCAGTTCGTCGGCAACGGTGCACAATCACCTCGCCACCCTGCAAAAACTCGGCTACCTCCATCGCGATCCCACCAAACCCCGCGCAATCGAAGTGCGCTACGAGGCCGCAAGCGGCGTGGCGATGGAACGCCGCCCGACGAAACACGTTCCACTTGTTGGCGATGTGGCCGCCGGCGTCAACGTGTTGGCTCAAGAAAATGTGGAAGAGCTTGTGCCACTGCCCATGGACTTCACCGGCGACGGCGAGTTGTTCATGCTCCGCGTGCGCGGCAACTCCATGATTGACGCCGGCATTCTCGATGGCGACTTCGTGGTGTGTCGACAGCAGTCGGCAGCCAATAATGGCGACATCGTGGTGGCCGGCATCCCCGGAGACGAAGCCACCATCAAGACGTTTTCCAAGCGCGGTAACACGATTACGTTGACGCCGGCAAACGCCACGATGGCACCCATGGCGTTTCCTACCGCCGATGTCACCGTGTTCGGCAAGCTTGTGACCGTTCTGCGCCGCCTCTAAAGCACTATTCCAGAGCGGCGCCTACCTGCGCCGCCTCTACAGCACTATTCCAGAGCGGCGCCTCTAAAACTCGACGCCGAGCCGCGCGGCGAGCAATTCGATGCGCTCGTCTGGCTGCACGACTGCGACGCGCACGTTCTGTGCACCACCCGCGCCGTAAAAATCGCCGGGGCTCACGAGTGCGCCACCATCGCGAGCAAGCCGAGCTGCAAAGTCCCACCCATCTCGGGCATCGAACCACAAGTAAAAGCCGCCCTTCGGTAGCGCGATGTCGATTCCCGACCAGGCACTCAGCACACCTGCCGTGCGCTCGAGGCGTCGCCGATACACCGCAGCCTGCGCACGCACGCCCTCGTCGTCACCGAGCGCCACAACTGCAGCGGCTTGTGCCGGCCCCGGCACCATGAGCCCCGCGTGTTTGCGCACCTCTTTGAGGTAGTGCACGATTTCTGCGTCACCCGCGTAGAAGCCCACACGAAGTCCCGCAAGATTGGACCGCTTGGACAGCGAATGCAACGCCACGACCCCGTCGAGACCATGTTGCAACGCACTGCGAGGCGGGCCATCCCAGGTGAATTCCACGTAACACTCGTCGCTAAACACCGGCACACCATGCGAACGTCCCCATCCCACGACAGCCGCATAATCATCTAGGGCTCCGGTCGGATTGCTCGGGCTGTTCGACCACAGCATCACGGCACGTCGGGCATCCTCGGGCGAGATTGCCGCTAGGTCAAGTCCGCCGGTGGCCGTCATCGGCACCGCAACCGCACGACAACCCGCGAGTATCGCGCCCATCTCATACGACGGATACGACACGGCGGGATACAACACCGTGTCGCGCGACGGAGTACGTAACCTCATCCATTGCGGTGTCGTAACGACGAACTCTTTACTTCCCACCACCGCCGCTATCTGTGCAAGCGGTACATCGATCGCGAAGCGTCGCGCCATCCAGTCGCGGGCTGCCGCGCGCAGCGGCTCTATGCCGATACTGGGCGGATATCGACGCTCGCTGTTCGACGTGGACAGAGCCGCCACCACCGCAGCCGCTGGCGGGTCGCAGGGGTCGCCGATCGACAGGTCGATCATGCCGCCCTCGTGCTGTGCAGCAACTGCCTTCAGCGCATCCAAGCGGTCGTAGGGATACGGCGGTGGAACAAATCCTTCAGCCATCACGCGTCCTCGTCAGTCAGGACAAAGGCCGAGAGGCGACCTACCGACGCCTCGGCCAACCGTGCCCGCACCCGAATACCCGCATCCTCGTGGGATGTTGACACCACTTCGCCCTCACGATGCACGGCGGCGACGATATCGCCTCGATCGTAGGGAATGAGCAACTCCACTATCGAGGCGATAGAGCGCATGCGGTCGGCAATTGTGCGCAGCATGTGCTCCACGCCCTCGCCAGTGGCTGCAGATATCGCCACCGAGCCCTCGTGCGAGTCACGCAGCGCCTCCGCTATGTCGGGAACGAGGTCTGCCTTGTTGAAAACCAGCAGCTCCGGCACGTGATTCGCGCCAATCTCACCGAGCACGTCACGAACCGCGGCGATCTGCGACTCGGGGTCATGCGCAGTGGAATCCACAACGTGTACGAGCAGATCGCTCGTTGCGGTGACCTCAAGCGTGCGCTTAAACGACTCCACGAGCCCGTGAGGTAGTCGACGAATAAAGCCAACCGTGTCGCTCAACAACACTGGCTCGCCACCGGGCAACGCGAGACGCCTGGTCTTGGGGTCCAAGGTGGCAAAGAGTCGATTCTCGGCAAGAACGCCCGCATCGGTGAGGGTGTTGAGCAACGTTGACTTGCCGGCGTTGGTATACCCCACAATTGACACCGACCCAAGACCGCTACGTCCACGCCCCTTTGCCTGCTCGCGACGATTACGACCAAGATCGTCCAGCTCGCGCGTCAATCGCGCAATGCGATCCTGAATACGGCGCCGATCAAGTTCAAGTTTTGTTTCACCAGCGCCTCTCGTTCGCGAGCCGATACCGCCACTTTGCTGCGACAGCGACCCCTCGTTCCCGCGTCGCAGTCGAGGCAATCGATAGCGCAGGAGTGCGAGTTCCACTTGAGCTTTGCCCTCAAGGGTGCGGGCGTTTTGCGCAAAGATGTCGAGAATCACTGCGGTACGATCGATCGCCGTTCGGCCGAGCATCTTCTCCAAGTTGTACTGCTGGCCGGGCGACAACTCGGCGTCGAACACCACGGTGTCCGCATCGACGGCCAAACACAGTTCCTTCAGTTCCTCGGCTTTACCTTTTCCAATAAATGTTGCGCTATCCGGTCGGTCGCGTCGCTGCGTGAGGCGGCCCGCCTCATCGGCGCCCGCCGTGTCGATAAGGAGGGACAATTCGTCAAGACTCTCTTCGGTCTCGCTCTCATCGTGGCCGAGAAGCGTTACCCCCACAAGCACGATGCGCTCGCGCATCTCGCGCGAAATGAGTGATTCGCCGAGCGCCTCGGTGTACGGGGTGCTCACTGCTCAACCGTGTAGCGCGCAACAAAGGTCGAAGGCCCTGTCAATGTCACATGGCCGGGCTGTGGCGCGTTGAGCCGCACCGTCACATCGCCGCCCTCCATGTGTACGACCACTTCCCCATCACGCGGCTCAGCAAGCCCCCACGATGCGGCTGCCCACGCGCTGGCGCAGGCTCCAGTTCCACAGGCCTGAGTAATGCCGACGCCTCGCTCATGTACGCGCATTGTTACCGCGTGTCGCTCGGGGCCAGGTTCAATGACCTCAAGGTTGATCTGCGGCACCCGCTCGCCAAGCTTTTGCAACGGCACGTCCGTGACATCGTCAACGCCGACGACGCCATGGGGATTGCCCACACTGAGGTGTGCCACAGGTCGACCAGGGTCGCATTCGAGGGCGGCCCAATTATGCGGCTCGTCTAGTGGTGTGACGGCACCCATGTCGACCGACGCCATGATCTCATGTCCGCCCGCACCGCGTACCGCAACCGTGCGGAGCCCCGCATCGGTTTGCACGATGAACGTGGCGTCTCCAACAGTTTCGTAACGATCGACCGCCGCATGCACCAGACAGCGAATGCCATTGCCACTCATCTCGGCAACCGAACCATCGGCGTTGAACAAACGCATCGACAATCGTTGACCGTCGATGCGTTCCAAAACAAGCAGGCCATCGGCGAAAAATCCATTGTCCGCATCACACCATTGCCGAGCCAACGCAGGCCAATCGTGATGATCGAAATCGCCAATATCGCCCTTGTTGACAACGAGAAAGTCGTTGCCCAGCCCAGAGTACTTATCAACGATCATCGGTATGTCCTAGGACGGCCGCAGGTGCTCGGCCACGACTGGAGCAACTTCTGCAATGGGATCATGTTCAACGTGCACCCAGCGTATGCGAGGGTCTCGGCGGAACCATCGCTCCTGACGCACGGCGAACTGACGTGTGTGCGTCACAATTGCTGCCACTGCCTCGGTCACAGTCATACGTCCGCGCAAATGCTCAATCAATTCGGCATATCCCAATGCCTTGGCGGCGGTTTGCGACAACGGTGGTCCCGCCAGCAATGCACGCACTTCTTCAAGGAAGCCGGCCTCCATCATGCGCTCGACGCGCTGCGCAATACGCCGCGCCAGCGCCTCTCGCTCCCACTTGATGCCGATCTGTGGCACGCCATTGTCGGGATATGCGTCGGTTCCCGGTCCCGTCGCGCTGAAGGGCTTTCCGCTACCTATGCACACTTCAAGCGCACGCACAATCCGCCGTCGATTGGTTGGTTCAATGCGAGAAGCCGACACGGGATCCAGATCCACTAGCCGTGCCAACAGCACGGCGGTGCTTGGCTCTCGTTCCAGCGATGCACGTACGTCGGGAAACTCGCCCGGAAACCGTAAGTCGTCGATCACTGCCGTGAGGTAGAGCCCTGTACCCGCGACCACCACGACGGAACGGCCGGCATCGCGCAGTGTCGCTATCGACCGCCGCGCGTCGACTTGAAAGTCGGCAACCGTGAATCGCTCGCTGGCATCGACAAGGTTGAGTCCAAAGTGGTCGACGCGTGCCTGATCGTCCAGCGTTGGCTTGGCGGTGCCAATGTCCATGCCGCGATACACCTGCATTGCATCGCAGGCCACAATCGCAGCCCCAGCACACGCCTCTGCCGCATGCATCGCGGCATCCGACTTGCCACTGGCGGTAGGCCCAAGAACCACGACCGACGGTCGCGGAAGTGGGGCCGTCAACCCACTGCCTGCACGGAGAGGCGCACCTTGTGCTGGGGAGCGTCGCCCACCTCTACAAGATGACCTGACAAGTGAAATCGAGCGGCGTCGGTGATGAGCACCTGTGCATAGGTACCCACGCGCAGCATGTCGTTACTCGCAAAGTGGACCAACTTGTTCTGCCGGGTACGTCCGGTCAGCATCGATTCGTCGCGTTTGTTGCGGCCCTCGACGATGACCTCTTCGGTGCGGCCGATTCGCTCACGGTGCTTGAGCACCGCTGTGCGATCGAGTACCACTTTCATGCGGTCAAATCGTTCGCCCGCCACCGCCGGGTCCACGAAGTGTTCGGTCATCTCCGCTGCCGCAGTTCCCTCACGCGGCGAGTAAATGAACAAGTAGGCCGAATCAAACTGCGCCTCTGCCGCGACTTCGAGCGAGGCGGTGAAATCGGCTTCCGTCTCCCCGGGAAAGCCCACAATGATGTCGGTCGTCACCGATAGATCATCAATTATTCGACGGGCTTCCGCAAGACGCTCTAAATAGCGCGCACCGGTGTACCCCCTGCGCATGAGCGCCAACACGCGATCCGAACCCGACTGCAACGGGTAATGCAGGTGCTCACATACATCTGGCGTTTCTGCCATGGCGTGCAGCACATCGGTAGTCATGTCCTTTGGATGAGGGCTCGTAAAGCGAACGCGGCGAATGCCCTCGACCGCACCAACGCTGCGCAGCAAATCGGCAAACTGCGGCCGTACGCGCACCTCATGATCGCCAAGCCGCCGCTGTTCGAGGCGAAGATCTCGGCCGTAACTGTTGACGTTTTGCCCCAACAACGTGACCTCAGTAACCCCCTGTGCAGCGAGGTCGGTCACCTCGGCGACGATGTCGGCAAACGGCCGGGAGATCTCGGCTCCGCGCACACTCGGCACGATGCAATACGTGCAGGTGTTGTCACACCCGATCTGAATCGTGACCCAGGCGTTATACGACTTTTCGCGACGCACGGGTAACGCACTCGGAAATAGCGCATGATCGTCGATCACTGCCTCATCGAAGATTTCGGTAATGCCCGCACCTTTGGTTGCAGCATTCAACAGATCAACCGCGCGGTGCACGTTGTGGGTACCCATGACCACGTCCACAAAGGGCGCCCGTTCGCGGACACGCTCTTTGTCTTTCTGCGCCAAGCATCCCGCCACCACGATTTGGCGGTCGATGCCCGCTTCCTTCCAGGGCTTCAGCCACCCGAGAGTGCCGTAGAGCTTGTCGTCGGCATTTTCACGAATGCAGCACGTATTGAGCACGATGACATCGGCTTCGTCCTCATGCGTAGCTCGCTCCATACCCTCATGTTCGAAGAGTCCCGCAATGCGCTCGGAGTCATGAGCGTTCATCTGGCACCCGAAGGTACGCACGGCATATTTGCGAGTCATTATTCGACAAATTCTACCGTCGGCCTTCTGCAGGCCATTTGCATGAAAGTGGCAGCCCCGCCGGCTTGCGCGGGAAGGGTGCGCAAGCCGGCGGGAGATCGAGACGCTTAGTCGAGGTCGATGGGCGCGTCGTCGTCTTCGGTGAAGCCCTCCACCTCGGTGGTGGCTTCAACGCCCGACAACTGGCGCACACGCTCCGCCATCTGCACCATGACTTCGGGGTTTTCGATCAGGAAGGTCTTGGCATTTTCGCGACCCTGGCCGAGTTGTTCGCCCTCATAGGTAAACCACGCACCCGACTTCTTGGCGACACCCAACTCGACTGCCATATCGAGTACAGCACCTTCGCGACTGATGCCCTTGCCGTACATGATGTCGAACTCGGCCTGGCGAAAGGGAGGCGCAACCTTGTTCTTGACCACCTTGACGCGGGTGCGCGAACCAACGACCTCGGGGCCGTCCTTAATGGACTCGATGCGCCGAATGTCGATGCGCACCGAAGAATAGAACTTGAGTGCTCTACCACCCGTGGTGGTTTCTGGCGTGCCGAACATGACGCCAATCTTTTCGCGCAACTGGTTGATGAAGATCAGGATGGTGTTCGACTTGTTGAGATTGGCGGTCAACTTGCGCAGGGCTTGGCTCATGAGTCGCGCCTGCAGACCCATGTGACTGTCGCCCATCTCGCCTTCGATTTCGGCACGTGGCGTGAGTGCCGCTACCGAGTCGATGACGATGACGTCGAGTGACCCCGAACGCACAAGCATGTCGGTGATCTCCAGGGCCTGCTCACCGGTGTCGGGCTGCGAGATGAGCAGGTTGTCGGTGTCGACACCGATTGCGCTGGCGTACACCGGGTCGAGCGCATGCTCCGCATCGACATAGGCGCAGATGCCACCGTTGCGTTGGGCTTCGGCCACGACGTGCATGGCAAGTGTCGACTTACCGGATGACTCCGGGCCGAAGATCTCGATGACACGGCCGCGCGGCAAACCACCGACGCCAAGCGCAATGTCGAGGGGTAGGGCACCCGTGGGGATTGCGGCGATTTTCATCGATTCTTTTTCGCCCATGCGCATGATTGAGCCCTTACCGAACTGCTTGTCGATCTGGCCGAGCGCCATGTCGAGTGCTTTCAGCCGTTCGCTCGTGGTGGCGTCTGCGGATGGCTCGTTCTTGCCCGATGCCTGCTTGTTGTCCCTGCTTGCCATGGTTTCGTGTCCTGTCTGTGTGGTGGAGCCGACACCCTAAAACGGGGGTGTTGCACTCCTAAAGGGCCGATTACACAGGCTTTGCGGGCCTGCCACCGTTGTTGTGTGCGGTGCTGGTGTGCACCGCCACCGAGACCCTACCCACGAACAGGTGTTCGGTCAAGCATTGTGACGTCCGCGGTGTACTGCTGCCGACGCCACCGGGGGGAAGGTGGCGTCGGCAGGTACCGGTTCAGGGGAAACTGCCCCGTCACACGCCTGTTTTGCCGTTGGGCGCAGTGCGTACGCCATTGGCCATGCGCCCTGCCACGCGCGTCCCCGCGGCGACCGCGACAACCAAGACGGCAACCGCCCCCACGACCTTCACGGTGCGGGCCATCAGAAGAACTCCCCATCGAGAGCCTTGAGCGCAATTGCGAGCTCGGTGCGATTGCGCTTCTTGAACTTGCTCAGCAAGTTCGAGAGTCGATTCCGCACAGTCTGCAGGCTCAGATACACCTGATCGCTGATTTCCGCATTCGTGCATCCCTTGGCAAGAAGGGCAAGTATCTTGCGATCGGTGTCATCGACAGATGCCAATACATCAGCTCCCGACACGGCCAAACGCTGGCGCGCCGCATAGATGTCATTGGCATCGATGAAACGCAGCCCATTCGCGACGTCCTTGATCGTGCTCACCAATCCCTCGGCCGAGTCGTTTTTCAAATGAAAAGCACTTGCTCCTAACTCGTAGGCCTTCACGAGTGCGACGTCCGACGGGAAAGCCGTTAATACCACCACCTTGCAATCGGGCTGCAAGCGCCTGACCGCTGAGGCGAGGTCGAGACCCGAGTCGCTACCAAGCCGCACGTCCATCACCGCTACGTCAATGGGGTGTGCGGCTACGGCTTCAAGTGCTGATTCGCGATCCGTTGTCTGCGCCACCACGGAAAGACCTGGATCCGCGTTCAACAACCCCGATATTGCTCGTACCACCATGCGGTGGTCGTCACAGACCATTACATCAATCATTCATTTCCTCCTTGTTGGGAACTTTCCATTGCATTGACATTCCTTTGCCTACGTTTGGCAACAAGCGACAACTGCCGCCCAGCGCTGAGGCTCGGCGCACCAACGAGCCAAGCCCACCGCTACCCGCTTTGCGTGGCGTGCATCCTGTGCCGTTGTCGCGCACCACAACCGCAAGCACGCCTGCTTCGTTGCGCACATCCACCGTGACGTGATCGGCTTTGCCATGGCGTACTGCATTTGACACTGCTTCCTTCACCACATCACGCACCACAGGACGTAGGCCGGACGTCACCGAATCGACACGACCAAAATCGATCGTGGTGAAAAGCGCAACGGTCTTCACTACGAGTTCGAGTTCGTCCGCCATGGACAGGTCGCCTGCAGCCCGCAGACCGTAGATTTCCTCCCGCAACGAACCCACCAACGCCAGCGCCTGTTTGGAGAGATATTCGAGCCCGATCGAAAGCGCATACAGCTCTTGCACGACCGAATCATGCAGCCGGTTTGCTATGCCATCCTGAGCGGCGGTAACGAGCGGACATACAGACTCACTCATTTCCCGACACGATTGCACTGACTTTTTCGTACTATGAACGACTCCACTTGTTGCGGGATGCAGTTCGTCAATAACTGCACTCACCGTGCAAATCCTTCAGGTCGAATTAACGGATCGTGACCGTTTGGTGTGGAAACGATCTCTCGCGCAACCTCTCCAAGGTTTCGACGATCACGTCGAGCAATTTTGCGCATGCGTTGAAACGCGTTCGCCATGTCCACGCTCCATCGCTCGGACAACACCCCTTTCGCTTGCTCAATCACGATGCGGTGGTCGAGAGCATGTTGTAGTTGTGCGACAAGCGCGCTGGCGTGCTCCAACATCTCAATTTGTCGCAGCACCGCAGCAGCCGAGTCGGCAATGCCCTGGGTCACCGTGATCAGTGGCGGGTCGAGTAACGGCGCCTGCTTTCCCAACAACACAATGACCCCCGTGGGGTTTCCTTTCAGGCGCATGGGAAAAAAGTGCTCGTGCGTCACACCCATTTCCACCAACCGCTGAAGTGATGGATCGACTACGAAACTATTGCTGTCAATGACTCGGCTGACTGCCAAGTTTTTCCGCAAGCACTCGCGCGCCGTCTTTGGCCCATGTGCGTGACGCTTGGCAAACACCTCCGCGATCGGCGTACTTGTCGCTGCTGCGAGTTCGAGATCGCCATCAGTCGCCTCCAAGATTGCACCCTCTTCAACCTCGGTCGCGTGACAGCACGTTTCCAAAATTGCCAGGAGGGAATCAGTCCTGCCCAACTCGACCGGTAACGACGTGACATCGACAAATGTGTCAACAATGTCCTGATGTCCGTGTAGTTGCCCCATGTCCCACCCCTCGTTGATTGCAGCGGTGAACAAGCAAACCGCATACCTGTGCGGATTGAAATGAACAGTCGTACCGCGATGGGATGACATTGGTACTTCGATAATCGGGACGACGAACCATTGCCGCGACATCGAACGCTCGTTACTGTTTCCCGTTCTCGCCCCGAACCCCGGCGAACACGAATCAAGCGCCACCCCAGACCCCGGTGGCACTTCCCACAAACAAGGAAGTGCCTATGACCACCACCGAACATCTCCCGTCACCACGACGGCGACCAAATGGCAAGACACTCACCATCGTGCTTGCCGCCCTTGCTGGCATCGCGCTAATTGGCGTGAGCCGACCCGTGTTCTTCACCGATGCACAAGTAGAAAAGCAGGCGCTCAAGGTGGAGATCGAACAGTGTGCAAACGAAGACCACGACTGCACAACAAACTCCTCGTCGTGGATTACTGGCAATCTCAACGCCAACAACTCGATGTATGCCGAGGGCGAATCGGTGCCGTACCGAGCAACCTTTAGCGACCTCGGTGTTGGCGCAACGTATTTGGTGACCATTGAATGGGATTCACTCGAGTCGGGCAAGCACGCCATCGACTACCTCACCACCTACACGCGCACGGAGACGATGGCCATGGCCTGCGATGCCGCAACATGCGGCATCGGTGCACCTGCCACCACCGCAATCCCCGCCGACACGTCGCTTGGCAGCGTCCCACAAGTGTCTGGGTCCTTCACGCTTTACGGAGCAACCTTTACGCCGCAGGGCACCGCGATTGGCAGCCCGGGAAGTGGGAACTTGTGCACGGGAATCTATACATGCCCGACTCCTGCCAACCCGAGCGGTTACACCGTCTTTGACGATTCTTCCGCAAAGCAACGCAAGCAGGTGACCGTCTACTTCACCGCCACGAACCGCACCGCGGTCCTGGCTTGGGGTGGCCATATCGCGTCGCAAGTTGATTGGGGTCTAGGGAATTCAGCGTCTGCCGTTGAAGGATCGCCATACCACATGCGCCTCGTCGCGTTTCGTTGTAGCGACAACACGAGTTGCAGTGTGGGCAACAAAGACAGGTCGATGAGCACGAGCGCAATCGTCGTGACGACGACCACGTCAACGACATCGTCAACGACATCGTCAACGACATCGTCAACGACATCGTCAACGACATCGACCACAATTGGCGACAGCACGACCACGACGACTCCACCCGTCACGACTGCACCGCCGGTGGTCACTGCACCGCCAGCCACGACCACACCTATCACCACGCCTCCCGACGACCTGCAGGTGATCACTCCCGCACCCGATGACCTGCAAGTCACCTTCCCCGATGAGCTTGCCGAAACAGGTGGTGACTTCAGTTGGGTGCTCCTCGGCACTCTGGCGATGCTGATTCTGGGAGCGCTCACGTTGGCATATACGGCGATTCGCCGACTGGCGACAGACAAGGTGCGACCATGAGCACACAGGCACTCACCACGTCGCGCAGTCTCGCGCTGCATCCGTCGCACTTTCGCCCCGCGTCGCTCGCGCTGGTCGGCACCTTTCCCCCTACCCCATGTGGCCTCGCCACCTTCGCAGCGGCGTTGGGCAAAGGTCTCGAGGAAGTAGGCGTGGATCGGCTCGGCGTGGTGCGGTCCACTACCGACGAGACATTGCCTTGGGACGAACGCGTGGTGTCAATCCTTCGACCGGGAAGCCCCGCTTCCCGGTCGACTGCGGCTCGGGCGCTCAACGAGTTCGATGCCGTTCTCATTCAGCACGAGTACGGCATCTACGGCGGCGAGTCAGGTAGCGAGATACTCGATCTCCTCACTGACCTCGCCGTTCCCTCGATTATCACCCTGCACACCGTCCCGTCCGATCCGACCGACTCCCAGCGACACGTGCTCGAAACGCTGGTTGCAATGGGGGCTCACGCCGTCACCATGACCGAAGCCGCTCGGCGGCGACTCGTGGGCAACTACGACGTTGACCCGGACAAGGTTGTCGTCATTCCCCATGGCGCCACAATCGTTCACCGCACAAACACACCCGAGCCAGACGTGTTCACATTGCTTACGTGGGGCCTTCTCGGTCCAGGCAAGGGCATCGAGTGGGTCATTGATTCGATGGCACTGATCAAGGACGAGTTACCCCACGTTCGGTATGTCGTCGCCGGTCAGACGCACCCGAAGGTCTTTGAACGCGAAGGCGATCGCTACCGCGAGATGCTGATGGATCGAGCACAGCTCCATGGAGTCGCCGACCGGGTGCTGTTCGACTCCAAGTACCGAACACTCGGGGATCTCGGGGAGTTGGTTGCCAACTCATCAACTGTCGTTCTTCCCTACGACAGCACCGATCAAATCACCTCTGGCGTACTCGTCGATGCACTGGCTGCCGGCCGACCGGTCATCGCTACCGAATTCCCTCATGCCGCCGAACTGGTGGGAAACGGCACCGGATTACTGGTGCCACATCGCAGCCCAGAGGCACTGGCCTCGGCCATCCGCCATGTGGTCTCCAACCAGTCAGACCTTCGGGCCATGGAAGCACAAGCACGGCTAGTTGGCCTCCAGCACGATTGGCGAGTTGTCGCAGCCGACTACTGCGCCCTAGTCGAATCAATCGTCGCCAAGGCAGATGCTTCATGAGTGCGGCACTCACGATTGACGACATCTCGTTTCGTCATGTGTCACTACTCACCGACGATCGCGGCATACTTGAGCATGCAAAGGGCGTGACGCCGCGCTACCAGCACGGCTATTGCACCGACGACAACGCGCGATTGCTCCTCGTGGCGTCGCGGGCAAATGACGCCGCAACTCCGGTTCGAGTGCTTGCCAACATTGGATTGCAGTTTGTCTTAGAAGCCATGCAACCCGACGGCACGGTGAGGAATCGGCTCACCTTCGAACGGTGCTGGATTGATGACCCGTGTCTGAACGACTGTTGGGGACGGGCGCTCTGGGCACTCGGTACCGCGTTTAGTCGCAGCACGGACCACGGCATTCGATCGCAGGCACTGGCAGCGTTCGAGCGATCGTGTGTCCATCGATCCGAATATCTGCGCTCAATGGCATTTGCGGCACTCGGGGCGGCAGAGGTGCTTGACGTCGAACCCGACCATATAGGTGCAGCAACACTGTTAGCCGCGGCGGCCGAGCGCATCGTGTCAAGCACAATGACAACCTCTACCCCCGTGTGGTCATGGCCTGAGCCTCGCCTCACCTACGCCAACGCGGTCCTCCCCGAAACACTGCTCGCAGCCGGGTCTGCGCTTGATGAGCCCTCAATGACCCATTGGGGTCTTGAACTTCTGGAGTGGCTTGTGGATACCGAGACACACAATGGTCATTTGTCAGTAACGCCCACCACTGGTCGCGGACCTGGAGACGCCAAGCCCGCCTTCGACCAACAGCCAATTGAAGTCGCCGCAATCGCCGATGCGGCAGCGCGCGCCTTTCGCATCACCAATGACAGTCGATGGCGTGACACCTTGCGCATGGCCATTGACTGGTTCAACGGCGCCAACGATGCCAACCTCCCGATGTTCGATCGCGAATCGGGTGGTGGCTACGACGGAATGCACGAACACGCAGTGAATGTCAACCAAGGCGCGGAATCAACACTCGCCGTCATCGCCACCCTGCAATACCTCCCGCTCGTTGCATCAGTATGACGATGGACATCGTCCGACGCACTGGACACCATCTGCGACCGGACCCCAGCCGGGTTCTCTCACGCATCTTTGTGGCTGGTCAGGACAATTTCGGTACACGCCAAACCCGCGGGTCCATCGTGCTGAATCGCATCATGCAACTCTCTGAACCCGAAGTGGAGGCCACTCTTGCCGACGTCATTGGCCGATTCGGTGATCGTCACCCTGGACTGTCGTTCACGCTCGACCGTCACGCGCAGCGATTTGCTCGGCGCATGCTCATTGATCACGAAATTTCCGAGTCGCGATGGAAGCTCATTGGTGCCACATTCACGAGCGAAGTTGCTGTTGAGGGTGCGTCACTGAGTAACCCCTCCGCCGTCGTATTCCACGATCAGTCCGCTGTGCCAAGTGGCGGCGTGCGCTTCGCTATGACTGTGCGATGCATCGGCGAGGGACACCGATCGTCAATCGGCTTTCGCCTCGGAGTTCTCGATGCCGCGGGCAGCGTGTTCATCGAACCAGCTCGTCACCAGCTCACCTCGGGGTCATACGGAGAGGCCCCCCTGCATAAGCGATCGT
>JBIIEO010000024.1:0-18589 GCA_044237775.1 Ilumatobacteraceae bacterium | reverse complement strand
TGTGGCTCATTGGCATGACGCAGGCGGTGAACTTGATTGACGGGCTCGACGGGTTGGCCGCTGGCATCGTGGCGATTGCATCTGCATCGTTCTTCGTCTACAGCAAGCACCTCGAGAACTTGTCGCTGTTGTCTGAGCCCAACATCGGGCCACTGATTGCCATCATCACGGTGGGGGTCTGTCTCGGGTTTCTGCCGTTCAACTTCAATCCTGCGCGCGTGTTCATGGGCGACTGCGGCGCGCTGCTGCTGGGTCTATTGCTTGCCGTGTCCACGAGCGTGGTGGGAGGCCGGGCCGATCCGCAGTTGCAGAGTTTCAGCGCACAGACGTACTTCTTTGTGGCGCCGCTGTTTATTCCACTGCTCATTCTTGGCGTGCCGATTGTGGACGTGATCTTTGCGGTGTTGCGCCGCACCGTGTCGCGCCAGGGCCTGACGCAGGCCGACCGTGGGCACCTGCACCACCGCCTGATTGCCCTGGGGCATGGCCCGCGCCGTGCCGTCGTTATTTTGTGGGCCTGGACGGCGTTGTTGTCCACCGTGGCGCTGCTGCCGGCGCTCAGTAACGAGACCCCCAATTTTGGGCCGGTACTGGCCGCGGCCGTGGCGCTGGCCCTGTTTACGGTGCTGCACCCCCGGTGGTCGCGCAACTCGGCCGAGGGGCTCGAATAGCGGCACAAGTGCACGAGCGTTTGGCGGATTTCCGCCATTCCGTCTAGGTTGTGCACAGATTGTTCAACCTTTCACAAGGTCGTGCGGTCGCCATACGCATCATTCATTTCGATCACTCACAGGGCTCGCGCGGATGAAATCCCTCACCAAAAAATTGGTTCCGAAGAACACCCAACAACTGTCGAGTCAGCAGTTGGGTCGTGGCACCGAGCTGGCGGTCAGCGTGCTCGTGTTCACGCTTATCGGGTTGGCGTTGGATGCAGCATTAAACACGCTCCCGTGGTTCACGGTGGGACTCGTGATTTTTTCCACTGTCGGCAATTTCGTTCGCATGTATTACTCATACAACGCGCAGATGGAATCGCTTGAGGCTGATCGCCGCGCGAAGAGCGGGGCACAGCAATGAAGTCCACCGATCCGCGCATGGTCTCGGTGTTATCGATGCGCGATGAAGGTGCGGGCCCCGAAGCCGCCATCGTGCGCGATCTCGTGAAGCGCGGCCTGATCGTTGCGCCACTGATTGTGCTTGCCTCGGCCCTTGGCTGGGGCGTCAACGGCGCGTTGTCGGCCGCTTATGGCCTGGCACTCGTGCTCGTGAACTTCATCTTTGCTGCCGCGATTGTCACGTATGCCGCACGCATCTCGTATGCGGTGCTGATGGGCGCCACGTTGTTTGGCTACCTGGTGCGCCTCGGCATTATCACGGTGGCGGTGTATGTGGTGGCCGACGCCGCCTGGGTCGAGCTCATTCCGTTATGTGCGACACTTATCGTCGCTCATCTTGGCTTGCTGGTGTGGGAGTTGCGCTATGTTTCCCTGTCGCTTGCTTTTCCCGGAGTGAAGCCGAAGAAGCCCGATCTCGTAAGTACAACCAACGGCGAATAGCCACCAAACAGGATGACCATGCTTGCAACAACTCTCGTAGCGGAACTCACGCAGCGGCTTGCACCCCAAGCGGGTGAGGGGCGCGGCTTCAGTTTCCCGCCGATCAACACGATCCTTCGTTGGCAGGACTTGTTCCCCAACTTCAACAAGATTTCGATCATCGCGATTCTCGCGGTGTTGATTGGTAGTGGCATCTTCCTCGTGGCGTCGTTGCGCGATCACCGCAAGGCGCCGAAGGGCACGCGCAACTTGGCCGAGATCATCGTCGAGTTCATTGAGCGCAACATCATCATGGAAACGATGGGCCGTGGCGGCTTGGCATGGACGCCGTTTTTGCTCACGCTGTTCCTGTTCATCTACTTGCTAAACGTGCCGGGAATCATTCCGTTTTTGCAGATGCCCGCCACTGCGCGTATGGGTGTGCCGGCGTTCCTCGCGCTCGTGGTGTGGCTGGTGTTCAACGCCACCGGCATCAAGCATCAGGGTCTGTTCGGCTACTTCAAGGGAATCCTCTTCCCGCCGGGCGTGCCCAAGGCGCTGTACATCTTGGTGACCCCGATCGAAGTGATCTCCACCTTGATTGTGCGCCCCTTTTCGCTCGCCGTTCGTCTTTTCGCCAACATGCTCGCGGGTCACTTGTTGCTCGTGATCTTCGCCTTGCTCACCGAGGCGCTGATCCAGGCCGAGACCATGCGGTTCTTCTTGATTCCCATCGGCGTCCTGCCGTTTGCGCTGCTGATGTTCATCACGGCGTTTGAGGTCTTGGTTGCGTTCCTGCAGGCGTACATCTTCACGATCCTCGCGTCGGTGTACATCGGTAGCGCTGCGCATCCAGAGCATTAAGACAGAGTTCATACATTCACGACAGCAACCCACTACGAAACACAACAAATAGGAGATAGAAAAATGGAAGCTCTTACCCGAATCGCTCACGCGAGCGTCCGAGTTGCCGCAGAGGCCGGCGAGTACACCGCTGCTGAGGCCAAGGCCACTTCGGCGGCCCAGATGGCTGGTTTGGCCTACGGTCTCGCCGCCATCGGACCATCGATCGGCATCGGCATGATCTTCGGCAAGGCCATCGAGGCCATGGCGCGTCAGCCTGAGTCGGCCGGCATGGTTCGCACGACGATGTTCCTCGGCGCCGCCTTCACCGAAGCGCTCGCCCTCATCGGCTTCGTTGCCTTCATCCTTCTGAAGTTCGCCTGACCAATGCTCGTCCACGTAACGAACCAACAAGGTGGGTCGGTGTCGATCCGCTTTGCCGCGGAGGAGTCGGAAACGACGACCGCCGGCGAAGCGCAGTCGATTCCCAACCCCATCGCGCCGGAGCCCAAGGATTTCCTGTGGGGTGGCGGCGCGTTCCTGGTGTTCCTGTTCATCATGCGGCTGTTCCTTGTGCCGAAGGTGCGCAAGGGCATGGCGGCTCGTTACGACGGCATCAGGAGTGACTTCGAGCAGGCGGACGCCACGCGTCTGGCCGCACAAGGCGACGTAGCGTCGTACGAATCGGCGCTCGCCGAAGTTCGTACGCAGGCCGCGGCCCGCGTTGAGGCGGCACGCCAGCAACTGGACGTCGAGCGCAACGCGCAGATCGCGGAGGCGAATACTCGCATCGCCGCGAAGCGTGCGTCTGCCGAGGCGGAAATCGAATCGGCACGAGCGGCAGTACGCGAGCAAATCGCGGCAGCAGTCGCACAGGTCACCGAACGAACGGCGCAGCTTGCAGTGGGCAAGTCTCCTGACGCGTCCGTCGTTCGCGAAGCCGTGCAACAGGTCATGGGAGCACGTTCATGAATCGTTTGATCAACGTCTTAGTGGCGGCAGAAGACCCAACGGTCTCGCACCACTGGCTGTATCCAGAAATTGGCGAAATCATCTACGGCGGTTTGGCTGCGGTCATCGTCATCGGTGGCCTCGTCAAGTTCGCCGGCCCGATGGTCGTCAAGTCCTTCCGCGGGCGCACCGAGCGCATTCAGAAGGAACTCGACGACGCCGCCAACGCCAAGGTTGCCGCCGATGCCGACGCGAAGGGAATTCGCGCCGCGCTCGGCGACATCGCCTCGGAGCGCTCGCGCATCTTGGCCGATGCCGACACGCAGGCCGCTGCGGTGTTGAGCGAAGGCCGCGCACGCATTGCTGCCGAAGTGGCCGACCTTGAGGCCAAGGCCGACAGCGACCTCGCCGCAGCGCGCGGTCGCAACACCGACGAACTGCGTGCCGAGATCGCGATGCTCGCGGCTCGCGCCACGCCAATCGTGGTGCAACGAACCCTGAACGAGCAGACCAAGGCTGAACTGGTCGAGTCGTTTATCCAGAGCGTGGGAGCTTCCCGATGAGCAACGTCAAGGTAGAGGCATACGCACGCGCGCTGTTCGAAATTGCGCAAGCCGAAGGCTCACTCGATCGTGTGGAGGACGAACTCTTCCGCGTGGCACGTGCCTTTGAATCCAACGATCAACTGCGAGCAACGTTGACCGACGCCACTATTCCTGGCGATCGGCGCCAGCAGGTCATCGAGCAGCTGCTCGGCGGCAAGGCAAACGCCACCACCGTGCAACTGGTGTCGATGCTCGTCACGAGTGGCCAGGTGCGCGAATTGCCGGCCATCATCGACGCGCTCGTCAAGCGCGCGGCGGGCGAGAAGCAGCAGGAGATTGCCGAAGTGCGCTCCGCAATTGCGCTGTCGGCTGATCAGCAGCAGCGGCTTGCCGCTGCGCTCACCAAGGTCACCGGCAAGCCGGTGAACCTGAAGGTCGTTGTCGATGAAAGCGTGCTCGGCGGCCTTGTTGCCGTCGTGGGCGACGAAGTGATCGACGACACCGTGCGCACGCGGCTCGAGCAGTTGAAGACCCGGATCTGATTTCGTTTTCGAAAGGACATACACCCCATGGCTGAACTCACACTCTCCGCGAGCGATATCGCGGCGGCAATCACGAAGGGTCTCGAGGGCTACACGCCTTCGGTTGAGGCCCGCACCGTGGGCCGCGTTACCGAAGTAGGCGACGGTATTGCCCGCGTCAGCGGCCTGCCCGATTGCGCTGTGAACGAGCTCCTCGAGTTCGAAGGCGGCGTCGTTGGTTTGGCGCTGAACCTCGAAGAAGACTCGATTGGCGCCGTGGTACTCGGCAACGCGGACAAGATCGAAGAAGGGCAGTCGGTCAAAGCAACCGGCCGCATTCTCTCGGTGCCGGTTGGCGACGCGATGCTCGGCCGCGTGGTCAATGCGCTCGGCGAGCCCATCGACGGCAAGGGCGACATCATCGGCGCACAGAGCCGCCGCGTGGAAGTCCAGGCGCCCGGCATCATGGGTCGTAAGCCCGTGCACGAGCCGCTGCAGACCGGCATCAAGGCCATCGACGCAATGACCCCGATCGGTCGTGGTCAGCGCGAGTTGATCATTGGCGACCGCAAGACGGGCAAGACGACCGTCGCCGTCGACACGATCATCAACCAGCGCGGCCTCGGTGTGAAGTGCATCTATGTGGCCATCGGTCAGAAGGGCTCGACGGTGGCACAGACGGTGGAAGTGCTGCGTCAGTACGGCGCACTCGAATACACCGTGGTCGTAGCCGCTCCGGCGTCCGATCCGGCGCCGTTCAAATACCTCGCGCCGTATGCGGGTTGCGCAATGGGTCAGCACTGGATGGAAAACGGCGAGCACGCGCTCGTGGTGTACGACGACCTCTCCAAGCAGGCCGAGGCGTATCGCCAGATGTCGCTGTTGCTGCGTCGTCCTCCGGGTCGCGAGGCGTACCCCGGCGACGTGTTCTACCTCCACAGCCGTTTGCTCGAGCGCGCCGCCAAGTTGAGCGACGCCAACGGCGCCGGTTCGCTCACCGCGTTGCCGGTGATTGAAACGAAGGCCGGTGACGTGTCGGCATACATTCCCACCAACGTGATCTCGATCACCGACGGTCAGGTGTATTTGCAGGACAGCCTCTTCAAGTCGGGTGTGCGCCCGGCCGTCGACGTGGGCATCTCGGTGTCGCGCGTGGGTGGTGCGGCACAGATCAAGTCGATGAAGTCGGTGTCGGGAACGTTGAAGCTCGACCTCGCGCAGTTCCGCGAACTCGAGGCGTTCGCCACCTTCGGTTCCGAATTGGATGCGATCTCCAAGGCGCAGCTCGAGCGCGGCTATCGACTCGTGGAGTTGTTGAAGCAGCCGCTCAACAGCCCGATGCCGGTGGAGGAGCAGGTCGTGTCGATTTTTGCGGGCACCAAGGGGTATCTGGACGACATCCCGGTGGCCGATGTGCGTCGCTTCGAGACCGAATTGCTCGAGCACATGCGCGCCAAGCACGGCGCCGTGTTGTCGGGCATTCGCCAAGACCCGAAGTCGGACGTGCCAAAGGACCTCGGCGACATCGTCGCGGCGTTCAAGGCCTCATTTAAGGCGGCCTCGGCATCGACGCAGGTAGATCCCACCAAGACCTCGGCTGGCGAAGTCGGCGAAGCCGCAAGCGCCAAGACGCTCGCGACGGAGTAACCAATGGCTGGCGGTCAAGAGCGCATCCTGCGCGGACGTATTCGTTCCGTGCAGGCGACGAAGAAAATTACGCGTGCAATGGAGTTGATCGCTGCCTCGCGCATCGTCAAGGCCCAGCAGCGCGTAGCCGCCGCCGTTCCCTATTCCGAGCGCATCACCGAAGTGGTGAAGGACTTGGCCGCAGGTGGGTCGGGTTTGGATTCGCCATTCTTGAAGCAACGCGACGCGGTGCGCACCACGTGTTACGTGGCGATCACCGCCGACCGGGGCTTGTGCGGCGGCTACAACTCGGGCGTCATGCGCGCCACCGAGGGCGAAGTTAAGGCCGACGTGTTGGCGGGCAAGAACTACGTCGTTATTCCTGTCGGGCGCAAGGCCGAGGGCTACTTCCGCTTCCGCGGCTACACAATCGGCAAGTCCTTCAACGGATTCTCGGATGCGCCGTCGTATGCCGATGCCAAGGCGATCGGCGAGCATGTGGTCGACCTGTTCGTGCGCGGCGAAGTCGACCGCGTCGAGCTCATCTACACGCGCTTCATTTCTGCTGGTTCGCAGGAAGTGGTGCGCCGCCCGCTCGTACCACTCGAGCGCGACGTGGTGGCCGGCGGTGATGGCAAGGCTGGCGCAACGGGCACCGAATACGAATTCGAACCGACGCCCGAGACAATTCTCGACACCCTGTTGCCGCGTTATGCCGAGGCCCGCGTGTATGCCGCGCTGTTGAATGCCGCTGCCAGCGAGCACGCGTTCCGTCAGCGCGCGATGAAGTCGGCAACGGACAACGCAGAAGAACTGATCAAGAACCTCTCGCGCATCATGAACCGCGCGCGTCAGGACTCGATCACGACAGAGATCATGGAAATCGTTGGTGGAGCCGAAGCACTCGGCTCAAGCAAGTAACACGTTCGGAGATACAGGAGACACTATGAGCACAGCAACAGCAACTGACCTCAAGGAAGGCCGCGTCGTCGCGATCGCCGGACCGGTTATCGACGTCGAGTTCCCGCGCGGCGCACTGCCCGAGTTGAACCAGGCGCTCGAGTTCACCATCACCGTCGACGGCAAGGACATCTTCGTGCTCGCCGAAGTTGCGCAGCAGCTGGGTCACAGCCGCGTGCGCGCGGTGTGCATGAAGCCGACCGACGGTTTGAAGCGCGGTACGCCGGTGCGCAACACCGGCCGCGGCATCACCGTGCCGGTGGGCGACAAGACGCTCGGCCACGTATGGAACGTGTGGGGCGAGTGCTTGGATGGCGACAACGCCGATTTCGCAAACACTGAGCGTTGGGAAATCCACCGCCCGGCTCCCGACTTCGCTGCGCTCGAGCCGAGCCGCCGCATGTTCGAAACGGGCATCAAGGTCATCGACCTGCTCACTCCGTATCTGGCCGGTGGCAAGATCGGCCTCTTCGGCGGCGCCGGCGTAGGCAAGACCGTGCTCATCACCGAGATGATCAACCGCGTGGCCTCCAACCACGGTGGTGTGTCGGTGTTTGCCGGCGTGGGCGAGCGCACCCGTGAGGGCACCGACTTGCGTTTGGAAATGGAAGAGTCGGGCGTGTTCGAAAAGGCAGCGCTCGTGTTCGGACAGATGGACGAGCCGCCAGGCGTGCGCTTGCGCGTTGCGCTGTCGGCACTGACCATGGCTGAGTACTTCCGCGATGTGAAGAACCAGGACGTGTTGCTCTTCGTAGACAACATCTTCCGCTTCGTGCAGGCCGGCTCTGAAGTGTCGACCCTGCTGGGCCGTATGCCATCGGCCGTGGGTTACCAGCCCACGCTCGCCGACGAAATGGGTCAGCTGCAGGAGCGCATCACCTCGACCCGCGGTCGTTCGATTACCTCGCTGCAGGCCGTGTACGTGCCTGCCGACGACTACACCGACCCGGCGCCGTTCACGACGTTCACCTTCTTGGACGCCACCACGGAGTTGTCGCGTCAGATTGCGTCGCTGGGTATTTATCCCGCAGTAGACCCGCTGGCATCGACCTCGACGATTCTGTCGCCCGAGGTTGTCGGCGATCGCCACTACAACGTGGCGCGTCGCGTGCAGGAAATCCTGCAGCGTTACAAGGAACTACAAGACATCATCGCGATTCTTGGTCTCGACGAATTGTCGGAAGAAGACCGACTCACGGTTTCCCGCGCCCGCAAGGTGCAGCGCTTCTTGTCGCAGCCGTTCTTCGTTGCCGAAGTGTTCACCGGCTTGAAGGGTGAGTACGTCAAGACGGAAGACACCGTCGAGAGCTTCGAGGCAATCATCAAGGGCGAACTCGACGAGGTGCCGGAACAGGCATTCCTCAACGTGGGCGGCGTCGACCAGGTGTTGGCGAAGGCTAAGGCCCTCCAGGAGAACGCTGCCTAATGGCCGAAGCCGGTTCGTTCCGCGTCGAAGTGGTGTCGCCCGAGCGCGTGCTGTTTTCGGGTGAGGCCACGCAGGTGGTCACGCGCACCCTCGAGGGTGGTGAGATCGCGTTCTTGCGCGGCCACATTCCCTTCCTCGGTGCACTCGCCGAAAGCCACACGCGTATCTTCCTGACGGGCGGCAAGGTGCAAGACCTCGCGGTGCACGGCGGCTTTGTCGACGTGGCCGGCGATCACGTGACGATCTTGTCCGACTCTGCAGAGTTGGCCGAAGACATCGACGTGGCGCGCGCACGTGCGGCAAAAGAGCGTGCCGAAACGGCGATGCGCACCGGACACGACGCGTCTGCCGAGTCGGCGCTGCGCCGCGCGCATGCCCGACTGTCCGCCACCGGCGGACTTGACGCCTCGCGTCACTAGCGCCACTAGTGAGCGCGTATCCGTTTACGACCGCGCTGATCACGGGTGCCTCAAGCGGCATCGGAGCAAGCATGGCTCACCGTTTGGGTGCCAAAGGTGTGTCGCTCGTGCTCGTTGCGCGCCGCGCCGATCGCCTGGAGGCAATCGCTCAGCAGTACCGCAACGTTGAAGTGCTCATCGCCGACCTCGAAACACCCGAAGGTGTTGCGCGCGTGGTGGCGCGCATCGGCGACGTGACGCGGGCACCGATCGACTTGGTGGTGAACAACGCGGGCTTCGGCACCTCGGGCCCGATGTATGTGGCCGACGTCGACCGTCTCGACCGCGAGATTCAACTCAACGTGGTGGCGCTCACGCGCATCAGCCATGCCGCGGTGAACCACATGTTGCCACGCGGGCGCGGATTCGTGCTCAATGTCTCCAGCGTCGCGTCGTTTCAGGCCAACCCTGGCCTGGCGGTGTATTCGGCAACCAAGGCGTTTGTCACGAGCCTCACCGAGGCGCTGCACGAAGAGGTGCGCGGCACCGGCGTGCGGGTTTCTGCGTTATGCCCGGGTCTGACTAAGACGGAGTTCCAATCGATTTCCAACACGACGGGCTTCGAGTCGCAGTTTCCGTCGTTCGCCTGGACAAGCGTCGACAGCGTGGCCAAGGCCGGCCTGCGCGGGGTAGCCAAGGGCAAGGCCGTCATTGTTCCTGGTCTCTTGTACAAGGTGTTGGCGGCAATTTCGCAAGTGACGCCGCGGCGTGCCCAGCGCCGGCTCGTGCGCGTGTTAACCCGTCGCTGACGATTACAAATTTTCGTCGGTGAAGTAGGCCGTGATGCGGTCGTGGCGGTGGTGCGTGTCGATATATCGGATGGTGCCGCTGCGCGACCGCATCACCAAGCTGTGGCTGCGCGCGCCGTAGGCGTCGTAGCGCACGCCGCGCAGCAACTCGCCGTCGGTGACGCCGGTGGCGGCGAAGAACACGTCGTCGCCACGCACGAGGTCGTCGGTGGTGAGCACGCGTGAACAGTCGTAGCCGTCGGCTTCGGCCGAGGCGCGCTCGGCGTCGTTGCGTGGATGCAGACGGCCGATGATCTCGCCGCCCATCGCCTTGAGCGCCGCAGCGGCGGTAACACCTTCTGGCGTGCCGCCGATGCCCATGAGCATGTCGACACCCGTGTCGGGTGAGGCCGCCGCAATGGCGCCAAAGATGTCGCCGTCGGAAATGAGGCGGATGCGCGCACCGGTTTTGCGTACTTCTGCGATGAGGTCTTCGTGGCGGGGACGATCGAGGATCATCACCGTTACTTCGCTGACGAGCTTCTTCATCGCTCGCGCGACTTCTTTGATGTTCTTTGTGGGGGTCAGGGTGAGGTCGATGGCACTTGCGGCTTCGGGGCCGACGGCGATTTTTTCCATGTAGACGCACGGGCCGGGATTGAACATCGAGCCGCGTTCGGCCACGGCGATCACCGACAGCGCATTGCCTCGGCCGAGTGAGGTGAGGGTGGTGCCGTCGATGGGGTCGACAGCCACATCGGTGAGTGGGGACGAGCCGTTGCCCACGCGCTCGCCGTTGTAGAGCATGGGCGCTTCGTCCTTTTCTCCTTCGCCGATAACGACGATGCCGTCCATGTTGACGGTTTCGAGCACGTTGCGCATGGCGTCGACCGCGGCACCATCAGCGGCGTTCTTGTCGCCACGGCCTACCCAGCGGGCTGCGGACAATGCGGCAGACTCGGTGACACGCACCAACTCCATTGCAAGGTTGCGGTCGGGACGTTCGCGTGCGGCCATCACGTCCAAACTAGTCGTTGGTCGGATCTGCACCGAAACGAAGTAACGTCTCGCCTATGTCCGGAGAATGGAATGCAGCCGATCCGGAAACGCCAACGACGCGTTACGACCTGTCGGAATGGACGGTGGATGAGCGCGCCGAAGTGGTGGCCACGCTGGCCGATGCCGAAATAGCCCACTCGTGGGATGGGGACGAACTGTGCGTGCCAACAGCAGTAGAGGCAACTGTTGACGACCTGCTCGACGAACTGGAGGCGCGTTTTGATGCCGCCGAGGACGAAGCAGACGAAGACGACGATGAGGATGCCAACGACTCGATCACCGAGTACGAGCTGGACGATTTCAGCGAGGCCGAACGCAAGCAGCTGAGTGACATGCTTGACACGCTCGACATTGGTTACCGCTGGGATGGCGCCGTGTTGTTGGTGCCGGCCGGCACCGAGAGCGTGGTGGACTCCTGCTTGGATTCGATAGACGGCGTCGAATTCATCGACGAAAACTGACGCCTGATCGTTGGCTCGCCTCTGCGACGGAGGCGTGAAGCCAGTAGACAGAAGGGCGCACATGACCGACGACCAGCGCCCCCGCGACGTGCTTGCCGAGTTAGAGATTTGGCACTCGCGTCCGTTTACGCCCACGCGACGACTGGCGCTCGGCAACGTGATGTTGCCGATTGATCCCGCGCCGGGGCTCGGCGGCATTTTGTTGGGTGGCGTCGTTGCCGCGCACATGGCCGAGGTGGACGAAGACATGGTGCCCGACGTGACGCGACTGATTCGTCAGATCGAACGCGGCGAGCGCGTGGTGCAGCCGCGCCTGCGGCACCGCTTTCAGGTGGATCGCCACGGGCTTGCGCGCAGCGTGCACCGACTCACCGGCGACGGCGAGAGCGTGTCGTTCGAGTTTCCCGAAAGTGCGACCGCGCTGCAGCAGGTGTTGGGCGCGATCTACGTGCTCGAGCGTCTCGAGGTGCAGGCGCGCGGGCGATTGGCCAACGTGTTGATCAAGGCGATGACGTGGCGCGGGCCACTGGAGCAGTCGTTCGTCGCCTACTTGGCCGGCACTGCCGCGTCATCCATTTCGCATATGGCCGACCCGCGTGCGTGGGCGCTCGAGATACTCGGCTTCCCTGCAGGCACGGTGAAGCCGTCGAAGAAGGAAGTCTTGGCAAAGTTTCGTGAGGGCCTGCGCACCGCGCATCCCGACCATGGCGGCAACGAGCGTGACGCGAGCCGACGCATTGAAGACCTCGGCGAGGCACGCAGGGTGCTTCTCGGCTGATGTCCGTTGCGGGCATGGTGCTGTTTCCCGGCGCCGGCAGCGCGAGCACGCATAGTGCGTTGGTGGCGATAGCCGAGCACCTCGCGCCGCTGCCCGTAGTGCGCGCCGACTTTCCGTATCGCAAGGCAGGCAAAAAGTTTCCGGACAAGGCGCCGGTACTTGTTGCGAGCGTGGTGGCCGAGACGCAACAACTCGCCGACGAACTGGGATGCGCCACGAGCGACATCGTCATCGGCGGGCGTTCGATGGGTGGGCGCATGTGCAGCATGGCGATTGCCGAGGGGCTCAACGTTGCGGGGTTGGTGTGCATTGGGTATCCGCTGCATCCGCCGAAGAAGCCCGACCAGTTACGCACGGCACACTTGCCGCAGGTGCGCGTACCGTCGCTGTTTGTAAGCGGCACGCGTGACGAGTTCGCCACGCCCGATGAATTGCGTGCGGCATGCGCGCTGATGGGTGTGCAACCCACGCTTACGTTCATCGACGGAGGTCGACACGAGCTGAAAGGCGCCGATGGCGAAGTGGCAACGATGATTGCCAACTGGATGGATGGACTGTCATGACCGAACGCACGACCTATCGCGACATCACCGCCGCGTTCACCGCGGCGGTGGCCGACGTTGTGCGCGTGGGCACCACGCACGTGCGCGTGGTGCTGGGCGGGATGCCTGCTCTCGCATTACTCGACACGATTGCCGTCGACGTGGGTGACGGCCAACTGCGGCGCTACACGGTGAGCAGCGTGGGCGAGGGCAGCGTGGAGTTTGTCGCCTATCGCACGACGCGCGGCCCGGCCACGAGGTGGTTGGATGCGTTGGCCGAAGGCCAGACGGTGATCGGCCTGGCGCCCGAGCGTCCGGTGAAGACCCCGCCCGCAGATGCCGCGCGTGTGCTGGTCGTGGGCGATGACACCGCAGTCGGCGTGGCACGTGCGGTTGGTGCATCACACGCGGGCCGTGTGCACGTGGCGATCATCGGTGAGGTACTGCCCGAAGACGTGGTAGCACTCACCGGAGCGACAGCGCACGTGGTGGACACAAATGACGAGTTACTCGACTGGGTGACGAACACGGCGCCACAGGCAGATGATTACGTCGTGCTCGTGGGAGAGCAGGCGCTCAACCAGCAGGTGCGCCAACATGCATTCGGTCTGGGTGTCGACAAGGAGTCGCTGGCCACGCGCACGTTCTGGCGACCCGACCGCGCGGGGATTGAATAGCGGTCAGGCGCGGCGGTCTTCGGGATTGAGTTCCTCGAGCGACACGTTGGCTGTCTCGGGATACTTCGCTAGCACGATGATGCTCACGGCCAGTGGGCCGAGTGCGAGCACGCCCATTACCTGACCATATGAATAGCCCGCATCGAGTGCGATGCCCGCGCCGATGAGCCCGACGCTGCCGCCCACGAGCGATGCGGTGGTGATGAGCGCGGAGGCCAGGTTGCGCTTGGCGGTGGGAAATAGCTCGCTACGAAACACCGACATTGCCGGGTAGGCGAGTGCGAGGCAGATGCCGCCAAACAATGTGCCGAGCCACATGATGGGGCCTGACGTTGTGTAGGCAACGGTGATCAACAGTGCACCGAGTGGAATGGTGATCACCGCAATGCGCTTGCGGCCGCGATTGTCGGCCAGACGGCCGCCAATGATGAGCCCGAGCGACGATGGCACCACGGTGACGATGGTGAACAGCGAGGCGAGAGATGCCGAATAGCCGCGCACCTCGGTGAGATATCGGATCTGAAAAATCGACACCGCGGCAATGAACACGTTGGCGAGCACGGCCACGATGATTTGCACCGCCATGCGATCACGATGGATGTGGGCATGACGGGCAACGGCAGGCGCGTCGTGCAGCGTGAGGAACCGTTGTGTTTCGGGAAGCGATCGCATCAGCACGATGGCAACTACCAGCCACGCGAGTCCAACGACGTAGATAAGTCGCCACGAGGAAAGTGATAATCCGGCCAGCGGGAGTGCGGCAACTGCAGAACCAGCACCGATGCCGCTGGCGATGGCGAGGATGCTGAGCGCCCACGCGCGGGTGTTGTTGCCCATTTCTTCGGTGGCGAATACGACAATGAAAATGCCAAGCGCGATTCCGAGTGGGCGGCCGATCGTTTGCGTGGCAACGAGCACGCTGAAGTTCGGCGCGACGGCACCGAGTGCAGTAACAAGCGGGGCGAGCCAGGCCGTGACGACGATCATGCGGCGACGCCCAAGCTTGTCGGCATACAGGGCGAAGGGCAGTGCGATCACGATGCCCCAGCGCACGATGGCGGCGGCGAAGCCCTGGCCGCGGGGGCCGATGTCGAATTCCTCGGAGGCGAAGGCGACCGTCTGGGTGAAGACGGTGTTGACGTATGCGCTCGGGAGGGTGGCGAGAAATAAGAGCACGATCACCCGGCGCTGGCGGGCATCAAGGCCGCTCGGCCACACCAGAGCCAACACCGACCGCGCTTTGCCAAGACGCGCCGCGGCGGTGTTCATCGCGCGAGCATACTGAGTACCTCATGGAGATCGTCGTCCAGCGCTCCGAACACCTGAGCGGCGAGATTCAGGTGCCGGGGGCCAAGAACTCGGTACTCAAGTTGATGGCCATCACCGTGCTCGCCGAGGGCACGTATCGGTTGTCGAATGTGCCCGACATTGCCGACGTGGCGATCATGGCCGACCTGCTGACGGCGCTCGGCCTGCGCTGTGATCGCGTGAGCGCACACGAACTCGTGATCGTCAATACGGGCGGCATTACTCCGGTCGCCCCGTTTGAGTACGTCGATCGCATTCGCGCCTCGATCAACCTGCTCGGGCCATTGCTTGGGCGATTTGGTCGCGCAGAGATCGGCTTGCCTGGCGGCGACGACTTCGGCGCTCGCCCGATCGATTTGCACGTCGCGGGTCTCGAGGCGATGGGTGCGCACTTCGAGCTGACACCCAACGACGTTCGTGCAACTGCCGACGTGCTGCGCGGCGCCGAAATCACGCTGCGTTTTCCGAGCGTGGGCGCAACGGAGAATATTCTCACGGCGGCGGTACTGGCCGACGGCGTCACGGTGATCGACAACGCTGCGCGCGAGCCCGAGATCAGCGACCTGTGTTCGATGCTCACTGGCATGGGTGCGCGCATCGACGGCGTGGGCACCGATCGACTGGTGATTACCGGCGTCTCACCATCTGCGTTGCGTGCTGTCGACCACGTGGTGATCAACGATCGCGTGCAGGCGGCGACGTACATTGCCGCAGTTGGTGTGTGTGGCGGCGATGTGTTCGTGCGTGGCGCGCGCGCCGACCACATGGAGATGCTGCTCAATCGCTACGCCGAAATGGGCATCGGCATTACTCCGCAGCCGGACGGCCTGCGCGTGGTGGTGGATGCGCGGCTGCGCTCAATCGACTTTGCAACACTGCCGTACCCGGGCATCGCCACCGACTACAAGCCACTGCTCGTGGGCATGTTGGCTGTGGCCGACGGCACGGGCATCGCCACCGAAAACCTGTATCCCGGACGTTTTCGCTATGTGGACGAGCTCGTCAAAATGGGCGCCGACGTCTCCATCGATGGCCACCACGCGGTGATTCGCGGCGTGGCCGAACTCACCGGCACGCACGTGACGGCCCCCGACATTCGGGCCGGCGCCGCGCTCGTGGTGGCGGGCTTGGCTGCGCGTGGCGAGACGGTCATTGGTGCGGTGCACCACATTGATCGGGGATACGACGACCTGGTGGGACGCCTGGTCGGAATCGGCGCCCGAATTAGTCGGCGCTCGTAGCGTCGCTGCTTGTCGCGTTTTCGCGTTGCGTGCGTTCTGCGGCCCGTGTTGCGCGCCACAACAGGAGGACGATTACGACAATCGGTCCTGCAATGAGCAAGATTTCATCCCAACCACCTTGATGCGCGAGCACCCCCGTATCGTAGAGGCGTAGTGATGAATTGGAGAATCGCGTGAGCATGCAAACCCAAGTCGAGGAGACCATCGAGGTCATCCGCCCGGCTCTGCAGGCCGACGGCGGAGACATCGTGCTGCGCAGCGTGGACGAAGCCACCGGCGTGGTGACGGTCACGTTGGTAGGCGCGTGTGGCACGTGCCCCGCGTCGGATCAAACGTTGAAGGCGGGCATCGAACGCATCATGCGTGACCGTGTGGATGGCGTTAAAGAAGTCGTGGCGGTCGACTGAGTGGCGCCGCGTAGTCACGACCCACACGAACTGTTCGCCCAAGCCCAGACGGGAGATCGTGGTGCACTTGCGCGCCTGCTGTCGCTTGTTGAACGCGGCGGCGAACCCGCGCGCGCGGTGGGCCGCCTGTCGTACCCGCAAAGCGGCAGCGCTTACACAATTGGCATCACAGGTGCACCCGGCGCCGGCAAGAGCACGTTGACCGGCGCAACGATCGGTCACCTGCGCGCGCTGCACGTGCCGGTTGCAGTGCTGGCGATCGATCCGTCTTCGCCGTTCACCGGCGGCGCGATTCTTGGCGACCGCGTGCGCATGCAAGATCACGCCACCGACGACGGCGTGTTCATTCGCAGCATGGCCACTCGCGGGCACTTGGGTGGGTTGTCGCTGGCTACGAGTGAGGCAATTCGTCTGTTGGATGCCGTGGGCAGTCCGTGGATCTTGGTGGAAACCGTCGGCGTGGGTCAGGTGGAAGTGGAGATTGTGGGCAAGGCTGACACCACGGTCGTCGTGGTCAACCCCGGCTGGGGCGACTCGGTGCAGGCCAACAAGGCGGGCCTCATGGAAATCGCCGACATCTTCGTGATCAACAAGTCCGACCGCAAGGGCGCCGACGAAACGCGTCGCGACTTAGAGGGCATGTTGGATTTGTCCGATATTCCGCACGACGCGTGGCGACCGCCGATTGTGATGACGACGGCCACGAGCGCCGAGGGCGTCGAGAAGTTGTGGGCAACGATTCTTGAGCACCGTGCCCATATGGAGACCTCGGGGCTGCTCGCCGAACGTCGCAGCGCGCGCCTGCGTGAGGAGTTGCGCGAAATCATCGAGCGACGACTTGAACAGCGGGCACGCGAGTTGTGCACCGGGGAGCGTTGGGAGTCGCTGCAACATGATGTTGCCGCGCACACCACCGATCCGTGGGCGGCGGCCGACGAAATGCTCAAGGGCGTCGGCGCGTAATAGTGCGTCTCGATAGCGACACGCGCCGCGTGGTGTCGGCGAGCCTCACGTTGAGTGCCGCCGTCGGCGTGTTCGCGTTGTCGTTTGGCGTGTTGGCGGTAAGCGCGGGCGCATCGGTGGCACAAACGTGTGCGCTCAGTCTGCTCACGTTCACCGGCGCGTCGCAGATGTCGGCGATGGCCGTGATCGGCGGCGGCGGCACGGTGGGCGCTGCGCTCGGCGGCGCGTTGTTGTTGGCCGCGCGCAACGGTGTGTACGGCCTAGCACTCGCGCCGTACTTTCGCGGCTCGCTCGGTAAGCGCCTGTTGACCGCACAGTTTGTGATCGACGAAACCACCGCGATGCACATGGCGCAATCCAACCCGCGCCTGCGCAAGACCGCATTCTGGACGACGGCGATTGCGCTGTATTCGTTTTGGAATATCGGCACCCTGCTCGGTGCGCTGGCCGGCAGCGCGATCGATCCGCAACGCTTTGGTCTTGACGTGGCGTTCACCGCAGCGTTCGTGGCGATGCTGGTGCCGCATCTTGCGCATCGCAAAGGCCGCCAGGCCGCGATTATCGGCGGCGCGATTTGCTTAGCGACGATTCCGTTCACGCCGATCGGTGTGCCCGTGCTGGCCTCGGGCCTGGCGATCTTTGTGGGGCTCGGTGTGCCGCGCGAGTCATCATCACCTGAGGCCGCGGCATGACGGGAACCGCGATGAGTTGGTCGCTCGTGATTGCGTTGTCGCTTGGCGCCTATGCCTTCAAGGCACTGGGGTTTGTCGTGTTGGGCGCGCGCACGCTGCCCGAGCCACTCACGCGATGCCTGGCGCTGATTCCTGCCGCGTTGCTCACCGCGCTCATTTTGAAAGACACGTTTTCCGTTGGTCAGGAGTGGACCTTCGATGCGCGTGTGGTGGGGCTTGGTGTGGCGGCGATTGCCGCGTGGCGCAAGTTGCCACTCATTGCGGTGGTGGTGCTTGCCGCGTTTGCCACCGCGGTGGTGCGCGCGCTGTAGTCGGCTTACGCGGCTTCGACGAGTGTGCGCAGTTTGCGCAGATTGCGTCGCCAGATGGCCTTCATCACGATCTTGCCGCCGACGAGTTCGCCGAGTCGTGAACCGAGCCACCACGGGAAGCGCAGGTCTTCTGCCCACACGAAGCGCGTGCGCGTGCCGCCGTCAATAGGCGTGAGCGTGAAACGCCCCGTGCCGGTGACGACACCCACGTGACGCACGCCCATGACGCGCCCAGGCTCCCACTCGGTGATTTCCATCTTGTCGGTGAGCGTGATCGGCCCCACCTTCGTATCGCACAGAAACGCGGTGCCGACGCCACGCGTTTGGTCACCAACGAATCGAATAGCCACGGCGTCGGCCATCCAGTCGACGTGACGCTCCACGGGTTCGACCACGCGCCACACGTGATCGACGGTGGCGTTGAGATCGATGCCTACTTCAATGCGTGCCATGCCCGCGACCGTACTAGGCCGCGCGACCGTACACCGAAATGTGACGCACGCTGTCGTCGGTGAAGGGATCCTTGGCATACGACGACCACCGCTCTTCGCACACCA
>JBIIEO010000032.1:0-5384 GCA_044237775.1 Ilumatobacteraceae bacterium | reverse complement strand
CAGTCTGCAGTCGTCATGCGCAGGTCGCTGGCCACCAGCAGTTGCGTACCCGCGCCCAATGCGGCGCCGTGAGCAAACACCACGACCGGACACCGCATCTGCGTGAACCCGCGCAACACCGCGTTGAGTGACACATGGAACTCGTCCTCACTGACGCCAGTGAGATCTGCACCCGCGCAGAACACCGATCCCTCGCCCGACAGCAAGACTGCGCCCGCGTCAGCAGCCTCTGCCTGCACGGCAAGGAGCGAACGCAACGTGCCGAGGTCGAGCGCGTTGCGTCGTTCGGGCCGGGCCAGGTGCGCGTGTGCCACGCGACCATGCCACGTGAGGGTGAGCCCGTAGCGCTGCTCGGTCATGCGTGCGCCCCTACCATGACGTACGAGGCTATGACTTCCCCCACCCAACCTCCCGATCCAGTACGCGAGCGCCGCGCCGTCATTGCGCGCTGGACGAAGCGGGCATCGCGCACGGGCTACGCCTGCTTTGGTGCGTCCATCGTTGCCGTCTTCGTTGGCCTAGCGGTCGACTTCACGCCGCTTGTCGGGCGCATCGCCACGGGCGGACTCATCGTCGGTTCGATCCTCCTTGCTCCCGCAATCGTGTTGGGCTACGCGATCAAGGCCGCTGAGAAGGAAGACCGGCTCAACGGGCGCTGACGCCACGCGTAGGGGTACCGTTGCAGTGATGATGTCGACCCGTCTTCCCGCGCGCGAACGCAAGGATCAAATTCTCGACGTCGCGCTCGGTGTATTTGCCTCGCGCGGCTTTCACGAAGCGTCAATGAACGACGTTGCCGAGGCCGCAGGTGTCACCAAGCCGGTGGTGTACCAACATTTCGCTTCGAAGCGTGCCCTGTTTCTAGCGATCATCGAAGACGTCGGCGACAAGATGATCGCCGAAATCACCCGCGCAACGGCCGCTGCAGACGATGGCCGTTCGAAAGCTGAGCAGGGCACGATTGCCTTCTTCCGTTGGGTTGCCCGCGACAAGGACGCGTTCCGATTTCTCTTCGACTCCGGCACACGCAACGATCCCGAGTTCGCACTCGCCATGCGTCGCGTGATGGATGCCACCGCCGAGGCAATCGCGCCGCTGATATCCAACGAACTCGATCACGACTACCGCCGCACGTTGGCCCATGGCGTTGTGGGCACCTCCGAAGGTGTCGCACGACACCTGCTTGCACGCAACGTGTCGTTCGATGCCGACGTGGTGGGTAAGCAAGTCGCGACCCTCGTATGGGGCGGCCTGCGCGACATCGTCGGCTGATACACACCCTCGACGTGACCCGTCGCGTAACAGGTCGGTAGTCTGAGAACATGCCGGCCCCGGGCGAACACCACCCCGCCTTCGAGGAATACTGCGAATGCATCTTCGAACTTCGCGAAGACAATGTTGAGGTCATTCAGGCCCGCGTAGCCGAGCGGCTCAATGTCTCGCGCCCATCGGTGTCGGAAATGATCAAGCGCATGGAATCCGAGGGACTCATCACCCTGCAGGGTTCCAAGATCGTCCTCACTCCTACTGGCGAAGTGCTCGCCGAGCGCGTCGTGCGGCGACACCGCATTGCCGAACGATTTCTCACCGACATCCTTGGCCTCTCATGGGCACAGGCGCATCACGAGGCCGGCAAGTGGGAACACATCATGAGCGACGACGTCGAGCAGGCCATCGACCGCCTGCTCGGCAACCCCACCACGTGCCCGCACGGCAACCCCATTCCGGGTTCGTCGTATGCAAGTGACGACGCCGTGCCGCTGGTGACGCTCGAAGTGGGTGCCACCTTCACTGTGACGCGTATTCCCGAAGAGTTGGAGTTCACGCCCGGCATGCTCGACTTTCTCGAGCGCTTTGACGTGGTGCCCGGTTCGTTCGGGCGCATGCAGTCGGCCGATGTCGCAGGCGCATGCACGGTGACGATCGGCGACAAGGCAGTTGACATCGACTCGTTTGCCAGCGCCCGCATTTTGGTTCGCACCTGAATACCATGAAACCGCTCGCAGTAGTTGTGGCGCTCGTGTCGCTCGCGGGATGTGCCACCACATACAACCCCGCCGCCGAGACCACCACCTCGGTTGCCACAACGACCACCATTCCCCAGGGCGACTTCGCAACGTTGCTCGATGCCATGCGCGATCGTTTCGCCAAACTCGCCGATGAGATGTCCACAAATGAGCGCGGCGACGCGCGCCGCACGCTCGAAGAGATCGAGGCCTTGTGGTCGGCAATGCAGGAGGAAGCAACCGATCGCGGACGTCAGTTCGCCGACGACCTACGTCGCATCGTCGACTTCGCCGTCACGAGCGTGGTGCGCAACAGGCCAGCAGACGCAGACAAGGGTCTGCGCTTCATCGACCTGTTCATCGCTGCGCTGTAAGCGAGCGCTAGTCGATCATCGACGCAGGCAGCGCACGTGCGTGCACAACCGTGAGGCGCCGCGTGGAACGCGTCAGTGCCACATACAACGACCGCATACCAAACTGCTGAGACTCGACGATCTCGCTCGGCTCGACCACGATCACGCCGTCGAGTTCCAAACCCTTGACAACGCTGACGGGCACCACGGTCAACCGTGCGTCGAGTCCGTTTGTTGACGCCTTGCCGAACTCCAGCTCGGCCTTCGCCAGCGCCTCGCCGACAGCCTGCACCGCGCCATCGGCACACACGACCGCGACATTGCCATCGCTCAGTTCATCGAGCATCGACTGCGCCTGCGTTGCAGTCGCGGCGAGCAATCCCACACGGTCGTTCGCCTGCACGAATGTCGGGCTCGCATCCCCTTCGCGCACGGAACGCGGCGCACGCAATCCCGGAGCCGCAACAGCCATGACGCGATTGGCCAGCTCCATGATTTGTGCGGGGATGCGATAGCCCACCGAGAGCCCCACCACTTTTGCTTCTCGCTTGTCGGGCAGGAACTGCAGAAGGTCGCTCCACTCTTCAGGGGCAAACGCGCCGGTGGCCTGGGCCAGGTCGCCCACCACCGTCATTGCACCGTTCAGGCTGCGTCGCGCCACCATGCGCAACTGCATCGGCGCGTAGTCCTGCACTTCGTCGATCACGATGTGGCCAAACTGGCGCACTTCGTCGGCCTCGTTGATACGTCCGCTTTTGCGCGGTCGTGGGCCAATGAGCGCAAGGGCCTCATCAAGCAATGCGACGTCGGCATCGCTCCAGATCACGTCGCCGACGCTGGCTGAACGCGGCCGATGCAACGACGGCCACTCATCGTCATCAAGCACGCCGTTTGCAGCCGACTTGAGCAGCGCCTTCGAACCAAACAGATCGTGCAACAATTCGGCGGGCGTCAGGATCGGCCAGATGCGCGCAACGATTGCGCGGAACTCAGGAATGTCGCGCAGACTGTCGCGCAAGGCCTCGAGATCGACGTCGGGATTGCGTCCAGTTGCAGCCATCGACGCAACGATTTCGTTTTCTACCCAACGCGCGGCGGCGTTGTGGCGGCGATATCGGCGACGTGCCTCGCGCACGATGCGCTTTGACTCAACTGCGCTCAGGCGCAAATACGACGCGCCGAAGGGCAACGTGAAGTCGTCGCGCAACGGGCGCTGGCGATCGCGTAGTGCGGCAGCGAGCACCTCGATCATGCGCACGTCGCCCTTCACTGCACGCACCACGTGCGCCTCGTCGAGCGCGACGCGATGCCCCGGTACAAGGTCTGCGAGCACCGCCTGCTCCACGCCCGCCTCACCCAGCGAGGGCAACACGCGTTCGATGTAGCGCAGGAAGACGCGGTTCGGCCCTAGTACGAGTACGCCCTGGTCTTCCAGCGGAAAGCGATGCGTGTACAACAAATATGCGGCGCGGTGTAGCGCCACGACCGTCTTGCCGGTGCCCGGGCCACCTTGCACCACCAACACGCCGTGATGCGTGGAGCGAATGATCTCGTCTTGCTCGGACTGGATTGTGGCGACGATGTCGCCGAGTTGTCCCGTGCGCCCACGCGCCAGCGTCGTCAACAACGTGCCGTACCCGCGCAGACCTGTACCCGCCTGCTCCACCACCTCGAGGCCGTCGTCGTGGCCGATACCGAGGTGGCCAGCGCCGAAGAGTTCATCTTCGATACCGAGCAACTGCTGGCCGTCGACGGCGAAGTGTCGCCGCCGTGACAGGCCCATGGGCTCACGGCCCGTCGCGCGATAGAACGGTTCGGCCACGGGGGCCCGCCAGTCCACCACTACTGGCTCGCGCGCTTCGTCGGCTACCGCCAAGCGGCCGATGTAGAACGACTCGAGTCCATCGTGTCCGTCACGACCATCCTGGCCGTCGAGTCGATCGATGCGCCCGAAGACGAGCGCAGCATCGCCCAGGTCGAGGGTCGTGAGTCGGGTAATGAGCTGCTCATCAAAGGCGTTGCGTTCGTAGCGGGCCTGAAAGGTGCCGCCCGTATCGGCCTCATTCAGCGACCGGATGCGCCACGCGTCTTGCCTGCTCTGTTCCAGGCACGCATAGGCACGGTCGATGTAGGCCTGCTCGGCCGCCAGGTCGGGGTGATGCTGACTCATTTTGGGGTCTGTCAACCCTACCGTCGCCCGCTTGCTGCGCAATTGGCGGGACCGTACACATGGCTGCCATGATGCGTTCGTCCTATAGGTCACCTGTCATCGGCGGAGACAGCAATGTCCATCTTGCGGTACCTCTTATATAGAGGTCAGTTCGGCGATTTCGCGGCGAGGACATCTGTCCCGACGCGGCGTCTGATTGGCGCGTGCCTCGTCGCACTCGTCCTCGCTGGCTGCACGCAGCCAAGCAGTGCGCAGGTGGACACAGACACCGCTTTCGACTTCGCCCCCGCGATCACCGAGCAGCGCATTCCCTCCTCGGCGACTCTCGCGCCGCGCGTCACCGACGCGCTGTCGTTTCTCGACGAGATGCGCGCGGCTACCGATCGCCTGTTTCGTCTGCGCATGGCCTGTGGTCGCTCCCCGCGCACGTGTGTTATCGATGCGCTCGCTGCACCAGCAAGCACATACCGCGCCGCGCTCGTCGAACTGATGGCGTTTCGCGCGCGCTATGGCCTCGCCACGGTTGCCGGCCACGGCGCACTCGAGTTTCGCGTGGAGTCGGCCTCGCGCCTTGCCGGCGACCGTGCCGAAGTGCACACATGTGCGACGGACTCGCTCGTGGTGTTCGACACCACGGCCGGCACGCCGGGAATCATCTTCGACGATCGTGTCGTGTCGATGCGCACCACATGGACACTCGTGTTCCACGACGGTGTGTGGAAGTGGACCGACGAGCGCGTGACGTATCGACAATGGGAGGCAGGCACGTGCGGCGCATTCTGATCATCACGGTGGCAACAACGCTGCTGGGCGGCGCCGCACAGGCTGCCGACTACGGCGGCAACGCAACTGCGG
>JBIIEO010000006.1:0-88242 GCA_044237775.1 Ilumatobacteraceae bacterium | reverse complement strand
CTTGGTAGGCCATTACCCCACCAACAAGCTGATAGGCCGCGAGACCCTCCCAAACCGGAATTCCTTTCGTCAGTGAACCATGCGGTTCTCCGACGTCATCCGGTATTAGCAAGCGTTTCCACTTGTTATCCCAGAGTCTGGGGCAGGTTTCTCACGTGTTCCTCACCCGTTCGCCACTAGATCTTCCGGTGTATTGCTACACCATGGATCTCGTTCGACTTGCATGTGTTAAGCACGCCGCCAGCGTTCGTCCTGAGCCAGGATCAAACTCTCCGTCAAGAACCTCCCAATGGCGTCAAATGCACAAGGCACCGCAACGACACCGGGATGAATTCGGGAAAGTCCACGGCGGTTAATCAGGGCTTGCGCCCAGTCCGCACCACCGTGTCCTGACCGATCAGATGCTCATCTGATCAGTGATTTGGTTGTTGATTTGCATCAACGATTGTTTTGGCCGGATTCTCATCCGACCGGAATTGACAGACAGCAAAAACGACGCCGGACAAGTCCGACGACATCCTCACTGCCCGCACTGGCGTTCAGTCTTCTCTTCCGTTTTCAAGGAGCAAATCCGGCGCCCCACTCGAGACTGGCTCGGTGATGGGGCTCGGTTGCCGCTTCCGCAACCAGGGCCACTGGCGAACCAGTCGACCTGCTTGAGGGGCGGGTGAAGAATCTAGCGGTGTGGTGACGACGACGTCAACCCGCTAACCCGGATTTCCTTGATTTTTATGGGCTTTGTGGGTCGATGACCCGCAAAGCCTTATGGCGTATAGGTGTGACCCTTATCCAGCAAAATCAAGCAGATGGTATGCCGTCTTGCCTTTCCGCAGCAGCAACCAACGACCGTGCAACAACGGGATCCGGTCCATCTTCGCGTGTTCATCAAGTTGTTCGCCATTCGCACGCACACTGCGCTGTGCGAGGAGACGTCGCGCCTCGGAGTTTGAACTTGCGAGGGATGTCGTCACCAATACGCCCACCGCATCATGCAGCGTCGCCCGCCCCATCGTGGTGCTTGGCACCTCGTCGGCAATGAGTTGCAGAGCATGCAGGCTCGCCGACACGGGGTTCGCCCCGAACAACACATCAGCGGCTTGCTCGGCCGCCTCTGCGGCGTCGGCACCATGCACCATCTCGGTCATCTCTCGGGCCAATGCGCGCTGTGCAACTCGCGACTCAGGGCGTTCGCGCTGCTCCGCGAGAATACCCACCAGTTCGGTCATCGGGCGCAGTGAGAACTGCGGCAGGAAGCGCTCGATATCGAGATCGCTGACTTGCATCCAGAATTGACGGAACTGATAGGCAGAGGTGCGCTGTGAGTCCAACCACACTGCCCCGCTTGCCGTCTTACCAAACTTCGTACCGTCGGACTTTGTCACGAGCGGCCACGTCAACCCATGGGCACTTCTTCCCAATGCCTTGCGAATCAGATCGATGCCAACAGTGATGTTGCCCCATTGGTCGCTACCTCCCAGCTGCATCTCGCAGTCGTAGTGCTCGCAGAGGTGACGAAAGTCGTTGGCCTGCAACAACATGTAACTGAACTCGGTATACGACAAACCATTGCCGTCACTCATCCGGGACTTCACCGAGTCCTTGGCGACCATTTGGTTCACCGTGACGTACTTGCCAACATCACGAAGGAAGTTGAGGAATGAGACGCCGGCCGTCCAATCGGCGTTGTCTACCAGGATCGCGCCAGTCGATCCACTCGAAAAATCGAGTATCCGCTCGAGTTGACCCTTGATTCGTTCAACGTTGTGGCGCAACGTGTCGACATCGAGCAGGTTGCGCTCCTCGCTTCGACCCGAAGGGTCCCCAACCATCCCCGTGGCGCCACCAGCAAGCACGAGAGGACGATGCCCTAGGAGCTGCAATCGACGCAAAGCAATTTGCCCCAGGAGATGGCCGACATGGAGTGAATCTGCAGTGGGATCGAAGCCCACATAGGCAGTCATTCGCTTCGAGGTTGACAATGCCGTGAGTTCTGCGCGATCAGTGGAATCATGGACCAAGCCACGCGCGAGAAACTCGGTGACGATGTCGCCAGTCGATGCCACGGTGAAATGCTAGGGGGTGGATCGTTGGCGAAGGAGACTCATTCGCTCTCGATACGCCTCAACCTGCGCGGGCATCGGCTCTGTTCCCGCAGCACCAGGCGATCGTCGGTTTGCTACTCCGGCGGTCATTGCAGGCACCGCATCGCTTCCTAGCGCCGGATGCGCCACCACCAATTCGCGCAGCGAGATCCCCTCGCCGAGTGATCGCTGCACTAAACCACCGATGATCGCATGTGCTTCGCGAAAAGGCGTCCCCCGCCGTACGAGCCACTCGGCCAAATCCGTTGCTGCCAACAACTCGCCCCCCGCCGCGCGAGACATCGCCTCAGTGTTGAACCGGGCTGTCGCAATCATTCCTCCCATTGCCTGTACCGCGCGAGAAAGCTGGTCGAACGAATCGAAAAGGGGCTCCTTGTCCTCCTGGAGATCGCGGTTATAGGCCAATGGCAGGCCCTTCAACATGGTCATCACCGACACCAAATTGCCTATCGCCCGTCCCGCTTTCCCACGCGCGAGTTCTGCAATATCAGCATTCTTCTTCTGCGGCAACATGGAAGACCCGGTGGCGTATCGATCATCGAGTGTTGCGTAACCGAATTCCTCCGATGTCCACAGCACCCATTCCTCGCCCATACGAGAAATATGTACCGACAGCAACGCCATATCGAACAACGCCTCCGCGACGAAGTCACGATCACTGACCGCATCAAGCGAATTGGCAAATGGTGCCGAAAAGCCAAGTAGCGAGGCGGTGTACGAGGGATCGAGCGGCAATGACGATCCGGCCAGCGCTCCTGCGCCGAGGGGTGAAACGTCGAGTCGCTCCACCGTGGCGAGCAGTCGCTCAACATCTCGCGACAGCGCCCAGCAATGTGCGAGCAGATGATGCGCCAACAACACGGGTTGTGCGCGCTGCACATGCGTGTAACCGGGGAGGACCGCCGCGCCCTCCCCCCACCCCGCTTCCACTGCTCGCGCGGAAACTACCTCGCACAGATCGAGCACCAGATTGGCGAGATGGCCGAGCTCACGCTTGGTCCACAGGCGCAGCGCGGTGACGCACTGGTCGTTACGGCTGCGCCCCGTATGCAACTTGCCACCTACAGGGCCGGCGAGTTCGGTGACCCGTCGCTCAATGGCGGTATGAACATCTTCGTCACTCGGCGCAATGACGAAGGTGGAAGATGCAAACTCGCTGCGAACCGCCTCGAGTGCCGCAACGATTGCCGAGACCTCGTCTGGGCTGAGAATCGACGCCCGACCAAGGCCCTGCACGTGCGCGATAGAGCCTGCAATGTCGTCACTCCACAGGCGTACATCGAACGAGAGGCTCTCGGTAAAGGCCATCAATATGTCGGCCGGTTGGTCACTCATACGTCCATGCCATAGGGGACGACTCATGATTTCCTCCCCGGTTTCGGCGAATCGATTCCCGCCATCAGCGCGATGTCGCGTGCAAGTTTTGGTGCCCCGTAGGAAGCGTGAGCAACGCAAAACATGGTGTCATCGCCGGCGACCGTGCCCACAAGACCCTTCAAACGCGAACGATCGAGCGCCGATGCCACAACATGTGCGCATCCCGGGGGCGTCCTCACGACGACTATCGGTGCACTTACTTGCACGTCTGCAACCCACTCTGCGAGCACTCGCCGCAGTTGGTCGACAGGCGCAACGCGATCAGGCTCAAACTCGGGAATCGCATAGGCAGTATCGCCATCATTCGTGCGAATCTTTACGGCCCCGAGCTCCTCCAGGTCGCGTGACACCGTCGCTTGCGTGGCGGATATCCCCCGCTTCTTCAATAACGAAACGAGTTGAGGCTGACTGGTCACGTCAACATCGGCAATCACCTCGGCAATCGTGCGCTGACGCTGCACTTTGCTTGTCATGAAGTACCTCCCATCACTGTGGCCAAGACTGCCCGCGCCGAACTCAGACGGTGATGGGCTTGTGGAATCACCCGGCTTTGCGAACCATCGATGACTTCATCAGTCACCTCCCAACCGCGATGCGCCGGCAAACAATGCATAAAAATGGCCTTCGGTGCGGCATGGGACATGGTGGCTGCAGTGACTTGGAATCCAGCAAAGATTTCGTGACGCTCACCGCTCTGCGCTTCCTGTCCCATCGATATCCACGTATCGGTATGGACCGCATCTGCTCCCTCGACCGCAAGTGCCACGTCCCGATACTGCTCAACGGACGCGGCCCCGAGCTGTAACAGGTGTGCAAGTTCATCATCTGATGCATCGAATCCGGCAGGACATCCCAAGCGCACGTGCATCCCACAGAGAGCGGCAGCCTGTAATAGCGAGCGCGCGACGTTGGTGTAGTCACCCACCCACGACACTGTGCGATTAGCAAGGAGGCCGAATTCGTCTTCCATGGTCAACAGATCTGCCACCGCTTGAAGCGGATGATCCGTATCACTCAGCAAGTTAACAATGGGCGTTGACACAGACGCCGCCATCCTCGCCAATACGCGATGATCAAATACGCGGGCGCAGAGCACCGCGTGGTATCCCGCCATCACTCGCGTCACGTCTTCCACCGATTCACGCACGTCAAAGCCGATCTCCTCACCCCGGGTGTAGACCGGATGACCACCCAACTGCACAACGGCAATCTCCATGCTTTGGCGCGTTCGGTTGCTTGGCTTCTCGAAGATAAGGGCAGCGCCACGACCTTCCAGCGGGCGACCGATTTGACTAAGCGGCATTCGTGCATGATCGAGAATTCGACGGAGATCGTCGATCCCGAGGGCATCGATACTCAGGAAATTCATCCGATCACTCGCTTCATCATGGCAATTGCCTCATCGATCTCGTCAGTTGACACGTTTATAGGAGGCGCAAGGCGCAGCGCACGCGCCGTGACTGCATTCGTAATTAGACCGCCTTCGAGAAGCGCCGTGTACGACGACTTTGCATCGAGTCCGTCGGCCAACTCGACCGCGAGGAGCAATCCGGCTCCACGTACTTCTTGCACACCCGCCAGTCCTTTCAGACGATCGCGCAGATAGTCGCCACGTTCGCCCGCAAGTTTCGGCGCATCGATCCGTTCCATTTCGGCGATGGTGGCACGCGCGGCAGCAGTTGCGATCGCTGTTCCGCTAAACGTGCTGCCGTGGTCACCCGGTTTAAACGCAGCAGCAATCTCTCGACGGGCCCACACCGCACCGATCGGCATCCCATTGCCCATCCCCTTCGCCATCGTCACAACGTCGGGCCGGATTCCTGAGTGCTGATAGCCGAACCATTCGCCTGTGCGGGCAAAACCAGTTTGCACTTCGTCGATAATGAGCAGGGTGCCAGTGCGACGACAGGCCTGCTCAACTTGCCGGAGATAGTCGGTGTCGGCAGGCACGACGCCACCCTCACCCTGGATCGTCTCGAGGACGACCGCCGCTACTGACTGATCGATCGACGCGACAAGCGCGTCGATATCGCCGAAGGGCACGTGTCGAAAGCCTTCCGGCATCGGCTGAAAAGGCTCATGCTTCTCGGGCTGACCTGTCGCCGCAAGTGCCGCAAGTGTTCTGCCGTGAAAACTGCCGTACGCCGACACCACAGCAAAACGTCCCCGTCCGCCATGTTTTCGCGCAAGTTTAAAAGCCGCCTCGTTCGCCTCTGCTCCTGAATTACAGAAAAACACCTGCCCACCGCCGCCGTGCAAACGATCGACGGTAATTGCCACGTCCGCCGCTACGGGATTGGCAAAGAAATTCGACACATGCAGCAAGGTGGCCGCCTGATCGGCGATCGCTGCGGCGACGACGGGATGACTGTGGCCCAGACTTGTCACTGCAAGACCACACAGGAAGTCGAGATAGCGCTTCCCATCCACATCCCATAGTTCGGTTCCAGCACCGCGAACAAACATGACCTGCGGTGCACCGAATACGGGCATGAATGGACACCCCGCGTGTTCCCGACCTCTCGTCAGCGATGCTGCAATCGGAGATCCCAAAAACGCATGCCCGGACATCACGTATTCGACCCCGTGATCATGGTGCCGATCCCAGCATCGGTGAACAGCTCGACCAACAACACGTGCGGAATTCGACCGTCCAAAATGTGGACGTCCCCTACCCCGCCGCGAAGTGCGTCCGTACAACTCTGTACTTTCGGAATCATGCCGCCTTCAATCACGCCGCGCTCAAGCAGAGCGTCAATACCGGCAATGTCGACCCGTTGAACCAACGAGTTGGGGTCTTCTTTATCGACGCGAATGCCATCGATATCGGTGAGATATACGAGCTTCTTTGCGCGGAGCGCGACTGCAATCGCCGACGCAGCAGTATCTGCATTCACGTTGAACGCCTGCCCAGAACCATCATCGCCAATTGTGGCCACCACGGGGACCAACCCATCATCGAGCGCCGATTGCACGACCGACGGATCCACAGAGACCACATCGCCAACAAAACCAAGTTCCGGATCCCGTTGTGCCACGCGCAAGAGACCCGCGTCTTGCCCAGACACTCCCACCGCTTTTGCGCCATGGCTCGCTATAGCGGAGACAATTTGGGGATTAATCGTGCCGAGCAGCACCATGCTCGCAATTTGGACAGTTTCAGCGTCTGTCACGCGGAGGCCCTGCCGAAACTCCGCTTTCTTGCCCAGACGCTCCATCATGGCGCTGATTTGCGGACCGCCGCCGTGCACAACGACTGGCTTGAACCCGACCGCGTGGAGCAGCGCGATATCCCGAGCGAAGGCCGAGGCGGCGTCTGCCTCGCTGGAACCGCTCAGCGCGTTGCCACCGTACTTGATCACCACGACTTGGCCAGCAAAACGTTGAATATACGGCAACGCTTCGCTCAGAAGTCGACCGACGTGTTCGTGACGAGCAGTGATCACAGTCACGGATACAGCCCTATCCGCGAGAGTCCGGCAGTCTCGTCAAGACCGAGTGCAACATTGGCGGCCTGCACCGCACCGCCTGCCGCCCCTTTCGTGAGATTGTCGAGCGCAGCCAACACCATCACATAGCCCGTGCGCTCGTCGAATCGAGCCGTGAGGTGCACGGCGTTCGATCCCAACGTCGCCTTCGTGCTGGGCGACTCGGGGCTCACCACGACGAACGGCTCGCGCACGTAGACCGAGGCGAGCGTTGCGAGTAGCGACGCAGTCGTGACGCTCTTTGACGGACGTGCGTAGCACGTCGCCAAGATGCCGCGGTTCATGGGTGCAAGGTGCGGCGTGAACAGAATCTGTGCACCCGTCACTTGCTCAATTTCAGGCGTATGGCGGTGGTCTAACAGGCCGTATGCCTGGAAGTTTTCGTCCACCGATGCAAAAAGCGACGACTCCTTGAGCGCACGTCCGGCGCCAGACACACCGGATGCGGCGTCCACCACCACCCCAGTGGTCTCGATCGCTCCCGCGCGAACGAGCGGCGTCAGCGCAAGCGACGCTGCAGTGACGTAACAACCAGGAGTTGCAATAAGCCGCGCCCCCTCCAGCGCTTCCCGTCCCAATTCCGGCAAACCGTACACCGCCTTCGCGAGCAATTCTGGCTGCGTGTGCTCGAATCCGTACCACGTGGGATACAAGGACGCGTCGCGCAGTCGATATGCCGCCGACAAATCCACAATGAGTCTTACCGAATCAATAAGTTCAGGAACAAGGGCGAGCGATGCCTCGTGAGGAAGGCCGAGGAAAAGCACATCACACTGGCGGGCACGCTCTACGTCGTACTCCTCGAACACGAGATTCGGGTACGCCGCGGCGAGCGATGGATAGAGCGATGCAGCACGTGTCCCCGCCTTCGAATCACCCGTCGCGTATCGCACCTCAAGCGAAGGATGTCCGGAGCACAGGCGCAGCAACTCCACGCCGGTGTAGCCCGAGGCACCGATGATTCCTACCGAAAACACAGTGCATAATCATACAACATGGTGTATGAGAATACAACAACCACTTATCGCAGCGACGCGCCAGCTTTCTCTGCAGCGGCTATACAGGCCTTGCGCACCCCTCCAACCTCGACATCGGTCAAGGTCCGATCGTCGGCCTGCACACGAAGACGATAGGCCAAACTTCGGGTGCCAGCGGGGAGCCCCGCACCGCGATAGACATCGAAGAGCTCCACCGACACCAGCAATGCACCACCTCCCTGCCGCAGGGCCCGGGTAATGAGGTCCGCACGGATCTCATGCCCGACGACCAACGCCAGGTCGAAGTCACTCGATGGATACCTGCTGATTGATTTTGCTACCACGATCTTGGGGTTTTCCGCACAAATCATGTCGGCGTTCAGTTCGACGCAGGCCACCCGACCCTCGATGCCATATGCCGCGAGCACCTCGGGATGAATTTCGCCTACCGCACCAAGCAGTGTCTTGCCACGGCGAAGACTGGCACTACGGGTGGGATGAAAGCCCGATGGAGGATGTGTGGTGTCGACCTGCGCACCCACATCCAATGCATCGGCGATCTGTGACCACATATCGACTGCCGTCGACGCGTCGTGTCCCACCACCATGATGCAAACCGATTCGTATTCGTCAGGTAATAGATCACTCCCCTGCGGATACACGTGACCGACTTCAAACAGCGAGATATCGGTGATGCGATGGGACTGGTTATACGCAACAGTCTTGAGCAAACCCGGACGCAACGAGGTGCGCAACACACTCTCCTCTGCCACCAAGGGGTTCGCCAAACGCAGTGCGCACGACTCGTCCGCACCAGTCTGCGACAATTCACCAGCAGCCAAGAACGGGTTCGGCATCGCCTCCGAGGCGCCGAGGCCGAGGAGAACCTCACGCAACAGACGTCTGCGCTGTTGGCGCATGGACAACTTGCCGTGCATTGGTGACGTCGGCACAGACTTACCAAGTGCGTCATAGCCCACGTGGCGGGCGATCTCCTCCACAAGATCGATTTCCTCGACACAATCTCCACGCCACGAAGGCACGCGCACAACCACGGCATCGTTCGAACTCGGCTCAACCGCGAAACCGATCGGATCAAGTAACGCCGCTACCTGTTGGGCGGTGACCGATACACCAAGCACACGCTGCACTTGCTGCAGACGAAGATCGACTGGCCGCCGCACAGGTGGCACCTGAGGCGACTGTTTGTCGGCCGCGCCTCGGTGCACGACCAGGTTGGGACACGTCTCGCGAAGAAGAGCAGCAAAGCGTCGCACTACGGACTCGATATTGTGCGGATCTACGCCGCGCTCGAACCTCAGCGACGCCTCGGTGCGAAGGGCCAGACGAGACACTGATCGGCTGATTCCACCCGGCTCGAAGTACGCAATCTCCAGCGCGATAGCAGTTGTCGCGGCAGTGACCTCTGAGTTCAGCCCACCCATGATCCCGGCAAGACCCACCGGGACGCGATTCGCACTACAAATCAGCAAGTCATCGGCGCACAACTCTCGGTCGACCCCATCCAACGTCGTCATTGACTCGCCATCGCGCGCCGTTCGCACAACGAATCCATCCTGAACGGCGGTCACGTCGTAGGCGTGATTTGGCTGGTTCATCTCCAGATTGACCAGGTTGGAGACATCGACCACATTGTTGATCGAACGCATACCCGCATTCGCCAGCCGTCGCGCGATCCATGCAGGCGATGGACCAACCGTGATACCGGACAACACGGTCACGGTAAAGCGCGGACAACGCTCGGGGCTCTCGACGGAAACCGGAATCGTCATGTCATCGCCGCTTGCCGGCGGATCGACCGGCTGTGCGCGCAGAGGGAGTTCGAGTTTGGCCGCAAGATCTCGCGCAACGCCGAGGTACCCATTGCAGTCCGGACGATTACGCGTCACATCGAGGTCGAACAGCACGTCTGGCGCGACTCCGAGTGCGTCGAAGACATTCCGACCAAGGGGCGCGTCGCTGGGGAGCAACAAAATGCCGCTTGCGTCAGCCGCCAATCCCAGTTCGCTCGCCGAACACAACATGCCCTCGCTGTCGATCCCGAGAATTCCACGACGTGTAATCGTGCGGCCGTCCGGCATGGTGGTGTCCAATTGCGCGAGTGGCACTAAGTCTCCCGCACTCATATTGGAGGCACCGCACCACACATGGCGTTCGACACCGTCACCGGCGTCCACCCACACCCTCCGCACCTTTTCAGCCTCAGGGTGGCGCTCCACGCGGAGCACCCGCGCAACAACAACGCCCTCGACGCGACCGCCCACTGGGGTGATCGATTCGACAGCGAGACCGAGCGATGTCAGCGAGTCAGCAATGTGGTGCGCATCATCACCGAAATCGGCAAATTCCTGTAGCCACGACATCAAGATCTTCATCGAAACTGCCTCAGAAAGCGAAGATCATTCGTATACATCTCCCGGATGTCGGCAACGCCATGCCGCTCTTTGGCCATGCGATCGATGCCGAAGCCGAAAGCAAAACCTGTGTATTCCTCGGGGTCGATGCCACCCGCCCGCAACACGTTGGGGTGCACCATGCCACACCCCCCGAGTTCGATCCACTCGCCATCGGCGCGTCGGATGTCGAACTCGGCACTTGGCTCGGTGAACGGGAAGAACGAAGGTCGCAGTCTGCTCGTGAATTCGCTGCCGAAGAATGCCTTTGTAAACGCTTCAATGGTCCCCGCAAGATCGGCAAATGTGATGCCCTTGTCGACCACAAGACCTTCGATTTGATGAAAGACCGGCATGTGCGTCGCATCAGGTGTATCGCGGCGAAACACGCGACCCGGCATTACTGCATAAATAGGCGGCGTGGACCGCTGCATCAATCGAATCTGCACGGGAGACGTATGGGTGCGCAACAACACCGAATTGGGTTCTTGGTCCGCAGACCGAGGCTCAATAAACATAGTGTCGAATTCGCTGCGTGCGGGATGCGACTTCGGCATGTTCAAGGCTTCGAAGTTGTAGAAGTCCGTCTCCACCTCCGGGCCCTCCGCCACCTCGAAACCGAGACCCACAAACACGTCTTCGAGACGCTGCATTGACTGGGTCACGATGTGCGAACGACCCCGGCGGCCGGTTGTCAGAAACTCCGTGAGGTCGAGTTGCTCGCTGGCAATGCGGTCGCGCATTTCGTCTGCCGCGATCGCGCGCTGTCGATCGGCCAATGCCACTTCAAGCTGTGCAGTTGCCACAGTCAGGGCCTTGCCGACACGTCGCTTCGCGTCAACATCTTCCAGCGTCGCCAGCTGGGCGCGCATCTCTGCGAGGGGCCCCTTCTTGCCCGCGAATCGCGCCGCAACACGCCCAAGCGCATCCGAATCGGTTAACGCGCCGATCTCCTCTATGGCCTGGGTCAACACCGACCGAATACGGGCCTCGAGTTCGTCGCTCATGACACCGTCAAACGCTACTCGCCAGCAGTTGGCGCTTCGTGTTGCGTAGCGATAGCGAAACTCAGGATCGTGCCCGCCATCGCCACGTTGAGACTCTCGCTTCGTCCGGAATGTGGGATCGTCACCCACTCATCAATCGGAGCCGTGCTCTCCAGCCCATGAGCCTCATTGCCGAGCACCAGTGCGATCGCGCCACGAAGATCCACCTGGCGATAGTCCTGGGCTCGAAGTCCACCATGCGATGTGGTGCCAATCAAGCGATAGCCCCCTTCACGAACATCTTCGAGTGTCGCATCTTCCACGATGCCCACGTGGAACACCGCACCCGCGGAGGCGCGAATCACCTTGGGATTGAACGCATCGACCGTTCCTGCAGTCAGCACGATCCGCGACGCCCCTGCGGCTTCTGCCGAACGAATGATCGTGCCGAGATTGCCGGGATCGGCGATCCGATCGGCGACCACCACCCAGCCAGTGCCTGGCGCAAGCGTGGCCGACCGGCGTTCCACAATGGCCAGGATCGGCTGTGCAGTCTCGGTACTGGCGACACGACTCATTACCGATTCCCCGAGTCGATACACCTCGTCGAAACCATCTGGCCGCCGAGCATCGGTATCCAGATACACCGAATGAACGCTCCAACCGGCATGCTGCGCCTCGAGCAACAACTGCTCGCCTTCTACGACGATGAGCCCCTCGGCCGCGCGATCCGCACGACGAGCGATCAGTCTACGAAGTAGCTGAACCTTGGGATGCGTGAACCCAAGAGGGGTTTCGCTCAGACGAGTGCCCCGCGCGCCGTCTCCACCAGTTTCGTGAATGCCGCAGCGTCGTTGACGGCGAGGTCGGCAAGGATTTTGCGATCCACTTGCACGCCAGCCTTATTTAAACCATCGATAAGACGGCTATAGCTGAAGTCGTTTTGACGACATCCTGCATTGATGCGCTGGATCCAGAGGCTGCGGAACTCTCCCTTTTTGGCGCGGCGGTCGCGAAACGCATATTGACCTGAGTGCAACACCTGCTCATTGGCCGATCGGAAGGTACGGCTGCGATCTCCGTAATAACCCTTGGCCTTCTCGAGAATTGCCTTGTGCTTCTTCTTGGCGTGAACCGCCCGCTTTACTCGTGCCATCTTGTGTTCCTTTCTCGAACTGTTTTCGTGTCTCGACTAGTAGTGACGTGCGCGTGCTCAGCGCTCGCCAAGGAGGCGCTTGATGCGCTTGACGTCACCGGAGTGCACATCGACCGAGCCGTCGAGTCGGCGCGTACGAGTAGAAGCCTTGTGCTCGAAAAGGTGTTGGCGCATCGACTGCTGACGGCGCAACTTTCCAGTACCGGTCTTTTTAAAACGCTTCGCCGTGGTCTTTGATGTCTTCATCTTCGGCATGTCATGTTCCTCGCTCGTGTGTCGTTCGTCTTACTGGTTATTGCGGATCACTGGTTGTTGCATTCGACGGGATTCCAGCCGGGGTGGCTGGCCTTTCCGCCTTCTTCGGGGCCTTCTTCTCTGGCGAAAGCACCATGGTCATGTTGCGCCCTTCGAGCCGCGCATGCGAGTCCACCTTGGCGATCGGGCCAAGCTGTTCGATGACTGCATTCAAGATCTTGGTGCCGAGTTCAGGATGGGCCACCTCGCGGCCCCTGAACTGCAGTGTCACCTTGACCTTGTGCCCTTCCTCGAGAAACTCGTGCATATGACGCACCTTCGTGTCGAAGTCGCCTTTGCCGATCTTCGGACGGAACTTGACCTCTTTCATGGTGATCTGAACGGTCTTCTTGCGTGACTCCTTCAGACGCTGGGACTCCTCGTAGCGGAACTTCCCGTAGTCCATGATCCGACATACGGGAGGATTCGCCTGAGGAGCCACCTCCACCAAGTCGAGTTCCTGTCGTTGCGCCCGTTCGAGCGCGTCGGACAAACTGACGATTCCTACCTGCGAACCGTCGGCATCAACGAGACGCACTTCGCGTGCGCGAATCTTTTCGTTGGACCGCGGCTCGGGCAGTGGCGGTGCTATGGCTGTGCTTTCTTGTGCAAGTGGCAATGCCTCCCTTTAACACGGTACGAGTCGTTCTCGGGCGCGCGGAAGGCCCCGCCAGCACCGAAGGCCAGCACGGACCCGAACGCACCCGACAAGCGACATCGACACCGATGCTGTTGAAACGTGTGGTCAGGTGGGGGTCTCGCCCCACTTGGTCCCAGTAGCGTAGCGCCCGTGGAGGACTTCACCACGGCCGACGAGACGCTCGGCGCACTCGATGACATCCGGGCCAAGATCGGCGAAGTCCCCGCCCATGTGGTCGTCGTCAATCACGTCATGGGGCTGTACGAATTGGCTGCCATCCACCTGTCGGCCACGCCACCACGTTTAGCGGACGCCGCCCTCGCTATCGATGCCGTGGCGTGCCTGATCGAAGGTCTTGACACTCGCCTCGGCGACGAACACGACACCCTTACCGATGCGCTTGCCAACATTCGGTTGGCCTTCGTGCAAATCAAGGGTGCCGCAGGCCACGACGCGCCCTAGCCGACGAGTTTCTCGATTTCCGCGGCCTCAATATGGCCAAATCGGTGCGCCACGGTGAACCGCACGAGCGTGCCCGGGTCGACTTCGCGTGTGCCATCCACTAACTCTGCGCAATGAAAGCGATACCGCTCACCAGCACCGACGATCCATCCAAGGCCCTCCTGGGAGTCGTACGACTCCACCACACCCTCCCGCCGCTGGCTCACCGCTCGAACTGTACCGACGCATTGGCGTGAATGCCGTTCCACCAGGATGCGGCCGGCATTCGTGCGCGTCCTTCGGGCTGTACGGTCTGCAATTCAACTACTCCGTCCCCGCAAGCGACATACACGTTCCCGCCACCCGCATAGGCCTCCCCCTGTTGTGCGCCTGGTGGCATAACAACGTCGGACGCGATTCGACACTCATGGATCTTGATGCGCTTCGTGTCCCATATGGCATAGGCACCGCCTACCCGCACCTGTCGCGACACCATGAGCGGGGATTCCCATCGCAGACGAAGGTCGTCAGATGCAATCTTGCGCGCATATGTTGGCTCGCCAATTTGGGAGTGGGGTTCGCCAAAGCCATCACAGCATGCACCGACCAACATCGGTACGCCCACCTGGTTTAAACGCTCGCGCAATGTGTCCACGGTGTCGTGCTCGGTAATGGGAAGACGGCGACACTCAAGCACCTCACCTGCATCGAGCTCCTCGCGCACCCGCATCAGACACACCCCCGTCTCGTGATCGCCTGACAAGAGCGCGCGTTCCACAGGAGCCGCGCCGCGCCACCGAGGAAGCAGGGAAAAATGAAGATTGACCATCGGGATCAATTCCAACAGGGACATCGGAATGAGTCGCCCATAGGCGACGACCACACCCACCACCGAGTCGGCGATCGACTGCACATGCGTTGCGACAGCGTCGAGATCGTGTACGACATCGATGCCGAGATCACGTGCAGCGTGCTTGACCGGACTCGGTGACAGCGCGTTTCCCCGCGCGCGACGCTTGTCTACACCCGTGACCACGAGGTCTATCGCAATGCCCATTTCGTACAGGCCGACGAGTGACGGCACCGCGACGTCGGGGGTGCCAAAGAAGATCACGCGATCAGGCCGCACTAAGGGCGGATAGATGAAGTGTGTGTCGATCAATCCAACTTCACGTGCACGGGAGCCGCGCTACCCGGCCGCTCGGTTCGCTGTCGATACTCCTTCATGGCAGTCTTTCGCTGCTCGGGAGCCATGCGATCGAACATCAGCACGCCCTGCAGGTGATCGATCTCATGCTGAAACAACCGACCGAGCAACTCATCAGCCTCAAACTCGATCTCATCCCCATCAAGCGTGACGCCGCGGACGAGCACGAGCTTTGGCCGGAGCATTTCGACAAACAGACCGGGGATCGACAAACATCCCTCGTCATACACCCACTCTCCCGATGACTCCACGATCGTCGGATTGAGGATGACCTGCGGATCATCGTCCAGATCCCACACAAAGATCTGCTTCTGCACGCCGATTTGCGGGCCAGCAAGACCGATACCGGGGGCTTCATACATCACGTGGAACATGTCTTCCGCCAAAGACACCAGTTTCCCGTCAATGTTTTCGATGGTGGCCGCGACGGCAGTAAGGACAGGATCGCCGTAGGTACGAATCGAGTTGGGAGAATGCTCCGACGCAACGTTCACGCGTGTCAGGCTACTAGTGGAGATGAGCGACGAACAGTACTTTGCCCGCACACCACGCACCGAGTCCTCAGGAGCGCTACGCCGCGACGTGACGCTCACCGTCGATGGTCGGACGCTGCATCTCGCGACCGACCGTGGCGTTTTTTCGCGTGGCGAATTGGACGTCGGAACACGCATCCTCCTCGACGCCGTGCCCTCACCACCCTTGTCAGGCAACCTGCTCGACCTGGGTTGCGGATGGGGACCGATTGCCGCAACCATGGCGGCGCGCGCACCATCAGCGACCGTATGGGCCGTCGACGTCAATGAACGCGCCGTTGAATTGACCCGTCTCAACGCTGAACGCAATCACTTGCCAAACATTCGTGCCGTTACTGACGACGAAATCCCCGGCTCGGTTTCCTTCGATGTCATCTGGTCGAATCCACCTGTGCGAATTGGCAAAGAACAGCTTCGACGACTGCTCTCGACCTGGCTGTCACGGTTGAGCGATTCAGGAGAAGCGTGGTTGGTTGTTAATCGCAATTTGGGATCGGATTCACTCGCGGTTTGGCTCAGCCAATCGGGTTATCGCGTCGATCGACTGGTCAGCAAACGAGGGTTTCGTGTATTGCGTGTGCGCCCCGCTACACGCGCTGCGGATCAACCTGCACACTGACTCGCGTCCCTTTCGGCACACTCATCCCGTGCAGCGCCTCAAACAGCACCTCGGGTGAGGATGCTTTCACGAGACACTCTTCCTCGGTCGTCGACACCTGTATCAGCATGTTGCCGCGCAGAATCGCTCCCACATGTTGCGCACCGGAGCCCTTGATGAGCGCGAGCGCACCATAAGGCGGCATCCCAAATATCTGACGCGTCTTCGCCTCCGCCTGCACGTATGACTCGATGCCGCCGTCAAGAAGTGCGCGCAAGAGCGGATGATTTGGTGAGTGCGTCTGCAGCACCACGCGGCCAGCCCCCACCCTGCGCGCAGCCGTCACCACGAGAGAGGCGGTGATCTCCGATGCACGATAACGAGGTGCGCGAAGTTCCTGATCGATGTCGATAAACACCACCACATCGGGCTGCTCCACCCGATGGAGTGCGGCCTCGGTACCGATGAACAATGTGCACCGTTGATTTACCGTCGATGATGTGCCAGTCACCGCACATACGTCGGCCGCAATCCGACCACTTGCCTTCACCAAGTCGTCAACGAGTTTTCCCACCCCAGGTCGAAGATTGGCCAGTGACGACGACCCACAATGTACGCAAACCGCGGGCCGGCGATGACGACAGCGTCGACACGACAGCGAACCATCGTCATCGAGCACCATCGAACCCTCGCAGTTTTCACACGTCACCAGCTGCCGACATTGCGCGCACGCAAGCAACTGTGATCGTCCCTTCGCGTTATGGACCACGATGACTCGAAGCGATGTGTCACGTACGATTTCCACGAGCCGACTCGAGACCAAAGAACGCGACCAGCGTTCGTCTTGAGTTCTATCAACCACCTCGATTGCTGGCCACGCAGTGCGATCTCCCCAGGACTGCGAGCGCGCATGAGCGAAAGCGGCGACGCTCGGCACCGGTGAGAACAAGACGCACGGGATAGCGAGCCGACGTGCTCGTTCGACCGCTACATCTCGCGCATGCCAAGTCGGCGAACGTTCCTCTTGCAGCGCATCATCGTGCTCGTCGATCACCGCAATGCCGGCAAGACCCTCGATGGGTGTCCACACCGCTGAACGCGCTCCAATCACCACATCCACACCACCCACGGCGCTTGCCCACTCGTCAGGCAATACCGCTGTGGTCATGCGAAGCCGACGCATGTGTGCCGCCAGTTCACGTGCCCGGGCAACGGTTGGCGCTACGACCAGTGTCGGCCCGATGGCGGCGAGTGCTGCGACCAGGGTTACCGCGTTGTCCTGCGGACTCCGTTGAACCACAACCGGCGATTCGGAGGCCAGGACGTCACTCCATTCCTCGACCATCGCTCGCTGCGCACTACGCCTTGGCGCAGGCAGTCGGGGGGTCCGCCGTGCCGGTGAAGCGGCGACGAGCAGTGGCCGCAATCTCCCCACCCACCGATGGGCTGCCCACCGTGCGAGTTCCACAATCTCTCGAGACGGGCCGCAGCCCAATCGCGACTCGATCGGCAGGAGTTTGGATGTCGCAAGTGCGCTGGACTCGGGGAGATCGACGATCCACCCCTCCACTCGACGCCCATGTAACACCACGCGCACGAGGTCGCCAATGGCCAATGGCCCCATCGCGTGCGGGACGAGATAATCGAACTCACGATCGAGCCCAGTGACGTTGGGAAGTACCCGGGCGATGCGAATCGCCGGTACCACGTTCGCGGTTACAGCTTCAGGGCGGACTTGAGATCACCAAGCCGTGAGAGCTGCTCCCAGGTGAACGCCGGCTCTGAACGACCGAAGTGACCGTACGCCGCAGTCTTGCGATAGATCGGCCTCATGAGATCAAGGTCGCGGACAATTGCCGCAGGTCGCAAGTCAAACACGCTGCGCACTGCCGACTCGATTGCCGATTCGTCAACGGTATTTGTGCCGAACGTCTCGACCAAGATGCTGATGGGCTGCGCCATACCGATGGCGTAGGCCACCTGCACTTCGCAGCGGCTCGCTGCGCCCGAGGCCACCACGTGCTTCGCAACCCAGCGGGCGGCATAGGCGGCAGACCGGTCAACCTTGGAGGGATCCTTGCCGCTGAAGGCTCCGCCGCCGTGTCGACCCATGCCGCCGTACGTGTCCACAATGATCTTGCGCCCCGTGAGGCCAGTATCGGCATGCGGTCCACCCTTGACGAATTCGCCGGTGGGATTGATGTGCACCGCATAGTTGTCCGATGCGAACTGCTCAGGAATAACCGGGCGAATCACCTGCTCAATGAGATCGGGGCGAATCATCGTGTCGCGATGCGTACCGTCAGCATGCTGAGTGGAAATCAACACCGTGGTGAGGCGAACCGGCTTACCATTCTCATAGTCAAACGTGACCTGTGTCTTACCATCAGGGCGAAGATAAGGAATAGCTCCCGACTTGCGCACTTCGGCCAACTTCTCTGCCATGCGATGTGCAACATAAATCGGTAGCGGCATCAGCGCTTCGGTTTCATCGCAGGCATAACCAAACATCATTCCTTGATCGCCCGCACCCTGCGTTTCGATCTGGTCGGCCTTGGCCGCTCCTGCTCGCACTTCTTCGCTGACATCCACACCTTGTGCAATGTTCGAACTCTGTTCATCGATGGACACGATGACGCCGCAGGTATTGCCATCGAAGCCGTACAAGGCGTTGTCGTAGCCAATTTCCTTGATCGTTTCGCGAGCAATGCGTGGAATATCGACGTACGCAGATGTCGTGATTTCCCCCGCGACGACACACAGCCCCGTCGTCAGCAACGTTTCACAGGCGACTCGTCCCTTAGGGTCCTCAGCGAGGATGGCATCAAGAACCGCATCCGACACCTGGTCAGCCATTTTGTCGGGATGACCCTCGGTCACGCTCTCCGAGGTAAATGTGAATGAACGCACGACTACTCCTGTCTCACCGGTATGTGACGGCATGCTGTCATGCCCCGATGACGCCTAGAGACTAGTCAGCCTGCGCGTCAGCCTCGGAGATGCCCGACTCGTCCTGCACGGCAGGCTCATCGGCGGCAATGGCTTCGTCCGGCGTTGGTGACTCCTCGGCGACAACATGGTCACCCGATGGCAAGTCGTTCAGTTCCGCCTCGATACTGGCTGCGGCCTCGTCGAGCAACTCGGCATCCATTTCTGCTTCCAGATCGTCATAGACCGCCATCGGCACGCTCAGGATCTTGTCTGCAGCGATTTCCTCGAAACTGATCGAGAGAGGTTTGCGCGACACACTGCTCACCTGGGGCGGCACCATCGTGCCCAGGCCCTCTCCCAACTGATTGAAGTAAGAATTGATTTCACGGGCCCGGCGCGCGGCAAGTGTGACCAAACCGAACTTGGAGTGGGTCCGTTGCATCAGACTCTCAACGGGCGGGGTCATCATGGTGTCTTCGGCAGCCACAGGGCATTCCTTTCAGCGGTACGAGCCTCGCCATGCTACCTGGCGGTATCCCCAATGGTTCACCGGCCCGCGCGATACCGCACAATCAGGCCCAGCATTTCCTCGACAGTGGCGTCGAGTTGATCATTGACGAGGACGTGATCCGCCAATTGCATACCGATCGGCTCTTCTTCTTCGGCCTTACGGAGACGCTCATGCACCTTGTGGTCGGCGTCGCCGCGGGCATGCAGTCGAGACTCTTGCTCCTCGCGCGAAGGGGGAAGGACGAACAGCAGGATCGCATGTGGATATTGACGTTTGACCTGCTGGGCTCCGTCGACTTCGATTTCCAGCACGATGTCTCGGTTGGCTGGCGCCTCCGGCGTCGGCGTCCCGTAGAGATTGCCGAGGAACTCCGTCCACTCAAGAAACCCCGATGCGTCGCGACGCTGCTCAAATTCGTGACGCGAAACAAAGTGGTACGCATCATCGGACTCGCCCGGTCGCTGCTGACGCGTTGTCCACGAACGACTCAACCACAACCGTGCATCGCGCTTGATCAGCGCCTCCACGATGGTGCTCTTTCCCACGCCACCAGGACCCGACACCACGATGATGAGTGGCTCATTCATGAGTGGCTGCTCGCACGTTCGATCACGCGATCACGTTGCATTGCAGACAGCTCACACACGCGCGCCTGCTCCCCAACACCCAGCTCCTCAAGGATCCGCCGCGCTCGAACCTTGCCAATGCCAGGAACTGCCTCGAGCGCCTTCACCACGTACACATACGTCCGATCATCGTCGCACATCGACAGCACTTGTGCAACGGACAGCGATCCATCGGCAATTTCGTTAATCAATTCCTTCAGCGCCACACGCAATTGCTCCAGATTGTCGAGCACGCGAGGCGAAGGCATCGTTAAAGAATACCTAACCGCGTTCGCTGAGACCGCCACGGTGCACACAACCGACGATGTCGGCCCACTCCGACACGCCCGTCTGATCGGCCCACTCTTCCATCTGCGTCGCCACAATTCGACACGCGCGCGGATCTGCAAACGTCGCAGTGCCCACCTGCACCGCGGTCGCACCAGCCATGAGCAACTCAATCGCTTCCACGCCACTTGACACGCCGCCAACCCCGATGATCGGTAGGTCGGGATACTGTGCGTAGACCGCGTGCACGGCACGCACGGCTATCGGATGGATGGCACGTCCCGATAGCCCACCCCCACCGTTACCCAGCGCGGGACGGCCAGTGCGTGTGTCAATCACCATTCCCATTGCCGTATTTACCAGAGTGACTGCTGCTGCACCTGCGCGTTGGGCCACGCCAGCAATGGCGACGAGTCGATCCGTGTTCGGGCTGAGTTTTGCCCACACGGGAATACCGCTCCCCACGACCGCCTCGACAATCGACGCCACCAACTCGGGATCATGCGCGAAGATCTCGTGCACCGATCCCTGCGCCGACATGTTCGGACAGGAGAGGTTGACCTCTATCGCCGCGAACCGTGCGGAATGCGGTGCGAGCATGGACGCAGCGAGGCGGTAGTCCTCGACCCCAAATCCCCAAATGCTGGGCACGATTGTCGCACCCATGCGCTCGAGCGCCGGAAGGGTGTCGACAAGCCACTGTTCAATACCTGGCCCCTGCAAACCCACTGCGTTAAGCATGCCGGCAGCGACAGGATGCAACCGAGGTGGCGGGTTACCTGACCACGCAAACGGGGCGAGCGACTTGGCCACAAATGCACCCAGCGAGGCCAGAGAAACATAGGGATCGAGTTCGATGCCATGTCCCGCGGTGCCGGAGGCAGTCATCACCGCGCTTTTCAGCGTCGTCGGTCCAACGCGAGTGATCCTCACCGCTGGTGGTACTCCTGAAGTGACCGCACCCCGAGTGGGGTCACGTGTTGCTCCACCATGCCCTGCACTGCAGCCAGAGCTGCCTTGATCGTGGTCACTGCCGAGACATGGCATAGGTTTGCCGCCTTACGAATAGCTTCGCCGTCAGATTGTGCGCCGCCGCCTCGCGGAGTATTGATAACGAAAGCGATCTCACCCTTCATAATCAACTCCACAGCATCGTCAACCGCTGTTGACCCCCGCTCGGATACTTTCGACACTTCCCTGTCGACGGGATACCCGAAGCGCCTGAGATATTCAGCGGTACCACGTGTTGCAACGATCCCCAGACCGATTTCTCGAAGTCGCTTGGCCACGACGAGCCCACTCGGCTTGTCGCGATCATTGAGCGACAAGAACACCATTCCCGTTGTGGGCAGATGCGTCCCTGCAGCGGTCTCCGCCTTGATAAAGGCACGCGCGAACGTGGAATCGATGCCCATTACTTCACCGGTTGAGCGCATCTCTGGCCCCAATGCGGTGTCCACTTCAGGAAAGCGGTTGAACGGCAGCACGGCTTCTTTCACTGACACGTGTCCGCCACTCAGCGGCGCAGTCAAGAGCCCCTCTCGGCGCAACTCCTCGAATGTTGCGCCCAACATAACCCGGGTCGCCACTTTCACCAGCGGAACGCCCGTGGCCTTAGCGACGAATGGCACGGTACGACTCGCACGCGGATTCGCTTCGATCACGTACACCGTGCTTCCGTGCACGGCAAACTGCACATTGATCAAGCCAACCACGGCAAGAGCATGTGCAATAGCTCGTGTATAGCTCTCGACGGTTTCGATAATCGAAGCGTCCAACCCATACGGGGGTATCACGCACGCCGAGTCTCCGGAGTGAATTCCCGCCTGCTCGACGTGTTCCATCACGCCGCCAATGACAACCTCGCCCGCCTGATCACGAAGTGCATCGACATCGATCTCCACCGCATCGTCGAGGAAGCGATCGATCAGTACCGGACGTTCTGCCGAAAGGCCGCCCTCCCTGCCAAGCGATCCCGAATGCGCAAGCTCGCGCATTGCACGCTCAAGGTGGTCCTCGTCATGAACGATCTGCATCGCTCGCCCACCCAACACATAACTTGGACGCACCAGTACGGGATACCCCACGTGAACTGCAATTCGCTTTGCTCCATCAACATCCACGGCGGTGCCACCAGGTGGCTGAGGAATACGCAACTGTTCACAAAGGGCATTCCACTTCTCGCGATCCTCGGCGAGGTCAATGGAATCCGGCGAGGTGCCGGCGATCATCTCGACAGGAATCTTCCCCGCGAGCTTCAACGGCGTCTGGCCGCCAAGACTTACGATCACCTTTGGCGCACGACTCCCTGATTGTGTCTCCGATTGGATGACGTTGAGCACGTCTTCCTCGGTGAGCGGCTCGAAGTACAGCCGATCCGATGTGTCGTAGTCGGTCGACACCGTCTCAGGGTTGCAGTTCACCATGACGGTCTCGAAGCCAGCATCACGCAAGGCGAAACTTGCGTGCACGCAGCAGTAGTCAAACTCGATTCCCTGCCCGATTCGGTTTGGGCCCGAACCAAGAATGATCACTTTCTGTCGATCAGAGGATCGCACTTCGCTCTCATCTTCGTACGTCGAATAGTGATACGGCGTCTCTGCCGCAAACTCGGCACTACATGTGTCGACCGCTTTGTACGTCGGCACGACGCCGCACCGCTCGCGCAATGCCGCAACTGCTTTCCGGTCCAAAGACCACAGGTGAGCCAACTGTGCATCCGAAAATCCCAGTCGCTTAATGCGCAACCAGTCGCGCCTGCCAAGAGATGACGGCTCAACAGACTCAATGGATCGTCGCTCGTCGGTGATGTGCGCCATCTGGTCGAGAAACCACGGATCGATGTGACACGCAGCATGAACACGTGCAATGTCGATCTGGCGTCGCAAACACTCGCCCACTTGGAAAAGACGATCTGAGGTGGGAATCGCAATACGCGCCAGCAACTCATCGTCTGACCACTGGGCATATTCAGCCTCGGCAGGGTCCGCGTTGAGACCAAGTCGACCGGTCTCGAGCGAACGCAGCGCCTTTTGCAGGCTTTCGGTAAACGTTCTACCGATGGCCATCGCCTCGCCAACTGATTGCATCTGGGTTCCCAGAACGCCGGACGTGCCCGGGAATTTCTCGAAGGCCCAGCGAGGAACCTTGGTCACCACGTAATCAATCGTCGGCTCAAATGAGGCGGGTGTCTTCTTGGTGATGTCGTTCTGGATCTCGTCAAGGGTGTATCCGACCGCCAGTTTCGCCGCGATCTTGGCTATCGGAAACCCCGTGGCTTTCGACGCCAACGCCGAGGAGCGCGACACACGCGGGTTCATCTCGATCACCACTTGCTCCCCCGTCGTCGGGTTCACCGCAAACTGCACATTGGATCCACCCGTCTCGACTCCTACGCGTCGAATGCACGCAAAGGCAGCGTTGCGCATCTGCTGATACTCAACGTCAGACAATGTCATTGCCGGAGCCACCGTGATCGAATCCCCGGTGTGCACACCCATCGCATCAACATTCTCGATGGAGCAAATGATCACGCAGTTGTCCGCGCGATCTCGCATGACTTCGAGCTCGTACTCCTTCCAGCCGACGATCGACGACTCGATAAGTACTTCCGAAATCGGGCTTGCTGCCAAACCATTGGCAACGACCCGGCGGAACTCATCGGGATTATGCGCTATCCCAGTACCCCGCCCGCCCAAGATGTATGCCGGGCGGATGATCACCGGCAAACCAATTTCGGCAATCACTTTTTCGGCTTCGTCCATTGAGTGCGCCACGCCACTGCGAGGAACCTTCAGGCCAATCTCGATCATTGCGCGTTTGAACTTGTCGCGATCCTCTGCGGTCGCAATCGCTTCAGCATTGGCGCCAATCAGCTCTGGCTTGCCAGGTACCCCCACCTCACCACGTTCATGTAACGCCATAGCCAAATTCAACGCTGTCTGTCCGCCCAGCGTGGGCAGCACAGCGTCCGGGCACTCACGCTCGATAATGGCCAACAACACATCGGGTGTCAGGGGCTCGATATAGGTACGATCGGCGAAGTCCGGATCCGTCATGATCGTGGCGGGATTCGAATTCGCGAGAATGACGCGATACCCCTCTTCGCGCAATACGCGACATGCCTGGGTACCTGAATAATCGAACTCACATGCTTGCCCAATGACGATGGGGCCAGAACCAATGATCAGGATGGACTCAATGTCAGTCCGCTTCGGCATCAGTTGTCCTCCATCAGCGCGCGAAATTCATTGAAGAGATACCGACTGTCGTGCGGTCCGGGACCAGCCTCCGGGTGATACTGCACGCTGAACGCCTTCTGTCCACGTACGCGCATGCCCTCATTGGTGGAGTCGTTGAGGTTCGTATGCGTAATCTCTACTACTTCCTTGAGCGAATCGGGATCAACACAGAAGTTGTGGTTTTGACTCGTGATCTCCACGCGGCCCGTGCGCAGATTACGTACCGGATGGTTCGCGCCGTGGTGGCCAAATGGCAGTTTGAACGTACGTCCGCCAAGTGCCAGCGCCATCAACTGATGACCAAGGCAGATGCCGAAGAGTGGTATGCCGCTGGCGATAATCGTCGCAATGTTGTGCGGAGCGTCGGACACCATTTCCGGATCGCCCGGACCATTTGACAGAAACACGCCATCAGGTTGCATGGCCAAGACGTCTTCGGCAGGCGTATGCGCCGGGACTACATGCACCGTGGCGATTTCCGCAAGGCATGAAAGGATCGTGGCCTTGATGCCAAAGTCATAAGCGACAACGTTCAGCGGGCCTCCCCGCACGACATAGGGCTGGGCGGTAGTTACTTCGGCGACAAGATTGATCCCCGAGGTTCCGACCTCGTCGCGCGCAATTGCCAGCAATTCGTCCTTGTCCAGTGCGCCGAACGCCCCACTCATTGCGCCGGTCTCGCGCAGCACGCGCGTCAAACGACGCGTATCAATTCCAGCTATGCCGCTCACACCAGTGCCACGCAAGTACGCATCCAACTCGTTGTTGCTTCGCCAATTACTTCGTCGACTGGCCAACTCGCGCACGATGATCCCACGCGCATGAACACGAGGCGCTTCGTTATCCAGAGGTGTGGTGCCGTAGTTGCCAATATGTGGGGTGGTGAACGTAATGATCTGACCGGCATACGAGGGGTCGGAGAGCACCTCCTGGTACCCCGACATACCCGTGTGGAAGACCACTTCACCACGTGCGGCACCGCTGGATTGCGGCGTGCCAATGAGATCACCCTCGAACGTGCTGCCATCTCGCAACACGAGAAGTCCTTCAGTCATGCTGTTGCCATTCCATTCACCACAGTGGGTTTGCCCTTAAAGATCGTGTGATACACCCTGCCGCGTAACGTGCGACCGACAAATGGATTGTTGGTGCTCTTGCTCGCTCGCGAGCCAGATGGGGCAACCCACGACTCGTCCAAATTGGCCACACAGAGGTGCGCAGGTTTGCCAACAGCGGCCCAATGACCTTGATTACTCATTCCCGCTATACGAGCCGGGGCAACAGACAAGAGCTTCGCCACTTGGCGTGCATCGAGCGCAACTGCGGAACCGAGCACACCAAGAGCGGTTTCGAGACCCAACATGCCCGGCGGAGCCTGATCGAGCGGCAACTCTTTGTCTCTTCCGATATGGGGTGCGTGATCAGTCGCCACAGCGTCGATGGTGCCGTCACGCACGCCCTCTCGCAACGCCTCGATGTCGTCCATCGTGCGAAGGGGCGGATTCACCTTGTACAGCGGATCGAAACCCGTTAGTAGCTCGTGAGTCAGTGCTAAGTGGTGCGGGGTGACCTCTGCGGTAATTGGCAAGCCATCGGCTTTCGCACGACGAACGAGTTCTACGCTGCCACGTGTCGACAGATGCAAAAAGTGCATCGTTGCACCGGTGAGCCGGACGAGTTCGATATCGCGGTGCACCATCAGTTCTTCGGCAAGGCTGGGCCAGCCCGGCAGACCGAGATCAGTCGAGCATGCACACTCGTGCATCACTGCTCCAGTCGTCAAGGCCGACACCTCGCAGTGCTGCGCCAATGTCACGCCAAGATCTCGTGCGTACTCCAACGCACGCCGCATCAGTGCAGGGTCCTGCACACCGTTACCGTCGTCAGTGAACAACGTGACACCAGCAGCCGCCAATTGCGCCATCGGTGCGAGCAGCTGACCACGGCGCTCGACCGTAATGCACCCACTCGGCACCACTTCGAGGAGTCCTGCTCGTCTGCCCTGCGCACGCACGAACTCCACCACGGGCACGCTGTCTTGCGCGGGATCAGTGTTGGGCATTGCCACCAATGCGGTATACCCGCCAAGCGCACCTGCCCTGCTTCCCGTCTCGATCGTTTCGGCCTCTTCGCGGCCGGGCTCCCGAAGGTGCGTGTGCAGATCCACAAAACCCGGTAGCACGTGACACCCGCTTGCGTCGAGTTCACTATCGCCACGGAGGTCTGCACCGATCGCCTGAATCACGCCGTCGCTGATCAATACATCGGCGCGAATCTCCTCACTCGCAGTCACAACCGTGCCGCCCCGAATCGCCAACGTGCTCACATAGCCCCCTTCATCGCCGAATCGCCTTCGACACCCTCACCCTGCGTCAGCGCATCAAACAAGACGGCCATCCGCACCGAGACCCCGTTCGTCACTTGTTGATGAATGAGCGAACCCGGGACTTCGCGAGGATCGACCAGCATCTCGACACCGCGATTCATCGGGCCCGGATGCATCACGACCGCACTGCTCTTCAGTCGATCAACGCGGCTAGACGTCAAACCAAACAGCGCCGAATACTCGCTAATCGCCGGCAATAAACCTTGTGCCATGCGCTCGGTCTGTAGCCGCAACATGTACAACACATCGGCAGAACCAATCACTGCGTCTAGGTCATGGACTACACGCACCGGCCAATGGTCGCAGGATGAAGGCAACAAGGTCGACGGTGCAACCAAGGTGACCAATGCGCCCTGCATCGAAAACGCCTCGACGTTGCTTCTCGCCACGCGACTATGACGGATATCGCCGACAACAACCACATGCAGCCCCTCCATCGAACGCCCTTGTAACGACTGCCGGACGGTATACAGATCGAGAAGTGCCTGCGTCGGGTGCTGGTGAGCACCATCGCCCGCATTGATCACCACCGCGTCGGTCCATTGCGTCATCTGCCACGGCACACCAGCAGACTTGTGTCGAACGACAAATGCGTCGACACCCATATCGGTGATCGTCTCGATAGTGTCGCGCAGGCTTTCGCCCTTGTTCACACTCGAGCTAGAAACACTGAAGGTCATCGTGTCTGCGGATAATCGTTTTGCGGCAGTTTCGAAACTGAGACGCGTTCTCGTCGAATCCTCAAGAAACAAACTGACAATCGTTTTCCCGCGCAGGGCAGTCACTTTGGGGACCGCTCGTGCACTGATTTCAACCATGTGATCGGTCAGATCGAGGAGCCGCGAAATGCGCTCACTGCCCAACTCCTGAATCGAACGTACGTGTCTCACGCTTGGCGCTCCTTCGTGACGAAAACGCCGTCAACCGTCACCTCAACCTCATCGGACAGGCGAGTCGGAAGATTCTTGCCAACAAAGTCAGGACGGATAGGTAATTCCCGATGACCACGATCGACGAGTACGGCGAGTTGAACGCCACGTGGTCGACCGAATGTATTTAATGCCTCCAACGCCGCGCGTACTGTGCGACCCGTGTACAACACGTCGTCGACCAAAATGACGACTCGGTCGGTTACGTCGAAGGAGATGTTGGTGATCGCACCCGGAATCACCGGACGCAACGAAATGTCGTCGCGATACATAGACACGTCGAGCGACCCCAGTTCAACGCGCATCGCAGGATCGATAGCAACAATTCTCTGAGCCAGCTGCTCGGCGATCCATACGCCACCTCGTTGCATTCCAACGACGCAGACGACCTCTGCCGAGTGATTGCGCTCAACAATTTCATGCGCAATACGACCTACAGCCCGCGTCAGGTCGGCGCCACTCATGGACGCCTGCGCACCACTTCCCACTGTCTTTCCTTCCGTTTGAACCTCACGGGGTTCAATTAACGACTGGCACCAACACCAATTCGGGGGTCACCTTAGCAGCATCACCGCCGCTCGTAGAGCGCCCACCACTCATTCGTCGTGACCAGATCAAACCGTCCCGCCTCACCGTCCCACACGGACTCTTCGTTTTGATTCAATGTGCGTGGAAGGAGCACAAAACGGACCGTGTCTGCCTGTGGAAGGCGATCCCCGCCCGCGAAAACATCCGACCCATACAAATTGCGGACGAACGGATTGGGAAACGCGTACACCTCACGTCGACGTGCAAGATGTGCCGTGAGCGAGTGGTGAGCCGACACCGTCGCGTCGCCGGCAATCGATCCCGCCAACTCCCTGCCGGCCAGCGCCACGGGGTGATGCGGCGGCCAGGTGGACACCTCCGTGCGCCCAAGTGGAGCGGGTGACCACAGGAAGGAACTGATCAACGTGGCGGCCACAATTCCCGCGAGCACGACCCGCCGCCCTGGCCGCTTAACGCGAGCCGCGCCATACGCCGTGCCGATCACTAGCGCAGGGACCGCAACAAGTGAATAGTGATACTCGATCTGAAACTGGTACCAAAATGTGCTGAGAATATTGACAAACAGCACTCCGCCGGACACCAGCGCAAGGGACGGGCTACGCGCAAACACAAAGGCAGTGGGAGCAGTCATTTGAAGGAGATAGAACGGTCGATCCTCGGACCAGAAGTGTCGAACCACTGCAGCGGGGTCACGCCACAACGTCTCGAAGAAGCCGCGCACACCCCCAAACGGGATACGCCACGAGTTGCGAAACGTGATACCGGTAAACGAGCGCATAACGACGAACAACATGAACGCCATCGTCGTCAATGCACCAAATGCTGTCGCAAGGCCTCGTCGGCGGTCGCGATAGACGGCTACCCACACGCCAAGAGGTGCCATGATGAATGCGACGTCTTCCTTCACTAGGAGACTCAGTACGACCGCAACTGCGTACCAACGCCATCGCCCAACGAGCGCGGCCCATAGAGCAGTGGCCACCAGCGGACCAAGAAACGAATCGGGGTGGTAGTTCTCAAGGACTGTCCACGAGACAGCGGGATGCGCTAGATACATCACGACAAACGGCATTGCCTGAGCACCGCTACCCAACAACCGTCGGGCGGCGAGATACACCGGGATGGCTCCACTTGCGACAACGACTGCCTGAATCACCAGGAGTAGTGCGGTGGACTCCACAAACCAATACAAGGGCACAACGAACAGCAAGATGAAGGAAGAGTGATCGCCGAAGAGATTTCGACCCATCAACGTGACAAATGGCGACTCGAATTGGGAGAGCAGCCACACACCTTGTTCATACAGGCCGAAGTCATACGACGAGGTGCCCAGCCCGTAGTGCACATTCATCGTGCGAACAGCAAAGTACCAGCCATAAACAATCGCTAACAATGAGGTAACAAAAAGCCACACCTGCTGCGAGCGCACCGCAGGCTTCATCGTTGTACAGACCTCAGTCGCGACGTATCTCGCGGGCCAGCGATGCGAGGACTCCGTTGACGAATCGTGGTGATTCGTCGGTGGAGAAACGCTTCGCAAGTTCGACAGCCTCATTCAAAATGACGGCAGTCGGCGTTTCCGGGCGCTCCAGCAATTCGAAGGTGGCCATGCGCAGAACAATCTTGTCGATTAGCGGCATACGCTGCAGGGTCCATCCGACCAGATTGGCGCTGATACGTTCGTCAAGAACGTCACGATGCGTCGCGACTCCATCGACAATCACTCGCGCGAATGCATCGACTTCAAGAGGTTGTGCGAGTACGACCTCGCGACCATCGACTGCCTTCACCTCGGCTTCGTACAACAGATGAAGGGCTCGTTCGCGGGCAACCGTCCGTTCGTCTGGTTCCGACGAAGCGGATCGAGAAGGCATCACTAGACGCGAGTGACGTACTCGCCGGAGCGAGTGTCCACCTTGACGCGGTCTCCGATATTGATGAACAACGGCACCTGGATGACTTTGCCAGTCTGCACGGTTGCTGGTTTTCGTGCACCGGACACACGGTCACCCTGTATGCCGGGCTCGGTCACCGTAATCTCGAGCTCGACCGACGCCGGAATTTCGACGCTCACGATTTCCCCGTCGTGAGTAGCGATGATGGCAACCGCATTTTCGACCAGATAATCGGCGGCATCACCCAAGGCCACCGGCTTGATGTTCACCTGGTCGTACGTCTCAGTGTCCATGAAGACATAGTCATCGCCGTCCTTGTAAAGAAACTGCATATCACGCTTCTCCAGAATGGCCTGCTCAACCTTGATGCCGGCATTGAAGGTGCGATCGAGCATGTTGCCCGTACGCAAGTTGCGGAGACGAGTTCGCACAAACGCTCCACCTTTGCCAGGTTTCACGTGCTGAAACTCCACCACAGTAAACAGCGCATTATCGAGGTTGAGCGTGATGCCGTTCTTCAAGTCGTTGGTGCTAATCGCAGGCACTATGAATCCTTCGGGCTGTGAGTGAGTGTTCGACAACCGGTGGGTTCGACGACGACAAGGTCTTCAATTCGAACACCACCGAGGCCTACACGATAGAGCCCAGGTTCGACCGTAACCACTTCCCCACTCTGCAATGGACGATCCCAACCCGAGCGGAGCCAGGGGGACTCGTGAATGTGCAACCCCACCCCGTGACCCGTGCCATGAACAAAGAGGTCGGCGTCGTCGCCGAACGCTTGCCGACACAGCATGTCGATCGACTCCCCCGTCACGCCCGCACGAATTCCCGCCCGACCAGCCTCCTGGACCCTGGCGACCGCGTCGTACATTCGGCGCAATTCGGGATCCACTTCTCCCAGGAGAAAGGTGCGAGTCATATCCGAGTGGTATCCGTCCACCAACGCACCGACGTCGATGAGGATGCAATCACCCTCAACGATTCGACGTTCCGAAGGCCGATGATGGGGAAAGGCAGCGTTCTCTCCCGCCGCCACGATGGTGTCGTAGCTCGGGCCATCTGCTCCCGCGCGACGCATGTGATACTCGAGTTCATCACGCACATCTCGCTCTGTCAGCGATGACACAGCATGCAGCATGGGCGCCACTGCGGACAGTGCATTGTCGGCCGCCCAGCACGCATGTTCGATTCGTTCCAGCTCGGCTTCATCCTTTATCCGTCGCAGCTCAGCGAGAATCGACGCTGCATCGATAACAGTGACGCCGGATCCGCGCACGTGCTCATGAACACGTGCCGTTGTTCGATCGAGATCCATGCCCACGCGTTGCCGCGTGCCGACAACCTGGAGAAGCGTCTCGGCTCCGGATGCAGCCGTGCGCGCCTCCAGGACATGCGTGGTCCCTCCACTACTGGCAATCTGGTAACGCGCCTGATGCGCGTATCGACCATCGGTGATCACCGTGGAGTCGAGGCGATCGACGACCAATGTGCCGGCAGAGCCCGAAAAGCCGGTGAACCACCGTATGTCGATCGGATCAGTGACGATCAGCGCGTCGAGCTCGCGCTCAACAAGCACCTGCTGCACTCGCTCCGTCCGACCCGTCACCATCAACGGCGCCACCACCAACCGCCGAATCAGTGGAGCAACGAGGCCACAGCGTGTACGGCGAGCCGATATCCCGGCCGCCCAAAACCCGCCACGGTGCCACTCGCTACAGGGGCGACGACACTTGCCGAACGCCAACCTTCACGGCGGCGAGGGTCAGAAAGATGCACTTCGACGATCGGACCTTCAAACGAGCGCAGGGCGTCATGAATGCTCCACGCGTAGTGCGTGAAGGCACCCGGGTTAATGATGATCGCGTCATGCACCGAACGGGCCGAATGAATTAGGTCAACGATCGCCGAAGAACTGTTTGTTTGTTCATGGACGACCGTCATGCCGAGGTCGCGACCCGCCTGCACCGCGTCTTCAACGATCGTTGCCAGCGAATCGGTGCCATACACCTCGGGCTCCCGCTCACCGAGGAGATTGAGATTAGGCCCGCTGATCAGCAGGATCGAACGTGTGCGAGTCATAGCGTCAGCGTACTTCCATGGCCGCAAGGACATCCCGGACTGCTCGTTCATCGACACCAGCTACCACCTCGCACCCGCTAGGGCCATCGAGCACAAACGTCAGCCCATTGAGCGCCTTCTTGTCGCCACGCATCAAATCGACAAGTTGATCGACATGCAGTCCTTGAGGCAGTGCTGTCGCGAGGCCGTAGTGGTCCTCGACAACCCGCTGGTGATAGGCAACCCGCGAGGCATCAATCCGACCCAAGCGTTCCGCCAGACGCGCCGCAAACAGAAGTCCTCGCGCCACCGCTTCACCGTGAGCGAGTGAAAAATCCGTAGCGATTTCGAGCGCGTGGCCGAGCGTATGTCCGTAGTTAAGGAGTGCGCGACGTCCGCCCTCGCGCTCGTCTGATGCCACAATCTCCGCCTTAATCGCAACGCACCGAGCGATTCGCGATGGTTCATCAAGAGCCAGGAGGTCATCACCGGTAAGAAAGTGATACTTCGCCATCTCTCCATGTCCGCATCGCACTTCGCGAGGCGGCAATGAACGCAGCAGATCGGTATCGCAGATAACACCACTCGGCTGCCAAAACGCACCCACAAGATTTTTTCCAGACGGGACGTTGACGCCGGTCTTGCCACCAATGGCCGCATCCACCATCCCTACGAGCGTGGTTGACACATGAACAACGGGCATACCTCGATGCCAGACCGAAGCAGCAAACCCTGCAACGTCGGTGACCATGCCACCGCCCACGCCGACGACCAGATCGCGACGCGTTGCGCCAAGCCCCGCGAGTGCGTCAACAATGTGCTCAATCGTTTCGAGCGATTTGTACGCTTCGCCCTCACCAATGAACATCGTGACAACCTCGAGCCCAACGGCTTCCAACTGTCCGCGCACATCGCAGGGAATCGCCTTTTGGGTGACGATCAGTGCCCGCTTTGCACCCTCACCAACCATGACGCCCAACTCGTTAATCGCACCAGGACCAATCACCACCTCATAGGAGCGATCTTCGAGCGGCACATGAACCCGATGGATACTCATCCCCACGACCTCACCCACGCCTCGAGTTCATCGCACACCGCATCAGGCGATTTGTTCGTTGTATCAACACGGATTGACGCTACTTGCGCGTACAACGGGCGGCGCTGATGGTCTAATGCGGCGAGTGCCGCCTGCGGATCCTCACCCAGCAAGGGACGATCGACAACACCGTCGAGTCGACCTGCGAGATCGTCCGGCTGGGCGTCGAGCCACGCCACACGTATCCCCGTGCGGCCAAGTAACACACGATTTGCCTCGCGCAACACGATGCCACCGCCGGTCGCCACGACCCCACACCCCTCGAGACACTGCCTGAGCGCGATCGACTCCTCTTCGCGAAAAGCCTCCTCGCCATGACTTGCAAAGAGTTGAGCAATGGTCGACCCTGCATTGCGCTGCACGCGGTCATCGGTGTCACAGCATTGCACACCGAGTCGGCGTCCAAGTATCTGACCCACTGTTGACTTGCCCGATCCCATCATCCCCACCAAGACCACCACGTCAAGCACTTCGGGCCGTTCGCCGACCATCGAATCAGTCCTGCAGGCTGCGGGCAAACGACGTTGCGTTGCGGACGAACTCATTAATGCTGTCGCCGCCAAACTTTCGCTGCGCCTCGCCAGCCAAGACAAGGGCGACCATCGTTTCAGCCACGACTCCCAAGGCGGGAACCGCAGTCACGTCGGTGCGTTCACGAAAACTGACCGTCTCTTCTTTCGTGATGGTGTCCACAGTCTTGAGCGTCGGCCGATTCAACGTAGCGAGTGGCTTCATCGCCGCACGAACAACCAGTACTTCACCCGTAGTCATACCGCCCTCGGTTCCGCCCGCAAGGGTCGATCCGCGTCGATACGCCCGCACCGCGTCGTCCCAGGTAATGGGATCGTGTGCGTCGCTTCCGCGCCTGCCGGCCACCTCAAAGCCATCGCCGATCTCCACGCCTTTCACGGCCTGGATACTCATTATCGCCTGGGCAATCAAACCATCAATCTTGCGGTCCCAGTGCACGTGACTTCCCAATCCGATCGGCACGCCATGCGCAACCACCTCGACTACACCGCCAAGGCTGTCGCCGTCACGTGCAGCGCCCTCCACCTCAGCAATCATGCGTTGTTCGACGAGTGGATCAACGCAACGCACCGGAGAGGCATCAATGCGTTCGAGGTCGGCAATAGACGGGAGGTGGGAAGCAGTTGCACGCACAGCCCCCATCTGAATGACGTGCGACAGCACATCAACGTTGATTTCGCGCAATAGCAACTTGGCCACGGCGCCAGCAGCAACGCGAGCCGCTGTCTCGCGTGCACTCGCCCGTTCCAGCACATCGCGGGCATCATCGAATCCGTACTTCTGCATGCCCACGAGGTCGGCATGACCGGGACGTGGCGTCGTCAATGGCTTACGCGTCTTACCTGGCGCTGGCGACATTTCTTCATGCCAGACATCGCTCCGAAACCATTCCGTGTTTTTGATCAGAATCGAGACGGGAGATCCCAATGTCCGTCCGTGCCGCACGCCGCCCAACAATTCGACATCGTCAACCTCGAAGCGCTGGCGTGGCCCGCGTCCATATCCAAGGCGACGACGCGCGAGTTCAGCTTGAACGTCTTCGACAGTGACCCGAAGTCCAGCCGGAAGCCCTTCCACCACCACCACGAGCGCCTGCCCGTGACTTTCACCCGCCGTGAGATACCGCAGCACCGTCTCAGGCTACCGCCGAGCCAGTTCGGCCTGAGCGGATGTGCGCATTGCGTCTGCATCTGCCTGGACACCAAACCATTCAGCCTGCTGTAACGCCGCCTGATGCACGAGCATCCACAGTCCGTCGATTGTCGTTGCGCCACGGGCGGCTGCTTCGCGGAGCAACCTCGTCTCGAGAGGCTTGTACACCGCATCGAGTACGTACGCATCGCCCGGCACGAGAGATGCCTCGAGCGGAGAGGCGTCTGCGCCACCGTCAGCCAGAGCCATCCCCACGGGTGTGGCGTTTACGATGACGTGACATGTCGGCGCGTCTGCTGCTGTAGCAACCCGTCCGCTGGGTGCACAGGCTGCCGCCTCTTTTGCCCGTTCCTGCGAGCGATTGACGACGAGCACCGCTTGCGCACCGGCACGATCCAGAGCAACCACGATGCTGCGCGCAGCTCCACCAGCACCCAACACCATGCATCGAGTGCCAGCGGGATCACACCCAAACCGACGAAGCGCTTCGACACACCCTCGCCCGTCAGTATCAGAGCCACGCATCCTGCCGTCTGCGTCGAACGTGATCGTGTTCACCGAGCGACTGCGCTGAGCAAATTCATCACGATTGTCGACAAGATCAAATGCCGCGTCCTTCAGCGGCATCGTCACGCTGAGGCCGCGCAGTGCAGTGCCACGCTGTTGCGCAAGGAACGACGCGAACGATTCCTCGGTCACATCATGCGCCGCGTAAGTGCCCGCGACACCCCTCCTGCGCAGCGCATCGTTATGCATCGCCGGCGAAAGGCTGTGCGAGATCGGGTGACCAACGACGGCTGCCACGACGAACGGCGCGTTCACGGCAAGAGACCCGCCTGTCGAGATTTCTCGACATTCTGCTCGTGCTGTTCGAGCGAGGCAGCAAACGTGTGCCCACCCTGTTCGTCGGACAACACGTAGTACAGGTATCGACACGGACGCGGGACGCCCTGACAAATCGGATCACTCGCTACCGGGTTGGGTGCAGGATTCAATGCCGCAACGATGGAGGCGCGACCCGGATTTGCTATCGGTGTAGGCGGGAGCCCTTTGTTGCGATATGTGTTGTACGGCGTGTCAAATTCCTTGAGTTGCGAAAATGTTGCACCGTCTGGCGCGCCGTAATACAACGTTGCGTCGATTTGCAGCGGCATACCAAGCTCGAGGCGGTTGTAGACCACCCGCGCGATCTTGGCCCGATCCTCGCCAAGTTTCGCCTCGCGCTCGATCATTGAGGCCACGATCAACGTCTCGTACGGACTCAGACCAACACTTTGGGCTGACTGATCGAGGCCCTCTTGGCGACCCACCCGTTCCATGAGCGCAACCATGCGCGCGATCACCTGAGACTCTGTTTCCTCGCCGGACACTTGATATGTATCGGGAAAGAGCACGCCTTCGAGTGATGGCTGACCGGGATCCCGCAGCCACGTCTGCACATCGGACGTAGACGCCAACGCGACGAATTGTTCCGCGCTCAGACGCATCGTTCGATCAGCTAGTCGGTCACCCATCTGCGCGACCGTGAAGCCCTCGGGGAATGTCACTTTCACAAATGTCGCAGCGGGTGGAGTAGCCAAACTCGCCATCACGTCGCCCATGTGCGAGCGTTTGATGATCTGGTAGTAGCCCGGCGCGACCGCGAGTCCTCCATTGCGGTTGACATACCACGTGAAGACCGTCGAGGAACTAATGAATCCTTCATCCTCGAGCCGATTTGCCAACTGACCGAGCGACTCCCCCTCGTTCACCGTGAAGTTTTGCGGCACACCATCTCCGCCACCCGGATTCACCATCCGTAGGTACCACATGCCTCCCGCACCCAGGACGAGAGCAACCGCCGCGAGCAATACCACAACAAGTCGAACCATCGGCCACGCTTCGCGTCGGTCGTTCGGTTCACGAGCCGAATCCACATGTCCCGTGCGCGCAGCAACAGCGGGTTGATCCCAAGGATCGTCAACCCAGTCACTGACTGACTCCCGGTCGGAGGAGCCCCCGGGAAGCAGCGGGTCGATCACGCCGGCTCGCGTGCGTCAAGCCAGGATTGCAGCATCACTGCCGCGGCAACTTTGTCCACGATTCGCCGGCGCGCCTGCGCCTTCATCTTGTTCGCCATCAACACGTCGTGCGCAGTTTTCGTGGTAAACCGCTCATCGTGAAGGTGTACGGGCACGCCTACGACGCTAGCCATCTGCTGCGCCTCGGCGATGGCAGCGTCGGCGGCAGCACCATGCGTACCATTGAGCGACAACGGTAGGCCCACTACGACGCACTCGGCCTCTTCCTCGATGACGATTGCCGCGATCGCTCGATGATCAGCTACACGGTTGCCGCTTCTCATCACCGTGGTCAGCGGCGTCGCGATAGTGCCGCTGCGATCGCTCGTGGCAACGCCGATTCGCTTCGAACCGAGATCGATGCCAAGGGCTCTCAACGAGGTGCACCCACCATGGCAAATGCAGCTACTCGCGCCAACGCGAGTGCGTCGTCAAGACCCTCGGGATTCTTACCGCCGGCTGTTGCGACGTCGCCCTTGCCGCCGCCACCACCACCCACGGCCTTGGCCGCATCACGGATTACTTCAGCGGCCTGGCCGGTTACGCCCGTACCCAACGCTGCGACCAGAGCGACTCCCCCGGTATCGGTCACACCGCCCAGCACGACAACACGAGCATTGGCGATCTGCCTCACCGTCAGCGCTACCTCGCGAAGATCACCGGGCGAACACCCGTCCAGGCGACACACCGACACGCCATCCACCACGTCCGCAGCAATCTCGGTGGCTTTCGCTCGCGCCTGAGCTACGCGAAGCCGCTTGACCTCATCTTGCAACTCCTTGACCTCGTCCAATTTGCGACGAATGGCCGACGACATATCACTAGGACTCGCGCCAAGAAGTCCTGCCGCGTCTTCGATCGATCGCTGCAGATCACTGATGTGACGAAGCGTGTTCGCACCCGTCACCGCCTCGATGCGTCGAAGGTTCGAGCCAATTGAGGACTCCGAGACAATCTTGATTGCACCGATGTCGCCTGTTGCGTTCACATGCGTGCCGCCACAGAGTTCAATACTGTCTCCCGCTTCAAGCACACGCACGATGTCGCCGTACTTGTCGCCGAAGAAGGCAATCGCACCGGCTTCGGCTGCTGCCTCCTTCGATGTTTCGAATGCCTTCACGGTGCGGTTGCCCAGCACCTGTGCGTTAGCCAGCAACTCGATGCGTTCAATTTCTTCACGACTCACGGGCGCGTAGTGCGAAAAGTCAAAACGCAAACGATCAGGTGCGACGAGCGATCCGGCTTGCTTGACGTGTTCACCCAGCACTTCGCGGAGCGCCCAGTGCAAAACATGGGTAGCAGTGTGGTTGCGGCGCGTCGCGCTGCGAGCATCCACGTCAATGGTGGCACGCACCACCTGACCAGGTTCCACTTCGCCATGGCGCACCTTGCATTGGTGCCGTCGAAGCCCAGGAACCGCAAATGTCGTATCAAGCACCTCGAACACACCCGTCGACGACTCCAGCACCCCGCGATCGCCTACTTGGCCACCACTTTCTGCATAAAAGGGTGTGATGTCGAGGAATACATCGAATGTGCCATCGTTACCTTCCACGATTGACAGGACTGTGCCCTCGGCCTCATTGCGGTCGTACCCCACGAACAACGTTGGGCCATGTTCGACAACAAGATCCCGATAGATGGCTTGCAAATCGTCGTTCACCCCGGAACCCTTGCGAGACTTCTTGGCCCGTTCGCGCTGAGCCTGCATTTCTCTGTCGAACCCCACGACGTCCACTTCTACCGAACGCTCGCCAGCGATCTCTTGGGTCAACTCGAGTGGAAATCCATAGGTGTCGTGTAGCAGGAACGCCGAACTGCCGGGTAGAACTCGCGCTCCACCTTTGATCTCGTCTTCAAGAATGGCGACACCAGTCTTCAGAGTCTGACGAAAGCGCTCCTCTTCACGCGTGAGCACACCAACAATGAAATCAGCATTCTTACGCAATTCCGGATAGGCATTTCCCATGACGTCAATAGCCGTCGATGCCAACTCGCCCATCACCACCTTCTCGGTCCCGAGCAAATAGGCGTGGCGGACGGCGCGTCGAATGATTCGGCGCAACACATATCCCCGTCCCTCATTGGACGGAAACACGCCATCGTTCACCAACATTGAAGAAGACCGTGCATGCTCAGCGAGAACGCGAAGCGAAAAGCTGGATCGATCCTCGTAGTCACCCGCGACATAGCGCTTACCCGTCAGCGACTGAGCACGATCGACCAGCGGAAAGAGAACGTCGGTTTCCCACACCGAGTCGGTGCCCTGCATTAACGCGAGAATGCGTTCAAGGCCTGCCCCGGTATCGATGGACGGCCGCGGGAGCGGTTCGCGCGAACCATCCTTCGACTGGTTGAACTGCATGAACACCAGATTCCAGAACTCGAGGAAACGATCACCTTGCGGGTCATTGAGCGGGCCGCCATCAGGCCCAAAAGCAGGACCACGATCGATGTGAATCTCGGAACATGGGCCGCACGGGCCGGTCTCGCCCATCTGCCAGAAATTGTCCGCATCGCCAAGTCGCTGAATGCGACTCATTGGCACACCGACAACGTCGTGCCAAATCTGTTCCGCCTCGTCGTCGCTCTCGTGGACAGTAATCCACAGCCGATCGCCATCGAAACCGAACACTTCGGTCACGAGTTCCCACGACCACGGGATGGCGTCAGACTTGAAGTAGTCGCCAAAACTGAAGTTGCCCATCATCTCGAAGAAGACCAGGTGCCGTTTCGTTCGACCCACGTCGTCCAAATCGTTGTGCTTGCCGCCGGCCCGCGCGCACTTTTGCACACTGACCGCCCGCGAATACGGCGGCACTTCGTCACCGACGAAGAAGGGCTTGAACGGCACCATTCCGGCAACAGTGAACAGCACCGTTGGGTCGTGTGGGATCAGGCTTGCCGAATCGACTCGCGTGTGATTTTTGGACGCAAAGAAACCGAGAAATGCCTCGCGGAGCTGGTCTGCGGAGGTGATCTTTGGGTGCGCCATGCGCCCCGAAGTCTAGAGGTCTCGCGGTCGGTCGTTTGCTGACGAGCCCGACACAAACACATCGGCATCGCTCGCCGAACGCTGTGCGCCGTCGCTGGAAACCATGTTGCGCACGATCTCCTCCACCTGCTTCACGACCTTTGACGACCACGTCGCGAGATCGTCAAGTACTGAATCGACGGTAAGCCCACTCGTTGCCTCGCGAGCCTTGTCTTTGGCGTATCGCAATCCGACGATTCCCGCGACGACTCCCAACGCGAACCAAAACAGTCTCTTGATCACGGTGCCTCCCCTTGACCATCGGCCACGTACGGTGTGCGACGCGTTGGTCTCCCCTCAGTTTGCGCAGGAAGATGGTCCCGTTCCACCTGTTCCGGTTGATCGTGGGGCGAGACATACCCCACACCGTGGCCGATCTCACCTGCACCCGCATAGTGCGCGTCACGGAGGAATCCCGGCACCTCTACATCGACACCTCGTCGAACGTCTTCGCGAGCGGTCCAGATGGCATGCGACACCGCATTACCTTTCGGTGCGCGAGCGAGATAGGCCACCGCCTGAGCAAGATTCAACTGCGCCTCAGGAAGCCCGACGAATTCGAGAGCCTGCGCTGCCGCCACCGCGATGACCATCGCGTGTGGGTCAGCAAGTCCGATGTCTTCACTGGCCAAGATGATCAGGCGCCGCGCAATGAACTTCGGGTCATCTCCCGCTTCAAGCATGCGCGCGAGCCAGAAGATTCCCGCGTCCGGCTGAGAGGCTCGAATGCTTTTGATAAATGCCGACACGACGTCGTAATGGTCATCGCGGCCGTATCGCATTGCGCTCACGCCGAGTGCCTGTTCGACATGTTCGTCGCGTACTTCGCCGGGTCGAGCGAGGGCGCATGCCACTTCAAGGGCGGTCAGCGCTTGTCGACCGTCACCGCCACAACGTTGCGCCAATTGGGTCACGACTCCTTCAGCGGCGATGGCTCCTTCCGCACGGAGACCACGCCCCAACAACGACACGATCGCGCCATGGTCAAGTAACTCGAGGCGAAACAATGTGGATCGACTGCGCAAGGGAGCGTTCACTTCAAAATACGGGTTCTCCGTCGTCGCACCGATCAAGGTGATCACACCACTCTCCACCGCCGGCAGGAGTGCATCCTGCTGCGAAGTGGTGAATCGATGAATCTCATCGACAAAGACAATCGTGCCCGTACCCTGCTCGCCCAATCGGTCGTGGGCTCGTTCGATCGCCTCACGCACGTCTTTCACCCCAGACGTCACCGCCGATAGACGCTCGAACGCGCGGTGCGTCGTGGCAGCAATCACTTCGGCAAGCGTCGTCTTGCCCGTACCCGGCGGGCCCCACAAGATGATGCTGGAAATACGATCCGCCTCAATCAAAACACGTAGTGGTTTCCCAAGCCCGAGCAGGTGCTCCTGTCCAACCACGTCGTCCAACGTTCGCGGACGCAGACGTGCGGCAAGCGGTGCTTGTTGCTTCAGGCGCTCACGGGCCGCCGAGGAGAACAGATCGTCTGCGTCGTTCAACTCTTGGCAGGCTTTGGCAGCGTTCGAATGCCGAGCTCCTGAAGTTGAGCGTCAGCCACCGGCGTCGGCGCATTCGTCATCGGATCAAGGCCCGACTGTGTCTTCGGGAAAGCGATGACTTCACGAATGTTGTCCTCGCCGGCGAGCACCGCCACGAGTCGATCGATACCAAAGGCAAATCCACCGTGTGGTGGCGCACCGTATCGAAACGGCTGAAGAAAGAACCCAAAGCGACGATCGGCGTCTTCGTCGGAGATCCCGAGTTGGCGGAACACGCGCCGCTGCATCTCTGGGTCATGAATCCGAATTGAGCCCGAACCTAGCTCCCAACCGTTCAGCACAAGGTCGTAAGCCATTGCGCGCACCGACATCGGATCGCTCTCGAGACGATCGATGTCATCGGGATGCGGCTGACAGAACGGATGATGTCCCGGCTGGGGGCGTCCCGTCGTGGCGTTCATCCCCACGAAGAGGGGGAAATCAACGACCCACACGTACCGGTACGGTCCTTGATGCACGGGCGGACGCCCGATGTCGTTGCGCAACTGTCCGAGCACTTCGCACGTGGTGTGCCATTCGTCGGCGACGATCAGCACGAGGTCTCCCTCCACGGCGCCGGTGGCACGGCAGAGCGCGTCTTTTTCCTGTGCACTGAGGAATTTGGCAACTGGCGAGTCCAACTCGCCCGCAGGACCCACCTTCATCCACACGAGCCCCTTCGCGCCGAGCTGCTTGGCGCGATCGGTCAATTGGTCGAGCTTGTTGCGCCCGAACGATGCCGCCTCGGGATACTCGGCGCCAGAGACGCGCAATCCCTTGATCGACGGTGCTTGCGAAAATGCCTTGAACTCCGTTGCCGCAAAGATCCCTGTCAACTCCACCAGCTCCATGCCAAAGCGCATGTCCGGCTTGTCTACGCCAAAACGTTCCATTGCCTCACGCCAGGTGATTTTCTCGATTTCCGGGATGCGAACGCCGAGCACCGACTCCGCCGCCGCTCGAACGGCATGGCCAATAGCGGTCAAGACATCGTCTTGGTCGACAAAGCTCATCTCCGCATCGAGCTGCATGAATTCGTATTGACGATCTGCACGGAGGTCCTCGTCGCGGAGGCATCGGGCCACCTGGTAATAGCGATCGATACCCGCGACCATCAACAACTGCTTCCACAACTGAGGTGACTGCGGAAGTGCGTAGAACGCACCTGGCTCCTTGCGGGAGGGCACGAGAAACTCGCGAGCGCCTTCAGGAGTACTGGGCATAAGGAAGGGCGTTTCCACTTCGACAAAACCCTGCTCCTCCATGGCCCGGCGAATTGCCGAGTTGACCGCGGAGCGAATCCGCAGGTTGCGCTGCATACGCTCGCGACGAATGTCCAGATAGCGATACTTCAGACGAACGTTCTCATCCACATCGTCGGCCCGAGCGTCGATCGGAAACGGTGGCGGTTCGGCCTGATTGAGCACAACGATCGAACAATCTGCTATTTCGATTGCGCCGGTGGCCAAGTTCGCGTTTACCGTCCCTTCGGGACGCGGCCGAACTGTGCCCGTAATCTGCACAACCCACTCGCTGCGCACATCGATCTTGTCGTCCACGACACACTGCACCACCCCGGAGTAATCGCGAAGGTCCAAAAACGCGAGGTGCTCCCCGTGCTCGCGGCGACGAGCAATCCATCCAGCAAGTGTGACCCGCTCGCCTACCTGTGCCTCCCGTACATCACCGCAGCGATGGCTCCTGAGCGCGGTACCAAACGAGGGGGGATGCGACGTCATGCTGTTCCTTGCTGCGAGAGAGTTGCGAGAATGCTCGCGACCACATTGGCGCGCGCAACGCTCGACTGCTCGCCAGTAGTCATCGAGCGCATCAGGATAGTGCCCGACTCCAACTCATTCGTGCCGATGATCAGCGCGAGAAACGCCCCACTACGGTCGGCTGCCTTCATCTGCGCTTTCATGCTTCGGGCTTCAAAAGCATGCTCCGCGGCGATCGATGCGAGGCGCAGTTCATCACACAATGCCAGCGCCTCGAGACCTCCGGTCGTATCCACCACGAATACCGAAACCGATTCGCTCGGCGGCGAAAAACATCCCTCGGCATCACAGGCCAGCAGCGTGCGATCGAGTCCCAGCGCAAAACCCACGCCGGGCGTCGGCGGACCGCCGAGTTGCTCGACAAGTCCGTCATAACGGCCTCCACCACCAATCGCCGTATGGGCGGCATTCAAGGCCGTGCTCACAAACTCGAATGTCGTATGGCAGTAATAGTCGAGGCCGCGAACGAGTCGTGCCTCTACGGTGTAGGCAATCGACATGCGGTCCAGGGCGCTGCGTACCATCGCAAAGTGGTGTTGGGATTCCGGCCCAAGAAACGATTCGATGCGCGGGGCCTCAGCAAGCACCGGTGCATCCTGTTCGCGTTTGGAATCCAGAACGCGAAGTGCGTTTTTCTGCAACGTCACCTGCGAGTCGGGCGACAGCTGTTCGCGGCGCTGGTCAAAGTACTGACGGAGCGCTTCAGTCCACGCCTGTCGTTCTGCCGATGAGCCGAGCGTGTTGACGGCCAATGCCACCTTGCGCAAACCCAAACGCTCATAAAACCGCGCGGCTACAGCAATAACCTCGGCGTCCGCAATCGGGTCGGATACTCCGAGCGCCTCGATGCCCACCTGATCGAATTGTCGATAACGGCCTTGTTGAGGTTTCTCGTATCGAAAGTTCGGTCCGGCGTACCACACCTTCCAAGGCGTCGTTGGACGATGCTGCACAAAGGCACGGCACACACTTGCCGTCTGTTCTGGCCGCAACGCGATTTGACGACCTCCCTTGTCTTCGAAGTCGTACATCTCCTTCGTCACTACCTCGGTGGCCTCGCCGAGTCGCTGAAAGACGCCAAGGTCTTCGAACATGGGCGGGATCATGTAGCGATAGCCATAACCTGCAACGACGTCTGCAAAGACTTGCTGAAACGCGCGCCACCGAGCAGCGTCAGGCGACAAAATGTCGCGTGTCCCGGGGCTTGTGGAGAACGACGTCACGCAAGAACACTAGACGCAGGATGTTCAGTAGACATCACACGGTACGCGTCATAAACAGAGTGAATCTTCTTGATCGTTCGAATCACTGACTGCAGGTGACTCGGGTCGGCAAACTCAAATTCGAAGCGCATCTTCGCAACACGGTCGGCGCCTGTATGGGTGGCGCAGGACACGATATTGACATGCTCATCGGACAGCGCATTGGCCACGTCACGCAAAAGTCGTGAGCGATCGATGGCTACCACCTCGACCGCAGCAATAAATGTCGCGCCGTGCACATTTCCCGTCCACTCGACATCCACCAGTCGTCCCATTCGCTGCGAGACGGCGGAAATTGCATTCGCGCAGTCGGCCCGGTGCACGTGGACAATCTGACTCGCCCCGATGAAGCCAAGGATTTCATCACCCGGCAGCGGTGTGCAGCACTTGGCAAGCTGGACCACCGTTGACTCCATGCCGTCGACGTGCACCCCTACCGTCAGCGGCTCGTCAGCATCGACGTCGAAACGTGTTCCCACTGACAATCGCTCGTCGTGATCACCGTCGCGCATCGCTCGGGCAAGACGTGTAGCAAGCGTCGAGGCCGCCACATGTCCTTCGCCAATCGCTCGGAATAGCGCAGTTGAGTCGAGATAGTTCATTGCTTGGATTTCTGTTGCCAACGCGCTCGAGGCCAGCACGTTCTGCACAGGCAGTCCTTGTGCCCGAAGTGCCTCGACGAGCTCGTCTCGGCCAGCGTCGAGAAGATCCTCATTGCGTTCACGCGAGAACCACTGCTTGATCTTGCTCTTGGCCTTTGCGGATGCCACGAAGGTCAGCCATTCCTCGGTCGGACCAGCATCTTCAGATGTCGAGGTCAGAATCTCGACGGTGTCGCCCGAGTTCAGAGCGGTGTCGAGCGGCACTAGTCGTCCGTTGACGCGGGCCCCAATACACCGATGGCCAATCTCGGTGTGCACGCTGTAAGCGAAATCCACGGGCGATGCGCCGAGTGGCAGCGCAATGACTCGACCTTTTGGCGTAAAGGCAAACAATTCGTCCTGTTCGAGGTCGGTCTTCAAACCCTCGAGGAACATCAGCGGGTCGGACACGTCGTCTTGCCAGTCGATGATTCGGTTTAGCCAATCGATGTCCGCGCCGGAGTCGCCGTTCTTGTAGGACCAGTGTGAGGCAACACCCCACTCCGCCCGCTGATGCATATCGCGAGAGCGGATCTGCACCTCTATCGCCTTGCCGCCGGGACCAATCACCGTGGTGTGGAGCGACTGGTAAAGATTGAACTTCGGCATTGCGATGTAGTCCTTGAAGCGACCCACGACAGGCTTCCAGTGGCCGTGAATACAACCGAGCGCTCCGTAGCAATCCTTGACGTCAGCAACGATGATACGAATCGCCATCAGGTCAAAAATCTCGTCGAAGTCCCGACCCTTCTGCACCATCTTCTCGTAGAGGCTCCATAGGTGTTTACCGCGTGCCGTCAACTCCGCCTTGATGCCAACACCGTTGAGCCACTCGTTGACCTGGCCGAGCGCCTTTGCGAGATACACATCGCGCTCTGGTGCTCGAGATGAGACCAGATGATCAAGCTCGGCATAGCGCTTCGGGTACAAAGCCGAGAACGCCAAGTCTTCGAGCTGCTGACGCACCTCTTGCATCCCCAGTCGATGAGCAAGCGGCGCATAGATATCTAGCGTTTCCTGAGCCACACGACGTTGTTTATCGAACGAGGCAGAGGCAATCGTGCGCATGTTGTGCAATCGATCGGCGAGTTTGATGATCAAGACACGGAGGTCCTTGGCCATTGCTACGAGCATCTTGCGCATGGTTGCGGCCTGCTGAGCCTCACGCGAATCAAATTGCATGCGCTCGAGCTTGGTCAGACCGTCCACGATGGATGCGACTTCCGGACCAAAGCGCGACTGCACATCGGCCAGGGTGATTTCCGTATCTTCAACTGCGTCGTGCAACAAAGCAGCCGCTAGCGAAACCTCGTCGAGGCCTATCTCGGCAACGATCCGTGCCACTGCTAGCGGATGACTGATGTACGACTCTCCGCTCATGCGCGATTGGTGCCGATGCGCCTCGCGGGCCATCTCGTAGGCGTCTTTGATCAACCCCACCGAGCCCTTGGGATGACGAGCCTTGTACAAGGTCAATAGCGGCAGCAGTTCATCGGCGACCGTTGCATGGCTTCGGCGCCACGGCAGAACGCGTGAAGTGGTACTCATCGTCTCACCCAAATTGTACGGGCGCATTACTGCGCCCGTGGGGAGTTCGCGCCTACCGACGCTTCTTCTTGCGTGGGCGCGGCGGATGCGTCAACGCACTCGTCGCTGAGACGCTCGGTGTTGCCTGCGCGGCGGGTCGCCGAACGGGAGACCGCTCATCCTGTGTCGAGCCGGTCAGCTTGGCCATTTCATCGCCCAGTCGGAGTTGACCGCGCTGCGCCGCATACCGCGGCTCGCGTTCCTTCAGTATCGCCAACATCGGCGAGGCAATATAGATGGACGAGTATGCACCGAGAGTAAGCCCCACGAGGAGGGCCAGCGCGAACTCCTGCAGACTTACCACGCCCATCACCAATGAACCGACGATGAGCAAGGACAGCACCGGCAATACCGAGGAGATGGTGGTGTTGAGCGAACGCATGAGCACCTGATTCATCGACACATTGACGATGTCGCCGTAGGACACGCGACCCGAACCCAGCCGTTTGGCATTCTCATGCACCTTGTCAAACACCACGATCGTGTCGTACAACGAGTAACCGAGAATGGTAAGAAAGGCGACGACTGTTGCCGGAGTAACCGAGAAACCGGTAATCGAATACACCCCCACGCTGATGATGATGTCGTGGAGCATCGCGAGAAAGGCAGCAAGCGCCATCTTCCACTCGAATCGCCATGCAATAAAGAGCGACACCAACACAAAAAACACCAAGAGCGCACGCACGGCTTTCTCGGTAATGCTGCGACCCCACGTGGAGCTCACACTCGACACGCTCACGTCTTCTTCTGCCACACCCGCCAACGCGGCAAGGTCGGCGCGAACTGCCACCACAGTGTCTTGCGGCTGATCAGCGGCTTGCACGCGCAGGCGACGCCCGTCGGCCCCACGAAGTTCTTGAATCTTGGCACTGGTGGGATCGATCGCGTTCTCAGAGAGGACCCCTTCGACATCAGCGATTGATGCATCCTCGGAGACCAACTCCCAGGAGACGCCACCCTCGAAGTCAATACCGAGATTGAGTCCCCGCATGAACAGCGACCCCACCGAGACGACAATGAGCAACAGCGAAAGCGCAAACCCCCACCACCGCTTACCAACGAAGTTGGCAGTCGTTTCTCCGCGATACAAGCGTGTGAAGACGTTCACTCTGCGCCTCCATCGGTAGTGCTCAGCCCCAACACACGACGCCCATTAAACAGACGCGTACGCGCCAGGAGGAGGACCGCCGGGCGGGTGTAGAAGTAGGCGACGAACACGTCAATAAGCACTGACAATCCGAGGAAGAATGCAAACCCTCGAACCGCACCCACCGTCAAATACCACAACACAATTGCGCCGATGAACGACGCGGTGTCGGCCACCAGGATCGTGCGAAACGCGGCGGAGAAACTCCGTTGTGCTGCGCCGCGCATACTGCGACCCGCGTGAACCTCGTCTTTGAGCTTTTCAAAAAAGACCACATAGGAGTCGACCGTCACGCCAATTGACACGATGATGCCCGCTACACCGGCGAGGGTGAGTGCAAGTCCGTTGGTCTTGGACAAGAAACTGATCACGCTCCAGAGCAACGCGCTGGACAACACCAGGCCAAACGCCAACACGATCGGCAACAGGCGGTAGTAGACGAAGAAGAACACCAGTACCAACACAACGCCGATGAGACCGGAGATAATCGCGGCACGCAACGAGTCGGCGCCGAGTGTGGGCGACACGGTTTGCACGGAAGCCACTTCGAACTCCACGGGCACCGCACCGAATTCCAACACCTTCGCCAAGTCTTCGGCTTCCTGCTGGGTGAAGTCGCCGGTGATTTGCACCGACCCGCCGGTGAATACCGCCTCTTGCACTACCGGAGCCGAGATCACTATGCCGTCGAGCGCGATGGCAATTTGTCCGGTTGGACACACCTCGGCGCGATTAAAACACTGCGTGGTAAGCGCATTCCACTGATCTTCACCTGCGGCCCCATCGCGAAGGCTCACCACAACGACCCATTGCCCGTTTGTCACCTCAGCTTGTGCATCATTTTCGAATACGTCGCCTGTGGCGCCGGCCGGTCCGACCAAATACGCCTGTCCCTGATCGTCCTGCAGGACTGCATACGCGTTGGGGTCGGTGGGATCCTCGGAGATTACGGGCTGCTCTCCAGTGGTCACCGGCGCGCTCGTTGCCGCAGCCTCGGCCTCCTCGGTCGGCACCGTGGTGTCGGTCCCTGTCCCCCGTCGACGCGACTCGCCAGGCCCTGTGGCGGGAGCCTGCTCGATAGTCGTCTCCGTCGATTCGGGTTCGACCACTGTGGTCTCCGTCGTTGCACCGTCGGTCGCCTCATCATTCAACACACCGGTCTGTATGACCGGGCGAAGCAAGACTTGTCCTTGCGCTCCCACGATCTGCAACGCGCGATCTTGGTCCTCGACACCCGGCAAGTTGACAACAACCGTGTCACCCTGACGAATAATTTCGGGCTCAGCAACACCGATCGAATCGACTCGCGACCGAATAATCTCCACCGCTACGTTGATCGCCTCGGGCTCGTAGTCGCCAGCTGGCACCAGTGTCACCGATGCGCCACCTTGCAGGTCAAGACCAAGCGAGGGCGAGTTGCCCGCCAACACGTTCGCCGCAAGCACGCCAAATACCAGCACGCAAAAAGCGGCCAGAGTGAGCGCGAGCCGACGAACCATACGGTGTGCAGCGACTTACTTGTTGTCGGCTTCGGCGGTACCCGCCGACTCAGACGGAGTCGAAACCCGCGTCGCAATGGCGCTGCGGGCGACACGAATCTCTACTTTTTCGGCAATGTCAAGCCAGATGTAGGAGTCCTCGACAGCCGACACAAAGCCATAGATCCCCGAGCTGAGAACAACTTCATCGCCTTCACCAATACTGGACTGCAACTGCTGCGCCTGCTTTTGGCGCTTCCGCTGCGGGCGCAACAAAAGAAAGTACATCGCACCGAAAATAAGGACGAGGGGCAACAGCCCCAGCAAACCACCACCACTACCCGTGGAATCAGCCGCAGCGAGGAGGGACATGGAGAGGATCATGGGGCAAGAGCCTACCGCTCTCACTCCTCAGGAATCGGACCAGACCGCCAGGATCTCACGACGCAATGCCGCGAAGCGGCCCTCGATAATCGCAGCACGCATGCGCTCCATGAGCGCAATCGTCCAGGCCACATTATGGAGCGATACCAGCCGAGACGCCGTGGGCTCACCTACCTGAAAGAGGTGCCGGACATATCCCACAGAGTGTCGGCGGCACACCGGGCAGCTGCACTCTGAGCAGATCGGCTCATCACTCAGCGCGAACTCTGCACGCTTCAGATTGACCCGTCCGCGGTTCGTCAGGGCAGTTCCATGACGCCCCAATCGTGTCTGCATCACGCAGTCAAACTGATCGACGCCCAACCCAACCGCCTCCACGAGCGATGCCGGATCGCCTACACCCATGAGATAGCGCGGCCGATTCCGCGGAAGGTGTTCAAGTGCTGCCGCCAGTGCTGGCAACATCTGTTCACGGGTCTCCCCAACCGACAATCCGCCGATGCCATAGCCATCGAAGTCCAAGGCTGCAGTGCGCTGCGCACTTTCACGGCGGAGCCCCTCATCAATTCCCCCTTGCACGATGCCGAACAAAGACTGGTCAGGGCGTTCGTGGGTAGAACGCGCACGAGCAGCCCACTGCGCAGTGCGGTCAATGGCGAGGCGAACCACTGCATCGGAAGATGGCAATGGTGGACACACGTCGAGCACCATCTGAATGTCTGCACCGAGTAGTTGCTGCGTGGCAACGGCCCCTTCCGGCGTGAAGCGATGCACTGAACCGTCATAGGTCGACTTAAATGTGACGCCATCATCATCCACCTTCGGATTGAGCGAGAACACCTGGAAGCCGCCCGAATCCGTCAACGTCAGGCCCTCCCAGCCTGCGAATGCCCCCAGGCCGCCGAAACGCGCAACTGTTTCCGCGCCTGGACGAAGCATCAGGTGATAGGTATTGCCCAGCACGATGCGCGCTCCAACGCGCTCATAATCTTCTGCGCTCAGGTACTTGATCGCGCCGCGTGTCCCCACAGGCATGAATAGCGGGGTCTCGTACACACCCCGTGCTGTTACCGCATGGCCGGCACGTGCCGCTCCGTCGCGGGCGAGCTCAGCAAATTCGACCGCAAACATCGGCAGTACGGTACCGCGTCGCGCGACTCAGGCTTGACGATCGAGCAGCATCGCATCGCCAAACGACAGAAAGCGATAGCGCTCGGCAATGGCGGTGTTGTACAACCGGCGCCATCGAGGGCCAACGAATGCCGCCACCATCAGAATCAATGTGGTCTTCGGCATGTGGAAGTTCGTCAACATTGCGTCGACAATCTTCCACTCGTAACCGGGCGTGATGAACAACGTGGTACGGCCACTCGAGATCCCGGTCGTGCCAACACTCTCCAAGGCGCGCGTTGCTGTGGTACCTACCGCCACGACTCTTCCACCACGTCGATGCGCCTCGCGACACGCCTCAAGCGTGGTATCCGGCACAGCATACGACTCCGAATGGATGACATGATCGAGCGGATCGTCCGTCTGGATCGGCTTAAAAGTGTCGAGCCCCACGACAAGTTCGACTTCGCAGACGGTGACCCCCTTCGCGCGAATTCGGTCAAGGAGCTCCGTCGTAAAGTGCAGTCCTGCGGTAGGCGCGGCTGCTGACTTTGCGTCGTGCGAATACACCGTTTGATACCGCTCGGTATCGGTAAGCGGCGACGTGATGTACGGCGGCAGCGGCATTGACCCGTAACGGTCCGGCGCATCGCTGTCCAACAACTGCACGATGAATGTATCCCCCGCAGTACTGCGCGAATGCACACGCACGAGGGGTGTCCGGTCAGGTGCTGACAACACCTCCCCCTCGCGCAGCTTGCCGCCCTGACGTATCAGCGCATCCCATTCGTCGTGCCCACGCCGTTCGAGCAGCAGCACTTCTATCCGGCCTCCGGTATCTCTCACTACCTCGAGTCGTGCCGGCACCACGCGTGTGTGATTCACCACGAGAACGTCATCGGGATTGAGCAGGTCGACGATGTCCCGCACACGCATGTGCGCTGGTTCCTGGGTTCCACGGTCAACGAGCAGGCGCGCCGCATCGCGAGGCGTGCACGGTTCCTGCGCAATGAGGTCGACGGGCAAGTCGTAAAGAACGTCGCTGATGTGCATAACTGGATTAGGAGAAGAGTGAGGGCTCGCCGCTCGGCGGTTGGAGCCCGAGATGATTCCACGCCATCGGCATCGCCACACGGCCACGCGAGGTGCGTACGAGAAGACCGCGCTGTATCAAGAAGGGCTCGTAGACATCCTCCACTGTTTCTGGCTGTTCACTCACGCCAATGGCCAGCGTTGAGAGTCCCACCGGACCTCCGCCGAACTGCACACACAGCGCCGACAGAATCGCCCGATCCACCTTGTCGAGACCCAGTGCATCGACGCCAAACACCTGCAATGCCTCGGACGCAGTGTGCTGATCAATGATGCCCGTGCCGCGCACGTCGGCAAAGTCGCGGACACGCCGTAGCAACCGATTGGCGATTCGAGGCGTTCCGCGCGAGCGCCCCGCGATCTCGCGGGCGCCCACGTCATCGATCCGTACACCCAGAATGCTCGCGGCACGCTCAACAATTGAGCGGAGGTCATCGACTTCGTAGAAGTCGAGGCGCGCGACAAGGCCGAATCGGTCACGCAACGGACCCGTAATCATTCCCGTCCGCGTGGTCGCACCGATCAATGTAAACCGTGGCAACGACAGGCGTATCGACGATGCGGTCGGGCCCTTTCCGACGACAATGTCGATCTGGAAATCTTCCATCGCGGGATAAAGCATTTCCTCGACGGTTCGCGAAAGCCGATGAATCTCGTCGATAAACAACACATCGTGCGGCTCAAGTTTGGTGAGTATGGATGCCAAGTCGCCCGCGCGCTCGAGCGCCGGACCTGACGTCACGTGCAACGTGGCGCCCATCTCGGCAGCAACGATCCCTGCCATCGTCGTCTTTCCCAGTCCCGGTGGGCCAGCCAGCAACACGTGGTCAGCCGCCTGGCCGCGTCGTCGGGCGGCTTCGAGCATGATCGACAGGTGATCCTTCAGCTCGGCCTGACCAACAAATTCGTCAAGGCGCCGAGGCCGAAGCCCTGGCTCGTCGGTGCCATCCCGATCGGTTCGACCCGGATCGAGAAATTCCTCACGCACGTCGTGCCCCCATCGCACCCAACGCATGGCGCAATGCCTCTTCTGCGCTCGATCCTTCGGCAACGCCACGCAACGATTCACGGATCTCGTCCGGCGAATACCCAAGACCCACCAACGCATCGCGAACCGCAGCGGCAACCGATGGCTTCGCCAACTGTGCGGCGTCGAGCACCGGAAGGCTCAGCTTGTCTTTCAGTTCCATCACGATACGTTCGGCGGTCTTACGACCCACGCCAGGAACCGTCGTCAGTGCAGCAAGATCTGCCGAGGCAACAATGTCGACCAACGCATGTGGTCCATGAGTCGACAGTACAGCGATCGCCATTGCGGGACCTACGCCATGCACCGACAGCAGTGTCTCGAAGGTTTCACGCTCAAGACGATCGACGAAACCAAACAATGTCTGGGCATCTTCTCTGATGTGGTGATGAATATGGAGAAACGCAGTTGACGTGGGCTCCAACTCGCCAAAAGTCTTTGGCGTTACAGTGACCAAATACCCAACGCCTCCGACGTCGATCATGACCGTCGAGTCACCCGAGCGTTCGAGCACCGTTCCTCTGAGCGAACCAATCATGACGTCTTGCTCCCTATGGCATGCGCGAGGGGCATTGCCGCGAGATGGCACAACGCGACAGCTGCGGCATCGGCCGCGTCAACTGGCGACGGCAACACGGAAAGTTGCAGACGACGGGCAACCATCGCTTGAATCTCCTTCTTATCCGCCACACCGGACCCCGTTACTGCTCGCTTTACCTGACTCGGCGTGTAACGCGCCACGGGAAGATCACGCTGACGCGCACACACGAGCACTAATCCACTTGCCTGCGCAACACCCATCGCGGTACGTGCGTTGCTTTGAAAGAAGACTTGCTCCACGGCCACCGAATGCGGGCGGGACTCATCAATCAGCGCTTCGATTTCGCGCATGACGATGAGTAAACGATCGGCGAGATCCATCTCAGGGGGCGTTGTGATGACACCCATATGCCGCATTGTCACCGCAGCAGATTCCTGATGTAAGACGGCATATCCGCACCGTGTGAGTCCCGGATCGATCCCCAGCACCGTGGTGCCGGCGGACCGAGCAGCGCCGAAGGCCGGTGGGGCGAACATATGTTCAGATACTACCGAGCGAGGCCCGAGCCGCGGGGGACTCCTCAGCGATCCGCCTGCCGAATTGCCTCCACCAGCTCAGCAACGGGGCGAAACGTCACCCCGGTGATGGCGCGATGCGCGTAACGCACCACACCGTGCGCATCAACAACAAAGACGCTGCGCCGGAGAAATCCCAAGGGGCCAAGTACACCCCATTCGCGTGCGACACCTTTGTCGACATCGGTAAGTAGAGGAAATCCAAAGCCGTGTCGTGCTGAGAAATCCTCGTGACTCGCCACGTCCTGGCCAGAGATCGCCAAAACTTGTGCACCGAGATCGACAAATTGCGATAACTCATCGTTGTAGGCATTCAGTTGACGCGTACACACCGGCGTGTTGTCTCCAGGATAAAACACCACGACAACGACACGCCCGCGAAACTGGCCGAGCGAATACGTGCCCCCTGTTCCCGGCAACGAAAAGTCCGGCGCGGTATCGCCTACCCCAACGCTCATGATGCGACCTCGGCCATCAACTCTTCGGCGATATCGAAGTTTGCATACACGTCTTGCACATCATCATTGTCATCGAGCTCGTCCATGATGCGAAGGATCGCCTTGGCATCTGCCGGTTCGGTCACCTGCACGCTCATTGATGACAACATCGTCGACGATGCAGACTGCACGGTCATCCCCGCCCCTTCCAGTGCTGCCTTCACTTCAAACACAACAGAAGGATCACACATCACACGCCACGTGTCGCCATCGTCGACTACATCCTCCGCGCCATGCTCCAACGCGACTGCCATGACATCGTCTTCACTCGTGTCTTTACCCACTTGCACAACACCCCGTCGCGAGAATTGCCAACCCACGGCACCCGGTTCGGCCATTGCCCCACCGTGTTTGCTGAACAAGGACCGAACATCTGAGGCGGTGCGATTGCGATTATCGGTAAGCGTTTCAATCAACATGGCAACGCCCCCCGGCGCGTACGCCTCGTACACGATCGATTCATAAGCCGCACCCGTTTGCACACCAGAGCCGCGCTTGATTGCGCGATCGATTGCGTCGTTGGTCATTTGGGCTGCCTTGGCCTTCAGAACAACCGTCCGGAGCGAGGCGTTGGCGTTGACGTCTCCGCCACCTTCCCGAGCGGCAACCTCTAATTGACGTGCAAGCTTGGCGAATATCTTTCCGCGGGCCTTGTCAATCGCGCCCTTCTTTCGTTTGATCGTGGCCCATTTCGAATGACCGGACATACTTAGCCCTCCTTCAAGGATCCTAGGAACAGACGATGCAAGCGGTCGTCATGTGTGAGTTCGGGATGGAACGAGGCCACGAACACCGTGCCCTCGCGCGCCAACACCGGGTCGCCATCCATACTGGCAAGCACCTCCACCCCCGGTCCACGACGCGTCATCTGCGGCGCACGGATGAACATCGCGTGGAATGGCCGATCGAGACCGACCACGTCGATATCGGTCTCGAAGCTGTCCACCTGACGACCGTAGGCATTCCGTCGCACATCGATATCGATCGCATTGAAACTCCGTTGGTCGGTGGTGCCGTCTTCAATTGCATGGGCAAGCAAAATCATGCCGGCGCACGTACCAAAGGCTGGCATACCGTTGCGCAACCGTTCATCAATGGCGTCTACCAACCCCGAAGAAGCCAATAGATGTGAGATCGTTGTGGATTCGCCACCCGGCAAGATCAGCGCTTCGATGCCGTCAAGGTCGGCAGGAACCCGCACCTCGATCACGCGGCAATCCAACTCACGCAACACCGAAGAATGTGCGGCGAATGCGCCCTGCAGCGCAAGGACACCAATGCGGGGCGGCGTCATGAACCGATGTGGCGGTGTCTTACCAGCCGCGCTCGGCGTACCGCTCATTGACGGCGTCCATGCCAATGCCGGTCATTGGCGCACCGAGATTGCGGCTGACCTTCGCCAAGATATGCGGATCGCGAAAATGCGTTGTGGCTTCGACGATTGCCTTGGCTCGCGGCGCGGGGTTGTCGCTTTTGAAAATGCCCGATCCCACGAAGACTGCCTCGGCGCCAAGTTGCATCGCCAACGCTGCGTCAGCCGGGGTGGCGATACCGCCTGCACAAAACAAGGGCACCGGCAAGGAGCCAGTCACTGCTACTTCCTGCACAAGCGGCAACGGCGCACCCAGACGTTTCGCCCAATCAAACTGCTCGGCAGCATCGGCGGTCGCGATCTTGCGAATATCGCCCAAGATATTACGCAAATGCCGCACTGCTTCCACGATGTTTCCCGTACCGGCTTCACCCTTCGAGCGGATGAGGGCTGCACCCTCGGCAATGCGACGAAGCGCTTCACCCAAGTTGGTCGCGCCACAAACAAACGGCGCAGAGAACGCCCACTTGTCAATGTGGTGTGTCTCATCTGCAGGCGTCAGCACCTCAGACTCATCGATGTAGTCCACGCCCAGCGCTTCTAAAATCTGCGCCTCCACGAAATGGCCGATGCGGGCCTTGGCCATTACCGGAATCGTGACTGCCGCCTTGATGCCTTCGATCATCTCGGGGTCACTCATGCGCGCAACGCCCCCGTCGCGACGAATGTCTGCCGGCACGCGCTCAAGTGCCATTACGGCGGTGGCGCCGGCATCCTGAGCGATTTTTGCCTGCTCAGGCGTAACGACGTCCATGATGACGCCGCCCTTGAGCATTTCGGCCAACCCGCGCTTGACGGCCATCGAACCCTTGACGCTTGTGTGATCTTGCGACGACATGCGCTTTAGCGTACCGAGCCGGGGACGCGCCGAGCCGGGTCGAGCGTCAATCAGGGAAATGCAACGGTCTCGGGATCCACTCCCTGACCGATCACTGCAACCTTGTCAGATCGCGACACCTCAACAAAGGTCCGGCCCGGCGTGAGCTTGATCACCGCTCCAGCCGAATCCCGCAGCACCCAGGGCTCCGTGCGAACGGCGCGTTCCCAGGAGCCTTCGTAGACGACGCCGTTGGTGAAGACGTATGCCTTGCCGCTACCCACCGTTTTTGCTGTGGGGCTATACGTGTTGGTGTACTCGACCTCCAGCACGACGACGTTGGCAACCGCGAGTTGCACATCCTGCGAATCCACATGCGGCGTGCCGTCCTGTACGCGTAGGTACGCACTCTCCGCTGACGACCACAGCCACTGTGCCTTTACGCCGTCCATCGAAATGCGGAAACCGTCCACCGCAGTTGACGAGGACGCATTGGCGTCACTCACGGTGCGATACTCAAACTGGCGTTGCGGGGGCACCGATCCATCGTTGGCCAGTGTCCACAACTTCGACGTTTCGGCGATCAGGTTGTGGGGCGCGGGACGTTCGCTGTCGCGTGCGTATCCGCCGTCCTTGTTCGCCACGGTGAAGCTCAAGTCAACGAGGTCCGACTCGCGAATCGACTTCGTCACCTGTGCGTTCCCACCACTCCAGACGAACAGCGGTTGATTAAACGACCCCACAAGACTGATGTCTTGGAATCGACCACTGCGAATTGGTCCCACCGGGTCGGAACCCTGACTGTGGAACACGGCAGCAAAACGGGTCAACTTCTCGACGTTTTCTTCAAAGATGATGTCTGCCTGATTGAGGCCAAACTGCGGTCGCGCCTTGGGATGATTGTCGATCTTGACCACCATCGCCGGACGGGACATCACCGACTCATCAGTGGCCTCGAGCCCGGTAAGCGGGTACGTCGCGATCTCGGGGACGGTCGTCGTAGCCTGCGCCTGCGCCGTTGTCTCTACCAGGGCTCCCGCCTCGGTGTCTCCCGCGCTACCGCCACAGGCGGCAAGTCCTGCCATCGAGCCAACTGCAAGGACAAGAAGCACGGTTCGACGTACGGACATATCAGATCTCCCTCAACAATGCGATCCGCTCACTCAGCGGCGGGTGCGTATTGAAAAGTTTATGCCATGCGCCGAGATGGCCGGAGTCACCCACACCAGCCATGGGCTGCTCAATCCACATATGGGCGGTAGCCATACTCGCGGAGTGTGTCACCGTCGTATCGGCCTGCAACTTCTCCAGCGCACCAATCAATCCGGGCGGATACCGCGTGAGTCGAACCGCAGAAACATCGGCGAGAGTCTCGCGACGACGACTTACCGCGGATTGCATCGCACGAGCCACAAGTGGGGCGAGAATCAGCAGTGCCAGACCAACAAATGCCAACGGATTGTTGCGGTCCGCATGGTCGCCAGAGCGATGCACCCGCCCACCGTTCCACCACATTGTGCGAATGGCCAAGTCAGTCACGATCGCGATGGTGCCGACCAAGGTCACCGCCAACGTTGACACCAAGATGTCGTAGTTCTTGATGTGCGACAGTTCGTGAGCAACCACCCCTTCGAGCTCGACACGATTCATCTGCTCGAGGAGCCCCGTGGTAAAAGCCAACGCCGCATGTTTCGGATTTCGACCCGTCGCAAAAGCGTTCGGTGCAGGGTCGTGGATCACATAGACCCGAGGCTTTGGTAGACCACTGGCGATACAGAGGCCCTCCACAAGATTATGTAGACGCCGGTACTCCTCTTCGCCCGCTGGTACCGCTCGACTCACGCGCAACGCAATGGCGTCGGACTTCCAATACGACGTGAACGCCATGACGGCGGCAATCGCCCCTGCGACCACGGTGCCCGTCGCGCCATTGCCCACCACAAGCCCGACCGCCCATCCCACGCCAATCACTACGACGACAAAGCCCACCATCAGGAACACGGTGCGACGCTTGTTGGCAGTTATCAGGTCGTTCATTGAGGTATCAGAACTGCACGCGGGGCACTTGTCGAGCGGCCTCTTCAGCTTCGAAGTACTCACGCTCGGTAAAACCAAATACGCGTGCGACGATCACACCGGGCACTGCTTGAATTGCCGTGTTATATGCCAGCACGGCATCGCTATAAAACTGTCGCGCGTAGGCAATTCGACTCTCAGTGTTGGCCAGCTCTTCCTGCAAGGACACAAACCCTTGGTTCGCCTTGAGGTCGGGGTATGCCTCGGCCAAAGCAAACAATTGACGTAATGCTCCGGTCAACTGATTGTCTGCCGCAGCCTGCTCGTGCGGCGTACTACCCGCACCCATCGCATTGCTCCGAGCAGCAATAACCGCCTCTAACGCCACGCGCTCGTGAGCCGCATACCCTTTCACGGTTTCGACGAGATTGGGAATCAAATCAAGGCGACGCTTGAGTTGGACGTCGATCTGCGACCACGCATTGTCAACCTCGTTGCGTCGACGAACCAGGCCGTTGTACAACACGAACGCCCCAACGAGCAGGACTCCGACGACCACAACGATGATCCACGTCGCATTCACGAGCGCCAGTCTACGCCAGCCTTTCTCACCCGCTCGTCACTCTCCGCGAAAGCGAGACCGACGCAACAGGCGTTCGTTGAACGACTTGAGGAGCCGACTGGGCGGGACATCGATCTCGCGACGCGCCTCGGCTTCGAGCAGTGTGCGGTACATGGACTCGTACTCCCGAGCAAGACGTGCCATCGAAAAATTCTGAGCAGATTCGTAGCCATTGGTGACAAGCGGACCACGCACTTCGACGTTGCCGAGTACCGATGCGAGTGCTTGCGCTAATGCAACCGGATTGTTCGGCTCCACAAGGAGGCTGTCGAATCCCTTGCTTGCCACCTGCCGGTACCCGTCGATATCGCTTGCCACGAGCGCGGCACCTGCAGCCATCGCCTCAAGCAGGACGATCCCGAAGGACTCGCCACGTAACGAGGGCGCACAGAAAGCGGTTGCTCGATTGAGGCGCTCGATTTTTTCGTCATCGGTAACTCGCCCCAACCACTGAATGCGATGATTGTGTGCATAGCGACGTTCGAGTTCGTCGAGTCCGACACCTTCTGAAGCCACCCACAGCGTGACGTCTTCGGCCAGATGGCTCATGGATTGAAGCAACACCTCTAGACCTTTGCGCGGTTCATAACGACCACAAAACAGAATCGTCGGAGAGGACTCACGAACGATGTGCTCACGCCTGAATCGGTCGGTCTCAATGCCATTGAACAACACGCGATAGTCGCCACCGAGGTAGCGGTGAGCGAGCTCTCGCGCTGCGTCCGACACTGCCACGCGCGTGGTGAGATGATCTGCCGCCCACCGAGCACTGCGATTCAACACGCGGTACGACGACGAGTCGCCTGCTGCATGAAATGTGCCGATGGTGGGTGCCAATTTCAGCAGCAACGCGGTTGCCGTAGGTCCTGGAACGATTGGTTCGTGAAGATGGATGACGTCGAAAGCTTCATCGTTTAATGCTCGAATTGTGCGTAACGCCGCGGAGGGATCGGGCGCTACAGGCGCAACAGAACCGTTCGCTGATGTCGGCAGACTGTTTCCCAATGGCGTGACGAACGGTTCGGGCGGCGGGCCATCACAGGGTGCCAATACGCGAACTTCGTGCCCCATGCGTCGCAACTCGCGAGCGAGGCCCAAAACCTGCGCCTGCACACCACCCGGAACCGTGACGCTGTACGGGCAGACCATGGCGATGCGCAACATGTCCACTCCTCTACCGTAGGCGTGGAAGGAGGCGTTACCGACATGAGCAGACGCGAAAGTGACCAGATACCGGCGCTCTCTCTTGTCGCCACGCCAACCAAGCGTGCGGCAATGCTTGACCTTGCTATCGAAGCGGAACGTATTGGGGTGAGTGGTATTGCGTGCCCGAGTCTCGGTGGAACGATGGGCCTCTGTACGTCCCTCGCCCACGTCACGTCATCGATTCGATTCTGGACGTCGATCCAGCCGATGTATTACAGCCACCCCGTGGAGGCAGGCAATGCCGCCGCGCATATTCACGAGGTGTCGCACGGTCGTTTCGGATTTGGTATCGGCGTGAGTCACACCGCAGTCACGAAGCGGCTGGGTGTCGAGACCGGCAAGCCACTAACCGATATCGACACGTACGTTGCAGCGATGCGGGCAAACGAACGCTTTAGTGGCGCACTTCCGCCGATCTATCTCGCGACGCTCCGCGACAAGATGCTCGATCTCGCAACCCGAATTGCAGACGGCGCCATTTGGGCTAACGCTGCGTTGAGCGCGATTTCGACTCAAGCAGCACACGCGCGAACGAATGCGTCGCCCGAGTTTTTTCTTGCCAACATGATTCCGACCGTGGTGTCCGATGATCGCCAGGCTGCACGCGCCGTGCACCGCAAGACACTGACGGGGTATGCCAGTTTGCCCAATTACCGAAACTATTGGCGACACGCGGGTTTCGTTGAGCAAGTAGACCGTTTCGAGCAGATTCTGGAGACGTCGGCTAAGGATGAACTCGCCGAACGACTACAAGCGGTAATGAGCGACACTTGGATTGACGACTGCACCATCTCCGGCAACGCCGGTCAGGTGCGCGATGCATTTCGCCGCTGGTGGGCAGTCGGCGTCACGCCGATTGCAGTGATGTCGTCAACGAACGGTGGACAAGCGGTTGCTGTCCGTGAGTTTCTTGATCTCTGGCGCTAGTAGCCCGGGTCACTTGGCCAGTTGGGCTGAAACAAATGCCACTGCGTTGGCTCGTGCCGAATCAATGCTTCTATCTCGGTGATAAGTGACTGCGTTGTGAGGCGAATGTCATTGCGTAGTGATCCACTTTGTGCAATCGCTATCGGTGGCTGAATAACGGCGTGATGTCCGTCCACCTGTGGCGTGAAATAGGTGGCAACGGGAAGCAGCGCAGCCCCGGTGCGGATTGCGAATAGTGCGGGGCCTGCCGGAACACTGGTGCGCTCGCCAAAAAATTCAACGTCAACCCCTGAACGTTTGCCGGCACGCGGAATATCGCGGTCGCAGAGCAAACAGACAACATGGTTCGCCCGAAGCGCAGCACTCACCCGTATCCCCGCCTTCTCGTCAAGTGCGATCACTTCGATACCAATTTGTGCCCGAATATCCCGGAACCATTCGAATACTTCGGCGTTCTCGAGTTGTTCCGCAACTGCGGCAACCGTGTGACCTTGCGTGGAAAGCCATCTGCCCGCCCATTCCCAGCCACCCAAATGAGGCAAAGCCAAAATGACGCCCTTGCCGCGCGCAGCGGCTTGCTGGATGTGTTCATACCCATCGACGGAAAACCCTTGTTCGATAGTCAATGGCGACAGCGAGGGCAGACGAAATGCGTCTACGTAGTAACGCACATAACTATTGAATGAGTCACTGACCGCAGCGCTCAGAGCTGCTCCATGCAATGTCGGATCGATCCGCGTGAGATGACGCTCGATCATGCGGCGACGATCCCGAAGTGTCGCCGCTAGCGGTGCACCAACGAATGAAGGGGCTCGTGACGCAATGCCTGCAGGGGTGAAACGAGCGAGCGTCGAGGCGGCGCGATATCCGAATGTCGTCAGCGTTACTCGCGTCTCGAACACGACGCGCTAGTTCGTGCGTCGGCGGCGCTGAAACTTGCGTCGATAATCGTCTCGACGTGCACGCCGCGATGCCCGTCGAGAACGCCGTTGGGCCTGTCGTTCGGCGGTGATCGGCGCAACAGCGGCCTGCTTCCAAACCTTCACAAAACGCTGCACCGCAGTAATCGCCGTGAGCACCAACATCACCCACATCACCCACAACAACAATGAGCCAAACACCAACCCAAAACACAACACGATGATCCGCTCTGCGCGCTCCATGAGCCCACCCTTGGCTTGCAGGCCGAGCGATTCGGCCTTCGCTCGCTCATAAGAGATCAGCATTGACAGTCCCATGACCGCAAAGGGAATCACCGAGGTCCGAGGGTCCTGCGTGGTAGCGAAATACCAGGCCACTCCGCCAAGCACCACTCCATCGCTCACGCGGTCGATGACAGAGTCGAAAAAGGCACCTCGCTGGCTCGCAGCGTTGGATGCTTTGGCGAGTGCGCCGTCGAGGAGATCGGGCAATGCCGAAAGCACGAGCAACACAAAGCCCACCTGCAACGCACCCGCGCCAATTGCAACCGCCGCAGCAACAGCAAAAAGCAGTCCCCCGAGCGTGAAATGATCGGGCGACAAGCGGGTCTTACCGAGTCGTTCCCCAATCGGTTTCACCGCACGCTCAACATGCGAACGGAAGCGACCGTCAAACATTGATCGTCATCCTACTGCCAGGACGCTCAAGGCGATTGCTACTCCGGATTGTCTTCGACCAGTTGCTCTACAACGCGTGCATCAACCGCATCGATCAACACCAAAGCTCGACGCAGCGGTGGGTCCTCGGCGCTGTAACACAAGACACGCCACGTGGGCCGGCTTCGGAGACCTCGCCACACCTGCTGCGCAGATGCATGGCCCACCGCAAAACCGCAGGCCTGAGAGGCATGTACCAACGCGTCGGTTTCGGACACCGACATCTTCCACGATGAACTGAGCACGTACACCGCAAATACTGCAAGGCCGATCGACACGTACAACATGCCATCGTTCACGAGCCCCGACGAATCAATCGACTCATTGCGCGCGAAAAATAGCCACAGCCCAAACGAGACTGCCGAAACGATGAGGTACAAAATCGCAGGAATTCGTCGCCTGCTGTTGTCAGGAAATTGATATGGCCCAACGAACACCGAGACATCAAGATCTTCCGGAAGTTGGTCGCGCAATTCGTCCGGGTTGACCGGGTCACCACTCATTGAGAAGTCCCCATCACCTCTAAAAACCTACTGCGCAGTCGCGCAGCCGACACCGACAACGCCTCGGGAAGAATCTTGGTGTTGGCAACGGTCACCATGAAGTTGGTGTCTCCTCCCCAACGCGGCACCACATGTACATGTAGGTGCTGCGACACACTGCCACCGGCAGTGGCACCCATGTTGATACCCACATTCACACCATGCGGTACGTACTCCGCCTTCACCGCGCGAACAGCATCTGCCACCAACGACCAGATCTCGTTTCGTTCGGTATCGCTCAGCAACTCGATCTCACCGACCTCGCGATACGGCAACACCAACATGTGACCCGGCGAGTAGGGAAAGGCGTTCAAGATGACAAAGCACTCCTGTCCTCGATAGACAATGAACGTCTCCTCGTCAGGCAAGCTCGATTGAAGAATCTGCGTGAATATCGATTGACCAGATGGCGCCATCTTTGTGTCGCGCTGCACATACTGCGCACGCCATCCGTTCCAGAGATGTTCGAGCATCAACCGAGGTCCACTGATGCTTCGGCTACAACTTGTGCAACGAATGTGTCGAGGGCAACCCCCCGAACCACGTCTCCACCACGTGGATTGACTCCCACGGTGCGGTCCCGGACATCCTCGTCTCCCACCACCAGCACGTAGGGAATGCGCTCCAACTTTGCCGAACGGATTCGCTTGCCGAGCTGTTCATCGGCTTCTACGATGTCGACCCGCAGCCCGCGCACTCGCAGCGCGTCCGCAGCGTCGTGTGCGTATGCCTCATGAGCCGTAGTGACCGGAAGAACGCGCACCTGAACAGGAGCAAGCCACGTGGGGAACGCACCCCCATAATGCTCAAGCAATACACCAAAGAATCGTTCAACCGATCCGAACAGCGCACGGTGCAACATGATTGGCCGATGTCGAGCGTTGTCGGACCCGATGTACTCGAGCTGAAACCGTTCAGGCAAATTGAAGTCGCATTGGATTGTGCTTAACTGCCACTTTCGTCCGATCGCATCTCGAACGTCGATATCGATCTTGGGTCCATAGAACGCCGCGTCGCCCTCCTTTACCGAATAAGACACGCCGTGCCGCTCCATTGCCTCCCGCAATGCGGCCGTCGCCTTCTCCCATATCTCATCCGACCCCACGCTTTTGTCCGGATCCCGCGTGGACAACTTGAACTCAAAGTCGTCGAATCCGAACTGCCGCAGGACCGACATGATGAAGTCCAACAATGACGCGATCTCGTCTGCAAGATGCTCTTCGGTGCAGTAGATATGGCTGTCATCCTGCGTAAAGCCACGAATACGCAAGAGTCCATGGAGGGTGCCCGCACGCTCGTAGCGATACACCGTCCCCAATTCGAATAGTCGCAGTGGCAACTCGCGGTAACTGCGTTGGCGTTCCTTGAAAATGAGGCAATGCATTGGACAGTTCATCGGCTTGGGGTAATACACGCCGTTGTCCATCTCCATCGGCGGATACATCCCGTCTCGGTAGAAATCGAGATGGCCCGAAGTTTCGAACAGTTTCGCATTCGCCAAATGCGGGGTGTAGACGAATTGGTAGCCGCCACTCTGATGGCGCGCCCTGCTGTAATCCTCCATCAGCTTGCGCACGATGGCCCCCTTCGGGTGCCACACCGCAAGACCACCACCTAACTCTGAGGGAAATGACAACAGATCCATTTCGACGGCAAGTCGACGGTGATCACGCCTCTCTGCCTCGACAAGACGAGTGAGATGCTCATCGAGAGCGGCCTTGGACTCCCATGCCGTGCCGTAGATGCGCTGCAACATCGGACCCTTTTCGTTGCCTCGCCAGTAGGCGCCGGCGACCTTCATCAACGCGAAATGACCCAACCGCGACGTGCTCGGCACATGGGGGCCGCGACAGAGATCGACGAACTCCTCGGAATTGCGATACACGCTGACCGAACCCGACCCCGAGACCTCCCCCGAGTCGTGACCATCGGCAGCACCGCTTGTCACACGCGTGATGATCTCGCATTTGTAGGGCTGATCAGCAAACAACGCCAACGCATCCTCGACATCGAGTTCGAAACGCTCGAAGGGCTGATCGGCCTTCACAATTCGCTTCATCTCTTCGGTGATCCGCTCGAGATCTTCATCACTGAATGTTCGACCGCCAGGCAGATCAAAGTCGTAATAGAAGCCATCCTCGATGGCCGGCCCAATCGTAAACTTGGCTCCCGGAAATAGGCGCAGTACCGCCTGCGCCAACACATGCGCCGTGGAGTGGCGCAGCACATGGCGACCCTCTTCCGAGTCGGCCGTCACCACGTGCACTATCGCCCCCTCAGGTAGCGGCGCGACTAAGTCACGCTCTTCGCCATCTACAACCGCTGCCACTGCAGCCTTGGCCAAGCGCGAGCCAATGCTTTTGGCTAAATCGAGCGCTGACGCGCCCCGGTCGAGCGTTCGCACCGAGCCATCCGGCAGCCGCACGTCAATGGTCGCCGAAGCATTCATCACCCACAATTCTAGGGCCGGCGCCATTCACCGAGCGACGTTGAACACCTAGAGGTCGATACCCAACAATGCAGCACCACGACGCACTGACAGACCCATGGCAGCCGCTTCGTCGAGCGCGTGAACGGCACTTGGCGCATCGAGATCGTCATCGAGTGCATCACGAACCGCCTGGACCGTGGAATCCTCATCGCGACCCGACATCGAGTCCTGCCAACGCGCAAGACGATCCGCATTCGCGGCCATCAGATCCGGCGACCACTCCCATTCGCTCCGATAATGGTGCGTAATCAGTACAAGACGCACGATTCGTGGATCGTGTTCGGCACGGAGTCGGTCGACGAAAACCAAATTGCCACGACTCTTCGACATTTTGTGCCCATCCATAAACACCATGGCAATGTGCATCCAGTGCCGCACAAACGGCACGCCGGTCGCCGCCTCTGACTGTGCGCGCTCACATTCATGATGAGGAAAGATCAAATCTGATCCACCGCCGTGCAGGTCAATCGTCGTGCCAAGCTCGCGCAATGCAAGGGCCGAACACTCGATATGCCAACCCGGTCGACCTGCACCCCACAGCGTGTCCCATGACGGCTCGTCACTCGCCGAGGGATGCCACAACACGAAGTCGAGCGGGTGACGCTTGTTCGGGTCGTCGACATTGCCGCCGCGCTCACGAGCCAGATTGATCATTTCCTCCTGCGAGTAGTGCGAGACCGAGCCGAATTCCGCGAACTTGTCGACATCGAAATAGACCGAGCCACCAGATTCGTAGGCAAACCCTCGATCCATCACCATGCCGATGAATCCGCGGATGTCAGAAATTGCAGACGATGCGCGAGGCGACGAAAACACAGGCAATGCGTTCAAGGCTTTCATATCGGCCTCGAAACGAGCCTCCTCGCCTGCAGCAAGATCAAGATAGTGAACGCCTAGTTCTCGCGCTTTGGCAAACAATGGATCATCCACGTCAGTGACGTTGCGCACGCATTTGACGGTGTGCCCCATGTCGACAAGCCGACGCTGCAGCACGTCGTATTGAATGAACGTAAAGGCGTGCCCAAGATGCGTGGCGTCGTATGGGGTGATGCCACAGGTGTACATGAGGACGGTTTCACCGCACTCGAATGGCACTACCGACCGCTTGGCCGTGTCGTATAGACGCATCGACATGTTCTAGTGACGTGCCACCGTCGATCGACCGGACACCGGATCGAATTCCGGAATCCCGGTAAGCCGAGGGGCTACACGGGTCTTGTAGCGAACGTTGAGCTGCAGCAGCACTGCCGTAAATGCCTCCAGTGCGAGTGCGTTCGAAAGCCCGCCGGTATTGAGTGGTCGACAGCCGGGAATCTTGTGCACGATGTCACTCACCGTTTCAATCGCCTCAGGAAAATCGGAACAAATCAACACATCACTATCGACGTGATGATTGAGATTGCCGAGCTCCTTCGCCGGGATGTGTTGCATAGCCGCAACTACTCGACTGGCGGGAATTGCCGCCTGTACGTGGGCGGCGATGCTGCCACGCGGTGGCACCAACGGCTGAAACTCCTTGCCCACGCGGATCAATGCATTCGCCATGGTGACCACGATCTTGCCGGTAAGTGCGGCGGCGTGATCACTCACGACAGTGGCAACGGAATCCCACGGTGTCGCAACGACGACAACATCACATGCCGCAGCGGCAGCGTTATCGCCAGCCTCTATCGAAATGCCGCGGTCGGGCCACAGCGCGCACAATTCGTCGACGACCTCCTGCGACCGCTCCACCGATCGAGAGCCAATAACGACCTCATGGCCTGCCACGTTTAGACGCAAGGCCAAGCCGCTTCCTGCTGGTCCGGTACCACCCATAATTCCGATGCGCATCCATTGAGCCTTACACAAACGACGCCCAACAACTACGGTCATATGCATGGGAATTCTGGAAGGCAAACGAATCATCGTCACGGGTGTGCTTACGGATGCGTCATTGGCATTCGGCGTGGCGCAACTTGCCCAGCAAGAGGGCGCATCGCTACTCCTCACCGGCGCGGGTCGAGGACTCTCGATCACCGAACGCACTGCACGCAAACTCGGCGGTTCGGTTGAGGTTGCGGAATTCGATGTCACCGTTCCCGACCACGTGGATGCAGTGCGCGAACGTGCGGCGGCCAGCCTCGGTCAGGTCGATGGGGTCCTGCACTCGATTGGATTCGCGCCAGCAGCCTGTCTCGGCGACGACTTGATGGCCGCCACCTGGGCGGACGTGTCCGTCGCCATGGAGATTTCAGCATTCTCGCTGAAGACGCTGGCCGAAGCCTTTGTTCCGCTGATGACCGAGGGCGGCAGCATCGTTGGTCTCGACTTCGACAACACGGTCGCTTGGCCTGCGTATAACTGGATGGGTGTCGCCAAGGCGGCGCTCGAGGCAACCAACCGCTACCTCGCCAAGGACCTTGGGGCCAAAGGCATCCGCTGCAACCTCGTGGCGGCGGGCCCCATTCGTACCATGGCGGCAAAATCAATCCCGGGTTTCGCCAAGTTCGAAGATGTGTGGGATGAACGAGCTCCGCTCGGCTGGGACGTCAACGATTCGTCTGCAGTAGCGCGTTCCTGCGTGGCATTGCTGTCCGACTGGTTCCCCGCAACAACGGCAGAGATCATCCATGTTGACGGTGGATTCCACGCCATGGGCGTCTAGAACAGTCTCATGATTCGTCGTGCCCGCTGGGCAATTGCGGTGACTACTCTGGCTGTCACACTTCTTCCCAGCACGATGGCACTTGCCGCCTCAAACGATGCTCGCGTCGGTGAACAGTGGGCGCTCGGTGTGATCGGCGTCGACCAAGCATGGGCCGTGACGAGGGGCGCGGGAGTCACGATTGCCGTCATCGACAGCGGAAGTGGACCGCATCCCGATCTCGACGCGAACCTTGACGCAGGGCGGAATCTATTCATGGGCGCCGACGAGGTTGGTGCACCCGATGTCGACACCGTCGGACACGGCACTCACGTGGCGGGCATTATTGCTGCTGTCGCGAACAACGGAGTCGGCGTTGCCGGGATCGCACCCGAATCACGCATCCTGCCCATTCGTGTGCTGGGCCCCGACGGGCGCGGACGCTCGGGCGACGTGGTGACCGCGGTGCGCTTGGCAGCAGACGTCGGCGCACGGGTGATCAATCTGTCACTCGGTGGTGATCAGGAATCGCCCGCGCTCACCGAGGCGATTCGATACGCCAACGACAAGGGCGCCCTCGTGATTGCCGCAGCGGGCAATGATGGGCCCGCGGCCGCACCTAAATGGCCAGCCGCTTCTGACCTCACCATTGCGGTGGCGTTCACCGATCAGCAAAACGTGCCCTCTTCACGCTCACAGTCGGGTGCATACATTGATATTGCAGCCCCCGGTGTAGCGATTCTGTCCACCGCGACCGGCGACTACACCTACAGCTCGGGTTCGTCGATGGCCGCCGGATTCGTGAGCGGCGCCGCTGCCCTCTTGTTTGCGGCACAGCCGACACTTACCAACGCACAGGTTCGCGACCTGTTGTTGCGAACCGCCACCGACATCGCGGCTCCTGGCCCCGATCCACTCACGGGCTTTGGTCTGCTCAACCTCCGCGCGGCATTCGCCGAGTTGGCACGCCTCTTCCCCGTCGCCGGCGCGCCAACGATCAATGCATTAGGCCATCTCAACGAAGACGTTCGTGCAGTAGTGGCACCTCGCACTGCATCGCAATGGTTTCGGTGCAAGGGCCCTGGACAGGTGCAACCCACCCGACCGAAAAACTGCACCGCAATTAACAGCGCGATAACAGTGAATTATCGAGTTGGCTCGCGCGACCTCGGTACGTTCCTCCGCGTGTCCTCGCGTAATCGACGAACGGGTGACACCCTCTTCTCTACAACATCGCCGCGCATCGTCGGCATCTGGCCGCAGATCGGTGTCGTTACGCCAGGCTCCTCAACGCCAATTTCGGATCTGGTGCGTACTCCGTCCCGCGGTGCCATCACCCTTCGCATCATCGACGGCACCTGCACGGTTACGAACAGCGCACTCGTCGCCCCCGCCCTGCCTGGAGTGTGCACCGTGCGCGCAACGGTGAAGGCACGCTCGCCCTACCCCGCGATGAACAACACGTTCGCCATTGGAGTCGTAGCACCGTGACTAATCGACTCGCTGGTCAGACGAGTCCATACCTCCGCCAACACGTCGACAATCCCGTTGACTGGTATCCGTGGGGAGATGACGCATTTGCCGCAGCGCAGCGCCGCAACGTGCCGATTCTGCTCTCGGTCGGCTACTCGGCATGCCACTGGTGTCACGTCATGGCTCACGAATCCTTCGAGGACGTCGAATGCGCACGGGTCATGAACGCATTGTTCGTCAATGTCAAGGTTGATCGTGAGGAACGGCCCGACGTTGACGCCATCTACATGGATGCGGTTCAGGCGATGACGGGACGCGGAGGCTGGCCAATGACCGTCTTCCTCACTCCCGACGGCAAGCCCTTCTATGGCGGCACCTACTTTCCCAAGCCCACCTTCATCCAGTTGATGAATGCCATCAACGATGCGTGGCGGAATCGCCGCACAGAAATCGACGAAAATGTTGAAGCGTTGATGGAATCGTTGTCGCGCACAGCGCGCATCGTTGCGCGCGACCAAACGCCCGGCATCGAGTTGTTTGATCACGCCGTCAGGCAACTTGTTGCGAGCTTCGATTCTCAGTGGGGAGGATTTGGTAGCGCGCCAAAGTTTCCGGGGACCATGAACATTGAGGTGCTCCTTCGCGAGATTCTGAACAGCGAGTCCGAGCAGTTGCAGCGTGTGGTGACCACCACGCTGGACGCGATGGCCTCAGGTGGCATGTACGACCACATTGGCGGTGGCTTTAGCCGATACAGCGTCGACGAGAAGTGGCTCGTACCGCACTTCGAAAAGATGCTGTACGACCAGGCGCTGCTCGCGCGCACGTATCTCCATGCATCGCTCCTCTTTGGCAAACCGACATGGCGCCAAGTTGCCACCGAGACAATCGAATACGTCCTTCGCGACCTCCGACACCCCGATGGTGGATTTTTCAGTGCCGAGGATGCCGACTCGCTCGATGATCATGGACACAGTCACGAGGGCCATTTCTACGTGTTTTCGCCGGCCGAGTTTGACGAGGCACTCCCCCCCTCGCTCCGTGACGCAGCCAAGGAGTGGTATGGCATCACCGAAGCCGGCAACTTCGAAGGAAAGAACATTCCCACACGCATCATGCAACGCGGCGACCTCGAGCGGCCCGAGGCGATCGAACAGGCGCGTATCGCGCTCTATGCCTATCGCGAGCAACGCAGGCGCCCAGGACTCGATGACAAGGTGTTACTGGAGTGGAACGCCATGATGCTGTCCACGCTGGCCGAGGCCGCATGGCATGAAAATCGCGCGGACTGGCTTGCGCATGCGATCGCCAACGGTGACTTTCTTCTGCGTGAGCTCCACCATGACGGTGTCTGGTATCGCAGCTGGCAGCAAGATGGGTCTCCGCGAGCCCGTCATCAGGCACTCGCTATGGATCTTGCCCACGTCGTTGACGCGTTTACGCGGCTCGCAGAGGTCAGTGGTCAAGCGCGCTGGATTGTCCACGCGCGCGCAGTTGCTGACCTTCTCATCGCCCAGTATTGGGACGACGAGCAAGGTGGATTGTTCACTACGCCCCGCGAGGGCGAATCCCTAATCGTGCGCCAGAAAGACATCATGGACAACGCCACGCCGTCGGCTAATTCCACGGCGGCCCATGCCTTCCTACGACTTGCCGCCCTCACGGGCTCAGCTACATACACCGAACGGGGCATCGCAATCTTGCGCCTACTCGGCGGCATTGCATCCAGCGCACCCTCAGCGTTTGGACACCTGTTGGCGGGAATGCACCTCCACCACGTGGGCCTCACAGAAGTTGCGATCACTGGCACGCGCGACGATTTGCTCACCGTGCTTCGCCGGCGCTGGCTACCCACGACCGTCGTCGCATGGGGCGAACCGTACGAATCACCACTCTGGGCCGATCGATCACCTAATCGCGCCTATGTATGTAGGCAATACGCCTGCATGGCGCCGAGCACCGACTCTGCGTCGTTACTCGCAGCACTTCGCAGTGCACTCACGAACGAGTCCACTGCCCCCAATGCGTAATGGCGCGTGCCTGCCTGCGCGCACGCGATGCACTGCGACCTGGTCGATCGGTTCCTGTTGGATAGCCAACGGCAATCGCGCCGAGTAATTGCAGTTCATCCGGTACACCGAAGCGCTGACGAACCGCCGACTCACCCGAAAACACAGCGAAGAACAGGGCGCCCAACCCCACGTCCGTACACGCCAGTAACAGCGTCATCACCGCGAACGAGGTGTCCACCGTCCAATATGGAACTGGCCACGCGTCGGTTCCGGCGCCAAGACCAGTGCTCACCTTGTCGTGCTCGCCATACCGCGCGACGTACATCTGTGGATCGGCAAACGGCAGCATGATAAGTGGTGCATCAAGCAGTTCTGGCCATGCAAATGTCTCGCGGCGTTCGGCAGGCAAGGTGTCGCGCCAAAAGCTCGCTACCGCATCACCTTCAAGGATGAGCAGATGCCACCCTTGGGTCTTACCCGCCGACGGTGCCCGGGTGGCGAGATCGACGACCGCCTCAATGGTTTCACGAGGCACCGGACGAGCGTCGAATGCCCGTGACATCCGACGTGATCGGACGACGTCGGCAAACTCCAACGGGATTACTTCAGCTTGCCGAGTTTGGCCAGTGACTCTGCCATCGTCCATCCGTGGACGATCAGCACACCACCCTTCGACCTGTTCACCGACTTGAATTGGTCTGCGAGATCCGTATTTGCCTTCTCCGGTTTTGACGACTCGTGATCCAGGAATCCCGATTGACCATTCTGCTTGACGATGAAGGACTGCTCGTCATACGACGCATCTACACCGAACCGACGAGCCAGACGCTTCCCCCATGCCCGCTCCTCGCCGACCGCGCGATGGCCCGGTCGAGGAATCATGCCGGTAACCGACTTAAAAGCCTCGAGCCCATCCACCGAGGCGAACCGGGAGCCGATCACGACATCCTCATCGGGGAAAGCCATGAGCGCACGGTGATATGCCTCGGTCATCAATCCCTTGAGGACGGCATCGCGCTTTGCGGTGCGCTTCACACTCATCATCCCGAGTAACACGCAGGGTGTTCCGCCGATGCGCTCAAGCGTCGAGAACGTGAACCCCTGCAACTTGCCGTTGATCGATGCCGCAGTAAAGAGCACCCAATCTTCTTTGGCCTTGGAAATCGCACCGATTCCGAACGAGCCGCCCATCTGGGCCAACTCATCAAGTTCAGAATCGGTGAGCGAAGCACTATCCCGAGTCTCCACCTCGACCGACATAGTTGCTAAGTCTGCCAGCAAAAACCGCGATTTGCGACGGTCCGCGCTATTCGATGTAGGCAGCGTCGCCGAAGGCGACTCGTAATGGTCCCATGACGTGGTCAAGATTGACATTGAACTCAGAGCCCAAGCGCACCGCCTTATCCGAGCCAATATGCACAAACACCGGCGAATTACCCGCATGTTCAGTGAGCATCGCCTTCAATTGCTCGATCGTGGATTCACTCAACGTCTGTGGCGATAGTCGAATATGGAGGGACTCTTGAAAGACCCGTAACCCTTCAAGCACGGTTACTTCCATCGCCATGAGCCCAAGACGCGTGTCGTCGCGACGATCGACTCGACCCTTAATGCCCACAAGAATGTCATCGGCAAGCTGGTGACCGTACTTCTGCAGTGTCTTCGGAAACAGCGTCACTTCGACCGAGCCCTGCAGATCTTCCAGCGTGAAGGTGGCCATCTGATCGCCCTTTTTCGTCCAGCGCCGAGACAAGCCGTTGACCAGGCCACCCACCACGACGAAGGAGCCGTCCTCGCGTTCCATCGCCTCCGGAATCGAACAGTCCACGCGTCGTCGCAATGCCCCTTCGATGCCCATAAGCGGGTGGTCCGAGACGTACAAACCGAGCATCTCTTTTTCAAACTTCAGCTGCTCGGTCTTATCGAACGAAAGATCGGGGATCTCCTGACGCTCGGAGTAGCCACCCTCCGACGGCTCAAGATCGCCGAACAGACTCATGACACCCTGATCGCGCTCTCTGCGCCGCATCACGGTGGTATCGATAATCGACTCGTACACCATGAGCAATCCCTTGCGCGGATGCCCAAGTGCGTCGAACGCGCCCGCCTTAATCAGAGATTCCACCGTTCGCTTATTGAGCGCCTGTTCGGGAACACGTTCGCAGAAGTCGTAAAAGGACGTAAACCCGCCGCCAGCCTGCCGCTCATCCACAATGAGACCAACCAACCCCTCACCCACGTTGCGGATTGCCGAAAGACCAAACGTGATCTTGCGTTCGCCGTTCACCACCACCGGCGCAAAGTTCACACCTGAATTGTTGATGTCGGGTGTCAACACCGCGATCTTGCTCTGCCGCGCATCCGCCAAGTACACAGCCGCTTTTTCATAGTTGGTCTTGACACTCGTCAACAGACTGGCCACGTATTCGACTGGATAATGCGCCTTGAGGTATGCGGTCTGATAGGAAATGAGCCCGTAGCCATAGGCATGACTTTTGGCGAATGCGTAGTCAGCGAATTTGACGATGACGTCGAATAGTTCCTTGCCAAGATCCTTGCCGTAGCCGCTGCGCTGGCAGCCTTCCTCGAATTTGCCTCGCTCATTCATCATCATCGCGGGAATTTTCTTTCCGCATGCTTTGCGAAGGTTGTCTGCTTCGGCCAGCGAATACCCCGCAAATTTCTGTGCTACCCGCATGAGACTCTCTTGATAGATCATCAATCCGTAGGTGTCGTCCAGCACCTCGGCGGCATCGGGGTGAAAATAATGACGCTGCTTACGATTGTTCTTGAAATCGGCAAAGTCGTTGTGCATATTGGCGCTCATTGGACCCGGTCGATACAGGGCCAGTACCGCCGAGAGGTCCTCGAACTTCTCGGGGATCAACGAGCGCAGCAGCGCGCGCATGGGTGACGACTCGAGCTGAAATACCCCAATGGTGTCGCCGCGCGAGAGGAGCTCATAGGTCCCTCGATCGTCGAGCGAAATCTGATCGATATCAAAGTTGAGGTCACGCGTTGCGCGAATCATCTCGTTCGCATCGGTAATGACATCAAGATTGCGCAGCCCCAAGATGTCCATCTTGAGAAGCCCAAGTTCTTCGACGCCGTGCATTTCGAACTGCGTCACAACAGGCGCCTCTTCGGGGGCCTGCCCTTGTTCGGGTTTGCGTTGCACAGGGAGGTACTCCATCAGCGGCTCTTTGGTGATCACCACTGCCGCCGCATGAATACCCACCGAACGCTTCAGTCCCTCCAAGCCCTTTGCCACATCCACCACACGCTTGACGTCAGGATCTTGGTCACAGAGCGCTCGCAGATCGCTTGCGGCCTGATAGCCCGCCTTGTGGTTCTCGTCTTCCTCAAAGCAGTAGCGCAGGGGCGTGTCTCGCCCCATCACAAGCGGCGGCATGAGCTTGGCGACTTTGTCGCCGACGGCGTAGGGATACCCCAACACTCGCGCAGCGTCGCGCACCGCATTACGCGCTTTGATCGTGCCGAACGTGATGATCTGTGCCACTCGATCGCGTCCGTACTTGTCTGCGGCGTATCGAATCATCTGGTCACGGAAACGTGAGTCGAAGTCCATGTCGATGTCGGGCATCGAGATGCGACTCGGGTTAAGGAACCGCTCGAAAATCAAGTCGTAACGCACGGGGTCGAGGTCGGTGATGCGGAGGCAATACGCCACGGCACACCCCGCAGCCGAACCGCGGCCAGGACCCACACGAATGCCGTTTTCGCGCGCATACCGAATGAGGTCCCACACGATAAGGAAGTACGAGCTGAAGCCCATGTCGGCAATCACTTTGAGTTCATACGCAAGACGCTCAAGCACGTTGGCGGGTAGCGAATCTCCCCACCGCGCATGTGCACCGGCCATGGTCAGATGCTCCAAATAGGCGCGGTCATCGGCAAATCCCTCAGGAATGGGAAAATGCGGGAGCACCGGCTTGCCAAACTCAATCTCGACGTTTGCACGCTCGGCAATCCATAACGTGTTGTCGCACGCCTGTGGGAGTTCGCGGAACAGCCAGCGCATTTCGTTGGCCGACTTCAAATAGTGCTCCGTGCCGTCGAACTTGAACCGATTCGGTTCGGCGATTGTGCTGCCAGTTTGCACGCACAGCAACGCATCATGCGCCTCATGGTCCTCACGATGCGTGTAGTGCGTATCGTTAGTCGCCAACAGCGGAGCGTCCAAACGTTTAGCGATATCAACGAGCAGCGGGTTCGTCCGATGCTGATCGGGAATGCCATGGTCTTGCAACTCAATGAAAAAATTGTCCCGACCAAAGATCTCTTGCAGCCGTCCAGCCGCAGCAAGCGCACCGGCCTCATCGCCCTTCAGAAGTCGTTGCAACACATGGCCACCGAGACATCCGCTCGTCGCGATGATGCCACCGCTGTAGCGCGACAACAAGTCCCAATCGAGTCGCGGCTGGTAGTAGTACCCCTCGAGAAATGCGCGGCTCGAAAGCTGAATCAGATTGTGATAGCCGGTGTTGTTTTCTGCGAGCAGCGTCAGGTGGTAGTACAGCTTGCCGCCACCCTCGGTCTCGCCCCCCGTGTCGTCGACACGCCCTCTGCGCGACGGACGCTCGCTGCGATGTTCGTGAGCCTGATAAGCCTCCATCCCGATGATTGGCTTGACGCCTTGGGCCTTGCATTCCTTATAGAAATCAAGAACGCCGTACATGTTGCCGTGGTCGGTCATGCCGAGAGCAGGCTGACCGTCTGACGCCGCACGGGCAACGAGTTCGTTTAATCGGGACGCCCCGTCCAGCATGGAAAACTCCGTGTGGACATGCAAGTGGGTGAACGAATCGCCCACGGCGAGGCTCCTTTCAGATCGAACGCCGACTGTAGCAGCGGGGTGCGCTGCGCTCGCGCGTGCGCTTAGAGGTAGGTGCCCGGTCGCTCGATGCCCACCGACTGGCCGGCACCAGGCAACTGGCGCATTTGCTCAAGTTGCTGACGCGCTGCAATTTGTTGCGCAAACAGCGTCGCTTGAATGCCATGGAACAACCCTTCGAGCCATCCCACCAACTGCGCCTTGGCGACTCTGAGCTCGGAGTCAGTCGGTACGACACCCTCGCGCAGCGGCAGCGCGAGCGTTCGGAGTTCTTCCGCCAAATCTGGCGAGAGCGCAGTAGACAACTCCGCAATGGAGCGTTCATAGATTTCGCCCAGCCGTTCACGGGAGGGCGAATCGAGGGCACTCGCATGTACCTCATCCAACAACTGCTTAATCATCGAGCCAATACGCATCACCTTGGCTGGTTCGGTCACTGTCTCGTCAGGGATCGGCGTATCAACTCCCGTGACCACCTCAGCACCGCCGAGCAAGTGCACTGCGGCGTCCTGCGCGGCGCCATCGGAAGCGTTCACTACGTCGTCCTGCATAGCCCTCATCCTCTCAGTTCACGGCCTGAAACGCGAGGAGCGGGACATCCATTTCCTCTGGGGTAAGCGAGCCATGGCGACATTGGAGCACAAAGGGACCCGAGTCAAGCGGATCACTGAAGCTCACATCCGCAAACGGCACGAGGGCGACGTCCCCCATTCGCCTTCGCGCAACGTCCGACACGCGCGGCCCAAACCATCCGTGCTCGATGACGTGGTCACGCTCGACCACCCATGCGACGTCACCGTACCGTTCGCGCGCAAGCGCAAGAGCGTCGTCGTGCGTGCCTGATCGCAGATGCAACCAGCGGAAACGACCCTCTCCCGACTGATGAGTCACCATGCGCATGAGTGCAGAGTCGGGCACAATCGTTGCATCCCCCACCATCACCTGGCCGTGATCGGCGGTAACAACCAGTGCTGCCCCCTTCGGCAAGACCTCCATGACATCGGCAACAAGTCGATCGGCTGCCCCCAACTCGGCTTCGTAGTACTCCCCGAATCCCCGCTCATGGGCGATCTTGTCAACACCGTCGTAATAGGCATACACAAACGGGGCACCTGCAGCAAGCAGACCACGCACGGTGACGGAAATGCTGGATGGCGCACGCCACCCCATCGGTTTACTCCCGCGTAGGTGCGCCTCGGTAAATGCGGAGCCCTCAAGCTCTGCCTTGCTCAGCACGGGCACTGACGCGCCCAGGAACGGTGGCGTGGGCTGCACTGTCGCCGGCGGGTACACCGCGCGTAAGTCTCCGCGCTCGTCACCCCACCGCAACATCTGCACCACGTGGCCACCCATATCGATGCGATATCCAATGAGCCCGTGCTCGCCCGGCGTCAGACCCGTGGCGATCGATGTCAGCGCGGTGACGGTGGTGCTGGGCGCAACCGTGGTGACGGCGCCGCCTTCCATCGCTGCAAGCGTGGGCGCACAATGCGCATACCGACGCAACTGATGCCATCCAAGGCCATCGAGCACGAGCAGTACCACCTGTCGTGCGCCACGCACGCCGGCGGGAAACCACGGTGGGAGTGTTGAGGTGCCGTGTGGCCCCAACAACGCCGGCACCACGCCCGACACACACCCGTCCGCGTAACGAGGAATCCGCGGTTCGTGCACGGGTCCTACACTACAAGTGTGCGTGTTTCGACCCGTGGTGACTATGCGTGTCGTGCGCTCCTCTCACTCGCTCTTCACGCCGGCGAAGGCGGACCAACCTCGGTACGTGACATCGCTGCGCGAACAGGTTTGCCCCAGCCGTATCTCGAACAGATCTTGCTCGTCCTCAAGGGCGCCGGACTCGTGAAGTCCAAGCGCGGCGTCGGTGGCGGATACGTGCTCGCTCGACCTGCGAAGGACATCCTGCTTTCGGAGATCATTTCTGCAGCTGATGGCCCAATCACGCTTGGCGATTTTGGACAACCGCACCAAGACGGCGCATGCGATCACGAGGGACATTGCGTCCTTCTCGCTATCTGGAACGTCGCGGGTGAGCATATGCGTCATCATCTTGCTGATTACACCCTGCAGGGCATTGCAGACGCAGCGCGCGGTGGCGCCCCGTGGCCGGAGTTACACCACTAACTGGTTGCGCAACGCGCAAGGACTTCGAGAAAGTCATGCGGGGTGGGAGCCGAGAACGCAAGTTCCTCGCCCGTAAACGGATGTGTGAAATTGAGCGCACAGGCATGCAACATCGGTCGGGGCGCCGACAACACGCTTCGAGCGCCCCCATAGACCGCATCCCCGACCACCGCATGCCCAATTGAAGCCAGATGCACGCGAATCTGGTGCGTCCGACCTGTTTCTAACGAACACTCCACCAACGAACATGGCTGCGGCACGTCAAAGGCCTGGCGCACTGCGTAATGCGTCCGTGCGTGCTTGCCGTCTACCACCACTGCCATTCTTGTTGGATCCCGATGGTCGCGACCTATCGGCGCATCAATGATTCCGGTACTGCGTTCGAGATGCCCCCACACGATTGCGACATACATGCGCGTGATCGCACGTTGCGACAACAGTCCGACTAGCGCATCGTACGCACGAGCGCTGCGCGCCACCATCATCAGGCCCGTGGTGCCCGCGTCAAGGCGATGGACAATGCCTGGGCGCATCGCCTCGCCCACATTGGCAATCTCAGGAAAATGCGCAAGGAGTCCATTGACCAATGTTGAGTCGGGGTTACCAGCACCGGGATGCACGATGACACCTGCCTGCTTGTTCACCACGATGACATCGTCATCGGCATACACGACATCCACAGGGACACTGCTGTCCGCCACCGGCAACTGCGGAGTCGGCAACTTTCGCGGATCAATCTCCACGACCTGTCCCTCTTTGACCTTTCCCTTGCCTGTCATCACTGCGACACCGTCTACTGTCACGCCGCCCGATTCAAGCAACGACGCAGTTGCCGCACGACTGATGTCTGCAACAAGCGACACGACGCGGTCGAGGCGTTGACCATGCAGCGATGCGGGAATGATCTCCCGAAACTGTTCGCTCATGCCGAAGTGCCAGCCGACTGATCGGCGGTAATCGAATGCACAATCAGCATCACTGCTCCAACGGTGACACCAATGTCGGCAATATTGAATACCGGCCACCACTGCAGGTCGATGAAGTCCACTACTGCACCACGCATCCAGCCCTCATCGCGAAAGAGGCGGTCCACCACATTGCCGATAGCACCTCCGACAACGAGGCCAAATGCGACCTGAGCAAAACGTGATGCGGTCTTGGTGCTTGCGCGAACGAGCAGCAGCGCCACAATGACCGCCACAACCCCGATGACGGGCCCCCACCCGGTGCCACGGGAAAAAGCCATGCCGTTGTTGAATACCAAGTTGAAACGAAGCGTCCACACCAGGTCGATAGTGCGACCGTCATCCAAGGCAATAAGTGCCCACGCCTTCGTCAACTGATCGAGCACAAGGACCACCAGTACAACCCACAGCGTCACGCGTGGAGGCGCCCAGCGTCGCACCGTGGTCATCGGCGTCCGATGCCGCCCACCCGCTCCTGAACGGACTCCTGCGTCCACGGAATTGCCTTCAGGCGTTCCCGGGGTATCGGCAATCCACTGTGCTTTGAATAGCCATATTCGCCTTGCTTGATACGTTCTAATGCGGCGTCGATCTCTTCCACCTCATGCCGTGCCTGAGCCGACAACACCAGGTCACGTTCGCGTTCCACCACCATGGTGTCGCCCTCGCCACCCTCCTCATCAAACTGCACGTCGCCCATTTCGACATCTTCGATCAATGCGTTGGCTTCGTCCTCAAGACGATTGGCCTGTTTCGTCAGCGTGCCACGCAATTCCATCAGCAACGTTCGCTGGGAGGCAAGGAACCTCAGATCAAACTCTTTCGTGGCCTGGATGCCATCTTCGAATTCAGTCTTAATAATCGGCGGCTTCGGCGGTGGCTCTGGCTTGCGCCGCGCTGCGGCAGCCAGGGCTTCGAGCCTGGCCTTCTCTTTGGCTTCGCGCTCAGCCGCGCGAGCAGCTTCTTTCGCCTCACGAAGTGCTTGCTTTTCGGCCGCTACACGGGCTCGCTCGGCCGCCTTCTCCTTCGCAGCAAGTTCGCGCGCCTTTTGTTTGGCGATCATTTCTTTCTTTCGCTCGGCCGCCAAACGCTTTTTGGCCGCCTCCCGTTCGCGCTGCGCCTGCTTACGCGCACGCTCTGCGGCGACGCGCTCCGCTTTTCGCTGCGCGTCTGCCTTCTTCTTGGCCGCAACCATCTTGGCCAACTCAACCTTCTTCTTGGCCGCAACCTTCTTCGCGAGCTCCGCCTTCTTCTTGGCCGCAACCTTCTTGGCCAACTCAACCTTCTTCTTGGCCGCCGCCTTCTTGGCCAACTCAACCTTCTTCTTGGCCGCAACCTTCTTGGCTAACTCGATCTTTTTCTTGGCCGCAACCTTCTTCGCGAGCTCCGCCTTCTTCTTGGCCGCCGCCTTCTGTGCAGGCACCGACCGTGCAGACGACTTCTTCTTGGCTGTGGGCATTCGAACCTCCCGGACTTGGCGCATTACCGTAGCCGTTCGACGCCAACGAACACGCCAATGCCGTCGAGATCCATATTCGGTGTTGAGTCATCGCTCATCAACACCGACTCAGCCAAGGTCTCTTGTGCAATCACATCGTGAAATGAGGCCACCTGGGCTGCGATCTCAGCGGGCAGACCCAGTGTGAGCGCAATCCTGTCGGACACCGCTAACCCGGCATCGCGCCGGGCCTGCTGCACGAGGCGCACCACGTCACGCGACACACCTTCAGCGATCAGTGCATCAGTCAACGTGAGATCCAGCAGCACAATTCCCTGCGAGCCCGGCAAAGTTGCCGCCGCCATCGAATCGGCACTCGAAACGGAGGCCGACAATCGCAACTCAAATTCATGCGGCTCGAGCACGACGTCGCCCACCACAATCCGATCACCATCGCGCGTCCACTCACCACGCTTAACGGCTCCGATCACCTTCTGTGTCTCTTTTCCGAGTCGTGGCCCAATAACAGCGGGAATCACATGCAGTTCGCGGCTCGCTACCGATTCGACGTCTCCGGTCAAAACAACACTCTTTACGTTCACCTCGTCACAGATGACCGACTCAAACCGTCGGAGACCTTCAGCCATGGGCGACGCCACCGTTAGGGTCGACAACGGCAGGCGCACTCGCCTTCCGTTTGCTTTTCGCAATGACAACGCAGCAGAACACACGGCGCGAACCTCATCCATCAACGTCACGAGTTCATCATCGTTGGGAATCGTGGTCGCATCGGGCCAGTCGGTCAAATGCACGCTTCGACTACCAGTTAACCCGCGATAGATCTCCTCGGAAACAAGTGGAAGGAGGGGCGCTACCAGCCTGCATGACACCTCCAGAACGGTATGAAGCGTCGAAATTGCCTCCTCGTCCCCTTCCCAGAACCGGTCCCTGCTCCTGCGTATGTACCAATTGGTGAGCACGTCGATGAATGCGCGCACATGCTGGGAAGCGCCGAACAAGTCGTATCGGTCCATTGATTCGGTGACATCGCACACCACATCGTGCAGTTTCGCGAACACGTATCGATCAAGGACATTCGTCGATGAGTAATCGACGACACCCGACACCTTTTCGGCGTTGGCGTACAGCGAGAGGAAGTACCAGCTGTTCCATAGCGGGAGTATCACCTGCCGAACGGTGTCCCTGATGCCTTCCTCGGTCACCGAGAAATCGGATCCTCGCAAAATTGAGGATGACAACAAGTACCAGCGCATTGCATCGGCGCCGTGCGTGTCGAACACCACCATCGGATCGGGATAGTTGCGCAGACTCTTCGACATTTTCTGGCCATCTTCGCCCAGCACGATGCCGTGACTGACACAGGCAGCGAACGATGGCCGATCGAAGAGGGCCGTCGCCAACACGTGAAGGGTGTAAAACCAGCCGCGAGTTTGTCCGATGTACTCGACGATGAAGTCGCCCGGATAGTGATTGTCAAACCACTCCTGATTCTCAAACGGGTAGTGCACTTGAGCGAAGGGCATCGAACCACTTTCGAACCAGCAATCCAGTACCTCGGGAACTCGACGCATCATGGACGTACCGGTCGGATCGTCGGGGTTTGGCCGCACGAGATCGTCCACTTGCGGACGATGCAACTCGGATACCTGCGTGCCGAAGTCACGCTCCAGATCAGCGATGCTTCCGTAGACATCAATTCGCGGATATTCAGGATTGTCGCTCTTCCACACGGGAATCGGTGATCCCCAGAAACGATTGCGGCTAATGGTCCAGTCGCGTGCGTTTTCAAGCCACTTACCAAAACTGCCCTGTTGGAGATGCTCCGGCACCCAGGTGATGTTCGTGTTCAGTTCGACCATCCGCTGCTTGATCGCCGTGACATCGACGAACCATGAGCTCACCGCCTTGTAAATCAGTGGTGTGCCCGTGCGCCAGCAATGGGGATACGCGTGATCGTAGGTCTCGTGGCGCACCACCCGACCGCGTTCTTTGAGCATTTTGATGATTGGCGCATTCGCCTCGAACACTTGGAGCCCAGCAAAATCGGGTACCTCGGGAGTAAAACGTCCGCGCGAATCGACCGGAACGATCAACTCGATGCCATTGGCGGCGCACACGCGTTGGTCGTCTTCGCCGAATCCGGGCGCCATGTGCACCACACCGGTGCCATCCTCGGTGGTCACAAAGTCACCCGCCACCACAACAAATGCATGTGCATGATCTGCGAAGTACGGAAACAGCGGCTCATACTGACGACCGACGAGCGCACTCCCCGAAACCGTTTCTACAACCTCGAAACCTTCGAGTTCTCGTGCATACGCCTCAAGTCGGGCCGCAGCAAGAACATACGTCATACCGTCGCGGCGCACCTTCACGTAATCCACGTCCGGAGCCACTGCAAGCGCGAGGTTGCTCGGCAACGTCCATGGCGTCGTAGTCCACGCCAAGATGAACTCGTTATCCCCCAAGCTGAAGGCGACTGTCAGGGCAGGATCTTGCACCTGCTTGTAGGCGTCGTCCATCCGCGTTTCAGTGTTGGAAAGCGGTGTCTCAAGCGCCCACGAAAATGGCAAGACACGGAAACCCTCGTACACGAGTCCCTTATCCCACAGCGTCTTGAATGCCCACATGACGCTTTCCATGTAGGACAAATCGAGCGTCTTGTAATCGTTCGAGAAGTCCACCCACCGTGCCTGCCGATTGACATAGCGCTCCCAGTCGGCGGTGTACTGCAACACCGAAGTGCGGCAGTGATCGTTGAATTTGGCTATCCCAAAGTCAGTGATGGCCTGACGTCCCGAGATGCCGAGTTGTCGCTCGGCTTCTGCCTCGGCGGGCAGACCATGGCAGTCCCAGCCAAATCGGCGCTCGACGTGCTTACCGCGCATGGTCTGATAACGCGGCACCGCATCTTTGACGAAGCCGGTCAAGAGATGGCCGTAGTGCGGTAAGCCGTTCGCAAACGGTGGACCGTCATAAAAAATGAACTCGTTCGCGCCCTTTTCCCCTACTGGACGAGCAGCGACAGAAGCCTCGAACGTGCGATCGTCACGCCAGAAGTCGAGGATGCGCCGCTCTAATGCGGGGATGTTTGGCTGCGACTCAACTTCGGGATACGACACGGCGAAATAGTGTACGAGGCGCCTTAACAGCCGAGCAGGAGGCGCTGCACCACGATCGTCAAGAAGAGCCACACGACGATTGGCGAGAGATCAAGTGGACCTGCGGCGGGCAGCGCGCGGCGAACCGGCACAAGAACCGGATCAGTGGCACGGGCAACGAGGCGGGAAATCTGTCCTACCGGTCCGCGGGGGTCAACAGGAAACCAGGACAGGACCACGCGAACAAAAATCAGCAGCACAAACAGGCTTACGGCCTGACACAGCAGTTCGCGGATCACGACTATCCGCGAACGACGCGGACGCCACGGGGCTTAATCAAAAAGACGCCTGGCGATACCTTTTCCATCGTTCCATCTACGCCGTAGATCAAACCACTTACAAAATCGATTAAGCGACGAGCCACTGATTCCTCGGCTGAACCGATATCCATCAACACCGGACGCCCCGCCTTGATGAGATCTGCAATATCTTTTGCTTCGTCATAGCGAACCGGACGAATCGACGTCGGCTCAGCAGATGTTGCGGCAAGAGGCTTCACGGTGGTGCTCGTGCGTGACGACGAACGCACGTGCACGCTGGAGTCGTCGCGCTGAATCGGAGCGCGCCGCTGGAAGACAGGCTCTTCGAAGTACTCCTCCTGATCGTCGTACTCGTCCTCAAAGTCGTCCTGGTAGCGCGGAGCAGTTCGCTGCGGTGCAGGACGGGTGCGCCGTGGACGCTCTACCGCCACCGATGCGTCATAGTCGTCATAGGCATCATCCGGCCCCAGACCCAAGTAATCCATTGCTCGACGGAACATCGACATCGCCCAAACACTAGTCCACAGAGTCGTCTACGACCGCTCACCAAAGAGCGCTGACCCCACCCGGACCATGGTCGAGCCGGCCTCAATGGCAAGCTCAAGGTCACCGCTCATCCCCATGCTGCGCTCACGCACGCCGACCTCATCAGCAAGACCACGGAGCATGCCAAAGGCCGCGCGGGTGCGTGCCACGTCTTGGTCAGTCGGCCCCATCGTCATCAAACCGTCAACAACACAACCCGCATCGCGAGCCGAGGCAATCAAATTGGCCACCTCCTCCGGTCGGCACCCGAACTTGCCCTCTTCGCCTGTCGTATTGACTTGAATCAAGATCACCGGATTCGACTGACGCTTGACGATCTCCTGCACCAACGACAGGCGGTCGACGCTCTGCCAGACATCCACTATCCCAGCGATAAGTCGCACCTTGTTTGCCTGGAGATGACCGATGAAGTGCACCGGCGGGCGCTCGCTGATTGGCACGGCAGCCGCTTTTACCGCGACTTCCTGGGCGTAGTTCTCGCCAACTGCATCAATGCCCAAGGTTCGGGCGATCGACCAGGACTCTGGCCCAAGGGTTTTTGTCACGCCCACGAGTCGTACCTCGCGCCCCCCTGCATCGGCGATCCGCCGACGCAGGGCTGACAGCTGTTCGGCTACGAGACTTGCGTCAAGCAACGCTTACTTCAAAAACGACGGTACGTCGAGACCATCATCGTCACCGAAGGGATCGTCGCCACCGAACAACTCCTTGAGCCTGCTCCCCTTTGGCTCGCCCCGACCGTCGCCTCGACGGCTCGCAGCGGATTCCACACGATCAAATCCGGCAGCAATCACCGTGACACGAACCTCATCGTCCAGTTCATCGTCAATTGCAGTGCCAAAGATGATGTTGGCGTCCTGATGGGCGACGCCGTGGACAATCTCCGCTGCGGCATTCAGCTCGAACAGACCCATGTCTGACGGACCAGTGATGTTGAGCAAGATCCCGCGGGCACCTTCGATAGACGATTCCAAAAGCGGCGAATTGATCGCTGCATTTGCCGCGCTGATCGCACGATTGTCGCCACTTCCTCGGCCAATACCCATGAGCGCCGTACCCGCGTTCTTTAACACCATGCGCACGTCGGCGAAGTCAGTGTTGATCAGCCCAGGTGTCGTGATGAGATTGGTAATGCCCGAAACACCCTGCAACAACACCTCATCGGCCTTCTTGAATGCATCAAGGAGGCTGGTCTTATCGGTGGCGATGCTCAGCAGGCGCTCGTTGGGAATGACAATCAACGTGTCGACTTTTTCCTTCAACTTGTTGATGCCAGCCTCAGCCTGCAGCGCGCGACGGCGCCCCTCGAAGGCAAACGGTCGAGTCACAATGCCGACCGTGAGTGCACCTTCGTTGCGCGCAATCTCGGCAATGACCGGTGCCGCACCAGTACCGGTACCACCACCTTCACCTGCCGTGATGAACACCATGTCTGCACCACCGATGAGCTCCTGAATCTCATCGCGGCTTGCTTCAGCCGCTTCACGACCAATTTCGGGATCGCTGCCCGCGCCAAGACCCCGTGTCACTTCACGGCCGATATCGATTTTGAAATCGGCATCGCTCATCAAGAGCGCTTGAGCGTCGGTATTGATCGCCATGAATTCGACGCCCTTCAGACCGGCGTCAATCATGCGGTTGACCGCGTTGACTCCCGCTCCGCCTACCCCGATCACCTTGATCACTGCCAAGAAATTCTGCGGTCCACCGGTCATTGTGCGTAGCCCTCCTGAGCCAACCCGATCGACAGACCAGGGTTGAAGGTGATGTTCGACCTCATATTGAGTCTCCAGCCTTGCACATCCCGCGGCCCACAACGGACATCACGAAACCGCAGGTTTGTAGGTCATCAGGAGGACTGGACCACCGGCGTCCCACCCGAGACGTCAATTGAGATGATCTCGTTGGGGTCCTGCCTACGAAGTAACACCACCACGCTGACCAACTTATTGCGCATGTCCACGGGCTGTCCGA
>JBIIEO010000023.1:0-18927 GCA_044237775.1 Ilumatobacteraceae bacterium | reverse complement strand
ATGAGTGCCGTCGCAGACAAGGCAACGACCAGGGCGGCGCGGATGACGACGTCGAGCGTGGACATGGAGACAAGAGAAGCGATGAACGACAACACCACGGCGCAAACAAGCGTACCGTTGCCACCACCGCCCCCTGTTTCGCCGCGTCCCGTTGGCCGTGCGGTGTGGTGGGCGTTGCCACTGTTGACGGTGACGTGGCTCATCGTCGGAGCAGTAATCGCTTCGTCGTTTGTTCGCGTGCAGTTGTGGGAAGTTGCTCCCGGGACGACTGAAGCGGTAGCCCCGCGCCTTGAATTTGGGCCCGAGGCACTCGCTCAGGTATCGCGCTATCCCGCTCAAACTCCTGTGTCATTCGTAACCGCTTATGGCAACCGACTGAGTGTGCTGGATGCAGTGATTGGGGCAATTGATGATGACGTTGACGTTCAAACCTACGAAGAGCGTTTCGGAGATAACACACCAGCCGAACAGCGTCGACTCGGCTACCAGTCGATGACAACCTCAAAACAGATTGCTGAATATGTCGCCTTTAAGCGTGTTGGACTCGATGCAACTTTGGTGTGGGGCGACATCATCGTCGAACAATTGGTATGCGAAGCCGAACCGACCGATTTCAGTGCCTGCATTCAACTGGTTCCTGGAGACACCATTCGTACGTTTGATGGGACCGATGTTGAGTCGCTTGAGCAACTTGTCGCCTTGCTTGATTCGTTCCGACCCGGTGACACCGTGACGCTGCAGATCGTTCCGCATCGGAAGACCTCAATTGAACAGCGAACGGTTGAATTGATCGCAAGCCCGGACGACCCAGGGCGAGCAATAGTGGGGTTTGTCCCTGCTGATACGCGAACCGTCGACCTCCCATTTGAGATTGGCATCGACACCGATTCGATTGGTGGCCCTTCTGCGGGACTGGCGTTCACGCTCGCACTGCTCGATGAGTTGACACCTGGTGACTTGTTTGGCGGCAAGCGCGTGGCGGCTACGGGCACCATTAACGGGGACGAGACTGTCGGTGCGATTGGTGCGTTGCGGCAGAAGGCAGTGGCGGTCAAGCGCGCGGGTGTCGAGATCTTCTTTGTGCCTTCGGGGCAATCAGACTCCGAACTGGCAGAAGCACGTGCGGTTGCTGGAGCAACCATGCGCGTCGTTGCCGTTGCGACGCTCGAAGAGGCCCTACTCGAATTAGAGAAGGTGGGGGGTAGTGGCCTCATGAATGCCACAATCAGCCTGTAAAAGGGGCGTACTGTTGACGGTGTGGCTATTTCGTTTTCGCGTCCCGATCCGTCGTCGCCGGCTGCTGTCGGCTCGGCGCAGTTCGAGGTAGTACGGCGCGGGTTTAGCCAGGAAGAGGTCCGTGACTTCCTCCGCATGGTGTCCTCGGAATTGAGCAGGCTTCAGGAGCGTGAGCGATTTCTCGAGAGCGAGTTGCGGGCAATGCAGACAAGGGGAATGTCTTCCCCGGGAGCACTCGACGAGGAAACCATCACAACGCTGTTGGGCGAGGAGACCGCCCGCGTATTGAGCACGGCTCGAGAGGCAGCGCAGCAGATGCGCCTGCGCGCCGCCGAAACAGCCGAACGCCTGGTTCGGGAGGCAAGTTCGGACGCCGCCCGTATTCGACAGGAGGCCGAACTCGAGTCCGCGCGCCGACGAAGCGATGCCGCCGCGGACGTTGAGAACGAGATTGAACTTGCCAAGCAGCAAGGCCGCGACATGGTCAATGAAGCGCGGGAGTACCGCGAGAAAGTGCTTACAGAGTTGGCACGCCGTCGCGAGCTCGCCCGTGAGCAAATTGAACAGTTAATCCACGCCCGCGATCGTCTGGTGTCGGCCTTTGATCGTGCTCGAGTGGCAGCAAACGATGTAGTCGGCGACTTAGCCGAGTTTGATGATCTGTCGGCAGAGGTTGAACGCGCCGCGATGACACAGTCGACGTTTTTTGATCACACCAAGGTGCCTGATGCGATACCACAACGGGGCGCAGATGACGTTGTTGATGAGACAACCGACGACGAGCAGATGGTTTCAGATGAAGTTGCTGAGTCAACTGTTGTCGACGAGATCGTTGATGCCACGCCCGAGGTTGTCGACATTGAAGTAATGGAACCGCCGGTGCAGGATTCCACAATTACGACCACGAATGATGACGCATCAGAAATGCCGTCTGGCATGGCGGATCATCCCTCAATGGACCCGCCGTCCGCGGAGCACATTGCCGAGGTGGTGCAACTGTTCGGCCGACGCGACAGTGTCACAGAATCAACGCCCGTTCAGGAGTCCCCATTGCCGGTGGTGGAGATGGACGAGTCGGAAGTTGCTCAACCAGAGGCTCCCGTTAGCGCCAAGCCGAAGACGTCGAGCAAGAAGTCGGTAGATGACCTCTTTGCGTCACTCAAACAAACGAGTACCGCCGACATTGCCAAGAAGACTGCATCGTCGAAGCCGAAGACAACACCGATTGCCGACGTTCCGACAAAGCCGATTGCAAAGCGAGTGAATGCGGTGGTGCCAAAGTTGGATGTCGAGCGCTTTACACAGCGTGATGCCGCACTTTCGCCCATGATCACCACGATTGCCCGCAAGTTCAAGCGCGTACTTGCCGATGAAGAGAACGCCATGCTCACGTATTTACAGGGCAAAAAGAGTGTTGTCGCGTTAGAGAAGCTGCTGCTTCCAGCAGATCAACAAGCTCAGACGTACGTCGACGCGGTAGTCGAGGATCTCATGGGCGCTGCGATGACCGGTGCGAAGAGCGTGTCGTCGAGCCTGAAGGCCGACCTTCGAAAGAAGGTCACCAATGCAGCAGTGATGCAGGTGCTGTCGAAGTCAATTGATGAATCGATCGTTCGCCCTCTACGTGAGCGTATTCAACGCTGCGTAGAGCAGAGCAGCGGTGATCGTGAGCAGATGGCATCATTTGTACGCAGCGCGTACCGGGAGTGGAAGATGCAGCGACTGGATCAGGTAGTAGGAGACGTCACCTGTTTCGCCTACAGCCGCGGTGCGTATCTGGCGCTATCAACTGGCACGTCGGTGTGTTGGATGTTTGACCCAAATGGACCCAAGTGTCCCGACGCTGAAGACAACGCGTTGGCTGGCGATATGCCACTTGGCACCGCCTTCCCAACAGGTCACGAGCATCCAATCGCACATGCTGGCTGCCGATGCCTTGTGGCACCAGTACGCGACTAGTCTCACCTAGGTGCGCAATCCCTCCGATCTGCCACCTCGTCGTCCGCGTACTCCCAGCGGTGGTTTTCGAGTAGCGAAACCCTCGCGCGGACGGCTGCTGGTGACGTTGTTCGTCGGCGTCATCGTCGCAATTGTGATCAGCGGTCGCAGCATTGCTGGCTTCTATGTCGACGTGCTGTGGCACGACTCGGTCGGGCGAACCGACGTGTTCTGGGCGATTCTTTTAACTCGTGTTGGGCTGGGTGCCGCATTCATCGCTGTGTTCGCCGGTCTGCTCATCATGAATATGTGGCTTGCGGATCGTCTTGCACCTGAGTTCGTGCCCATTTCACCCGAAGAGCGTGCATTAGCGGGTTATCGCGAACTGGTGGGTTCGCGACAGTGGCTACTTCGCCTCGTGATTGGCGTCGTCCTTGGCTTCATGGTCGGTCTCCCTGCGGTGACTCAGTGGCAGGAATGGTTGCTGTTCCTCAACCACCAACCGTTTGGCATTGACGATCCATTGTTTGGGCAAGACGTCAGTTTCTATGTTTTCCGACTTCCATTTGCCGGGTTTGTCGTCAATTGGTTGTTCGGAGCCTTGGTGTTGATCTCCATTGTCGTTGCTGCGACGCATTACTTGAATGGCGGCATACGTTTGCAAAATGTGGGGAGGCGAGTCACCCCGCAGGCAAAGGCACACCTGTCGGTGCTCTTCGCTGGTCTTGCTGTTGTGCGAGCAGCCGGATACTGGCTTTCCCGTTTTGGTCTGACCACGTCATCTCGAGGTGTGGTTCAGGGCGCTACGTATACCGACGTCAATGCACAACTGCCCGCCATCAATTTGATGATCTTGGTGTCGCTTGCAGTAGCGCTGTTGTTCTTGTGGAATGTGCGGCTCAAGGGGTGGCGTATCCCCGTAATGGCATTGTTGATGTGGGTTGTTGTGGCAGTCGCTGCAGGGACGATTTACCCAGCAATTGTTCAGCGCTTTTCAGTTCAGCCAAATGTCAGCACTAAGGAGCTGCCATTTATCGAACGCAACTTGGCTGCAACGAAGAATGCATCGGGACTGAGCGATATTGAAACTGTTCCCGTGAGCTTTGGAGCGATTACCGCGAAGGATATTGCTGAAAATGAATCGCCGTTACGCGATGTGCGCCAACTTGATCCCACGGAGATGCGTGATCGTTTTGCGCTCGACAAGGGGCTGTCCTCGTTCTACGCAATTCGAGACTTGGACGTTGATCGATACCCGATCGACGGGCGGATTCAGCAGGTCATGGTTGCTGCACGAGAGTTGAATACGGCGGGGATCCCGAACCGTACGTGGGTTTCGCGCCACCTCATCTATACCCATGGATGTGGAATCGTGGCGGCCTCGGCAAGCACGGTGACTTTGGATGGTCGCCCAACCTATGTAGATCTTGGCGAAGAACGACCACAGATGTATATCGGTGACCAGATCGGCGATTACGCGGTGTTGGGAACGGAACAAGACGAACAGGCATGTCCGGGGATCGATCAGCAGTCTTATAACGGAAACGGCGGAGTGACCCTGTCGTCGGTTGTGCGACGAGCAGCATTTGCGCTCAATTTTGGTGAGTACAACCTGTTTGGTTCGGGACTCATTACGCCCGAGTCGCGCATCTTGTGGGTACGTAATGTGCGCGAGCGGGCAGAGAAGATTGCGCCGTTCTTGCGATATGACGCGGACCCCTATCCCGCCGTCGTCGATGGCCGCATCGTGTGGATTTTGGATGCATTCACGACCACCGATCGTTATCCCTACGCACAGCGAGCAAACATTTCTCAGCTGACGCCTGGTTCTGGTCTCAATTCGTCGTTTAACTATGTACGTAACAGCGTGAAGGTAGTGATAGATGCGTATGACGCGGACCCCGTGTTCTACGTCGTAGATGATCAAGACCCCATCGTGGCCACATGGAGCAAGGTATTCCCCGATTTGTTTACGCCGGTTGCTGAGGCCTCCGATGAACTCGTGTCGCATTTCCGTTATCCCGAAGATCTCTTCCGCGTGCAAACAAATATGTATGGCCGCTATCAGTTCGATGACTCGGAGCTTTTCTTTAATCGCGATGCCGCATGGAGCGTTGCACAAGCGTCGTCCACCGAGCCCGAGGGCGGCACTGGATTCGTTGGATCCACAGGCACAATCGGTGCAGCCGAGGCAATCGATGTAGACGATGCCAACGTGCTGCGATTTGAGCCCTATTTCACCCTCTTCCACTCGCCGACGAACACTTCGGGGGTAGGTGAATTCTCGATGCTTCGGCCGTTCGTGCCGTTTTCGTCCGATGATGCCCGCAAAGAATTGCGTGCGTTCATGGTGGTGTCGAGTGAGCCAGGTTCATACGGCAAGTTGCGGGTGTACTCCGTGGCTTCCCCGTTACCCGAAGGCCCCGCGACTGTCGCCGCTGAGTTTGGCAGTGATCCCACCGTTGCGCAGCAAGTAACTCTTCTCGACCAACGTGGCTCCCGCGTTGTGTACGGCGATATTCAGCTCGTACCCATCGGCAAGGGACTGCTCTACGTGCGTCCGCTGTATGTGCGCCCCGACGACCCCAACGCACGTCAGGTATTTGTGCGTAAGTTTCTCGCGTTCTATGACAATCGAACGGTAATTGCCGATTCGCTCGGCGCTGCTATTCGCACGATGTTCGCTGGGTACACCGGCGACATTGGCGACCGTGTTGACGACGGCATCATCGAGGAACCAGAAAACGAAATCGCTACTGATACCGGTGGTGAAACGACCGAGTCAACCACGACGACGTTGCCCGTTATTAGCGGATCTAGTGATCCGGTCGAGTTGTTGGCACTCGCCGAGCAGTTGTTTGCCGAAGCCGATGCCGCGCTTGCGCAGACACCACCAAACTTTGCCGAGTATCAGCAAAAGACTCAGCGCGCCAGGGCTCTCGTGGCACAGGCCGTTGCGTTACTTGGTCAGTAACCGTTACGCGTTTCGGCGGAGTTGTTCCGCCAACATCGCCAGATCCTGACGAAACGCGATTTCATACCGCGCTTGCTCATTGGCAAGACGTGTTTGACTCACCTTGAGTTGCTCCACCGCTGTCTGTGTCGCGGGGTCATGCTCACGTTCTGCGAGCTGTTCGATTTCGCGGCCCAGTTCGTGCACCTGGTTCGCTAGTTCGGTAGACATACCGGAGATACGCGTATCCAATGACGCGATTCGCTGATCAAGACCATTGGTCGCGGCAGTTACCAACGACAACTCGTTTGTGCGTTTGGTGAGCTCCGCGCGTAATGACGCAACTTCTGCCCGAATGGCCTCAAGATCGTCAACGGAGACCTTCGGAGTGCGAGAGAAAAGTGCCATATTGCGGGGTTTGGCCGAGCAGTGTGGGTTGGGAATGCCGCCGGCGTTGGCTACCGTACACGCTCAACGACGCGGGGTGGAGCAGTCCGGTAGCTCGTCGGGCTCATAACCCGAAGGTCACAGGTTCAAATCCTGTCCCCGCCACCAAGTGAAGAGGCCCCGGCAGCAATGTCGGGGCCTCTTTCGTTGTTGTGTGCCGATACACGGTTGAATTCACGCTGTGTGACGAATGGGCGGGTGTGTTTCGTACATTCGCACGATGACAAGCACCCCAGACGCAACTGTGAGACCAGCGACGGCGTAGATCGCCGCCTCGAGCGAGATGAGGTCGGCGAGGAGGCCCGCAAGCAGCGCACCAACGGCGAACCCCGCGTCACGCCACAGTCGATAGACACCCACCGAGCGTGCGCGCCACGCGGGATGAGCAACGTCGCCAATAGAGGCGAGCAACGTGGGGTAGACCATTGCGGTTCCAGCACCAAGGGTTGCTACAGCGATTGTCCACACCGCTGTTGATGACGTGGCAGCGATCATCGCAATAGCTGCACCTTGCACGATCATGCCGCTGGCAATCAACGGCTTGCGTCCGATGCGGTCGGAAAGTCCACCGGTTATCAGTTGGCCGAGTCCCCACACTGCAGGGTAGATAGCCGCCAACACGCCGATGTGACCAACGGAGAGGCCTGCATTGGCGAAGTACAGGGGAAAAAGTCCCCATGCCAATCCGTCGTTGAGATTGTTGACCAGTCCCGCTTGCGACGCTGACGACAATGCACGTTCTTTGAATGACGTGAGCACGAAGATCTCCTTGGTGGAGAGCGCATCATGCAATGCATGGTTAATGGTGACGTGGTGTGACGCTTCGAGATGCGCGTGAGCGCGAGTTTCTCGAACGAACAACACCGACACGCCGAGGCCAATACCGGCATAGGCGAGACCGAGGAAGAAAGGTGCCGGACGGAGCCCCCATTCTTGGGCGATATAACCCGTTGCGAGTGCGGTAGCTGCGACGGCGCCGTAACCAGCAGCCTCGTTGAGGCCCATGGCGAATCCTCGTTTAGCAGGGCCGACCAGATCGATCTTCATGATTACTGTCGTGGACCATGTCAGTCCTTGGTTGATACCGAGGAGCACATTGGCAAACACCACCCATCCCCATGTTGGCGCCCACATCAACATCAGTGGAATGGGAACACCGATCAACCACCCGGCAATGAGGACTGGCTTGCGCCCGAGTCGATCGGACAACGTGCCGGCAAAAAAATTGGTGATCGCCTTGACGATGCCGAATGCGGCAATGAACGTGAGTGTGGCGGTGAAGGCCGTGAGGCCGAATTCGTCGGTGGCGAGGAGGGGGAGGACCGTGCGCTCTTGGCCGATCATGCCGCCGACAAGGGCATTGACGCCGACGAGGAGGGAGAACTGACCAAGGTTTTCCCTGAGTCCAAGTTGTGTCGTCACGGTGAACGCAACCTAGTGCCACCGTTCGCCGTGCGAAGGAATCTGCCGGCGACTAGTTGATCGTCAAATTGTCATACCGTGCGACACCGATACACCTGTTCGGCGTTCGTGTGGGTGACGGCCTCGATCGACTCCCGGTCGAGGTGCCCCAATTGGGCCTCGGCGCGCGCCTGGCAATGTGGCCAGGACGAGTCGGGGTGCGGGTAGTCGACTTCTAACATCACTCGATCGGCGCCGATGAGGTCGAGCACACGGAATGTGGCCGGATCCCAAATACTGGTGAACCAGAAATTCCGCTTGAGCACGTCGATGGTCGGTCCGTCCACGTCGATGTTCCAATGCTCGTTCATGATCGGGCTGTCGCGATACGAGTCGGTCCACTCCAATCGGTCGATCAGGCCTGGCACCCAACCAATACCGCTTTCGGAGAGCACGATCTTGATGTTCGGATACCGCAATGGAATGCGTGAAAACAGCCAGTCGGTCGTCGCAAGCATCGAATTCATTCCGAACAATGCGTTCGGTACACCGTGTGGCGAGTCGGACGAGGGTTGCGAAATGATTGACGACGATCCGACGTGCAAATTGATGACAGTGTCGGTTTCTGCGCATGCCGCCAAAAACGGCTCCCAGTACCCCGAGTGAATGGACGGGTAGCCAAGCGCCTCGGGGTTTTCGCTAAACGACACAGAGGTAAAACCGCGAGCAGCATTCAGACGGATCTCGTCTGCGGCCACTTGTGGGTCAAGAAACCACGGCAATTGACAGGGAATGAATCGACCGGGATGCGCAGCGCACCACTCGTCGATGACCCAGTCGTTATAGGCGCGAAGGCATGCGAAGCCGAGATCGCGATCTTTCATTGCCGAAAACACACGGCCAGCAAAACCCCACATTGCAGAGGGGAAGTTGAGTGAGAGTTCGATTCCCGCCAAATCCATATCACGTACTCGTGCATCGACATCCCAGCCGCCTGGGCGGAGTTCCTCGAATCGTGCTGCCGCGCCGGTCCAGTCCTTCGACGCTCGCCCCGAAGCCACATTCCAGTCTCGAATTGGCGACAGTGCACCATCGATGAGCCAATACTGGCCGCCGTCTTCACCGTCTACAACGCGCGGTGCTGCATCAACGAACTTGGTGGCAAGACGACCGTCGAACAGTGTGGGGGGTTCGAGGTAGTGATCGTCAGCCGAAATGATCGCATAGCGACGTTCGGTCGGTTCCGGTTCCGGCAGGAACATACCGATGTGTTCGGCAGAGCGAATGCTCTTGTCGTGAACTGATTCGAGTGAAGTCTGGCTGGCCATGAGATCCCCATTCCCGTGCCGAGCTCGGCACACGCTCCCCATCAGCATGTGACCCAACCGAACTCTTGCTTGACCGAAGGGTAGTCGGTACGGTGGCGATATGGAAAGGGCTGCTCTGCGAGATTCCAACGTGGGAGTGTTGCTGAATTCGCTCACGCCACGGGAACAGCTCGTTGCACTTGCACGAGTGCTGCACCGCGAGGGATATGACGACCACACCACGGGGCATATCACGTATCGCCAAGATGATGACACGTTCCTGGTGAATCCGCTTGAACTGACATGGGCTGAATTGACGTGCAGTGACGTGATGGTGATGGATCGAGACGGAAACGCCCTCGAGGGTCGACACACGGTGACGCCGGCGATTACGTTGCACACTGAGATGCATCGCGCACGGCCGGAAACCCGTGTTGCACTGCATGGTCATCCTCGATACGCCACCGTTTGGGCGTGCGCGCACCGTGTGCCGCCGATCTATGACCAGACTTCGGCGATTGCAGGCAGTGATGTTGCGATGTATTCGGAATATGACGGCACCGTCGAAGATGTCGCCAATGCGCGCGGTGCTGTGGAGGCACTTGGTAATCATGATCTTGCGTTGCTTGCAAACCACGGAGTCTTCGTAGTGGCCGACTCCATTTTGCAGGCCTATTTCTGGGCCTCCACGCTGGAATGGCGGGCTCGCCGGGCGTGGGAAGTGGAGCAGATCGGCGGAGGAGTGCCGTTGAGGGACGAAGTGGTGGCGCAGTTACACGCATTTGTTCGGTCGAACATTCATCGATTGCCGCAATTCGAAGCAGCAATTCGTGCTGAGATGCGTGCAGACCCCTTGATGTTTAACTAGTTCGATGTGCGGGGAAGCCCTGCTAGGTTGCGCGGATGTCTTCTAAGCCCTCGATTTCCATCCCACAGGATCTTCCACCCTCGTCGCTCATAATTGACGACGAAATCATCGGTAGTGGTGATGAAGCAACGAGTGGACGAAATGTGTCGGTGCATTACGTAGGAGTTGCATGGAGTACCGGTAAGCAGTTTGATGCGTCGTGGGATCGCAATGAGCCATTCGATTTTCGACTTGGTGCGGGCCAAGTGATTGCTGGATGGGATCAGGGCGTTACAGGTATGAAAGTAGGTGGACGACGCAAGTTGACGATTCCACCACATATGGGATACGGCGATTACGGCGCAGGTTCCGTCATCAAGGGTGGCGAAACCTTGGTTTTCGTGGTTGATTTGTTGAACGTCTTCTAACCCAGTTCGTTCGTCACGTTTTCATCACCGACGTCAGTTCAGCACGGTCAGCGGGTAGCCTGAGGGGCGTTACACCGCAGGGAAAACGTCGTTTTTCGGTGTGACATCGATTCCAAGACGGGTGAGTGATGAGAATTCTGGTGATAGGGGCGGGGGGTGTTGGTGCCTCCATGGCGTCCATCGCTGAGACCCGCTCTTTTTTTACGTCCTTTGTGTTGGCCGATATTTCCGTGACTCGCGCCGAGGAAGCGCTCACTCACTTGGATGATCGGACCCGTTTCGAGGCACGCAGTGTCGATGCACGAGACAAGGCACAGATCATTGCCCTGATCAACGATGTGAAGCCCGATGTGCTCGTCAATGCTGGCGATCCTCGTCTCAATGAACCCATATTCGAGGCCTGCTACGAGACACGATGCAACTACATCGATATGGCGATGACCTTGAGCAAGCCACACCCGACTAATCCATACGAGGAAGTCGGCGAACCACTCGGCAAGGTACAGCTTGATGCCGATCAGGCGTGGCGCGAACGCGGGATACTTGCCCTTGTTGGAATGGGTGTCGAGCCCGGTTTGTCCGATGTCTTTGCTCGCTATGCGGCCGACAATCTATTTGACACGATTGATGAAATTGGTGTGCGCGACGGATCGAATTTGTCGATTGATGGTCTCGATTTTGCTCCCACGTTTTCGATTTGGACGACGATCGAAGAAACGTTGAACCCACCCATTGTGTGGGAAGCCGACCGAGGCCTTTTCACCACCGACTGCTTCAGCGAGCCTGAAGTATTTCACTTTCCCGCTGGAATTGGACCAAGCGAGTGCGTCAACGTTGAGCACGAAGAGGTGCTGTTGATTCCACGAGAGATCGACTGCAACAGAGTGACCTTCAAATACAGTCTTGGCGCCGAGTTCATTGACTGGCTGAAGACATTTGCGTATCTCGGCCTTGACAGCAAGGAACATGTCAAGGTTGGTGACGTCAGTGTCGCACCACGCGATGTGTTGGCGGCCGTGCTGCCGAATCCGGCAAAACTTGGTCACCTCATGCACGGCAAGACGTGTGCCGGCACATGGGTGAAGGGAACCTATGACGGCAAGCCACGCGAGCTGTACCTCTATCACGTAGCTGACAATGAGACGACAATGCGTGACTGGGGGTCACAAGCAGTGTTGTGGCAGACCGCGATTTGTCCAGTTGTCGCATTGGAGTTGCTAAGTGATGGAAGTTGGAAGGGCTCTGGCGTTCGTGGCGCCGAAGCCTTCCCCGCTGCGCCGTTCCTCAATTTGCTTGGCGCATATGGTGCGCATCACGGCATGGTGGAAATGGGTCCTGGCTTATGGCCAAGCCCTCGACCGACTGGTCAGCCGGGATGGGATCGCCCAGTCAAGCGCGCAATACGCGTGGCGTGATACGGCGCATTGTCGCCGTTGCGTGTCTTGCACTCGTCACTGCGCTGATGTGGTCGGACCTTGTGGTCGATTGGTGGCAGTCAGTCATTGCGTGGATGCTTCAGGCAAACGAATCTGCCACGCAATCCGTTTTAGATGTGCGTCCGGCGGGTGACATGGACGCGCACGTCATTGTGTGGGGGGCGGTCGCATGGGCGATGGCGACGGGTCTTGCGCCCAAGAAATGGCGCGCGTTGGTCTTCGTAGGAATGTGGAGTGTGCTCGTGGAGTCGCTCCAGCCAGTGTTTACCGATATACGGGCGAGGCAGGCTCTTGACTATCTCGGCAATCTGATCGGGGTTTCTGCGGTTGCGCTGGGATTCGCGGTAGTGAGTGTTGTGCGTTCTCGCCGCGGTCAGCCCAATTCGCCGGCAAGGTAGTGCTTGCGGCATAGCAACTCGTAACGCACTTCGTCACCAAAAAGTGGTTCGGCCATCGACTTATCGGTGTCACCGACAACAACGGTCTCACCCTCGTACACAATCGATCCGTTCACGAGTCGAGCATTGTTATTGGCACGGTTGCCGCACCAGCATCGAGCCTCTACTTGCATCTCAATGCGTTGGTCAGCAATCTCAAGGAGACGTCGTGTGCCTTCGAAGAGAAGTCCGCGAAAGTCGGTGATTAGTCCAAACGCAAACACATCGACACCAAGTTCGTCCACGATTCGCGCCAAGTGATCACACTGCTCAACCGAGTAAAACTGCGCCTCGTCGCAGACGATGAAGGTGAGTGGCATCTGTGCGTGTACGAGTTCAAATAGGTCCATGTCAGGGGTGAGCTCGATAGCGGGCGCAGAAACACCAAGCCGACTCGTGACCTTGGTGCCTTCTCGATCGAGTTTGGTAATGAGTAGACCCGCAACTCCACGTGAGGTCATGTTGTGGTGGATCTGAAGGGCAAGCGTGCTCTTTCCTGAGCCCATCGTGCCGAAACTGAATCGCAAAGTCGCCATTACGGCAACGAACTTAGCCGTCGCATCAACACAACCCACTCCGGTGCACGTAGCGTGAAATGTATGGAACCCGCCACCCGCGGCGAACTCGCACGACGTATCGATCACACGCTGTTGACCCCTGAGGCCACTGTTGCGCAAATCGAGACGCTGTGCGCGGAGGGCGTTGCACTCGGTGTTGGGGCGGTGTGTGTATCGCCCACCATGGTGGCGGTGGCCGTGGGCGTTCTCCCCTCCGGATTCGTGGTGGCATCCGTGGCGGGTTTCCCCTCCGGTGCACACACCTCACTGGTGAAGGCCCGCGAGGCTGAAGAGGCGTGTGCTGACGGGGCTCGGGAGATCGACATGGTGGCGAATCTCTCGGCAATTGCACAGTCGCAGTGGAGCGTGTTGAGCGCCGAAGTTGCCGAAGTTCGGCGGGCGATTGGTGCAGACAGCGTGCTCAAGGTGATTATTGAGTCGGCCGCATGGGACGACGAGCAAGTAGTCAATGCTTGTCAGGCCGCGGTGGGTGGCGGCGCGGATTTCATCAAGACCTCAACCGGATTTCATTCGAGTGGTGGTGCAACGCAGGCGGCGGTTCATCTGATGCGTAAGACAGTGGGGCCACACATTGGTGTCAAGGCGAGTGGAGGAGTGCGATCGCTTGAGCGAGCATTGGAAATGATCGAAGCCGGTGCGAATCGCATTGGAACCTCGTCCGCACGTGCAATTCTTGCTGAGGCTGAAGTGACGTTTGGTGTCGATAAGTCATAAAATGAAATTTGTAATGCTTCGACGCGTCTGTGTACTGCTTCTCGCCAGTGTGGCGATAGTGAGTTCGTTTGGTGTTACGAGCGTGAGTGCCGATCCGGTTGACGCAGCAGTAGTGCCTGAATTTCAACCTGCGCCAGAGAAATCCGGCGTAGGACGTCGCGTTGTCTATTCGACCTCGAAGCAATTTGTCTGGGTGATTAATGCCCGAGACGAGGTCATTCGAACGTTTCCTGTTTCGGGAATGAAGGAACAGCCGTTGAAGGGTTCGTATCGCGTTTTCAGTCAGTCAACGAAGTCGTTCAGCCCGTTCGAACCTGGTGTCACCTTTCGATTCATGACCCGGTTCGCAATAGGTCGAAATGGGTACAACATCGGGTTTCATGAAATTCCAACGAAGTTTGGTGAGCCGATGCAGACAGTTGAGCAACTGGGGACGCCACTTGGAAGTGGATGCCTGCGTTCGGCAACGGCCGACGCAAAGTTCATCTATCGCTGGGCGAAGCCCGGCACCAGCGTCGTCGTCGTTCCTTAGAAGCGGGCCATTTCCGACTTCAACAGGTCGAGGCCGAGGTTGCCAAGTTGAAGCCCATGCGCGTGCCACGCACGGAGATCGAAATCTGCTCCATGCTTCCGCTTTGCTTCGTCACGCAAGTCGAGCCATACGCGTTCACCGAGCTTGTACGAAATGGCTTGTGCTGGCCAACCGAGATAACGATCGATTTCCGAGCGATTGAATTCATCGTCACTCGACGAACGTCTGGCGAGAAACTCGAGCATTAGTGCGGGAGTCCAGTGTTCGCCGGGGTGCCAATCGGAGTCCTGGGGAATCGGTAATCCGCAGTGGACTCCGATATCGATCACTACACGTGCGGCGCGAAACGCCTGCGCGAACAGGTAGCCAAGTCGGTATTCGTCGTTGGCGAAAAAACCGAACTCGTCCATGAGTCGTTCGGCGTACAGAGCCCAACCCTCGCCATGTCCAGAAACGAAAGTATTTCGCTGGAACCGCGAGAGCTTCGATGAGTTAATGGTTGCTGTCGCGACTTGTAGGTGGTGTCCAGGTACGCCCTCGTGGTACGCAGTCGTTGGTTCACCCCACTTCGGAAACAGTTTTCGTCCATTGGCGGGATACCACGTGCGGCCCGGACGGCTGAGATCCTCGCTTGGGCCCGTGTAATACATGGCGGCGGCACCACCGGGAGGCGAGATCATTGCCTCGCAGCGACGAATCGACTGTGGAATATCGAAGTGACCATTGACGATCAAGAAGTCCATCGCCTTGTCCATCAATTCTTGGAGCCAATCGCGTAATGCTTCTTCGCCATGAATGGATCGTGCGGGGTCGGTGTCAAGCAGTGTTCGTACTTCGTCGACTGATGCGCCTGGCGTGATCTGGTCAGCTACTCGCGCAATCTCGGCGTCGAGTCGGCGTACTTCCTGCCAACCCCATGCGTAGGCCTCTTGGGAATCGACAGACATACCGAGGTAGCGGCGACGGGCGAGTGCGTGTCGGTCGGGTCCAACACCATCTCGTAGGTCTGCCTTTGCCGCATATTCATCGCGAAGGAAATCAGCAGTAGCAGCAAGTGCTACGGAAGCCCGTTTTGCTTCACGTCGGAGAGAATCCACGGGTGCGCCGTGGATTGATGACGCTTGTTCAACGAATGATTCGAAAAATGCAGCACCGCCCACCTTCCCGGACCACGTGTCAAGTTGGTCTGCGACAGCAAGTACTTGGCGGCGGGGTGCAACAGTGTTGCGCTGCAAACCGAGTTTCCATGACTCGCACATGCCAGCAAATGCTTCTGGTACATGTGACAGCCGTTGACCAATCACATCCCAATCTTCGGCAGTTTCCGTTGGCATGAGATCGAATATTGATCGAGCCGAGTCGACGTCTCCGGCGATTACTCGAATTGCCCGCAAGTGTTCGCCTGCTTGATGTTCAAGGCCAGACAGTTCGAGTGACTCACGCAGGACGCCAGCGGCGAGACGGTCATCATCAGATGACGCGTCAAGTTCGTTTAGCTTCGAGAGCGTCTGACGGTCTAGTGCTGCCCGGGCATCGTGACCGCTTGGGCTGAAATCCGTCATCAAGTGGTCGTAGCCGGCAATGCCGAGATACGTGGCAGTCGCCGGATCAAGCGCGGCGGACTCTTCGATGTATGCGTCAGATAGTTGATAGACGGGAGAAGTCATGCCCCCACGCTAGAGCGACTCTCGGTCAAGCGGTGTCGTCCCTTAGGTGTCGGGTGACTTTGCCGACGATGATTGTGCGGGAAGCGTCGTCGACGTGAAGGTAAATACGTAGCAGCGTTCTGTTGCGGCCGTGTCGAATGTGAGGGCCAAGCATGAGCGTGCCGCCCGCGTGGGCGATGGTGTAGTCGTAGGCGTATTTTTGTGAAGCGTTTTCACTGATACCAGTTACGTAGTCAAGGCCCAATTCGTCGCGGAGGAACGAGCGCAGGCCAGCCGCCGGGAAGAGATCTGATCGCCATCTTGCGACCGCTGCATCCAGTTTTTTGAGGATCGAAAAAACTGTTCGTGGGTTTGGTCCTTGTAGCTCGTTCGCGGTGGAAAACGCCTCACGCGCAAACACAAGATTGGTGCATTCCTTGCGTGCACGGTTCAGGGCATCGAGGACGCTGCGCAAAACACGTTCAGGTGCTACTTGAGCGAGTTCCATATCGAGATTGGTTACCTGGATGGCTGCTTCTTTGAGATTTGAGCGCAACATCACGATTTCGTCGTCTCTCGCTTCAACCGTCTCGGCGAGTTCGTCTCGTTCAAGTTCGATGTCTTCGAGTTCTTCATCTAGCTGATCGATGTGCTCTCGCTGTTCAGCAAGTTGCCGCTGTAGCTGTGTCACAGTGTCTGAGCTATTCGTAGCAATTGGCGTGGGGGCAGGTATGAGGAAGGCGCTCTGGATAGGCAATTCGGGTTGGGCGGCGGCCGCAATCAGGATCGGTTGAACAATCTGGTCTCGCGTGGGTTGCGAGGTATAAATCGTGACCGGGTTTTCTGGGCGCGGCCACAACGTTGTGACAAAGTTGCGGTCGAGTACCGCCGCCGCGCAGTAGTCATTGAAGGCATGAAGTGCCTCGTCAGTGGTGATGTGCGCAACCCGAGCAATCCCCACTAGTTCACGAGCCATAGCCCCAGTGATGGTGTTTTCTATCGACTTATCAATTGTGCATTCGACGATTATCGGCAGACGCCGAGCAAGAGCGTCACGGAAATCGGCCGCAAGCGCTTGACCATCAAGTTCAGTGCGGACGAGGGTAACGGTGCCATCGATTCGACGTTCTGCGTCGTAGATCTCCAGTGTCGAAGCAAAGTGCATCAGTAGGTCAGTCACTGCACGAGGTGGCAACTGCGCAGGAAGCGGTGGAATGATTCCCCCAGCAAGAGGCAAATGGCGCATACGCACTTCGATCACCAACTGACCCTTGTGTGGCGCAACGGTAACGAGTATGGAATTGGTTGGCCCGTTGGTGCGGGAGTCGATGATTTCTACTCGGTGAGCATCGTCGTTGTTGCTTGGTCGAAGACGAATACGAATGTTGGCAGGTAGTCGATCGGCCGGAAAGTGCTGCTTGAGCCATGTTGTTACGTCGCCAACGCACGCGCCTCTCGTCTCATCAGTCCACCGTTTGGTGGTGAGGGATACCGCGTAGGTGCACTGCATTACCGGAACAACGCTAACGACACATCACTCAGGTGGCACGAGTTGAGCCGTATTGTGGCGCCGTGGATCTACGGGACGTCTTCAGCGCATGGTGCATATCGCTTTCCTTTGTATTCACACTGCCACAGGCATGGCGCGTGGTTCGTCGAAACACTGTGGAGGGCATTTCTGTACTTGGCCAGTTGCAGGGTTTTTCAGGCGCAACAATGTGGGTCGTCTATGGGACAGTTGCGTCAACGCCCCTTGTGGTAGCGGGGAATGGAATGGTCATCGTGGGCGTGGGCACCGTCGTCATTCAGATGGTGAGACTCGCCGTGATTCCCGCTCGGCTACCAGCAGTGCTGTTCATCGGCGTATTCGCTTTTGCGGCGACCACTTCTGCAGTCAGCCTGATCACGCTTGGCGCGGTTGCGGCGGTAGTGGGGAGCACGGGGATCATTCCCCAGGTGTATCGCGCCGCAAAAACCCCTCACCTCAAGGGGGTGTCGGTAAGTACGAACGCATTGCTGGCGGTCATGGCCGTGTCGTGGGGATTGTATGGACTGATGATTGATGACCTCTTGGTCGCATCACAGAACGTGATTCTGGCTCCTGCTGCGGCATACATCGCGATGCGCGCGGCGTGGTCGCATCGTCGCTACGGCAACGTGATAGAGGCCTCCGTCGATCCAGCGCGTTGATGCACTGCGCATACCGCGATCTGCGTACCCGCTTCGCCTTGCACCAACCATGAATGTTGAACGCGGTCAGGTGTGCCGTCCGATTTGGCGTCGCCGTTAATCCGGAATTTCACACGACCATCGAGTTGTCCGAGTTGGACGCGTGCTGGACCGTCAAGAACCGTTGCGCCTCGAATCTCTGCGATGAGGGGGAGTACCACGCGGTGTTTGCGGGCAAGCGCGCTGATTTCGGTTCCGAGCCATCCGGTGTTGGCGATGCTGGCAATCACACGCCAGACGCCCTCGCCTACGCGTTCGGCGTGGAGACGTTTGATCTCAATCTGTGGTGCGGCAAGTGCCTGGTACACCGCGAACCTGGCGTGTTGCTTGACCGTGGTGTGCAGGTGTGACGCAGGAGCATTGGTCCAGATACGGAAAGTGTCGGCTCCGCCGATTTCAATGTTCCCTAATTGAGGATGGTCGAAGGGTCGCCACGCCACATAGGAGTCAGGTGCGTGTGTGTCGCTCCAGTGGCAGACGGCAAGTTCTTGTTCGGGAGTGGGACCGACATACCAGATATTGGTAGGGCTGTGTTCACCGGTTGCTGCATAGATGGCATCCCAGAACTCTGTCGTCCATGCGTACACGCCCAAGTGTTCATAGGCCCAGTCGTCACCAGCACCGCTCATCGTGTCACTTTTGTCCCAAGTCAGGTCTTCGTACACCGAGTGCACGGGGTAACCGGTCAACTCCGCACCAACAGACCCGAGCTCCTTGTACACCCACACGTCGTAGGGCGGAAGCGCTGAGTCAGGTTTGACGCTGCTTGGCCGTAAGAGAAAACCGCCTGCGGTATGA
>JBIIEO010000022.1:0-20389 GCA_044237775.1 Ilumatobacteraceae bacterium | reverse complement strand
AGATTCGGCGCACCCGTCACATCGACAGTCGCAAGCCAGCACAACACGGACCGTGCGGCGTATTCCTCGAGAAGATTCATCACTTCTTTCTAGCCGCGCTTTAGATCGGTGACCACACCACCGGCAATTCGCACGATGTCCGCAGGTGCAGCACCGAAGTTGTCATTCCACGTTCCCGCAGCAGCCCACACCTCGTCGTACTGCAACAAGTCCGGATCAACAAACACTCGCAGTTGGGTTGTATGACCAAAGGGAGGCACGCCACTGTTGGTTTAAACAACCCCTTACGAATCGCCCAGCCAACGATCCAACAATGGATTTCGCAGACAACTGACCAAGGCGAGCATCACTGATGCGTTATTCTTCGCAGTAGTGGATTCAGCAAACTCTTTCCTCAGTGTCGTACTTGCTGTTCTCTGTACAGCATCGGCAATGGGAGACTTTCTCAAGTTACCGAGCGTCATGAGAGCGGCTGAAACAGTTCATTGTCCGCCCAACCTCTGCACTGTTCTCGGCCTGATCAAGATCGCAGCAGCGACTGGATTGATTGTCGGTCTCACTGTCGACAAAATCGGAACTGCTGCCGCCGTGGGCTTGTCGATCTACTTTGTCCTTGCCGTTGGGGCTCACATCCGAGTAAAGGATCGCCTGAAGGGAATCCTTCCAGCCATTGTCATGCTCGCAATCAGCGCTGCAACTCTTGCAACTTCCCTCTAAGTCATCTGATCTGTGCGACTCGCCTAGCTGATCAACTGCGCTTCAGCTCGGTGACGACGCCACCAGCGACACGCACGATGTCATTCGGGTTTGCACCGAAGTTGTCGTTCCACGTTCCCGCAGCAGCCCACACCTCGTCGTACTGCAACAAGTCCGGATCTACGAACACACGTAGTTGAGTGCTGTGACCAAAGGGAGGCACGCCGCCGATTGGGTATCCAGTTGCGGCGCGCACGGCGTCGGCATCTACGCGCGAACACGTTGAGCCTCCGGCCGCGATGGCGAGCTTCTTTTCGTCGAGTTGGTTTGCACCGCTGACATATGCCATGACGATTTCACCGTCGACGGCGAACACGAGGCTCTTGACGATTTGACCTACTGCTACGCCAATGGCGTCGGCTGCGTCCTGGGCGGTCTTGGTGCCATCGGGGAATCTGCGGGTGACGATTTCGAGGCCACGTTCACGGGCTGCCGCCACAACGCGAGCGACATTGGGATGCACCTCAGGCATCGAAGGCCTTGGAGTCGGAAAGTGCGAAGGAAAAGACACCGAGGGCGACAGCTGAACAGAGCGTGGCTACGACATATGAGGTCTTGTAGCCGCCGGCGTTGTCGCGCAACCAGCCGAGTGCAAACGGCCCAGCGGCCATGCCCATGGTGGCAACCATGGCCACGCGCGCGGAGATTTGTGGAAAGTCTTTGACACCGAAGCGATCGGCAACAAGAAGCGACTGCATCATGAGCAAGTTGCCGATGGTGAGGCCAAACAATGCCGCACCGACGAGGAGTCCGGTGGGGTTCTCGGAATACGCCATGGTCATGAACGCGATGCCTTGCAGGATTGTGAGCGAAACCGTGAAGCGCATTTTGTCTAGGCGCATCACGATGCCTTGTGCGCCAAATCGGCCCACGATGGACATCACCGACAGCACCATGAGCGCAAGGGTTGCCGTGCCGGGCGTAGTGCGCTCCTCCACCATCTTCACCATCTGCTGCACCGAACCCACCTGAGCGAAAAAGGCAAAGAAATAGCCGATGGCGAGGGCAAAAAAGAAGCGGGTCTTGATGGCATCGGCAAGCGACACGCCAGTGGCGTCAACGCGGATTTCTGAAACCGATCGTTCGCCGTCGGGCATCCAGCCGTAGCGATGTGGATCGGGACGAATAAAGAGAAGGGTGACAGGCACCACGGTTGCCAACCACATCACTGCAAGCCAAGGCGTAGCCGAACGCATACCAAGGTGGTCAACAAGCGACTTCACGACTGGTGTTACCGCGATACCGCCCACCGACATGCCCGTTGAGGCCAAGGCAAGCGCCGATGTGCGTTTTACATGAAACCACCGCGTCACCACAGTGGTGGCGGGCCCCTGCCCTACTGCAACCCAGCCGACCGCATAGATCGCGTAGACGATGTACAACTGCCAACGTGCGGTCACATACCCGAGCAGCAACAAACACGTCGCACTCACCGCAGCACCAACCAGCACCACGACGCGCACGTCGTGCTTGGCGATTAACTTTGCCACCCATAACCCTGACACCGCACCAACGAAGAAGAACACGGTGGTTGCCAGCGAAATAGACGAGACCGTCCACCCCAGTTCGTTGCTGTAGGCGTTGAGGAATACTGCGAGCCCATAGAAACCCACGCCCGCCTGCATAGTCATGAGCACGAAGCAGGCAAACACCACCCACCAGCCCGGGAACTTGTCGGTGCGCGTGAAGGTGCGGTCAAGAACAGCGATGCTCATTGCGCCATCAACTCATCAATCGAGGCGGCAAGGCGATGATCACGAGCCGTGACCGTACGACCCTTGTCATGGGAACACAATGTGATCTCCACCACGTTGTAGGAATTACACCAATCCGGATGGTGATCCTGCGCTTCAGCGAGTACTGCGACCTTGCCCATAAATGTCCACGCCTCGGCAAAGGTGCGGAATTCAAAACGCCGGTGCAGGCCGTCCGGTCGCTCCTCCCATTGGTTCATCGCCCTCTACTGTGCCAGAGCGACTCACGAAGTCGTGAACTACGCGTAAGCCGCGTAGCCGTCACGCTCGAGTTCGTCAGCCAGTTCGGGGCCGCCACTCTTGACGATGCGCCCCTTTGCGAGAATATGCACGAAGTCGGGCTTGAGTTCCTCGAACAGACGGCTGTAGTGGGTGATGACCAGTACGCCGAGGTTGTTCTCGCGTGTGGCGTCTTCCACCCGCTTGGCGCAGTCGCGCAGTGCGTCGATGTCGAGGCCCGAGTCGAGTTCGTCGAGGATGGCAATCGTGGGATTGAGCATGGCCAACTGCAAGGTCTCGTTGCGCTTCTTTTCGCCACCGGAGAAGTCCACGTTGACGGCGCGATTGACAAGTTCCTGGTCGAAGTTGATGCGCTGCGCTTCTTCGGTGATGCGCTTGTTGAGGTTGTCAGTGTTTGCGTTGCGCGCCCCAAGTGCTTCGGCAAGTACCTCGCTCAGGCGCACGCCGGGCACCTCAGTGGGGTACTGCATCACAAGGTGCAAGCCGGCAACGGCGCGTTCCCACGTGGCCATCTGCAGCACGTCTTTCCCGTCAAGGGTGATACTGCCGCCGGTGATCTCGTAGCCGGGCTTGCCCATGATTGCGGCCGACAACGTCGACTTGCCTGCGCCGTTTGGGCCCATGATCGCGTGCACCTCGCCGGAGCGAATGGTGAGCGTGATGCCGTTGAGAATTTGGGTGTCGCCCACCTTGACCTGCAAGTCGCGAATCTCGAGTGTGCTCATGACTGCTCCTCCACCGTGATGACAATCCTGCCGTCAACCACCTTTGCTGCATACACCGGCACGGGCTGGGTTGCGGGCAGCGTGTTGGGCTTGCCCGTCTCCAGACTGAATGCGCTGCCGTGCTTGGGGCACTCCAGTTCCTTCGTGTCGTGCATGACTTCGCCATCGGAAAGCGACACATTCGCATGCGAGCACACGTCGCCAATGGCATAGGCGGCATCGCCGATGCGCACCACGGCAATCGCACGGTCGCCAATCACAAAGCGCTGCACGCCGCCATCGGCGATGTCGGTCAATGCGCAGACGTCAGTGGCGCTCATGACCGCGACCCCAACTTGGCAATCACACGGGCGCGAACGCCGTCGAGCAAGTCCGACTTGGGCATGCGCTCAATGACGTCTTCGAAAAAGCCGAACACCACCAGACGCTCGGCGGCTTCGGGTGGCACGCCGCGGCTCTCCAAATAGAAGCGCTGGTTCTCGTCAATCGGGCCCACCGTCGAGGCGTGACTGCACTTGACGTCGTTGGTTTCGATCTCGAGGTTGGGCACACTCTCGGCCCACGCGCCATGCGACAGCGTGAGATTGCGATTGGTTTGGAAGGCCTCCGACTTAGTGGCATTTTCGCCAATCTTGATGAGTCCGGTGTAGACGCTCTTGGCGGTGTCCTTGACCGCACCCTTGAACAGCAGGTCGCTGTGCGTGCGCGGGGCTTCATGCACCTGCAGGGTGCGGAAGTCGTGCATCTGGGTGCCGTCGGCGAAATAGAGCGCTGTCTGCTGGGCGGATGCGCCCTGCCCCACAAGTTTCACTTCGGCACGCACGCGCGCGTAGTCGCCACCTAATGCAACGGTAAACACCTTGATCGTGCTGTCGCGCTCGCCAACTGCCAGTTGATGGCCGATCTGCCACGTCTTGGCGCCGAGTTCGTTGACTGCCAAATACGTCACGCGGGCCGCTTGCGCCGCGCGAATCTCGAGCACAGGAACGATGAGCGACTCGATGTCATCAGCAGAGGTGAATCGTTCGACGACCGTGATTTCGGAGTCGTCTTGCGCGTCGATCACGAGGCGCGGATAGGCAACGATGCCCGACTCGGTGATTTCGCGCGTGATTGACACGGTGGCGCCGTGCACGGTGCCACGGCCCACGCGCAGCGCAACGACGTCGGCATTCGCCGCGTTCATCTCGGCAAACACGTCGGGTGATGCGGTCATGGCAACCCCGAGGAGGTCGTCGGTGGTGCGCACGCCGTCAGCGCTCTCGATGGTGGTAACCACCTTTCCAGCACGGAAACGGGTGAGGTCGAGCTCATCGATGCGGCTGTAGCGCCAGATCTCTTCGTCGGCGGTGGGGAGTGCGAGCGTCGTGGTCATCTACTTCTTCTTTTTCTTCTTATCGCGGTTCTTCTTCTTGTTCTTGCGCTTGTCGTTGAGGTCGTCGAGCACGTCGCCCATCGCAGCGTTGATGATGGCCGCGGCTTCGTCCAACACCGCGGCGGCGGTGCCGTCGTCAAGGCTGGCGGGTTCCACTGGTGTCACCGGTGGCACAAGTGAGCCGTGCGCCCACGCCACGTCCACCATGCGTCGCTCATACTTCTCACAGTTCTCCGGGCAACGCCAGGGTGCATCGGGCGCGAGGTTGAGGTTGCACTTGCGCACGGTGTCGCCGTTGGCATACGAACGGCTCTCGAAGTGCTTGCACTCAGTGCGCATGGGCATGGCAATGAAACCGTGCGTTCGATCGGCTCAGCCGACCGAGCCTTCCATCTGCAGTTCGATGAGGCGGCTCCACTCCACTGCGTATTCCATGGGCAACGTGCGGGTCACGGGCTCGATGAAGCCGTTCACCACCATGCCCATGGCCTGCTCTTGCGACAATCCACGACTCATGAGATAGAACAACTGCTCGTCGGCAATCTTCGACACGGTGGCTTCGTGGCCGATCTGCGCGTCGCGCTCGCCCACTTCCATATACGGGAAGGTGCGGCTCTCGGAGTTTTCGTCCAGGATGAGCGCGTCACACTGCACGTGACTCTTGCACCCGGTGGCGCCTTCTTCCACGCGCACGAGTCCGCGATACGTGGTGATGCCGCCGTCTTTGGAGATCGACTTGGAGACGATCTTCGACGAGGTCTCGGGCGCAGCGTGCACCATTTTCGCGCCCGCATCCTGGTGCTGGCCAGCGCCGGCGTATGCCACCGAGAGCACTTCACCCGTGGCCTTCGGGCCAACGAGATACACGCTTGGGTACTTCATCGTCAACTTCGAGCCGATGTTGCCGTCGATCCACTCCATATGGCCCTCGGCTTCCACGCGTGCGCGCTTCGTGACGAGGTTGTACACGTTCGGCGACCAGTTTTGAATGGTCGTGTACGTCACGTGTGCGCTGGGCTTGACCACAATTTCCACCACCGCCGAGTGCAACGAGTCGTTGGTGTACACCGGCGCCGAGCAGCCTTCGATGTAGTGCACCTTCGAGCCTTCGTCGGCAATGATGAGCGTGCGTTCGAACTGACCCGCGTTTTCGCTGTTGATGCGGAAGTACGCCTGCAGCGGCATTTCGCACTCCACGCCCGGCGGAACATAAATGAACGAGCCGCCCGACCACACCGATGTGTTGAGTGCGGCGAACTTGTTGTCGCCCATCGGGATAACCGATCCGAAGTACTGCTTGACGAGGTCGGGATACTCGCGCAGAGCGGTGTCCATGTCGCAGAACAAAATGCCCTGCTCCTCGAGCTCGACGCGGTTGCGGTGGTACACCACCTCACTGTCGTATTGCGACGTGACGCCGGCGAGATACTTGCGCTCGGCTTCGGGAATGCCGAGCTTCTCGTACGTCTTCTTCATCTGCTCGGGCAGGTCTTCCCACTCGTCGGTCTGCGCGGCGGCCGGCTTCAAGTAATAGAAGATGTCTTGGAAGTCGAGGTCAGGCATGTTGACGTTGAACCACGGTGCCATCGGCTTCTTTTCAAACGTGCGCAGGCTGCGCAGGCGCAGGTCGCGCATCCACTTTGGCTCGCCCTTCCACCAGGAAATCTGCTCAATGACGTCTTCGTTCAGCCCTTTTTCGGGGGTGAAGGCGTATTCCGACTCGTCGCTCCAGCCAAGTGAATACTTCGTGAGATCCAGATCAAAGGTGGTCATGGTCCTACGCTCCTTGGGGCACTCTTCGGGGGCTGAATTACTACTATCGCCATAGTAACAATCCCCCCTCCCGAAGCCACATTGAGCCCACAGATAGCGTGAGCAGTTCTCATGGAACGCTTTGGCCTCGTCGGCCTGCCGAATGCCGGCAAGTCATCCCTCTATAACGCCCTCACCGGCGGCGGTGCGTTGGCCGCCCCCTATCCCTTTGCCACCAAGGACCCCAATATTGGCGTGGCCAAGGTGCTCGACCCGCGCCTCGATGCGTTGTCGACAATGTCGAAGTCGCAGAACGTGGTGCACGCCACCGTGGAAGTTGTCGACATTGGCGGGCTTGTGGAAGGGGCAAGCAAGGGCGAGGGCCTCGGCAACAAGTTCCTCGCCAACATTCGCGAGGTCGACGCCATCGTGTTCGTGTTGCGCGCGTTCGTCAACGACGACATTCCTGGGCCGAGCGATCCGCTCGAGCACTTGCGCATTGTTGAACTCGAACTCGCACTCGCCGACCTCGAGACTGTCGAAAACAAACTCGCGAAAATCCAAAAGGCCGCGCGCATGGACAAGTCGGTGGCCGAGGAAGCCGAAGCACTCGCCCGCGCGCACGTGCACCTGGCCGAAGGCATGCCGCTGTATCGCGCAGGCATCACCGAAGATGACCGCGCATTACTTGCGCCATACTTCTTGCTCACCGCGCGCCGCGTACTCGTTGTGGTCAATGTTGCCGAAGATGCACTCGACACCATCGACGCAGTGGTCGAGCGAGTGCGTAATGAAATTGCGCCAAAGGGTTCGGCCAGCGAACACGATGTCGAAGTGCTCGGCATGAGCGTGCAACTCGAGGCGGAGGCCGCCCAGCTTTCCGGCGCCGATCGCGTCGAAATGCTCGAGGCCCTTGGCCTCGGCGAAGGGGCGCTGCCGCGAATGGTACGGAGTGCGTACCACCTGCTCGGCCTGCGCACGTTTTTCACCACCGGCGAAAAAGAAACCCGCGCCTGGACGTTCCGTGCGGGCGCCAAGGCCCCCGAGTGTGCGGGCAAGATCCACACCGACCTGCAGCGCGGCTTCATTCGTGCCGACGTGGTCCACTGGGACGAGCTCATCGACATTGGGTCCTGGACGAAGGCCAAAGAACTCGGCAAGATTCGTGTCGAGGGCAAAGACTACGAAGTGGTGGACGGCGACGTTATGGAAATTCGCTTCAACGTGTGATGACGCAGCGCACCCCGCTCCCGACGGCATGGCTAGTGAGCGAGGGTCGCGTGTTGGCCAGCGCCGATGTTGCGAACACTGCTGCAGCGCGCAGGCGCGGGCTCATTGGTCGCGGCTTTGTGGATGGTGCGTTCGTGCTGACGCCCTGCAAGTGGGTGCACACCATCGGCATGCGACTCGACCTCGACGTGGCGTATCTCGACCGCGATGGCGTCGTCATTAAGACCGAGCGGCTTGCACCGCTGCGTATTGCGACCCCCGTGCGCCACTGCGTCACCGTGGTGGAAGCGGCCGCCGGATCGTTTGAGCGCTGGGACATGCAGGTGGGCGATCGCGTCGAGGTGCGCTACACGTGAGTACCGGTTCGCTCACCCTTGTGGCCACGCCGATTGGCAACCTCGGCGACATCACGCAGCGCGCCATCGATGCGCTCACCGCAGCCGACATTGTTTGCTGTGAAGACACACGCCGCACCGGAATGCTGCTGTCACACCTCGGCATCAGCGGCAAGAAATACGTCGTCGTTAACGAGCACACCGAGCACGACGCATGTGACGAAATCGTTGCCTCAATTGTCGCGGGGCGCAACGTTGCCCTCGTCAGCGATGCGGGCACGCCCGGTATCAGCGACCCCGGCGAACGCGTGGTGCGGGCTGCGTTAGCCGCAAACATTCCCGTCACCTCTGCGCCCGGCGTAGCCGCGCTCACGATGGCGCTCGTGTTGAGCGGCATGCCTACCGCACGATTTGTATTCGAAGGCTTCTTGCCGCGTTCGGGTGGCGAGCGTGCTGCGCGACTTGCCGCAATTGCCGACGAACCTCGCACGATTGTGTTGTACGAGGCGCCGCACCGCATCGAGCGCACACTTGCCGATCTCGAAGTTGCCTGCGGCGCGATGCGCAACGTGGCGCTCGCACGCGAACTCACCAAGATGCATGAAGACGTGTGGCGCGGCACGCTGCACGACGCGGTACGCCACGCCAACGATGTGGCTCCTCGCGGTGAATACGTGATCGTCATCGAAGGCGCCCGCCCACCCGCACCCGCCACCGACGACGAGATCATTCAGGCCTTGCGGCACGAAATGGCTGCCGGCGCATCCAAGCGCGATGCGGCAGCGCGTGTTGCGGCAAAACTTGGCGCAGCCAAACGCCGCGTCTATGAACTCGCGCTGCAGTTGCAGTAGCCGCAACTAGTTCGGCATCAACCCAATCTGGCGCACCTGGGCCACGCACACACCTGACGAATCCCATAATTCGCCGTCTTCCACGCATGTGTCGCCCTGCACAACGCTCGACTCGAACACGCATCGCAGCGGGCCTGGGGCAGCGACTGCACGCAGATGCACCGTGAGTTCGATCGTCGGTACCCAGCCCATCACGCCAGGCAAGTTCAGCACGGGTGGCGGAAACGCATCTGCGGCCAACAACACGGCGAGCGAATCGAGCGGCCGCCCATCGGCGAACGCAAACCAGCCGCGCACGCGCGAGTTACCCGACGGCGTTCCCGTGGCAAAGCCGGTGTCGTCGGGATGCAGGCGCATGTCGAGTCGTTGAATCAAGCCAAAGGGTTCCGCACCATCACCCCGCGCCGGGCAATCGTCGAACGGCGGCAGTATTGGTGGAGACGATTCCACATGCAGCGGCGCGTGGCCGCTGTCAGCGAGGTCACCGAATGCGGCGAGTGCCACTATCGCGGTGCGATCGCCGTGTTGCAATGAGGCACGCACCGTGGAAAACCGTCGACCGCGCTTGACCACTTCGGCAGTAATCGTCACCGGCCCGGGCGGCAGCGGCGCAAGGTAGTGCAATGTGATGGAGATTGGATCGGGTCGATCGCACTCGTGATGCATGGCGTGTGCAATCAGTGCCATGGCGTACCCGCCGTTGGCGTTTCCCATGATGTCCCAACCGTCGTGCACCTCGGCGGCGTACACGCCGTCAGCAGTCCGTCGCACTGCAATCGCCGAATCAAACGCGTACGACACGCGCCACAGGCTACAAGTGGACGAAATCGACCATTAGTGTGATTCGGTGCCCGAAGCCACCACATTCAGTGCGACGACGCCCATTTATTACGTCAACGCCAAGCCACACCTCGGACACGCCTACACCACGATCATCGCCGACGCGGTTGCGCGTTGGCATCGGCTGCTTGGCCACGATGTACACCTGCTCACCGGCACCGACGAACACGGCCTGAAGATTCAGCAGGCGGCGGATGCCGCAGGGGTCAGCCCACAGGCCTTTGCCGATTCCATCGCCCCGCTCTTTCAGCAGGCCTGGGAACGCCTCGACATCACCCACGACGACTTCATTCGCACCACCGAGGAGCGCCACAAGATCGGCGTGCGCAAACTGCTGCAGGCGTGTTACGACGCGGGCGACATCGAGTCCGACGTATATCGCGGACAGTACTGCGTGGCGTGCGAGGCGTATTTCGTGGAAGACGAACTCGTGGATGGCAAGTGCCCAATTCACCAGAAGCCAACCACGTATGTAGAAGAAGAGAACTACTTCTTTCGCCTGTCGCGATTCGAAGATCGCCTCCTCGATTGGTACGCCAAGCATCCGAACGCGATCGTGCCCAGCCATCGGATGAACGAAGTGATCGGGTTCATCAAAACGGGTCTGCACGACTTCTCCATTAGCCGCAAGTCGTTGAAATGGGGCATTCCCCTGCCATGGGACGACAACCATGTCGCCTACGTGTGGTTCGATGCGTTGGCCAACTACATCACCGCCAACGGCTACGGCTCCGACGAAGCCACCTTCGCCAAGCGCTGGCCCGTCGACTACCACTTCATCGGCAAGGACATCATTCGCTTTCACTGCGTGTATTGGCCCGCCATGTTGATGTCGGCCGGCATCGAGCCGCCAAAGGGTTGGGCGGTGGGTGGCTGGCTGCTCGTCGGCGGCGAGAAGATGAGCAAGACCACCGGCAACGTGGTCAACCCGCTCGACCTCATCGACGAAATCGGCGTTGACGGATTCCGTTATTACGTGTTGGCCGAGACGCCGTACGGCAACGACGGCGACTTCACCTACGAAGGATTGATCCAGCGTTACAACACCGACCTCGCTAACAACTTGGGCAACCTTGCGGCGCGCGTGGCCACCGTGGTGGAAAAGAAGTGTGGCGGCATCGGCCCTCGCCCGCGCCTCGACAGCCCACTCGCCGCGATTGCCGCCACCGCCGTGCGCGACACCATCGACGCATGGGCCGCAGTGCAACCCAGCCGCGCACTGGAAGCCACGTGGTCGCTCATTCGCGCCACGAACGCATTCCTCGAAACCAACGAGCCGTGGAAAAAAGAGCCAGGCGCCGAAGTCGACGCGGTGATGGGCGACGCGCTCGAGGCGCTGCGTATCGTCACGATTCTCGCCAACCCTGCGCTGCCCACCACCACGCAAGTCATTTGGTCGCGACTCGGACTCACCGGCAACATTGTCAACCTGCGCATCGAGCCCGACACCGCGTGGGGTCGTTACCCGGGCGGCACGACGGTGACGAAGGGTGACCCGCTCTTCCCGCGCAAAACGGCGTGACCGCTATGCAGTGGATCGACACGCACTGTCATGTGTATGACGACAAGATGCCGGGCGACGATCACGTCTCGGTGACCAATGCACACGAGGCAGGTGTAGTGGCCATGATTGTCATCGGCACCGACGCCACCACCACGCGACAAGCCATCGACATCGCCTCGCGCCACGACGACGTGTTTGCCACCGTCGGACTGCACCCACACGACGCAAAGAACGGCGTCGACACCATCCGTCAATTCCTCGATGCACCGCGCGTGGTGGGCATCGGCGAATGCGGCCTCGACTACTACTACGACCACTCCGACCGCGCGATACAGCGTGCGGCGTTTGCTGAACAAATCGCCATTGCTAACGAGCGCAATCTGCCGCTCGTCATTCACACCCGCGAAGCATGGAAGGACACTTTCGACGTGCTCGACGCCGAAGGCATGCCAATGCACACCATCTTTCATTGCTTCACCGGCGACGTCGCCGAAGCTGAACAATGTGTCGAGCGCGGCGCGTACTTGTCGTTCTCGGGCATCGTCACGTTCAAGAGTGCCGACGACATTCGGCGCGCGGCCACATGGTGCCCCGCCGATCGTGTGCTCATCGAAACCGATGCGCCGTATCTTGCGCCCGTGCCGCACCGCGGCAAGCCGAACGAGCCCGCACTGGTATCTGTTGTCGGCGAGTTTGTCGCAAACTTGCGCAACATCAGCGTCGCCGAATGCGCGCAACTGACAACGACAAACGCGCGCCTTGCGTTTCCGGGCATCGCTCCGTAGCGTTCTGTCAGTGGCACTTTCCGTTTACGAACGCCGCCGCATTCTCGTGCTCGGCGTCGTCACGATCCTTGCCGTCACCGCGTTGCGCAGCACCGGCTTCGGCGGTGACGATACGACTGCAACGACCACGTCCACCACATCCACCCTTGTACTTACCGACGAGTCGATTCCCGACCCGGTGATTCTCGGCGGCCCCGCGCCCCTGGCGCCGAGTGGGTCGGCGGCAATCGCCTACCCCGCCACCACGGGCAACGAGATCAATGGCCTCGCCACGTTCAGCAACCTTGGCTACACCCAGACGCCCGTGTGTTACAGCACGCAGGTGCCTGCCGGTGCCATCGTCACCGTCACCAACGTCAACAACGGCCGAACAGTGAAGTGCACCAGCGTGTACAGCCTGCTCGTGCCGCCGGGCATGACGATCATGCTGCACAACTCGGTGTTTATCGACATCGCCAATCTGAATGACGCACCACTGCCGGTAAAGATCACCTGGTGACGCACTCGCCTCATGCCATCACGCAGCTCATGGAGCGCCACGGACTGGTACCACGCCGCGCGTTTGGCCAGAACTTCGTTGTCGACCCCAACACCGTGCGCCGAATCGCCACACTTGCCGGCGTAGGCCCCGGCGACTTCGTGTTGGAGATCGGCGCCGGACTCGGCTCGCTCACCCTCGCGTTGGCCGAAACGGGCGCAACAATTGTTGCCGTTGAAATCGACAACGGCGTGGTCGTCGCCTTGCGCGAAGTCGTGGGCCATCTGCCCAATGTCGAGGTGCTGCACGCCGATGCCTCAACGCTCGACTGGGACACGCTCGCCCAGCGCAGCACCGCGTGGCACGTGGTGGCCAACCTGCCGTACAACATCGCCACGCCACTAGTTGCCGACATCCTCGATGACGTGCCTGCAGTCGCGCACCTGCTCGTGATGGTGCAGCGCGAGGTAGGCGACCGCTTCGTAGCCAGCGTTGGCGACGATGCCTATGGCGCCGTCAGCGTGAAGATCGCCTACTGGGCGACAGCGCGCATCGTCGGCGATGTGCCGCCAAGCGTGTTCATTCCCCGGCCCAAGGTCACCTCCGCATTGGTCGACATTCGCCGACGGACCGAGCCGGCGGTTGCCGGCATCGAACCGCGCGCGCTATTTGCGCTCGTGCGCAAGGGGTTCGCCCAACGACGCAAAATGTTGCGCCGTGCACTTGCCGACGTGGTCACCGCTGACGACTTTGCCCGATCGGGCATTGCCCCAGAATCGCGCGCCGAGGAATTGGACGTACTGGCGTGGGGACGCCTCGCTGCGGCGATTGGCAACAGGCCATGACGATCGTCGTTGAGGCCCAGGCCAAACTCACACTGTCTCTACGCGTCACCGGCGTGCGCGAAGACGGCTTTCACCTGATCGACGCCGAGATGGTCACCCTCGACCTCGCCGACATACTCACCATCACCGAAGGTGCCTCCGGTATCGACGTTGATGGGCCCTATGCCGCGGGCATCTCGTTGGATGCCGACAACCTGGTGGCGCGCGCACTCACACTGTGCGCTAAGCGCGCGCACGTGCGCATCACCAAGAACATTCCCCACGGCGGTGGACTCGGCGGAGGATCTGCAGACGCCGCAGCAATTTTGCGTTGGGCGGGTTTCACCGACCTCGTCGCTGCATCGCGCCTGGGCGCCGACATTCCGTTTTGCATCGTGGGCGGTCGCGCACGTGTCACCGGTATCGGCGAAACTCTCGCGCCGCTTGACCCCGTTCAGCGCGCGATCACCCTCGTCATTCCGCCCTTCGGCGTCTCGACACCTCGGGTGTATGCGGCGTGGGATGCCCTTGAGGCCAGCGCGAAGCGCGGAGATGTGAACGATCTGGAAGAGGCGGCAATTGCCGCAGAACCTCGCCTTGGCCAATGGCGACAACGCATTCGCGACTGCGGCGTGACGCCCGTACTTGCCGGAAGCGGCTCAACGTGGTGGGTAGACGGGACACATCCCGATCTTGCACAACAGTTACCTGATGCAACGGTGGTAGCCACCGTGACGCGTTAGGTCACTTACGACGCTGGTGCCGGGTCCGGCGAAGCATCTTCTTGTGCTTCTTCTTGCGCATGCGCTTGCGGCGGCGCTTGACCAGTGATCCCATAGCGAGACGACACGCTAGCGCGGCGCGCACCGTTTTCGACAAACGATTTGGATACCGTAGAGATGTCGCTCCGGGGTCGTTCAATGGCAGGACATCGGGTTTTGGTCCCGAATATAGGGGTTCGAGTCCTCTCCCCGGAACAACTGATCGTCACGGGGTTCGACTATCTCCCCGGAACAACTGACTCGAGTGTCCACGGAAGCCCAACGGGTCGTTCGTTCTATGCTGGCCTGCAGCGGGAAGGGGCGACGGGGACACATGAATAAGACGATCGACAAGGTCACAACCAAGCGCATGGCCTTGTACACGGGCCGTACGCATCCCGATCTCGCCGAGGAAGTGGCCCGTCACCTCGAGGTGCAGTTGGGTGAGGCAAACATCGTCGAGTTCGCTAACGGCGAACTGCGTCCACGATTCGGCGAAAGCGTGCGTGGTGGCGACGTGTTCATCATGCAAACGCACTGCGCAGCAAATGGTCGCAGCGTGAACGACTCCATCATGGAACAACTGATCATGATCGACGCCGCGTATCGCGCGTCGGCCAAGCGCGTCACCGCCGTATGCCCGTTCTACGGATACGCGAGGCAGGATCGCAAGGCAGAAGGTCGCGAGCCCATCACGGCACGCCTGATTGCCGACATGTTCAAGGCCGCAGGCGCGAAACGCATGGTGTCGATCGACTTGCACAGCGGCCAGATTCAAGGATTCTTCGAAGGGCCAGTCGATCACCTCACAGCGGTACCCGTGCTTGAGGAATATGTGCGCTCCAACGTGCGCAATGGTGTGGTGATTGTGTCGCCCGATGCGGGACGCGTGAAAGTTGCCGAGCGCTTCGCGCAGCATCTCGCCGACATGAACGCCGACGTTGCGTTCATCAACAAGCGTCGCCCGAAGAACACCACCAACATCGCCGTTGCGAAGGAAGTCATCGGCGATGTCGAGGGACGCTTGTGCATTCTCACCGACGACATGATCGACACCGGTGGCACCATCGTGAGTGCCGCCGAACTACTTATGGAACGCGGCGCGAAGGAAGTGTGGGCAATGGCCACACACGGCGTGTTGAGCGGACCTGCCCTCGAGCGCCTCGACAACTCCCCCATCACCCGCGTGGTGCTGACCAACTCGATTCCGCTCCCGCCCGAAAAGCGCACCCCCAAGATTGAGGTGCTGTCGGTGGCCAAAATCCTGGCCGACGCATTGTCGGCGGTGTTTGAAGAAACCAGCGTCAGCGACCTGTTCGGCGGCGAAAACCAGTCCTGAGCCTCGGGGCCGATCGGCCCTGAAAATTAGGCCTTTCTGCGCTGTACACTCGTCAGCCGCTGTATCTGCCGTCACCGTGACTCCTGGAGTTTGACCATGTCCACCGTTTTGAAGACCAAAGTTGGCCGCAAGGGCGGCAGCGCCGATTCGCGCCGTTTGCGCCGCGAAGACCACATTCCCGCCGTCATCTATGGGCACGGCATGCAGCCCGTGTCGTTCACTGTTGAGCGCCGTGAGTTGCGCATTGCATTGTCTGGCCCTGCCGGCGTGAACACCATTCTTGAACTCGAAGTCGACGGCAAGTCCTACCCCGCGATTGTCAAGGACATGCAGCGCGACCCCGTGAAGCGCACGGTCGCTCACATTGACTTCATGCAGATCGACCTCAGCGAAGAAATCGTGATGGCTGTTCCGGTGCACCTCACGGGTACCGCCAAGGCCGTGTTGCAGGAAGGCGGCCTCGTCGACCCGGCTGTAGACCGCATCGAAGTGCGTGCCACGGCAAACAACATTCCAAACGAGATCGTCATCGACGTCACCAACATGACGATGGACACCGTTATTCGTCTCGGCGATATTGAGTTGCCGAAGGGCGTCACCGCAGTTGCTGATCCCGACCTCGCCGTCGTCACCGTGCTCGTCACCAAGGCCGAAACCGCCGCTGCCGCCGCTGCAACGGCTGAAGGTGCCACACCTGCCGAAGGTGCCGCGCCTGCCGAAGGCGGCGACGAGAACAAGTCGGCCTCCTAACGCTCATGGCGCTGTTCGGTCGCGCCAAGCGACCCGAGCGGCGAGGCACTCCCTACGATGCCCTCGTCGTTGGGCTCGGCAATCCCGGCAAGCAGTACGACGGAAGTCGTCACAATGTGGGCTTCGACGCAATCGCCGGCCTGGCCGCGCAGTGTTCGACCACGTTGAAGACTGGTCGCGATCGCGCGCTCGTTGCCGAGACACGTATCGACAGCAAGCGCATCGTGCTGGCGACGCCCACCACCTTTATGAACGAGTCGGGCAACGCCGTGTCGCCGCTCGCTCGGCGTTACGGCATTGACAAACCCAGCCAACTCATCGTCGTGCACGACGAGCTCGACCTCGATCCCGGCGTGGTGCGCGTGAAGATTGGTGGCGGACTTGCTGGGCATAACGGTCTGCGCTCGATTGCCCATCATCTGAAGAACCAAGACTTCGTGCGCGTACGTATCGGCGTGGGTAAGCCACCATCCAAGGAGCAAGGCGCCGACCACGTGTTGTCACGTCTCAGCGCAGCCGATCGCCGCGTGCTTGACGATGCCGTAGCGGTGGCGGTTGAGGCAGTCACGCTGATCGTGCAGCACGGTGCCGAACACGCGATGCAACGCATCAACGGCCGATAGGCCAGTTGCCATGACATTGCACGGCGCGCTCGGCGACCTCGCCCATGTAGTAGCCGCACAGGAAGCCATCGCCCGTTTGGCAGGCCCCCACCCGGTACTCGCCTGCCCCGAGCAGGCGCGTGCCGCGCTCATCGCCGCACTTGCCGTGCGCTCGCCCGATTCCACGATCGTGGTTGCCGCGGCAACGGGGACTGCGGCCCAATTGCTGCACGACGATGTGGTGCAGTTTCTCGGCACGCAGGACGCGTTGTTGTTTCCCGCGTGGGAGACGCTGCCCTTCGAGCGGGTGAGCCCGAGTGTCGAAACCATGGGTCGCCGCCTCGAAGTGCTGTGGCGTGTGCGCGCCGAGCGCCCACCCCGCGTCGTCATCGGCTCGGTGCGTGCGCTGTTGCAGAAACTCGGCCCACAAGCCACAACGTTCACGCCCGTCGTCATCGCCAAGGGCGACGAGATCGACGCCGACACACTGCTCGCGCGACTCATCCATGACGGGTATCGGCGCGAGGAACTCGTGGAGCACCGCGGTGAGGTGGCGCGACGCGGCTCGATCATCGATATCTTCCCGTCCACGTTCGATGCTCCCGTGCGTATCGACCTGTGGGGCGACGAGGTAGATCGCCTGACCGCGTTCAACGTGAACGACCAGCGCAGCACCGACGACATTGACGCCATCACCATCTTCCCCGCACGCGAACTGCAGGCTGACGACGGCGTGCGCGAACGTGCGCACACGTTGCTTGCGGCCGAGCCATGGGGACGCGAACAGTGGGACCGCCTCGCCGATGGCGCCACCTTCGACGGCATGGAGAGTTGGCTGCCGTGGCTCGTTGACGACGAAGTGCTGCTCACCGACTTGATCGCTGAGTCGATCGGCGAGCGCGGCGAACTCGTGTTACTCGACCAGCGCCGACTGCGCGACCGCGCGCAGGACTTGATTGCCGAAGAAGATGACCTGGCACGCGCACTGGCCTCCACCTGGGCGCGCGATGCCGACAAAACATTCCCACGACTCCATCTCGATACCGATCGCATGATGTCGCGCACGCAGGCAATGCGGGCCATCGCCGTTGCCGCTCCATCGGAAACGTTGGACGCACCCACGATCACCTCCACCGGCTGGGGGCCATCGACGGGCGACGTGGAGGCAACTGCGGCGCGCGTCAACCAGATGGTGGGCGAAGGCTTCACGGTAGTCATCGCCGCCGACGGTGTGGGCTCGGCCCAGCGGCTCGTCGAAGTGTTTCGCAAAGAAGGAGTCACCGTCCGCGATCAGTCCTCCGTTGCCACGCCCGACCTGGTGGGCGGCGGCGCGAGCGTCGTGGTTGCGCCGCTGCATCACGGCTTCACGCTGCCCGCGAGTCGCCTTGCCGTCATTGCCGAAACCGATCTCACCGGCCGACGCCGCACGCATCGACGACCGCGTCCGCGCGCACGGGAATCGGTATCGGTGTTTCAAGACCTCAAGCCCGGCGACTACGTGGTGCACCATCATCACGGCGTCGGCAAATACGAGGGCATGGTCAAGCGCACGATGGGTGGCGCGGAGCGCGACTACTTGCTGCTCGCATACAAGGGCGGCGACAAGTTGTACGTGCCCACGGATCACATCGACTCGATCCGCCAATACGTAGGAGGTGAGACACCCACGCTGCATCGCCTCGGCGGCAGCGATTTCGCTCGTGCGAAACAACGCGTGCGCTCCGCCGTGCGCGAGATCGCCCAAGAACTCGTCGTGTTGTATCAACGCCGCGTCAATGCCCCGGGGTACGCGTTTGCCTCCGACACGCCGTGGCAAGACGAGATGGAGGCCGCATTCCCCTTCGTTGAAACGCCAGACCAGCGCACTGCGATCGACCTCGTAAAAAAGGACATGGAAGTGGGCGTGCCCATGGACCGACTTGTCTGCGGCGACGTGGGATTCGGCAAGACCGAGGTAGCGGTGCGTGCCGCATTCAAGGCCATTCAGGATGGCAAGCAGGTCGCGGTACTCGTGCCCACGACGTTGCTCGCCTCACAACATGGCACCACGTTTCGCGAACGCTTCGCCGGATACCCCATTCGCGTTGAAGTGTTGTCGCGCTTTCTCACCACCGCTCAAGCCAAAAAAGTCTTGGCCGGCATCGCCAACGGCGAAGTCGACTGCGTGATCGGCACGCATCGCCTGCTGCAAGAAGGCGTGACGTTCAAAGACCTCGGCCTGCTCGTGGTGGACGAAGAACAACGCTTCGGCGTGCATCACAAAGAGGCGATGAAGAAACTCAAGACGAATGTAGACGTGCTCACACTGAGCGCAACGCCGATTCCGCGCACCCTCGAGATGAGTCTCGTCGGCATTCGCGACCTATCGCTATTGCAGACGCCACCCGCCGATCGCCAGCCAATCCTCACGTTCGTCGGCGAGTACGACGAACGTGTCGCCACCGAAGCGATTCGCCGCGAACTGTTGCGCGACGGCCAAGTGTTCTGGGTGCATAACCGCGTGCAGTCGATCGAAGAGCGCGCAGCAGAGCTGCGCCAACTCGTACCGGAGGCCCGCATAGCCGTCGCCCACGGACAGATGGACGAATCCACGCTCGAGCGCACAGTGATGGACTTTTGGGAAGGACAGTTCGACGTGCTCGTGTGCACGACGATCATTGAAAGCGGTATCGACATGCCAGCGGTCAACACGCTCGTCGTCGAACGCGCCGACTTGCTCGGTCTCGGACAGTTGCACCAGATCCGTGGGCGCGTGGGGCGCAGCGGTTCTCGCGCATACGCCTACTTGTTCCATCCCGCTGGCCGTGCACTCGGCGAGGAGGCCTACGAACGACTGAAGACAATCGGCGAGGCCACCGACTTGGGAAGCGGGTTCAAGATCGCGATGCGCGACCTAGAGATTCGTGGTGCGGGCAACCTGCTCGGCGAGGCCCAAAGCGGACACATCGCCGCAGTCGGATATGACCTCTACTGCCAACTCGTCACCGAGGCCGTGAGTGAAATGAAGGGCGAGGCACCGATCGCGCTCACTCCCGAACTCAAACTCGACATCTCGACGAATGCGTTCCTCCCCACCGACTACGTGGCAAAAGAAGAAATGCGCCTCGACGCGTACCGCAGGCTCGCGGCAGTCACCACTACTGCCGACGTGGAAGACATTCGTGCCGAGTGGGCAGACCGCTATGGCCCACTCCCTGCATCAGCCGTCGCGCTCATCGATGTCGGTTTCCTGCGCGCCGAATGTCATCGGGTCGGACTGCGTGAACTCGTTATCTCCGACGGTCGGGCGCGTCTCACGCCCGTTTCGCTCAAGGCCAGCCAACAGATGCGCGTGAACCGACTCGTCAAGTCGCACACATTTGACAGCGAAACACGTGTGCTGACCGTGACCCTTCCCTACTCGGGACGCTCGAACGAAGATGGCGGGCGCAATGTGCAGTTCCTCGTTACGTTCCTTCAGGAACTGTTCGACGAGCCCAACTAGGCTG
>JBIIEO010000021.1:0-21124 GCA_044237775.1 Ilumatobacteraceae bacterium | reverse complement strand
GGCTTTCAGCAAGAGGGATTTGCGGCGTTTGATCGCAACGTCAAGCGTGGTCGTCGCTACAGCGCGGCACGCGCGTACCTGCATCCTGTGAAGCGTCGCAAAAACTTGACCATTCAATGTCGCGCACTTGTAACGAGAGTGATCACGGAGGGAAAGGCTGCGACGGGCGTGGAGTATTCGCTGCCGTTCGGGCGTACGCGGTCGGTGCGGGCCAAAGAAGTCGTTTTGTGTGGTGGCGCATTCAATTCGCCACAGCTACTGCAGGTGTCGGGTATCGGCAACGCCGAGCATCTCAAGCAGGTGGGCATCGAGCCTGTGCATCACCTGCCCGGCGTTGGCGAGAACCTGCAGGACCACCTCGAGGTGTACGTGCAGCATGCGTGTACGCAGCCGGTGTCGCTGAACCCACTGATGAAGTTCTGGAAGCGCCCGTTCATTGGATTTGCGTGGTTGTTTCGCAAAGGTCCGGGTGCATCGAACCATTTCGAAGCGGGTGGGTTCATCCGTAGTAACGACACCGTGAAGTATCCGAATCTGATGTTTCATTTCCTGCCGATTGCGGTGCGCTACGACGGCACGGCTCCGGCAGGTGGGCACGGCTATCAAGTGCACATCGGGCCGATGTATTCCAATTCGCGTGGCAGTCTGCGCGTGACGTCGGGAGACGTGCGCGACAAGCCGGCATTCACGTTCAATTACTTGTCGACGCCCGAGGATCATCAGGAGTGGGTCGAGGCGATTGCGGCGGCGCGGAACATTCTCAATCAGCCGGCCTTTGCCGCGTTCAGCGGCGGCGAGATTTCGCCTGGGCCCGCGGTGGCAACAGACGAGCAGGTGCTCGAGTGGGTGCGCAAGGACGGCGAGACGGCATATCACCCGTCGTGCACCTGTCGCATGGGGGTTGATGACATGGCGGTGGTCGACCCTGCGACCATGCGGGTGCGGGGGATGGAGGGTTTGCGGGTCGTGGACGCATCGGTCATGCCGTACGTCACGAACGGGAACATCTACGCCCCGGTGATGATGCTCGCGGAGAAGGCCGCCGACCTGATACTTAGCACGTCACCGTTGCCGCCCGAAAACGTGTCCTATTACGTCGCCAAATAACGCTGAGACGAACGCCGGCTGATAGCCTGCGCGACGGTGATATATCTGGTGGTGCCAGCCATCCAGTCATCTCTATAGGGGGCTCACGTGAGCGATTTCGACGACATCGATTTGGCAGGTCTCTCTGACGAGGATCTCGTCGCGCAGATGCACGACGATTTGTATGACGGTCTCGGCGAGGAGATCATCGAGGGCACCACGATTCTGTTGGATCGCGGATGGGGCCCTGACAAGGTGTTGCAGGATGCACTTGTCGAGGGCATGCGGATCGTGGGCGTCGACTTCCGAGACGGCATTCTGTTCGTGCCCGAGGTGTTGCTTGCCGCCAACGCAATGAAGGCAGGCATGAACATCTTGCGTCCGCTGCTTGCTGAGACGGGAGCCGAATCAATCGGCAAGGTCGTCATTGGCACCGTGAAGGGCGACATTCATGACATCGGGAAGAACCTTGTGGCGATGATGCTCGAGGGAGCCGGTTTCGAAGTGGTGGATCTGGGAATCAACACCGACGCCGACGCGTTTTGCGCTGCACTCGAAGAGCACCAGCCCGACATCTTGGGTATGAGCGCCCTGCTCACCACCACGATGCCGTACATGAAGGTGGTGATTGACACGATGCGTGAAAAGGGATTGCGCGACAAGTACATCGTGTTGGTTGGCGGCGCACCGTTGAACGAAGAGTTTGGTGTCGCTGTCGGCGCGGACGCGTATTGCCGCGACGCTGCGGTAGCGGCGGAGACAGCCAAGCAGCTCGTGAACGCCCGACGCACGCGCACCGCCGAGCCTCCTGGCCCGTCGGTCGCCTGATCGCGTTTGGGAGTGCACAGCGTGTCGGACGACTGTCGTCCGCTGATCATCGCGTGTGGTGCGTTGGTATCGGAGTTGCGTGCGGTCTTGGGTCGTAACGGCCTGAACGACGTAATCGAGGTGCGGTATCTCCCGGCCAACTTGCACAATCGTCCTGAGGGCATTGTGCCTGCGCTCCGCGAACACCTCGATGGGCGCGGTGAGCGCCCGACGATGGTGGGATATGCCGACTGTGGTACGGGTGGTGCGCTTGATGCACTGTTGCGCGAGTACCCCGATGTCACGCGGATTCCTGGAGCACATTGTTACGAGTTCTTCGCGGGCGGCGAGTTCTTCGCGCAGTTGCACGACGAACAGCCCGGCACGTTTTATCTCACCGATTTTTTGGCGAAGCACTTCGACGCGCTGGTGTGGCAGGGCCTCGGGCTCGACCGCCATCCCGAACTGCGTGACATGTACTTCGGCGCTTATACGCGCCTCATGTTGCTGTCACAAACTACGGATCCCGCTGTAGAAGTGGCGGGTCGTCAAGCCGCAGAACGCCTTGGGCTTGCGTTCGAGCACCGTCACGTGGGCCTCAATGGCTTGGAAGCGGCGATACCCGTGTCGTTTCGCGCCGGAGCACGCTGATGCCGCGAAACGGGGCAGTAATTGTGATCATTAAGTGGCGCGATATTCCTGCGCAGGTCAATGCCCAATTTGGTCGCGAGCGCTACCAGCTCGTGTTGTCGGCAAAGTTTCAGCGGGCGATCGATCGCGCAAAGCGCAAAGCGCACATTTATACCGCAGAGGAAGACGTTGCGCAGTGGAGCAGGGAATCGCTGCCACTAGAGGGGACCATGGAGGATGCGGCCAAGGCCATGGTCGAGCGACTGGAAGCGCAATACAGCCGCGAGCATCTCGGTCGACTGGCGTATGCCGGTGGCTGGGAGAAGGACGTCGAAGCGATGGATGTTTCTGCGAGGGAACTTGCCGCGCTCGAGGAACTCGAAGAAGACGAATAACCGGAAACATCCACGAACACAGAACGGAACGACAATGACGGACACCATCCTCTCTTCGCCGACGAAGGAAGTTGCGATCGGCTTCGAGCGCCCCTTCGTAATGATTGGCGAGCGCATCAACCCCACCGGCCGCAAGTTGCTGGCCGAGGAAATGAAGAACGGTGACTTCAGTCGTGTCGAAGCCGATGCCATCGCGCAGGTGGAGGCTGGCGCACACATGCTGGATGTCAACGCGGGAATTCCGTTGGCCGACGAGCCCGCCTTGCTCGCGCGTGCGGTCGAGTTGGTGCAGGCAGTCACCGACGTCCCGTTGTCGATTGACTCCTCGATCATTGCGGCACTCGAGCGCGGGTTGTCGGTGTACAAGGGCAAGGCACTCGTCAACTCGGTGACGGGTGAGGATGAGTCTCTCGAGCGAGTGTTGCCCCTCGTCAAGAAATACGGTGCGGCGGTCGTGGCGATCTCGAACGACGAGACCGGCATCAGCATGGATCCAGACGTGCGTTTCGCCGTCGCAAAGAAGATTGTCGAGCGCGCTGCCGACCACGGCATCCACTACAGCGACGTCGTCGTCGACCCTCTCGTGATGCCCATTGGTGCGCTTGGCCAGGCTGGCCAGCAGGCATTCACGCTGATCCGCCGTCTCCGCGAGGAGCTCAAGGTCAACACCACGTGTGGCGCGTCAAACGTGAGTTTCGGTCTGCCTAATCGGCACATGGTGACCGGCACGTTCCTCTCGATGGCGATGGGAGCCGGCATGACGTCGGCGATCATGTCGCCCCTACATGCCGAGGTGAAAGCCGCCGTGATGGCTGCCGACGTACTCACCGGCAATGACAAGGACTGCATGGCCTGGATCAGGGCGAACCGCGATCCCAACGCGCCTACAGGCGGGCGTGGCGATCGCGAGGGACGTCGACGTCGCGGGAGTGCCTCGGCGAGCTGAGGGCTCGACGTCGCAAACGCACGCGTGCTCACGCAACACTGATTCCATGCATCGCATCGTCTTTACCCCGTCCGGCCTTGACGCCGAAGTGGAAGATGGCGTCACGGTGCTCGACGCCGCTCGGCGGTTGGGCGTCGACCTCGATTCGGTATGCGGTGGTCGCGGTATTTGTGGTCGCTGCCAAGTAACACCGAGTGTTGGGAGTTTTCCCAAGTGGGGTATCGATGCGCGTATCGAATCGTTGAGCGCGCCGGGAAGCGACGAGACCAGCTATCGGGGCAAGCGACCGCTTGAGGCAGCTAATCGCCTCGGGTGCATGGCCAAGGTGTGTGGCGACGTGGTGATTGATGTGCCGGCCGCCAGCCAGCGTCACCGGCAGGTGGTGCGCAAAGATCTCGACCTCGGCGCAATCACGGTCGACCCAATCTTTGCGTTGTATTTCGTGTCGGTCGAGCCATCGCGTTTGGGGGACGCGGCAACTGCCGCGCAGGAGATTGCCGACGCAGTCGCGAGTCAACACCGCATAAGTCGCCCGACGATTGCGGCCCACGTGTTGCCCGCGCTGCATCGTGCCATCGAAAAAGGCGACGGTGGGGCAACGGTGGCGATGCACGTGGGTGGCGACACGATCGTTGCGGCGTGGCCCGGATTTGTCGACACGGCGTATGGCGTGGCAATCGATATCGGCAGCACGACAGTGGCGGGCCATCTCATCGATCTCACGTCGGGCGAGGTGCTCGCGAGCGCCGGTGTGATGAACCCGCAGATTCGATTCGGTGAAGACCTCATGAGCCGTGTGTCGTACGTGATGATGAATCCAGGCGGTGACGCAGAACTCACCGCAGTGATTCGTCAGGCGGTGAATGCGCTGGTGGACGATTTAGTGGCCAAGGCGAGCGTGGGGCTCGATCGGGTACTCGAAGTGGTGATGGTCGGTAACCCGATCATGCATCACATCCTGCTTGGCATTGATCCGACGCCGCTCGGTGCGGCGCCATTTGTGCTCGCTACCGATGAGGCGGCGTCGGGATTGGGGTCGGCTATCGGGTTGCGCGCGCCAAACGCGTCGTTTTACGTGGGGCCGTGCATTGCCGGTCATGTGGGAGCAGATACCGCCGGTGCGATCTTGGCCGAGGGCCCGCATCGCGGTGAAGCAATGCAGTTACTGGTGGACGTGGGTACGAATGCGGAGATCGTGCTCGGCGATGCACGACAGCAGTTTGCGGCGTCGTCGCCCACCGGCCCGGCTTTTGAAGGGGCGCAATTGAGTTCGGGTCAACGTGCCACCGCCGGTGCAATCGAAAAGGTACGCATCGACCACACGACGTTCGAGCCGCGTTTTAAGGTCATCGGCATTACGCCGTGGTCGGACGAGGAGGGCTTCGACGAGGCACTCATCGATACGCCGATTACGGGCGTGTGCGGCTCGGGCATCATCGAGGTCATCGCCGAGATGTATCTCACCGGCATCATCTCGCAAGACGGCGTAATTCAGGGCGGTGTGTCCTCGCCACGAATTATCGAAGACGAGCGCACGCACTCCTATGTGCTGTACGAACGTGGCGATACAAGACTGCTCATCACACAAAATGACATTCGCGCTATTCAGTTGGCAAAGGCAGCACTCCGCGCGGGTATCGATCTATTGGTAGAACATGCCGGTTCGCCGCCGTTGGCCGATATTCGGCTCGCCGGCGCGTTCGGCGCGCATATTGATCCAACGTATGCGATGGTGCTCGGGCTGATTCCCGATTGCCCCGTGGAGGGCGTACGGTCGGTGGGCAACGCGGCCGGTGTCGGCGCCGCTAAGGCGTTGCTGTCGCGCGCTCAGCGCAAGGAGATGGAAGACGCAGCACGGGGTGTTGTGAAGATCGAGACCGCCACGGAGCCGCGCTTTCAGGAACTCTTTGTCAACGCCATGGCGTTTCCGCACGCCACAGCACCAACGCCAAACCTGGCGTCGTTGGTGACATTGCCACCCCGTATCGAAGGGTCATCAGAGGGACGCCGGCGACGAAGGGGGCAGGGATGAGTGCATTTTTGGAACAATCAAGGGCGAGGAGGCAGCAGTCATGAGTGAAGAGCGGCAGCGACGAAGTGGAGGCCGGGCAGGCCGTCAGGGTGCGCGGCGGTCGGCGACGGCCCAGCGTGAGGCATATCTCACTCGACTGATACATCCTTACGAGTTGGTGAGCGAAGACGCACTTGCGTTGATCGAAGATGTTGCCGAGACGATTCTCGAAGAGGTGGGTGTCGAGATTCGCGACTATCCATCGGCGATCGAGCGCTTCAAGAATGCCGGCGCTCATGTTGACGGCACGCGAGTGCGGTTTCCGCGAGGGTTGTGCCGCAGCATCATTCAGGCCTCGGCACCGCGTGAGTATGTGCAACATGCTCGCAATCCCGAAAACAACGTGAAGATCGGCGGCGACGCGACGGTCTTTGTGTCGAACTATGGCTCGCCGTTCGTGCACGACCTCGATAACGGTCGCCGCTACGCGACGATCGCGGATTTCCAGAACTTCGTCAAACTCGCCTACATGTCACCGTGGATTCACCACTCCGGTGGCACGGTGTGTGAGCCCGTCGACATTCCTGTGTCGAAGCGTCACCTTGACATGGTGTACGCCCACATCAAGTACAGCGACAAGGGTTTCATGGGTTCAGTGACCGCAGGCGAGCGCGCGCAGGATTCGGTCGACATGGCGCGTATTGCGTTTGGCGGTGACTTACAGGATCGCACGGTAATGACAAGCCTGATCAATGCGTCGTCGCCGCTGGTGTGGGACGCGACGATGCTTGCTTCTGCCGAGGTGTATGCAGAAAACAATCAGGCCTGCATCATCACGCCGTTCATCCTCGCCGGCGCGATGTCACCTGCTACGTCTGCAGGCGTCGTTGCGCAAACGTTGGCCGAGTCGCTGGTGGGAATGGCCTTCACGCAACTCGTGCGCAAGGGCGCGCCAGTCGTGTTCGGCTCCTTTGCCTCGTCCATGTCAATGCTGACGGGTGCGCCAACATTCGGTACGCCTGAGCCCGCGATCGTGCTGTACACCGTTGCGGCGCTGGCGCGTCGCCTTGGCGTACCGTTCCGATCGGGTGGATCGCTAACAGCCTCCAAGTTGCCCGATGCACAGGCCGCCTACGAGAGTGCGGCCACCTTGTTGCCGACAATCATGGCTGGCACGAACTTCGTGTTGCACTCGGCTGGGTGGCTCGAGGGTGGTCTTGCGATTGGCTATGAGAAATTCGTCCTTGACTGCGACCAGTTGGGCATGATGATGACCTTCGCGAAGGGTCTTGACGCCTCGGATAACGGATTGGCGTTGGATGCGATTCGCGAGAATGTGCCTGGCCAACACTTCCTCGGCACGGCCCACACACTTGCCAATTTCGAGACCGCGTTCTACCGCTCGGATACCGCCAACAACGACAGTTATGAGCAGTGGGTGGAAGACGGCTCTAAGGATGCCGCAACGCGTGCCAACGCCCTGTGGAAGGAGCGCCTCGCGAGCTACGAGGCCCCTGCGCTCGACGACGCAATCGATGCCGAGTTGCAGGAATTCATGGCCAAGCGCAAGGCCGAACTGCCCGATACCTTTGGCTGAGCCCGCGACATCAGAACACACACGACACGACAACCGGAGCAGATTATGAGCATCCTCACTTCAATGTTTTCGCCGGGGCGCAAGGCATCGGCCACGTCGCCCGAGGTGCAACGCCTCGTTCGCGCGATGCGTTACGAACTGATCCCGCTCAAGTCGCTTGACCAGGCGATCGCTGATTTGCCTGCGGGCGCGCCGGTGTCGGTGACCTGTTCGCCGGCCAAGGGCATCGCCACGACGCAAGAGTTGACGTTGAAGTTGAAGGAGAGGGGACACGACGCGGTGCCGCACTTTGCCGCACGACTTGTTGAAGGCCCCGAGCACGCCGCCAAGTTGGCCGAGTGGGTGCGCGCGAATGGCATCCGCGAGGTCTTCGTCATTGGCGGTGATGCCGAAACGCCGCCGCACTATCACTATGCGTTGCCGTTCATGCGCGATTTCCTCGCCGCGAATCCTGGCATCGACACGTTGGGCTTTGGTGCTTATCCCGATGGTCACGCGAGCATCTCAAATGTGGATCTCAGTAATGCGATTCACGAAAAGCAGCAGCTGATCATCAGTCATGGCGTGAAGCCTCTGGCGTCAACGCAGATGTGCTTCGATGGCGCCACTATTCGCACGTGGTTGAAGGCCGAGCGGGCCAAGGGGTTTACGACGCCGATCAATCTCGGCTTGCCCGGCGTCGTCGACCGCGCCAAGTTGATGAGTATGGGGATGCGGCTTGGAATTGGTCAGTCGATGCGCTATTTGAGCAAGAACAAGAGCACTGTTACTCGGATGTTCGCACCTGGTGGATACGATCCGACGAAGTTGCTCGCCGACCTTGCGGGCGATGCCGACGCGCTTGGCATCACCGGCATTCACTCCTTTACGTTCAACTCCACTGCTGACACAGCCAAGTGGGCAACTGCAATCCTGGAGGCATGACCGTGTCGACTCAGACCGACGTCGTCATTATTGGTGGGGGCATTATGGGCGCGTCAATCGCGCTCGAGCTGTCGAAGCACGGTCGAAAGGTCATCGTGCTCGACAAGGGCGGCGCACCTGGCGCGGGCTCTACGAGTGCATCATCGGCCATTATCCGTTTTACCTATTCGAACTTCAACACCATTCTCATGGCGTGGGAGAACGCCCAGATTTGGTTCAACTGGGCAAAGTTCGTTGGGGTCGAGGATCCCGACGGGATGGCCAAATACGTCCAAACGGGGTATCTGGTCTTTCTCACTGAGGGCTACGACGGCGCGCGCCAGCGAGAACTGTGGGACGAGTTCGGGATTCCCTACGAGTTGCTGAGCACCGAGGAGGTGCGCAAGCGCTGGCCCGCTTTCGAGACCGGCAAGTTCTATCCGCCCAAGTCGATTGAGGATCCGGCGTTCGCCGATGACCCGTACGACCAACTGTCGGCACTGTTCGATCCATTGAGCGGCTTCATGGATGATCCCATGTTGGCGGCTCACAACTTGGCTCATGCCGCCAAGGCTCACGGCGCAGAGTTTCGGTTTAACACCGAAGTGGTCGACGTGTTGCGCAACGACAACCGCGCAGCCGGTGTGGTGTTGAAAAGTGGCAAACGCATAGAGGCCCCAATCGTGATCAATGCCGCGGGCCCACATGCCGCCAAGATCAACAAGCTTGCCGGCGTCTACGACGAAATGAAGGTCAAACACCAGCCGCTGCGCCAGGAGGTGTTTTCGCCGCCGGCGCCGAAAGGGTTCCGTCTCGAGGACAATGCGCCGATCGTCGCTGATCTCGACTTGGGCCAGTACTTCCGGCCGCACATGGGCGACCTCCTCAATGTGGGCACTACCGAGCCCGCATGCGATCCGCTGCACTTCATTGAGGATGCTGATAATTGGAACGACAACACGACACCCGAGTTTGCTGAGCGCGTGATGTTGCGGCTGGCGCGACGCCTTCCCGACTTCGGTATTCCGCTGAAGACGCTTGGAATCGGCGCGCTCTACGACGTGTCCGACGATTGGATCCCGCTCTACGACAAGACGAGCGTGGATGGTTTCTTTATGGCGTGTGGCACGAGTGGCAATCAATTCAAGAATGCTCCGCTCGTCGGCAAGTTCATGCGTGTACTCATCGAGGCGCAAGAGCAGGGCATCGACCACGATGTGACGCCGCTCACTGTGACGGGTGATTTCACCGGCAAGGAAATCCATCTCAACGCATTCTCGCGATTGCGCACCGAAGGAGTGACCGCCGGAAACGTGATGGGGTAGCATCTCGCAGGTGCGTTCATCCCTTCGCGAACTTCTTGATTCATCACGCGTGCTCTTAGCCGATGGCGCCACGGGCACGAACTATTTTGCGTTGGGACTCACCTCTGGCGAGCCGCCTGAGTTCTGGATCACCGATCACCCCGAACGCGTCAAAATGGTGCATCAGCAGTTTGTTGATGCCGGAAGCGACATCATTCTCACGAACACCTTCGGATGTAACCGCCATCGCCTCAAGTTGCATAAGGCTGAATCGCGTGTGCGTGAGTTGGCCGCAGGCGCAGCGAAATTGGCGCGCGAAGTCGCCGATGCTGCATCGCGCCCAGTGATCGTTGCGGGTTCGGTGGGGCCAACAGGAGAATTGTTCGCACCGCTTGGTGCAATGACGGACGATGAGGCGATCGCCACCTTTGCCGAGCAGATCGAAGGGCTTCAGGCGGGCGGCGCAGACGTGGTGTGGATCGAAACGATGTCTGCGCCCGAAGAGGTGCGCTGTGCGGCTCTGGCGGCAATCAAAGTGGGAATGCCCTATGTGTGCACGATGTCATTTGATACCGCAGGCCGCACCATGATGGGCGTGTTGCCGGGCGCACTCGAGTCGATTTTCGCCGATCTTGATCCGCAGCCTGTCGCCATCGGCGCGAACTGTGGGGTGGGAGCAAGCGACATCGTGGTGTCGGCGACAGAAATGGCGGGTTTCGCCACGCCGGTGGTCATCAAGGGCAACTGTGGAATTCCCAAGTTCGAAGGCACCACCATCACGTATTCGGGGACGCCTGAACTGATGGCCAAATATGCGGCAATGGCCGTTGATGCTGGGGCTCGCATTGTGGGCGGGTGCTGCGGTACCTCGGCTGCCCATGTCGCGGCGATGCGCGCGGCACTCGATGGTCACCAGCGCGGGGCGATGCCCACCCGCGAGGACATTGTGACCCAAATCGGCCCCCTGACTAATCAGGCCCCGGGGGAAGTCGCCGAGCGTGAGGGGCGTCGACGCCGTCGCCAATAGCAGCGCATTGGGTCGTTCGGGTCAAGGAGAGCGTTGTTGCATGCGAGCGCGGCGTCACGCCATGTCCTCGCCACGTGTGGAGTAATTTCGACAAATGCCTAAAAACAGCCACCCACTCTGGACGCCGAGCGCCCCTCGAGCCCAGGCGACGGCAATGGCTCGATTCGGCGACGCGGTGCGGCGCGAATGTGGCCTGGAAAATGACGCCGATGCGCTGCATGCCTGGTCGACTCGCGACCTGTCGGGGTTCTGGGGTCGGGTATGGGACTTCTGCGGCGTGGCCGGTGATCGGGGGGACAGCGTCTTTCGTGCGGGTGTCTCGATGCCCACCGGGCAGTTTTTTCCTGACGCGCGGATCAGCGTTGCCGAGAACTTCTTGCGCGGAAACGGCGAGGCACTCGTGTCCATCGACGAGGCAGGTAATCGCCGGAGTCGCTCGGTGGCAGAACTCGCTGAGCGCGTCGCGCGGCTCGCGGGCGCGCTTGCCGATCTTGGCGTTCAGCCAGGGGACCGTGTGGCGGCCTGGCTGCCGAATGCAATCGAGGCGGTTGAAGTGATGCTGGCCGCTACCTCAATCGGCGCGGTGTTTTCCTCTTCGTCGCCCGACTTCGGCGCCAACGGCGTTTTGGATCGCTTCGGTCAGATCGAGCCCAAGGTGTTGGTCGCAGTCGACGGGTATCGATACAACGGCAAGGACTTCGATTGTCTTGAACGCCTCGAGACAATTGTCGAGGGCCTTCCCACTGTGGTGGCCACGTTGCTGGTCGCCAACGTGCGGGCATCCGATCGCGACGTATCGCCGTATCGCGACTATGAAGCCGTGATTGCAGGTGGTGCGCCTGCTGCACCGAAGCGATTCGCGTTCGATCATCCCTGGTACGTGTTGTACTCGTCGGGCACTACTGGCGTGCCGAAGTGCATCGTGCATCGAACGGGGGGAGTACTGCTGCAGCACATGAAGGAACATCAGCTGCACTGCGACGTGCAGCCAGGCGACCGTGTGTTGTACTTCACCACCACGGGGTGGATGATGTGGAATTGGTTGGTGTCCGTACTTGCGAGCGGTGCCACGGCGATTCTTTTCGACGGCGCTCCCACTGCGCCGGGCATGGCGCGACTGTTCGACATTGTCGACGACGAATCAGTCACGCTGCTTGGCGTGTCGGCCAAGTACATCGACTCGGTGCGTAAGGCTGAGCTGCGTCCTCGTGACACGCACGCACTCACGACGTTGCGCACGATGTGTAGTACGGGTTCACCCTTGTCGCCGGAAGGTTTCGAGTGGGTGTACGACGCAGTAAAGAGCGACCTCCACCTCGCGTCGATATCCGGTGGTACCGATCTCTGTGGCTGCTTCGTAGGCGGAGATCCCACGCGGCCCGTGTGGTCGGGCGAAATTCAGGGTCCGATGTTGGGCATGGCTGTAGACGTCGCCGATGAGCGCGGCGTTTCGATGCGCGACCGTCCACTCACGCCGGGTGAGTTGGTATGTAGAACACCGTTTCCGTCGATGCCGCTGGGCTTCTGGGGTGATGGATCGACTGGTGCGCCGAATCCACAGACTCCCTGTCCGAAGTTCACTGCTGCCTACTTCGAGCGCTTCGATGGCATGTGGGCGCAGGGCGACTTCGCATCGTGGACAGAGCACGGCGGCATGGTGATTCACGGCCGCAGTGACACCACGCTGAACCCCGGCGGCGTGCGCATCGGTACTGCAGAGATCTATCGCGTCGTCGAACAGCATCCGCAGATTATGGAAAGTTGCGTCTTTGGCCAGGACCATGACAACGATGTGCGCGTGGTGCTCCTTGTGCGACTTGCGGAGGGTGCGACGTTGACCGACGAGATGGTGCAGGACGTCAAGGGGCGCATCCGCAAGGCCTGCACGCCGCGGCACGTGCCGGCAATCGTCCTGCAGGTGGGCGATCTTCCGCGCACACGCAGCAACAAGCTCGTCGAATTGGCGCTTGCCGACGCCGTTAACGGTCGCCCGGTACGCAACAGTGAAGCGATTGCCAATCCTGAGTGCTTGTGGGAGATTGCCGCGATGCCTGAACTTCGGCGCTGAGCCAACCCGCGGCGGTAGGCTCATCGGGCCTGTATTCCGGGGTAGCTCAGCTGGCAGAGCAACGGACTGTTAATCCGTGGGTCGTGGGTTCGATCCCCACCCCCGGAGCGAAAGCTCCACTGGTGCAGCGTGAAAGCGCCGTGCCGCGGTGACCGAAAAGCGGGCCAGTAGCTCAGTGGTCAGAGCAGGGGACTCATAATCCCTTGGTCGTAGGTTCGATCCCTACCTGGCCCACCAGCACTCGTAGCCTGATCCAGCAATGGATCGTTTCACGCTTCATTCGCCAATGCTTGGCACGATTGCGGCCGTGAGCGTCGCGCCGGGCGATGTGGTGAGCCCCGGCGACGAAGTCGTCGTGATCGAGTCAATGAAGATGGAACATCCCGTGCGCGTGCACGTCAGTGGCGTCGTTGGCACCGTGTCGGTTCGTGTTGGCGACACAGTGAACGAAGGCGACGAGCTGGTGTCGATCAGCGCCGTCGACTTCGAAGAAGCCGAGTTTGTCGACCGTGCAGAGTCACTAAACGAGGACGACCGCGACGATCTGGCGCGGTATCACGCGCGTCGGCATTTGGTGAGCGATGCAGCGCGTCCCGATGCGGTTGCGAAGCGTCACAGCAAAGGGCGTCGTACTGCGCGTGAAAATATCGATGCGCTGGTCGACGCGGGGTCGTTCGTCGAATATGGCGCTTTTGCGGTGGCGGCGCAACGGTCGCGCCGCGAGGAGCATGATCTCATCACCAACACGCCCGCCGATGGTTTGGTGTGTGGGTTGGCCACCATTGATGGCGCCCAGATTGCGGTGTTGGCCTATGACTACACCGTGCTGGCAGGCACGCAAGGGTTCATTAATCACCGCAAGACCGACCGACTACTCGAAGTCGTACGTCGCAATCGACTGCCCGTCGTGTTGTTTGCTGAGGGCGGTGGCGGTCGCCCTGGCGATGTGGATGCGCCCGGCGTCGCGGGCCTCGACGTCACATCATTTGCGGCATTTGCGGCATTGTCGGGGGTTGCGCCGCTCGTGGGCATTGCCTCCGGCTACTGCTTTGCGGGTAACGCCGCATTGTTGGGGTGTTGCGACGTAATTGTTGCGACCGACGACGCCAACATCGGCATGGCAGGTCCGGCGATGATCGAGGGCGGCGGTCTTGGTGTCGTGGCGCCGTCGTCGATTGGTCCCGTTGAGGACCAGTCACGCAACGGGGTGGTGGACGTGCGCGTTGCCGATGAGCGAGAGGCTGTCGACGTGGCACGGCAGTATTTGTCGTATTTCTCAGCGCGCGAGACGACAGTACGACGCGGCGACGATACGAGGCTGCGCACACTTGTTCCGGAAGCACGCACCCGTATCTACGACGTGCGTGCGGTGGTTGCCGCGCTTGCCGATGTCAACTCGCTGCTCGAATTGCGACCTGAATTTGGTGCGGGAATCGTTACCGCATTGGCTCGCGTGCATGGCCGAAGCGTTGGATTGGTTGCCAACAACCCGCACCACCTGGGTGGCGCAATCGACCGCGACGCCGCCGACAAGATGGCGCGCTTTTTGCAACTGTGCGACGCTCACGGGCTACCAATTGTGTCGCTGTGCGACACGCCAGGGTTCATGGTGGGCGTGGAGGCGGAGCGCAATGCCCAGGTACGGCACTTCGCGCGTATCTTTGTCGTCGCCGCAAGTGTGACTGTGCCGTGGATAACGGTCGTGCTGCGCAAGGGCTATGGGCTCGGCGCCCAAGCGATGGCCGGTGGAAGTTTCCACGCCAAGGATCTCATCGTGTCGTGGCCGACCGGCGAGTTTGGCGGCATGGGGCTCGAGGGCGCGGTGCGGTTGGGGTTCCGCGCCGAATTAGAGAGTGCTGCGACGGATGCAGAGCGCGACGCGCTCGAGGAGCGCTTGATTCGCGCGGCATATGAACGGGGAAGTGCGCTAAGCATGGCGAGTCACGTCGAAATAGACGATGTCATCGATCCCGCCACCACGCCTGAGATGATTCGGGCAATGCTTGTGGCTACAGCCGATCGTGCGCGTACGGGAAGGACGATGATCGATCCATGGTGACGAGTGACGCAAGCCTTGTTGCATTGCCAAAGGTGGCGCTACACGACCACCTCGACGGGTCGCTGCGTGTGGGAACGGTGGTCGCCCTCGCGCGGGAAGTGGGGTACGAAAAGCTGCCCACCACGGACGTCGACGAACTGGCCGAATGGTTTCGCCAGGACAAGCCATCGAACAATTTAGAGACGTACTTGCAAGCCTTTGGGCACACCATTGCGGTATTGCAGGAGCCCGAGGGCGTGCGCAGGGCGGTGTTCGAAAGCGTCGAAGACCTGCGTGATGACGGTGTGGTCTACGGCGAGATTCGTTTTGCGCCCGAGTTGAACACCGCGGGATCGATGTCGTTGACCGACGCGATTGATGTCGCATCTCAAGCGCTCACCGACGCATCAAAGCAATACGGCATCGAGGTCAATCTGCTGTGTTGTGCAATGCGTAATGCAGATCATGCGCGTGCGGTTGCCGAGGCAGTAATCGAACGACGGGGAACCAATGTCGTCGGGTTCGATCTCGCTGGTCCCGAGCGTGGGTTTCCGGCGAGCGCCCACCGCGATGCGATCGTGCTGCTGGCCGATGCCGGTGTGCCGATCACGTTGCACGCGGGCGAGGGCGATGGCGTGGCGTCGATCGCCAATGCGCTCGAATGTGGGGCGCGCCGCATCGGTCACGGTGTGCGCATCATCGAGGACATGGCGTTGGTCGACGGCACCTGGCGGCTCGGCCCCACGGCACAGCGGGTGCTCGAAGCGGGCGTCACCCTGGAGGTATGCCCGACGTCGAACCTCCATACGGGGATATATCACCGACTCGCCGATCACCCCGTTGACATTTTGTTCAGGGAGGGCTTTGCCGTGGCGATCAATACTGACAATCGATTGATGAGCGCGACCACGATCACCAAGGAATATGCGGGGTTGCGTGACATATTCGGGTGGGGCGTCGACGAGTTCCGCGCGGTGGCAACTGCTGCAGCCCAGTCCGCCTTCATCGATACCACGCGCGTTGGGCAACTGGTTGATCGCCTCGCCGCTTCTTGAGCGCTTGGTCGGTTCAACTATGCTCGCTCGCAACTACAAGCACATGCGTCGTGCACGGCGCATGAGAGGGAGAAAACAATGAGGAAGCGGACTTTTAAGGGTCTCGCAATTGGTCTCGTTGCAGTAGTCGGACTCGCCGCATGCGGTGGCTCCGATGACACGGCAACCGAGGAAGTTACTGAAGAAGTAACCGAGGAGACGGCAGAACCTGCCGGTCTTGCCTGCCAGGTCACCGACCTGGGTGGCGTGGACGACAAGGGCTTCAACCAGGCTGCATACGAAGGTCTGCAGCAGGCCGAAGCCGAACTCGGCGTTGCGATTCAGTATCTCGAGTCGCAGTCAGACGGCGATTACGAGCCCAACCTGCAGTCGTTCATCGACCAGGGTTGCGACGTCATCATCACGGTGGGCTTCTTGCTTGCCGATGCGACCAAGGCATTTGCTGAGGCCAACCCGGACGTGGCATTCGCCATCGTCGACTCCAACACCTCTGCACCAAACGTGCAGGGTCTGACCTTTGCGGCAAACGAGGGCGCGTTCATCACGGGCTACCTGTCGGCTGCATCAAGTCAGACGGGCGTGGTCGGCACCTACGGCGGCATCAACATTCCGCCGGTAGCGATCTGGATGCAGGGCTTTGCGTTGGGCGTTGCGTACTACAACGAGCAGAAGGGCGCCGACGTTAAGGTGCTCGGTTGGGACGTTGAGGCACAGGACGGCACGTTTGCCGGCAACTTCGAGAGCCTCGATGACGGCCGCAACATCGCTAAGAGCATGTACGACGAGGGTGCAGACGTGATCTTCACCGTTGCCGGCCCAGTGGGCCTCGGTTCTGCGGCATTCGCCCAGGAGACCGAAGGCAAGCTGCGCATCATCGGCGTCGACAAGGACATGGCAATCTCGGATGCCGAGAACGCCAACGTCTATCTCGGTTCAGCGCTGAAGGGCGTGACCGCATCGGTGTTCGCAGCCGTTCAGGCAGCGCTCAACGGTGAGGGCGGCGGCACCGACTACCTCGGCACCATCGCCAACGGCGGCGCCGGTTACGTGGTCTCGCAAGAGATCTCGGCCGAACTGCAAGCCGAACTTGATGCAATCGAGGCGGGAATCGTCGACGGCAGCATCGTCACGCAATAACGACAGGTTTGGGCGCTCCGTGCGCCTGCACAACCAATCGAGGAACGGGGGTCGCAAATGCGGCCCCCGTTTCGCGTCTCCGACCACTTAAAGACGATTGTGTTTCGGCTTTCTGCGGCGAATCGACGATGAGTAGCATTTCCGGAATGGGGGAGCGCCGGCATGCGTCTTGAGTTGGCCAACATCACCAAGCGGTTCCCCGGCGTCGTCGCCAACGACGATGTCAGTCTGAGTGTCTCATCGGGTGAAGTGCTTTCGCTGATCGGCGAAAACGGTGCCGGGAAATCGACACTCATGAACATCCTCTATGGCATGTACCGACCGGATTCCGGTGGAATTCGTATCGATGGGTCGACAGTAACGTTCACCTCTGCAGCCGACGCCATTGAGGCAGGCATTGGCATGGTGCACCAACACTTCATGCTCGTGCCGGTGTTTACGGTGGCGGAAAATGTGGTACTCGGCGTTGAACCGACTGGGCGACTCGGCAGCCTCGACATTGCCAAGGCGCGCAGCATGGTGAAGGAGATTTCCGACAAGTACAAGTTGGACTTGGACCCCGACGCGCGCATTGAGGACTTGCCGGTGGGCATTCAACAACGTGTCGAAATTGTCAAGGTCCTGTTGCGAGACGCCAAGATCGTGGTGTTCGACGAGCCCACCGCGGTGCTCACGCCGAGCGAGATCGGCGAGTTCTTCGGCATCGTGAAGTCCCTTAAAGACTCGGGTCGCGGCGTGGTGTTTATTACCCACAAATTGAAGGAGGCGTTAGCGATCGCCGACCGGATTGCTGTGCTGCGTCGCGGCAAGGTGGTGGGCGAGGTTGCCCCACACAACGCCAACGAGTCGACGATTGCCGAAATGATGGTGGGCCGCCCCGTGCAGCTCGTCGTTGACAAGAAGATTGCTTCGCCGGGCGCTGCGGTGTTGAGCGTGAACGATCTCACGGTGATGGACCCCGATGGCCGCGTGGTCGTCGATGGCATTTCCTTTGCGGTTCATGCAGGTGAAGTGGTGGGTATAGCGGGCGTGCAGGGCAACGGGCAGACAGAACTCGTCGAAACGTTGACGGGTTTGCGTGATGCGCATGCGGGTGCGGTCCGGCTGGGTGAATTCGACATTTCCGACGCCTCCCCTCGCGCACGACACCGCATGGGCATGGCGCACATTCCCGAAGATCGTCAGCGCCAGGGGCTGGTGACCGGTATGACCGTGGCGCAAAACCTGGTGCTCACGCGATATCACAGCGAAGAGTTCTCGAAGGGCATGCAGGTCAACTGGGACACGGTGTCAACCAAGGCCAGCGAACTGGTTGCCGAATACGACATTCGCACCAGCGGTGTTGATGTGGAGGCCTCGACGTTGTCGGGCGGCAACCAGCAGAAAGTGATTGTTGCGCGCGAGTTGAGTCGAGACCTCAAGCTTGCGATTGCGTCCCAGCCCACGCGTGGCGTCGACGTGGGTTCTATTGAATACATCCACTCACAGATAATTGCCGAGCGCGATGCGGGTACGGCGGTGTTGATCGTAAGCACCGAATTGGACGAGGTAATGGCGCTGGCAGACCGAGTACTCGTCATGTATCGAGGTGCAATCGTTGCCGAGGTCGATCCGAAGCAGGTTTCTGCACTTGATATCGGCCTGTACATGGCGGGGTCCAAGCCAGCAGGAGCGGCGTGATGCCTCGTTGGTTCGACGCTCTTGGTTCGCGGTTGAACCGCATCAACTCCGTGGTCCTCACGTTGTTGGCCGTGGTTTCGGCGCTCATCGTCGGCGTATTCGTCATCGTGTTGTCCGACGTTGAGGCCTTGCAGTCGGGCGACTTTGGTCGGGCCTTTTCCGAGGTGGCCAACGCGTACAAGGCACTTGTCACCGGGTCGGTGGGCTCGCTGCGCGCCATCTCCGACACCATTAATAACGCCACGCCATTCATCATCACGGGCGTATCGGTCGCGGTGGCATTCCGCGCAGGGCTCTTCAACATTGGCGCGACTGGTCAGATGATTGCGGGCGGCACCACTGCAACGTGGGTTGGTTTCGCCATGGACGGCCCAGGCATCGTGCAAATTCCCCTCGCGTTGCTCGCCGGAATCTTGGGCGGCGCGGCTTTTGGTGCAATCCCCGGCGTGTTGAAAGCGCGCACCGGCGCGCACGAGGTGATCACCACGATCATGCTCAATTACATCGCCTCGTTCATGCTGCTGTGGCTATTAACAACGGATCTCTTTCAGCGCCCTGAGCGGACGGACCCGATTTCGAAGTTTGTATCCGACGCCAGTCGACTTCCCACATTGTTCGGGTTTATGGAGGGTCGTGCGGACCTCACCGCCCACAGTGGCATTCTGTTGGCGCTGCTTGTCGTGGTGTTGTTCTGGTGGTTCCTTGAACGCAGCAAAATGGGGTTCGAGTTCCGCGCCTTCGGTATGAATGCCGATGCAGCCGAATATGCGGGCATGCGTGCCAAGCGGCTTACGGTGCTCGGCATGGTGGTCGCGGGCGGTATCGCGGGCTTGGCTGGCGCAGTCGAAATCCTCGGCCGGTATGGCTATGCCACGCAGAGTTTCGCCGGCACGATCGGCTTTGACGCAATTGCGATCGCGTTGCTCGGTCGGTCGACGCCGCTCGGTACATTGCTCGCAGCCTTGCTCTTCGGCGCGCTGCAGTCAGGTGGGCGCACGATGCAGGCGACCACCGAGGTGCCGATCGATCTCATCGTGGTGTTGCGGGCCTTGATTGTCATGTTCATTGCTGCGCCGCTGCTGGTGAAAGCCATCTGGCGTGTCAAATCTGCTGATGTCTCGACGGGTCAGACGTTCAAGGGGTGGGGATCGTGAGTGCGACCGTGACGCTGTCGGCTGAACAGAAGAAGCGCGCCCGCAACGTCGGTATCAGCATGATCGTGCTCGGCGTGATCGTGGCGACGTTCTTCACCCGCAGTCCTGGAGACGCGGGTTTCGTACTTTCACCCGATTTCACGTTGATCATTCCTTCGCAACAGTTCGCTCAGGTGCTTGCCGTTGCGCTCGTTGCCATCGGGGCTTTTCAGCTGTATCGCGGGTGGGGCAAGGCCGCCAACGTCTTGCTTGCAGTTGGTACTGCGCTCTTTGTGATCAGCTTCCTCGCGTGGGCGGCATCCGGTGGGTCGTTCAACTTCACCGGCATGTTGCAGGACACCGTCGCGCGCAGCGTGCCCATCACGCTGGGTGCTATTGCGGGACTGATATGCGAGCGCAGCGGTGTTATCAACATCGCCATCGAGGGCCAGTTGCTCGCCGCTGCATTTACTGGCTCCATCGTGGGGTCGATCCTGAACCCATGGATGGGTATCGTGGGCGCAATCCTCACCGGCATGGCGCTAGGTGCGTTGCTCGCAGTGTTTGCCATCAAGTATCAGGTGGACCAGGTGATCGTTGGATTCGCCATCAACTTCTTGGCGCTTGGGCTCACCAGTTTCGTCGGGCAGCGCGTGCTTACCGACAACCCCGAGTACAACTTCTTGAAGCCGTTCCTGCCCGTAGAGATCCCATTGCTCTCCGATATTCCGGTGCTTGGCCCGGCGTTGTTCATCCAGAACCCGTTTGTCTATTTCTCCTACGTCATTGTCATTGCCAGCACATGGTGGTTGTTCCGCACACGCTGGGGACTGCGCACGCGAGCGATCGGTGAGTATCCAAAAGCCGCGGGCTCACTTGGCGTCGACGTATTGCGTCTGCGGTATCGCAACCTGATCATCGGTGGAGCGGTAGCGGGGCTGGGTGGCGCGTGGTGGCCGGTTGGCGCGGTTGGCCGATTCGACGAAAACATCACCGGTGGTCGCGGATTTATCGCTCTGGCAGCGGTGATCTTTGGCCGCTGGCACCCGATTGGCGCCTTTTCGGCCGCGCTGGTGTTCACCCTGGCCGAGGCGATTCGCCTCAAGCTCTCCAACCTCAACACGGGTATCCCATCTGAGTTTCTGCTCAGTGCGCCCTACATCGTGACCTTGATCGTGGTGGCGGGCTTCGTGGGGCAGAGCAGGGCACCGAAGTCCGTCGGCCAGCCCTACAACGAGCAGTAAAGCGCGGCCCCGAACGCGCGGAGCCACGCGCAATGCCCTATGATTAGTAAGCGCGCTTAGTAA